>NZ_JBWKWR010000006.1:199462-397221 GCF_059422325.1 Duganella sp. GW821-FHT01E12 | reverse complement strand
GACACGAGCTCTACCGTAGGCCGCGCCTACGGTAGAGCTCGTGTCCGAATGTCAGACTTGACCCCCGTGCGACAGCCGGGCTCGTGTCCGAATGTCAGACTTGACCCCAAGGGCTTAGTTGACGCCGGCCGCGAGCTGCAGCTGCACCGTGGCCGTCGCCAAGTCCGCCGTCGCCTGCAGCCAGGCCAGGTAGACCTCGTCGGCCGAACGCTGCGCCGACAACAGCTCCAGCAGCGACGCCGCGCCTTTTTTATACGACAGGCGCATGCCTTCCACAACTTTGTCCGACTGCACCAGCACCGATTCGCGGTAGCGCTGCTCGTTGGCCTGCGCCGCGCGGAACTGCGCGTGCAGACGGCGCACATCGGTCTGCGCCTTCAGCTCTGCCGAGCGCAGCGCCAGCATGGCCTGTGTGACCGCCGATTGCGCCTGCAACACCTCGCCGCGCTGCGTGCGCGACAGCGGAATCGGCACCGACACCGTCAAGCCCAGGCTCAGCGAACGCTGCGTCGGCGAGTTGGTCACCACGCCGCCCGCGTCGGTCAACGCGTGCACCGACGGCGTGTTCTTCAAGCCCACATTCACCACCGGATCGACCCAGCGGTTGGCCTGCGCCAGATCGGCCGAGGCGCGCGCCGCGTCCAGCGCCGCGCGGGCGATGCGGATGTCGTCGCGCCCGTCCTGCGCCTGCCGCACCAGCTGGTCCACGTCTTCCAGGCCGCCGACGGCGGGCGCGTCGCAAGCGAGCTGCGCGTCGCCGAACACCTCGCCGTAGCGCCGCCCCAGCGGAATCGACAGCGACTCGGCCGCCGTCTGCACCTGCGCCCGCGCCGACACCACGTCCGCCTCGTAGCGGTCGTGCTCCACCTGCGATTGCGACAACTCCAGCCCGCCGATATCGCCGACCTTGCGCCGCACGCCGTTGGCCTTGACGATGTCGCCCAGCGCGCGCAGCGTGGCCTCCTGCCGCACCAGCGCGTTGCGCGCGCGGCAGCTCTCGGTGTAGGCCGCCACCGCGTCCGCGTACAGCTGGCGGCGGCCGCCGTCCAGCGTCGCCTCGCCGACCTTGACCGCCGCCTGCGCGGCGCGGATGCGCTGGCCGCGCTTGCCGGCCGTCTCGATGGTCAGCGCCACGCTCATGGTGGTGGCGGTGGAGGCGTTCGGCTTGTTGGCCTTGGACAGCTCCTTGGAGTCGATGCCGGCCGTGAGCACCGGATCGGGCCGCACGCCGGCCACCGACACGCCGGCCTGGGCGCTGGCCACGTTCTCGCGCTGCATCTGCAGGTCCAGGCTGTACTTGGCGGCGGCGTCGGCGTACTCGCGCAGGGTGACCTGGCCGGCGGCCGGCAGGGCGACGCACAGCGCCAGCAGCGCGCACACGGGGTTGAGTTTAAATGTCATGGACTTGCTCCGCTTGCACCAGGCCGTCCTCGGCCTGTTTGGGTTTGTTCTCGAAATAGCGTTCGACCAGGTAGTACAGCGCCGGCAGCCACACCAGCGTCAGGCCGGTGGCGGTGATCAGCCCGCCGACCACGACGGTCGCCAGCGGCCGCTGCACGTCGCTGCCCAGGCCGTGCGCCAGCGCGGCCGGCAGCAGACCCAGCGCGGCCACGCTGGCCGTCATCAGCACCGGACGGAAGCGGCTGTAGGCGCCCTTGAGCACGGCGTCCTTGAGCGTCAGGCCGCCCTCGGCGCGCAGCTGGTTCAGGTTCGACACCATCAAAATGCCGTCCATCACCGCCACGCCGAACAGGGCGATGAAGCCGACCGCGCTCGACACGTTGAGCGTCATGCCGCGCAGGTGCAGCGCGACCAGGCCGCCCAACGCGCCCAGCGGCACGGCCGCCAGGATCATGGCCGGCTGGCGCAGGTTCTTGAACTGCGCGAACAGCAGCACGAACATCAGCGCCACCACCATCGGCATGATCAGCGCCAGGCGCGCCTGCGCCCGCTGCTGGTTCTCGAACTGCCCGCCCCAGGCCAGCTGCACGCGGCCGTGGTCGTAGCGCACCTTGGCCTCGATCTGCGCCTTGGCGTCGTCCAGGAAGGAGGCCAGGTCGCGTCCGCGCAGGTCCAGCCGCACCGTCAGGTGGCGCTTGCCCATCTCGCGCGTGATGGTGCTCTCGCCGTCGTCCAGCCGTATCGTCGCCACCTGCGCCAGCGGGATGCGCGCCCCCGTGGCCGAGGTCAGCAGCAGGTCGCCGATGGTGTCGGGATTGCTGCGCGAGGCGTCCGTGAAGCGCACGCCGATGTCGTACTGGCGGTCGTCGATGTACAGCTGCGAGACCGGCTTGCCGCCGATGCCGGTGCCGATCAGGTCGGCCACGTCGGCGGCGTTGATGCCGTAGCGCGCGGCGGCGGCCCGGTCCACCTCGATGCGCACCTGCGGCAGCGGCGGCTCCTGGTCGATAATCACGCTCTCGGCGCCCGGCACGGCCGCCAGCGTGCGCTCGACGTCGGCCGCGATGCGGCGCGTCTCCTTGAAGTCGTTGCCGTAGATTTTCACCACCAGGTCGCTGTGGGCGCCGGCCAGCTTGTCGAGCACGCCGTCTATCATCGGCTGCGTGAAGCCCACCCGGGTGCCGGGCAGTTTGGCGAAGCGCCGGCCCATCTTCTCGATCAGTTCCTGCTTGCTCAGGCCGGACTTCCACGTGTCGTACGGATGCAAGGTCACGCTGACCTCGATGTGCGACGGCGTCCACGGGTCGGTGCCCTCGTCGTTGCGGCCCAGCTGGGTGACGATGGTGGCCACCTCCGGGAACTCCAGCGCCGCGCTGCGCAGGCCGTCCGACATCTCGGCCGCCTTCTCCAGCGAGATCCCCGGCGGCAGCGTCACCTGCAGCCAGATCGAGCCCTCGTCCAGATACGGCAGGAAGTCGCGGCCGATGGTGCCGCCCAGCGCGCACACGGCGGCGAAGGCCAGCGCGAACGCCGCCAAGGTCACGCGCGAGCGGCCCACCACGGCCGCCAGAAACGGCTCATACAACTGCTTGGCCTTGACCAGCACCGGATTGTTGAACACCTTGCGCGGCTTGCGGTAGGCCTGATAGGCCAGCCCCGGTATCAGGGTCAGCGACACCACCAGCGCCCCCAGCAGCGCGAAGCCGATCGCGAACGCCATCGGCGAGAACAGCTTGTACTCGATGCGCTGGAAGGTGAACAGCGGCAGGTAGGCGGTGATGATGACGATCATGCCGAAGAAGATCGGCTTGGTCACCTGCAGCGTGGCCTTCATCACGTCGCGGGCGCGCAGCGCGGCGCCGTGGTTCTCCTCGTACTTGCGCAGGATGTTCTCCATCACCACGATGGCGCCGTCGACCACGATGCCGAAGTCGATCGCCCCCAGCGACAGCAGATTGGCCGGAATGTGGAAGTGGTGCATGAAGATGAAGGCCGTCAGCAGCGCCATCGGAATCGTCACGGCGACGATGGCCGCCGCGCGCGGGCTGCCCAGGAACAGCACCAGCACCACCGTCACCAGCAGCATGCCCTCGACCAGCGTCTTGCCGATGGTGTGCAGCGTGGCGTCCACCAGGCCGGTGCGGTCCAGATAGGGCACGATCTTCACGTCCTTGGGCAGCACGTTGTCGTTCAGGTCCTGCACGGCCGCGTGCACGTCCTTGAGCACCAGCGACGGATTCTCGCCCTTGAGCAGCAGCACGATGCCCTCGACCGTGTCGGGATTGCTGTTCTTGCCCAGGATGCCGTGGCGCTCCTTGCTGCCCAGGCGCACCTCGCCCAGGTCCTTGACCAGCACCGGCACGCCGTTCTTCTGCGTGACCACCACGTTGCCCAGGTCGTCCAAGCTGTGGATCAGGCCGACGCCGCGCACCACGAAGCCCTGCTGGCCGCGGTTGAGGATGCTGCCGCCGGCGCTGGCGTTGTTGGCGTTGATGGCGTCGGTGATCTGCTTGAGCGTCAGGTTGTACTTGCTCAGCTTGGCCGGGTCGAACTCCAGCAGGAACTGCGTGGTGAGCCCGCCGAAGTTGCCGACGTCGGCGATGCCGGCCACCTGCTTGAGGCGCGGGATCACCTTCCAGAACTGCAGCTCGGACAGCTCGCGCAGCGAACGGGTCTTCGATTCCAGCGTGTAGCGGTAGATCTCGCCGATGGGCGAGGTCAGCGGATCGAGCCCCGGCTGCGCGCCGTAGGGCAGGGCCACGCCGCTGATGCGCTCCTGCAGCCGCTGGCGCGACCAGTAGTCTTCCACGCCGTCGCGAAACACCACGGTGATCAGCGACAGGCCGAAGGTGCTCTTCGAGCGCATCACATGCATGCCGGGCGTGCCCATGATCTCGCGTTCGAGCGGAATGGTGATCTGCGACTCGACTTCCTCGGCCGCCAGGCCGGCCACCTGCGTGACCACCTGCGAGCTGGTGTCGGCGATGTCGGGATAGGCTTCCAGCGGCAGCTGCTTCCAGCAGAACACGCCGTACAGCGCGACCAGCACGAACACCAGCCAGGCGATGCCGCGCCGCTGGAAACTGATGGCAACCAGGCGATCAATCATTGAGCAGCACTCCTTCCTTGGCGACGATGCGGGTGCCCGCCTTCAGGCCGGAGACGATCTCCACCATCTCGCCGCTGTGGACGCCGGTGGCGACGGTGCGCGCCTCGAAGGTCCAGGCGGCCGTTTCCACGTAGACCTGGGTGCGGGTGCCGCTCTGCACCAGCGCGGAAGCCGGCACCACCACGCCCTGGTGCGGCGCGGCGCTGAATGTCACCTGCGCGAACATGCCCGGCTTCAGGCGGCCGTCCTTGTTGTCGACCGCCACGCGCACCTTGACGGTGCGGGTGTCCGCGTCCAGCACCTCGCCCACGTAGCCGACCTTGCCCGCGATGTGCTGGCCGGGATAGGCGTTCAGTTCGATGTCGGCGCCCTGGCCCGCGAACACGGCGGCCAGGTCTTTTTCCTGCACGCTGGCGGTCAGCCACACGGTCGACAGGTCGGCCACCACCATCACCGGGGCGTTGGTGTCGTTCCAGAAGCCGCCCTGGCCGCCGTTGAGTTCGATCACATGGCCGGACAGCGGCGAGCGCAAGGTGTACACGCGGCCATTGCCGCCGGCCAGGCTGCCGCCCAGCTGCGCCAGGCGCGCCTTGCTGCGCT
This sequence comes from Duganella sp. GW821-FHT01E12, assembly GCF_059422325.1. NCBI lineage: Bacteria > Pseudomonadati > Pseudomonadota > Betaproteobacteria > Burkholderiales > Oxalobacteraceae > Duganella > Duganella sp. GW821-FHT01E12. The sequence goes on along the minus strand of NZ_JBWKWR010000006.1, from coordinate 392,111 downwards.
CGCTTTCGCTGAGCGCCTGCGCATAGTCGCTCTCGGCCTGCTCCAGATCCTTGTGCGCCGAGATGTCGGCCGCGCGCAGCTCCTTCTGGCGCTCCAGGTTGCGGCGCGCCAGCGTCAGGCCGGCCTGCGCCTTGCTGGCGTCGCTGTGGGCGGCGGCCACGTCGGCCGAGTCCATGGTGAACAGCGCGTCGCCGGCCTTGACCGTGTCGCCCAGATGCTTGAGCAGCTGCTCGATGCGGCCGGCCACCGGCGGCACCACGCGCACCAGATGGGCCGGATCGGCCTCCACCACGGCCGGCACCGGGATGGCGCGCGCCACGTTCTGTTCGGCGGCGCTGGCCACCTGCAGCGACTGGCGCAGCGGCGAGCCGGCCGGCACCGCGATGGACGCGCCCTTGCGCACCACGGCGGCGGGCGGGGTGGCGTCGGTCTCGGGCGCGTGGCCGCAGCCGCCGAGGGCTGCGCACAACAGGGGGAGGGCCAGCAGCGCGCGCGGCTGCCGGCGTGGGTCGAATTTGGTCATGGCGGTCCCTGAAAGGCGAAAGGAGTCCCCGGCGTTCGCGGTGCCGGTGTCGTCCATGGGTAAGAGGAATGGCCGCAGTGTACCGAGAAGCGGGCCCGGCCATCCTGAATCTTCCTTCAGGAAACATCCTTTGCCGGGCGGACGGCAGTAAAATGCCGCATGACCAAGATATTGCTGATCGAGGACGACCAGAAGGCGGCCCGCTTGCTCAAGCGCGGCCTGGAGGAGGAAGACTTCGCCGTCGACGCCGTGCACAGCGCGGAGGAGGGCGAACCTGCCGCGCTGGCCGGCGACTACGACCTCATCGTGCTGGACTGGATGCTGCCGGCCAAGGACGGCATCACGCTGTGCGGCGAGCTGCGCGCGCGCGGCCTGCTCACGCCCATCCTGATGCTGACCGCGCGCGACGGGCTGGGCGACCGCGTGGCCGGCCTCAACACCGGCGCCGACGACTACCTGACCAAGCCCTTCGCCTTCGACGAGCTGCTGGCCCGCATCCGCGCGCTGCTGCGCCGCTCGACGCTGGTGCGCCCCGCGTTGCTGACCGTGGCCGACCTGACCCTGGACCCGCAAACCCACACCGTCAAGCGCGCCGGCCAGGCGCTGGACCTGACGCCCAAGGAATACGCCATCCTCGAACTGCTGATGCGCCAGGCCGGCCACGTGGTCAGCCGCGCGCAGCTGGCCGAGCGCATCTGGACCGCCGACCTGATCGCGCTCGACAACCTGATGGACTCGCACATGCGCAACCTGCGCCGCAAGATCGACCCCGAGGGCCAGCCGCGCCTGATCCACACGGTGCGCGGCCAGGGCTTCCGGCTGGCGGAGGTGGCCGATGACGATGCTTAGCTTCCGGCGCCGGCTGGCGCTGGTGCAGACCGCCGTCATCGTCTCGGTGCTGGCGGTGGCCGCCATGTCCGGCTACCTGAGTCTGTCGGGCGCGGTCAACGAACAGCTCGACGGCGCCTTGCTGGCGCTGGCCGAAACCGAGGCGGCCATGCTGCGCGCCGCGCCCGAGCAGCCGGTGCAGGTGCACGACGCCGCCAAGGGCCCGTCGCCGCCGTCGCTGGCGCGGCTGGACCGCTGGGTGCAGATCGTCGACGCCCAGGGCCGGGTGCTGGCGCGCAGCGCCAACCTGGGCGCGGCCAGCCTGCCGGCGCCGGCCGCGCTGATGGCGCGCATGGCCGCCGGCGACACCGTGTTCGAGACGCTCGACCATTTCGCCGAGGAGCCGGTGCGCATCGTCTCGCTGCCGGTGCGGGCGGGGCCACGTGCACCGCTGCGCTACACGGTGCAGGTGGCCGGCTCGCTGGACGACGTGCGCCACGTGGTGGCCTCGGCCAGCGTGATGTTCCTGGCGCTGGCGCTGGCGCTGCTGGTGGCGCTGACCGTGGCCAGCGCCTCGATCACGCGCTGGGTGTTCCGTTCGATCGACGACATCGTCGGCCAGGCGCAGCGCATCGGCGAGGCCAACCTGGACCAGCGCCTGTCCCACCCCGGCACGCGCGACGAGATCGGCCACCTGGTCGACACCCTCAACGACATGCTCGACCGCATCGACCAGAGCTTCCAGATCCAGCGACGCTTCACCTCGGACGCCTCGCACGAGCTGCGCTCGCCGCTGTCGCGGCTGCGGGCCGAGATCGAGATCACGCTGCGCCGCCCGCGCGACGCCGCCGAATACGTCGACACGCTGCGCTCCTGTATGGAGGAGGTCGAGCGCCTGACCCTGCTGGTGGAGGAGCTGCTGGCGCTGGCCCGCTACGACGCCGGCCAGGACCGCGACGCCTCGGCCTCCACCTCGCTCGGCGAGGTCGCCGCCGCCGCCATCGGCCGGGCGCAGGCCACGGCCGCGCAGCGCCAGGTGCGCCTGACGCTGCATGCGGCCGACGCGCCGGTGCGCGCCGCCATCGGCGAAGGCGCGGCCACGCTGATCGTGGTCAACCTGCTGGAGAACGCCGTCAAGTTCACGCCGTCCGGCGGCGCGGTCGAGGTGCGCATCTGGCAGGATGGCGAGCAGGCCTGCCTGCGCGTGTCCGACAGCGGCCCCGGCATCGGCATCGACGAGCTGCCGCATTTGTTCGAGCGCTTCTACCGGGGCGCATCGGCGCGCTCGGGTTCGGCGGCCGGCGTCGGCCTCGGGCTGGCGCTGACGCAGACCATCGTCCATGGCCACGGCGGCCGCATCGAGGCCGCCAACCTGCCGGCCGGCGGCGCCGCGTTCACCGTCCAACTGCCCGTCGGCGGCGCCTGATGGAAATGCTTCCAAGCAACTTTCTAGCATGGACTCGGTAGTGAGGTCATTCTAAAAAAAGCAATATGTGCGTTGTAATATTCGAGTCCCCTACCAGGAGACCTTATGAAAAACGCACTGATCGCCACCAGCATCGCCCTGACCGTTTGCGCCAGCACGCCCGCCCTCGCATGGGAGCAGGAGACCCACCGCCAGATTGTCCTGGACGCCGTCAACTACATGAAGACGCATCCGGCCACCACCAACTACAACAAGCTGGCCGCGGGCGTGACGCGCGCCGGCTTCACCATGGACCAGTTCGCTGCGGCGCTGGGGCAGGGCGCCTACGACGTCGACGACTTCGCCGACACCTACATCTGCGGCGCATCGACCGGCGACTGCCAGCTGGCGCCGGTGTGGGGCGCGGGTGCGAGCATCGTCAAGTACACCTCGTACTGGCACTTCCAGAACCACACCTCGGGCGCGGACGTGCACGGCAACCCGTTCGGCGGCTACAACTACGCCAAGCTGGGCATGGCCGGCGACATCGACAACATGGCCGCCGGCTGGCTCTACGGCGACTACCTGGACGACGGCGCCGGCGGCCTCAAAGGCTGGTTCGGCGACAGCAGCAAGTACAACAGCTATGGCGTGACCGAGGCGCACTATCGTTTCGGCGGCGTGTCGAGCGCCTCGCAGTACGCCGACTTCGAGACCATGCCGTTCCAGCCGATCGACAACCTGGGCCAGTACTGGTGGCAGCAGTTCCTGGCGCAGCCGACCGCGCAGAGCCTGGGCTTCACGCTGCACACCACCGACCTGCTGCAGCCGCACCACACCTGGGCCACGTCGGCGCACAATCACTCGTCGTGGGAGCAGTGGGTGCGCGACAACTACAGCACCCAGCACCTGAACGATCCGGCGCTGGTGACCGCCGCGCTGGCCGACTTCACGCCGCTGGCGCCGGCCGCCGTTGACATCCGGCCGCTGCTGACGCAGGGCGGCAGCTACTCGTACGCCAACGGCGGCATCGTGCTGTCGTCCACCGACCAGGGCGACCGCACCCGCGTGGCGCAGATGATGATTCCGCATTCGATCGCGATGGTCGTGGTGGTGCTCAACCGCGCCGCCGAACGCCTGGCCAACTGATGCGGATCTCGATGTGCCTGGCGGTGTTGGCCGGCGCGCTGGCGCTGCCGGCCGCCGCCACGGTGAGCTACCGCCTGAACGATCCGGCGCTGGCCGCCCGCATCGACGGCGCGCCGGTGACGGCGTTCAGCGTCGATGCGCTGTGGCGCCTGGCGCGCATCAAGGAGCCGCAGGCTGCGCGCAGCGCCGTGCTGGAGGAGGTGGTGCTCAACCGCCTGCTGTCGGCCGCAGCGCGCGAGCGCTTCGACGAGGCGCAACTGTACGCCGGCCAGCGGGTCGGCTTCACGCGCGACGTCGCGCTGGACGACCAACTGGTCGCAACCCTGCGCAACCTGTACGACAAGGACATGCAGCAAGCCCTGCGCCAACTGCCGGGCGGCTCGCTCGACGGCCTGATCGTCGAACAGCCCAAGCCCACAGCAACCGCGCTGGACGCCATCTTCGGCAAGCCGGAGCAGCTCAAGCTGGAGTTCACCCTCAACGCCGAGCAACTGGCGCGCGCCCGCACCGTCGTGCTGCTGCGCTACACGCTGGCGTCCGGCGCCGGCACGGTCACGCTGTACGACGTGTACCGCCGCCAGAACGTGCAAGGCCGCGTGGCGCTGTACAACCGCCAGCCGGACTTCCTGCAACAGCAAGCCAAACAAGACCTGGCCGCCCGCTTCGTGCTCGACTGGAGCCGCCGCCGCTTCGGCGACCCCGCCGTGGCCGACCTGCGCCGCGCCCTGGCCGAACGCAGCGAAGTGCACGCGCTGCGCCAACTGCACGGCATCGGCGACGACATCGAAAGCACCAGCCCCCTGTTGCAGCGCCTGGCGGGCGAAGTAACGCCGGCGCAGATCGCGGCCTACTACACCCGGCACCGCAACGAGTTCACGCGCATCGAGCGGGTCAAGGCGCGCCACATCCGCCTGGCCGACGAGACCAGCGCGCAGACGGCCTACAAAGCGCTGAGCAACGGCGCCGACTTCGCCGCCACCGCCCGCCGCCACTCCATCGCGGGCGACGCCAGCGCCGGCGGCACGCTGGGCTGGATACGCCACGAAGGCAAGCCGGACTGGCTGGCGCAACTGGCGCTGGCCCAGCCGGAAGGCCCGCCATCGCGCCCCATCCGCACACCGGCCGGCCCGCATGACGCCGCCGCATGGGAAATCATCCAGGTCGAGCAGCGCGTGATGGGCTACCAGGCCGCCGATTCGGAAGCGGTGCGCTACGCCGCCAGCAACGCGCTGGCGCGCAGCACGGCGCAAACGCAACTGACCACGCTGCGCCAGCAACTGCTGCGCGCAGCGCAGATCGACATCAACCGCAGCCTGCTGGACCAGCCGCTGACCACTCTGGACGACACCAAATGAAACCAGCCCTGATCGCCGGCGCCGTATTGCTGCTGGCCGCCGCCGGCTGGCTGGCCTGGCGCGTGGACGGCCCGGCGCAACCATCGCAGGCCGAGGCAGGGCAGGGCGGCTCGCCGGCTGGCGCGGCCGAGGGCGCGCTCCACGGCGCGCAATGGCCGCCCGCCACGCCGGAACCGCCCGCCCGGGAATTGAAGTTCGTGCCGCTGACTCCGGTCGACAGCAGCGGCTCGGCCTGGATCAGCATGGCGGCGGCGCGCGAGAACGGCGATCCGCGCACCCCGCCCATCGAACGCGACACCGAGCCGCGCAGCGCCCCCACGCCGGCGCAACTGGCCGACCCCAAAGCCTATCAACAATACGAAGAGGCGCAGCACACCCGCCTGCTTGGCGCCTACGTCACGGCCGCCGCGACCGAACTGCCGCGCCTGCAGGCCGACCTGGAGCGCGGCCGACAGGCCGGCATCCCGCCCGAACAGCTGGCCAAGCTCGAGGAAAAAATCGCCCGAATTCGAAGCCAATCGGCGCAAATCGTCAAAGATCATCCCCAAATGCGGGAGCATGTCACACGCCCGTAATTTCTAGCTGGCAATATCCATTTCTGAAGGCCTCGTCCTGTGGTCTCTACCCTTACTGCCTCCTCACCGAGGCAGTCTTTTTTTGGAAGGAAGTGGCATGCATAGCGCAGAAGTCGCGTTTGCGCGGGAACGCGGTGGAGTAACGATGACGCTCAGCGCCGGCGGCAGCGTGATCGCCACCAGCGCCAGCCAGGAAACCATCGCGCGGGAATTGCAGATCCGGGGCGTGCGCTTCCTGGCCATCGATGGCCTGTTCACGACCGAACTGCCGACCACCGAAAAAACCCTGATCGCCGCGTCGACAGTGGCGTTCGCCGAGCCCATGGCCGCGCTCAAATTGATCGCCGCCTGTTCGGCGGTGGGCGAGCGGGTGGGCTTCCTGTTCCCAGAACGCCGGCGCCGCCCGCGCGAACCCGTGGCCGGGGCCGTGCCCGACAAGCCGCTCGCGCCATCGCGGGATTGACGCGGCGCGCGCGTTCCGCGCATCATGGGGGCTGGCACCATGACGACGGAGGACGAGCACGATGAATGAAAGCGGCCAGTTGCACGGCAGTTGCCTGTGCGGCGGCGTGGCGTATCGGGCGGACCTGCCGGTTGGCCACGCCAGCCATTGTTACTGCACCATGTGCCAGAAGCAGCACGCTGCCACCGCCACCGCCACCGCCACCGCCACCGCCACCGCCACCGCCGCTCGTGCCGTCACCCGCGCCCTGTCCGCGCTTGCCGCGCTGTGCCTGCATGTGGCGGCGTGCGCCGCGCCCTGCGCGGAGCCGCCGCCCGATCCCGCCAACACCTACGACGCCGCGCACACCTACGCCAAGCTGGTGCGCGACTATCCTTCGATCCGCATCGCCAGCGCGGCGCTGCCGGTGGACGTGAGCCGCATCGAGGGCCTGAGCTACGCCCAGCTGGGCGAGCGCTGCCTCAAGCTCGACCTCTACCTGCCGCTGGCCGCGCGCGCCGACGGCGGCATGCCGGTGGTGGTGCTGGTGCACGGCGGCGGCTGGCGTTCCGGCTTCCGCAGCGAGTTCGCGCCGATGGCCGTGCGGCTGGCGCAGCAGGGCTACGCGGCGGCCGCCATCAGCTACCGCCTGTCCGGCGAGGCCCCGTATCCGGCCGCCATCCACGACGCGCGCGCCGCCGTGCGCTGGGTGCGCGCCCACGCAGCCCAGTACCACCTGGACCCGCAACGCATCGCCTTGGCGGGCGGCTCGGCCGGCGGCCAGATCGCCAGCCTGGCCGGCGTCACCGGCCAGCTCGCCCGGTTCGATCCGGGCGCGGGCGAGGGCGCCGTGTCGAGCGCGGTGCAGGCCATCGTCAACATCGACGGCCTGTCGGACTTCACCACGGAACTGGCGCTCAAGCACGAGGACGACCCGGCCAAGCGGCCGTCGGCGGCCGGCGCCTGGCTGGGCGGGCGCTACGCCGAGCAGACCGCGCGCTGGAGCGAGGCCTCGCCGATCCGCTACGTGCGCCCGGGCATGCCGCCCATGCTGTTCATCACCAGCGCGCAGCCGCGCTTTTCCGCCGGCCGCGAGGCGATGGCGGCCGCCATGGCGCGGGCCGGCGTGGCCAGCCGCACGCTGGTGCTGCCGGACACGCCGCATTCCTTCTGGCTGTTTGACCCCTGGCTGCAACCGGCGGTCGATGCCACCGTGGCCTTCCTCAACCAGCAGATGCCGGCGCGCTGAGGCGGCCCGCAAAGGTGAGTCCGGCCTCTCCATTTAGCCAGTGGTGCGGCCCCGGTGTCCGCCCTAAGATGATCGCAGCCGCGCTGAACGCAGCGGGCGCCGTACCCACCTCATCGAAATGGAAGCCAACATGACCAATCCCAAACTTGAAGTATTGACGCCGACTAACTGCCAGCTGATCTTCATCGACCACCAGCCGCAAATGGCCTTCGGCGTGCAATCGATGGACCGTCAGGCGCTGAAGAACAACACCGTCGCGCTGGCCAAGGCCGCCAAGGTGTTCAACATCCCGACCACCATCACCACCGTCGAGACCGAAGCGTTCTCCGGCCACACCTATCCCGAACTGCTGGACGTCTTCCCCGGCAAGCCGCTGCTGGAGCGCTCGTCGATGAACTCGTGGGACGACCAGAAGGTGCGCGACGCGCTCAAGGCCAACGGCAAGAAGAAGGTGGTCGTCTCGGGCCTGTGGACCGAGGTGTGCAACAACAGCTTCGCGCTGTGCGCCATGGCAGAGGGCGACTACGAAATCTACATGGTGGCCGACGCCTCCGGCGGCACCTCGAAGGAAGCGCACGACTACGCCATGCAGCGCATGATCCAGGCCGGCGTGGTGCCGGTGACCTGGCAGCAGGTGCTGCTGGAATGGCAGCGCGACTGGGCGCACCGCGAAACCTACGACGCCGTCATGGCCATCGTGCGCGAGCACTCGGGCGCCTACGGCATGGGCGTGGACTACGCCTACACCATGGTGCACAAGGCGCCGGAGCGCACCGCCTCCAGCCACGAGATGCTGGCCGCCGTGCCGGCCAGGTAAGACCTCAATCGGCGGCGGGCGCGCCGTCGTAGTTGAGCGGCAGCCACTGGTAGGCGCCGTTCAACGCGCGGATGCGGCCCAGACCGGGGAAGGCGATATGCGCCGCGCCTATCGTCAGTTGCCCGTCGGCCGCCCTTTGCAACAGCCGGCGGCGCGTGGCTTGCGCGTCGGCCTCGCTGGTGTCGTATTTGACGGTCGCCTCAGGATGCGGCAGCTGGATCGCCGACATGTGGACGATGTCTCCCCAGATCAGCAACTGCTGCGCGCGGCTTTGCACCAGGTACATCGCATGGCCCGGCGTGTGGCCGGGCGCGGGCAGGGCTTCGATGCCGGGCTCGATCTGGCCGTAGGCGCCGAATGGTTGCAGGCGCTGGCCGTACGGCGCCACTGCCGCCGCCGCGCTGTCGAAAAAGCTGGACAGGAAGGCCGGCGCCGCCGCCTGGTTGGCGGGCGTCAGCCAGTAATCGGCCTCGGCCTGCGACAGGCGCACCACGGCGTTGGGAAAGGCCGGCGCGCCGCGCGCCATGATGCCGCCCGCGTGGTCCTTGTGCAGATGGGTCAGCAGCACTTCATCGACCTGCTCGGGCCGGTAGCCGGCGGCGCGCAGATGGTCCAGCAGCTTGCCGCAGCAATCGCCGTACAGGCTGCCCGCGCCGGCGTCCACCAGGATCAGCTTGCTGCCGGTGTTGACCAGGAAGGCGTTGATCGAGCCCTGCACCGGCGCGCGCAGCCCGGCCCGCTCCAGGTCCCGGCCGATCTGGGCCGGGCCGATATTGGTCATCACCGTGTCGATGGGGAAGGGATGGGTGCCGTCCGACAGCGCGGTGATTTCAAAGTCGCCCAGCATCATGCGGTAGTAGCCGGGCGCCTGGGTGCGCACCTGGGGCGCGGCGGCCTGCGCGGCGCCGGCCAGCAGCAGCGTGCAGGCCAGCAGCGCGCCGGCGATGGGAGTAGGGTTCATAGTGTGGTTTCCGGTGACGATAGTGTTGCGATATTAGCCCCCTCATTTCCGCCGCGCACCTACCATTGGTCTAGTCTGCTATACAATCGGAGTTCGGCGTCCACCATCCATTTCCCGCCCTGGAGGTTGCAATGTCCACCACCCATACTTTCCGCCCGGACTACGTCGGCGCGGAAGTCGTCGAAGCCGGCATTGAAGTTGCCGATCGCAAAGGCCCGGACAGCGCGGCGGCCTATCTCAGCCAGCGCGGCGTGGCCGAAACCGTGATCCAGCGGGTGGTGTCCGAGCCCAACCACCGGCGCAACCCGGGCCGCCTGCGCAGCCGCGACGAGCGCCTGCTGGAAGAGGCGAGCCGCTTCAAATTCAAGCTCTGAACGGACTTGCCGTTGGCCGTAGGCAACGGCCGCCGTAGGACTGGGACCACACCCCCCTATGTTCCCTGCCTACATAGAGCCGGTGCGTGCTCCGATAAGCGGCCGCCCAGGGCGGGCCTATAGTGTTGTTCATCAGGTCGCAACGATCAACAACTCTAAAAGAGGTCCGCCATGTATCACGTTACTCGCCCCTCCGTTTCGAACCAGGAGGCCGGGCAGGAAGAAACGTCCACCCCGGCCATCAGCCTGACCGGCGCCCAGCAGAACGAATTGCTGCGCGCCTTGTCCCGCGAAGAACTGATCAGCTTGTTCGAGCACTTGGAACTGGTGCCGCTGGCCGCCGGCAAACATCTGTTCGACTTCGGCGAGAAGATGGATTACGCCTACTTCCCCACCAACGCCATCGTCTCGCTGCAATATGTGACGGAAGACGGCGGCGCGGCCGAGATCGCCGTGGTGGGGCGCGAAGGCGTGGTCGGTGTGTCGATGTACGAGAGCGAGCGCGCCAACTGCTCGGCCGTGGTGCAGAGCGCGGGCTACGGCTACCGCGTCAAGGCCGCGGTGCTGCGCTCCGCCTTCTTCGACGGCGGCGCGCTGGCGCGCCAGCTGATGCGCCACACCAGCGCCCTGTTCGCCCAGCTGGCGCAGACGGTGGCCGGCGTGCGCCACGGCAGCATCGAGCAGCGCCTGTGCCGCTGGCTGCTGGAGCGGCTGGACCGCTCGCTGTCGAACGAACTGAAGGTAACCCAGGAAATGATCGCCAACCTGCTGGGCGTGCGCCGCGAAAGCATCACCTGCTGCGCCGGCAAGCTGCAGGAAGAGGGCATGATCGAATACCGCCGCGGCACCGTCGTCGTGCTCGACCGCGGAGCCATGGAGCACCGCGCCGGCGGCTGCTACGTGGCCGCCTAGCGCCTAATGCAAATATCTGGGTGCATGCTGCAGCTGGTCCAGCTTGCGTTGCACCAGCCTGTACCAGGCACTCGCCCATCTGGTCGCCCGTTCCGATTCCTCCACCGTTGCCGCCGCCATGCAGCGCTGCACCGCGCGCATCTGGCGGTGCAGCGCGTAGGCGGCGGGCGGCGGTTTGAGGCCTGTGGGTGAACTGTCCATGACTGCATTCTGGCCCCGTTCTGCCGCCTCCGCTGTGCGTTGCTTCACCTAACGATATTCTTCATGTTCAATCGGACTGCCTGTCGTTATACTGCGCGCTTGTTAAAAACAACACGAGGGCAGGGATGGGCAAGCAAGTGAAGGCATATCGCGCGCTGGCGCTGTGGTCGGTGGGCGCCTTGGCCGCCGCGCAGGCGGCCGGGACGGAAGTGGGCACAGAGAAAATCGAGCGCGTGGAAGTGACCGCCACCCGCTCGGCCGGCGCGGTCGACGTGCAGCAGGTGCCGGCCGCCATTACCGTGCTCAAGCCGGAAGGCCTGACCCGCTATGGACAGGGCAACCTGGCCGATATCGCCAACCTGGTGCCGGCCATGTCGGTGCAGCAGCAGGCGCCGGGTGTCAACAACATCACCATGCGCGGGCTGGTGGTGCGCGGCATCGTGCCGTCCGAGGTGCAGGATTCGTCGCTGGTGGCGGTCTACATCGACGACATGCCGGTGACGCTCAAATCCTCCAACCCCGACCTGAAGGTGCTGGACCTGGAGCGGGTGGAAGTGCTGCAGGGGCCGCAGGGCACGCTGTTCGGCGCCGGCGCCATGGCCGGCGCGGTGCGCCAGATCACGCAGAAGCCCGAGCTGGGCGAACTGTTCGGCACCGTCGAGGCGGTGGGCTCGGACACCTCCGGCTTCGGCGGCGTCAACCGCAACCTGCGCGCCATGGTCAACCTGCCGCTCAAGGCCGACGTGCTGGGCCTGCGCCTGACGGGCTACACCGGCAACGATTCCGGCTATATCCGCAACCAGGTCAACGGCAAGACCACCAACGACGTCTCCACCAACCAGGCGCGCGCCGCACTGCGCCTGCGCGCCTCGCCGGACCTGACGGTCGACGCCAGCGTCACCGCGTCCAACATCAAGGGCGGCGTCAACGACGCCTACGCCGGCCTGGCGCCGTTCACCACCATCGCGCTGCTGCCGCAGACCAGCAACGACAACCTGCAACTGTACAACCTGGGCGTCAGCTACGACATGGGCGGCGCGCAGCTGGTGTCGTCCACCTCCTACCTGCACCGCGACACGCTGTACGTGACCTCGGCGCAGTATCCGGCCACCGCCTTCATCTTCGGCGGCAAGAACCCGCTGATGCAGGCCGCCTACACCATCGGCAACGCGGTGCAGGACTTCGCGCAGGAATTCCGCCTCAACTCCAAGGGCAGCGGGCCGCTGAAGTGGACCGCCGGCGCCTTCCTGGAAAGCGGCAGGCGCGACACGCGCCAGGACGAGCCGACCACAGGCTTTGACGAGCGCTTCGCCGTCGCCCACAACTTCCCCGGCTATAACTCGCAGACCAACGACCTGGCCTTCAACCCCAACGACTTCTTCTCCGGCACGCAGAACACCAAGTCGCGCCAGGTGGCGCTGTTCGCCGAAGGCAGCTACACCGTATGGGACCAGCTCGACCTGACGGCCGGCCTGCGCCTGTTCAAGGGCACGCAGGACTTCGACCTGCGCTTCACCGGCCTGTTCGGCAACCTGGTCGGCGCCACGCCGTCGGCGCCGGTGGGCCAGCCGGAGGTGAGCAACAGCAGCGCCACCTCGCGCGGCGCCAACCCGCGCTTCGCCGCCGCCTGGCGCGTCGATCCGCAGCACATGCTGTACGCCTCGGCCGGCAAGGGCTTCCGCTACGGCGGCAACAACCAGCCGGTGCCGTTCAACTTCTGCGGCGTGAACGCGCCGGCCACGTTCGCGCCGGACAGCCTGTGGAACTACGAGGTGGGCTCGAAGAACACGCTGCTGGACCAGCGCCTGACCTTCAACGCCAGCGCCTACGTGATCGAGTGGAAGGACGTCCAGGTATTCAACAAGCTGCCGTGCACCTACTACTTCACGCAGAACGCCGGCAAGCTGCGCAGCGAAGGGCTGGAGCTGGAGACCGCATTCAAGCTCACGCGCCACGCCGCGCTGGGCCTGAGCGCCGCCTACAACCACGCCTACGCCACCCGCACCGTGGTCACCGGCATCGCCGCGCAGAACATCCCTGAGGGCAGCCGCGCGCCGTACGCGCCGCGCCTGTCGGCCACCGCCACGGCCAGCTATACCGTGCCGGTGCGCGGCAACGCCGAGGTGGGCATCGCCGCCAGCTACGCCTACCACAGCGACGCCTACACCAACTTCGCGCCGGCGCAGGGCAGCTACGCGCGGATACCGTCGTCGAACACGCTCAACGCCACCGTCACCTACAAGACCGGCGCCTACGAGTTCGGCCTGTTCGGCACCAACCTGAGCAACGGCGCCAAGGTCAGCGACGTCACGCCGAACACCATCGCCATCCAGCCGGGCGACACCTTGTTCATGGTGCGTCCGCGCACCGTGGGCGTGCGCGCCAAGGCGCGCTTCTGAGCGGAGCCGGGCCGGCGGGATAGCGTCTTGCATGCGTTGTGTTTTGGTAGCGATGCGGTGGAAATTCACGCATTGCTATTTTGAAGCAATACCGTTCCGCTATACTGACCCATGGCCGCGCAGACGGCCGGCTCCTTCGTCACTACTATGGGAACAGTCACCATGACTATTACAAAGCGCCTGATCTTGACTTTGTCCTTGGCGTTACTTGCGCTGATCTTCGTCGGTATCACCGGCCTCACGCAGCTGTCCACGGCGCAGCAGCGCCTCGACATGGTGCAGAGCCGGCTGATCCCCAGCATCGCCGGCCTGAACATGGCCAAAGGCTATCTTGCCGATAGCCGCCTGGCCGGCTACCGCCTGTCGGTGTTCTCCAACCTGGCAGACAAGACCGCGCTGGACAAGGCCTACAGCGAAGCCCACGCCAAGTTCGACGAGGTCATCGAGACCTACGCCAAGGAACACATCTTCGACGAGACCGACCGCAAGATGCTGGAGGCGGACAAGGCCAACATGGCCGCCTACCGCCAGGCGCTGATTCCCTTCCTGGCCGGCGCCCACGCCGGCGACATGGACGCGGTGCGCGCCACGCTGCTGGCCGGCACGCCGCTGGCGCTGTCGGCGGCCGCCGTCAAGAAGGGCTTCGACGACCACATCGCCTACAACAACAAGCTGATCGCCGACGTGCGCGAGGCCAGCGACGCCGCCTACAAATTCGCCTTCCGCCTGATGGTGAGCGTGGTGCTGCTTGGCCTGCTGGTGACCGGCGCGCTGGCATGGCAGCTGTACGTCATCATCAAGGGCAGCCTGGCGTCGATCCGCGGCACGCTGGAGGATGTGAGCCAGTCGCTGGACCTGACGCACCAGATCAAGATCGAGCGCATGGACGAAATCGGCCACACCGCCGTGGCCTTCAACAAGCTGCTGGAGCAGATCGCCGGCGTGATCGACACGGTGCGCGCCTCGACCATCGCGGTCGGCAGCGCCTCGCAGGACATCGCCAGCGGCACCGGCGACCTGTCGCAGCGCACCTCGTCGCAGGCGGCCGCGCTGGAGCAGACCGCCGCCAGCATGGAGCAGCTGACGTCGACCGTCGGCCAGAACGCCGACAACGCCCGCCAGGCCAACCAGCTGGCGCGTTCGGCGTCGGACGTGGCGGCGCAGGGCGGCAGCGTGGTGGAGCAGGTGGTGGTGACCATGGGCTCGATCAACGAATCGTCGCGCAAGATCGTCGACATCATCTCGGTCATCGACGGCATCGCCTTCCAGACCAACATCCTGGCGCTGAACGCGGCGGTGGAAGCTGCGCGCGCCGGTGAGCAGGGGCGCGGCTTCGCCGTGGTGGCGACCGAGGTGCGCAACCTTGCGCAGCGCTCCGCTGCGGCGGCCAAGGAGATCAAGGCGTTGATCGACGACTCGGTGGAGAAGGTCGGTTCCGGCACCAGGTTGGTGGAGCAGGCCGGCACCACGATGCATGAAGTGGTTGCCAGCATCAAGCAGGTGACCGACATCGTCGGCGAGATCAGCGCGGCCACGCAGGAGCAGAACGACGGCATCGCCCAGGTGCACCAGGCGGTGACGCAGATGGACCAGACCACGCAGCAGAACTCCGCGCTGGTGGAGCAGACCGCCGCCGCCGCGCAGACCCTGCGCGAGCAGGCCGACAAGCTGGAACGGGTGGTCAGCGCGTTCAAGATCAACGCCTCGTACACCGCACCCGCCGCGAAAGCCGCGCCGGTGGCTGCGGCCCGTCCGGTGCGCGCTGCCGCGTCGGTGGTCACGTCGCTGCCGAAGGCTGCGGCGGCACGTCCCAAGCCGGCCGCCAAGCCAGCTGCGGCCGCGCCGAAAAAACTCAAGGCCAGCGCCGCCAGCGCCGACGAGTGGGAAGAGTTCTGACCTAGAAGTTCTTGACCAGCGTCGCCCGCAGCGAGCGCGATTCGATGGGGTGGAAGTGGATGTCGTTGACCGGCGCCGCTTCACCCTTCAGCTGCGACGGGTAGTAGTAGTCGATGGCGGAATCGCGGTGGTTGGTCAGGTTGAAGGCTTCCAGTTCCAGTGTCAGTCCCTTGCGCAGCTTCCAGCCCAGGCGGCCGTTCAGCGTCAGGCTTTGCTTCGAGCGCACACTGTTGTCCTCGATGAGCGGACGCGGGCCGAAGTAGCGCAGCTTCAGCGAGCCGGAATACGGGCCGCCGTCGTCCACGATCAGCGCCAGCTGGCCGGTGCCTTCGATGGCGCCGGGGATGTAGTCGCCCTCCGGCGCGGCGTCGCGCGAACGGGCGCGCGCGTAGGCCAGGTCCAGGTCGACCGACAGCCATTTCAGCGGCTTGTAGTAGTTCGAAATCTCCACGCCATGGCGGCGGCTCGGGCGTCCCGCCTCGGTGGTGCCGGCGTCCCCAGCGAAGGTCAGCTCCGAATCGAAATCCAGGCGGTACACCGACAACGATGTCTGCAAGCCAGGCAGCCAGTTGCCGCGCGCGCCCAGCTCCATGCCGCGTGAGCGCACCAGCGGCGCCACCTTGTCGGCCGCCGCGCCGGTCCTGGGATCGATGCGGATGGTGGCGCCGCGCGCGTCGTTGCTGTGGAAGCCGTTGCCGATGTTGGCGTACAGTTCCGCCGTCCGCCACGGGCCGTAGATCACGCTAAGGCTCGGGCTCACCAGATGGTCGCTGGCTTTGCCCGAGTTGGCCGCCAGGCTGCTGCGCACGTCGAAGCGGTAGCTGTCGATGCGCGCGCCGGCCACGGTGCGCAAGGCGCCGTTCCAGCGCGTGTTGTTCTCCACGTACAGCCCCGCGCTCGATTCGACGATGTGATCCTGCCGCGTGACCGACAGCGGCTTGCGCGCTTGCGTGTTCAGCAGGCCGTTAAAGATATTATCGTTTTGCAGCTGGATGCCGATGGTGGTGGCGCTGTTGCCGTTTTCCGTGTGCTGGTGCCAGCTGTGGCTCGCGTTCACGCCGCTGGTGACGCGCTTGTCCGGCTGCGCGAACTGGTCGCCATGCAGCGGATCGTCCATGAAGTAGGTGAAGTTGGAATACAGGTCCAACTGGTTGGCGATGAGGTAGGCGTTGACCTTGGACGCGCTGTCGTCGCCGGTGCGGCGCCAGGCGCCGGAAAGGCTGTAGCGGTGCGACTTGCCGCCATCGGTCGGATCGACGGCGTCGTTGCGGCCCAGCTGTCCATCCTGCACGGCGCGCAGCGGGATCTGGTCGGTCGAGTTCCAGTCGGCGCGGTAGGCCATCAGGCTGACATTGAAGCCGTTGTTGGCATAGCCTTGGCTGTAGCGCAGCACCGCGTTCAGTTTCTGGTAATCGTCGGGATGCGTATAGGGGCCGTCGTTGTGCAGCGCCTCCACCGCGTACAGCAAGCTGCCGTTGCCTGCGTCCAGCGAGTCGGCCAGCAGCGCGCGGCCGTAGCCGTGCTGGCCGGCCGATGCGGCGGCCACGCCTTGCAGCAGCCGGTTGGCGTACACCACCGAGGCCGTGCCGGCGGAGGCGAAGTCGCCTTCCCCGGCGGAGTAGGGGCCCTTCTTGTAATCGAGCCGCACCGCCAGTTCGGGGATCAGGAAATTGAGGTCGGTCCAGCCCTGGCCGTGCGCGTGGCTGCGCTGGTTGACGGGCATGTCGTCGACGGTGGTGCGCAGGTCGGTGCCATGATCGAGGTTGAATCCGCGCAGGTAGAACTGATTGGCCTTGCCTTCGCCGCTATGCTGGCTGACGATCAGGCCGGGCGCCGCCTCGAGGATTTCGCCGGGACGGTAGACGGTGCGCGCGGCCAGCTCCTGCTGCGATATGCTGCCCGCGCTGGCGGCATCGGCCACGCCCAGCTGGTTGGCGCGCGAGCCGTCGACCAGCACCCGTTGCAGGATCTGGTCGTCGGCCTGCGCCGAGCCCAATGCGAACAGCAGGCACTTAACGAGTGGTTTGATCGACGCTGCCTTGATCGAAGATGAGAGTCTGGACAGGGCCATCGGCTTGCAGGTTCACGGTGTTCTTTTGGGATGGCAGGAAGTCTATCAGCAAGCCGTTGTGGATGCGCGTCGCGGGAGACAGCTTCCTGCCTTCGACCTCTTGAAAAATGACGACGCTGTCGGCATCCGCCTTCACGCCCACCCAGTGCAGCGGCAGGCGCTTGCCGTCCGCGCCTTCCAGATAAAACTGCCGCTCGACGTAGCGGCGCAGCGGTGCTTCGCTGTCCGCCTGGCCCAGGTCGAAATTGCGGCCGTACAGATTCGCCAGCAGCGTGGCGACATCGTGCGCCGTGTAGGTGTGCACGATCTCGGTGTTGCCGGTGCGGGCGTTGTAGCTGATGTCCGCTATGCCCATGTGAAAATTATGGGCGCCGGCCGCCGCGCCGGCGCATGCCAGCACGGCCGCCGCGGCCAGACGCAAGGCGCGCAACATCATTCGGCCGACGAGTCCTTGGACGACTTGTCGCCCTTGCCCTTGAGCGGCGTATTGTAGTCGCGCATCAGGTTAATGCGGTCACGCTCGGTCTTGAACAGCTCCAGGCGCGACTGGGTCACCTTGCGCGGCCAGGCGTTGTTGCTGGTGTCGATGTCGGCGGTTTCCCAGAACGGGTCCTGGGTCAGGCCCACCATCGGCTCGTCGGTGACGATCAACTTGGTGATCTTCTTCGGCGAGTAGCGCCACACCTCGGCCGGAATGCGCTCGATGTACTTCTTGCCGCTCTTGAGTTCAATCTCCAGGATCAGCGGCATCACCATGCCGCCCAGGTTGGAGAAGTCCACCAGGTACAGGTGCTTGCCCTGGTCCAGCAGCTTCTTCTCCCACGGCTCCAGCTTCTCGATCGCCTCGGCGTAGCTGTTGCGGTCCTTGTTGGTGACGGTGAACTCGTCATGCTCGTTGTAGAAGTCCTTCAGCTCCGGATGCGCGTCCAGGCGCTTGGGCAGCGGCTTGTTGAGCTGTTCGGAAATCGACACCGGCTGCGCATCCTTCTGCGCCTTCTTCCAGGCCTTTTCCTTTTCCGGGTCCTTGGTGCTTACGCCGTATTCGCTGATGCCGTCGATGCTGATGTCCACGGCGTCGGTGGTGTAGAACCAGCCGCGCCAGAACCAGTCAAGATCGGTGCCGGAAGCGTCTTCCATGGTGCGGAAGAAGTCTGCCGGAGTAGGGCGCTTGAACTTCCAGCGGCGCGCGTATTCGCGGAACGCATAGTCGAACAGTTCGCGGCCCAGGATGGTCTCGCGCAGGATGTTCAAGCCGGTGGCCGGCTTGGCGTAGGCGTTGTTCCCGAACTGCAGCAGCGACTCCGAGTTGGTCATGATCGGCACCTGGTTCTGGCTGCGCATGTAGTCGACGATGTTGCGCGGCTCGCCGCGGCGCGACGGGTAGTTGTCTTCCCACGCCTGCTCGGCCAGATACTGCACGAAGGTGTTCAGGCCTTCATCCATCCAGGTCCACTGGCGCTCGTCCGAGTTGATGATCATCGGGTAGTAGTTGTGGCCCACCTCGTGGATGATCACGCCGATCAGGCCATACTTGGTCTGCTGCGACCAGGTGAGGGCACCGGTCTTCTTGTCCTTGTTCGGGCGCGGGCCGTTGAAGGAGATCATCGGATACTCCATGCCGCCAACCGGGCCGTTGACCGAGATCGCGGTCGGATACGGATAATCGAAGCTGTACTTGTTGTACTGGTCGATGGTGTGGATGATGGCCTGGGTGCTGTACTTGCCCCACAGCGGATTGCCTTCCTTCGGATAGTAGGACATCGCCATCACGTTGGTGGAATCCTTCTTGAAGCCCTGCGCATCCCAGATGAACTTGCGGCTGGAGGCCCAGGCGAAGTCGCGCACGTTGGCGGCTTTGAAGTGCCAGGTCTTCGACGCGGTGCTGACCGACCTCTCTGCCTTCTCGGCTTCCTCCTGCGTGACGATGACCACCGGCGCGCTCGCGGTCCTGGCCTTGGCCAGGCGGTCGCGCTGCGCGGCGCTCAATACGTCGTTGGGGTTTTGCAGCTCGCCGGTGGAGGCCACCACGTGGTCGGCCGGCACGGTCAGCTGCACGTCGTAGTCGCCGAATTCCAGCGTGAACTCGCCGGAGCCCAGGAACTGCTTGTGCTGCCAGCCCATCACGTCGTAGTAGGCCGCCATGCGCGGATACCACTGGGCGATTTCGAACAGGTCGTTCTTGTCGTCCTCGAAGTGCTCGTAGCCCGAACGCCCGCCCAGCACCTGCTGCTCGTTGATGTTGTAGGACCAGTCGATGTTGAAGGCGAAGCTCTGGCCCGGCTTCAGCGGCGCCGGCAGGTCGATGCGCATCATGGTGCGGTTGATGGTGAACTTCAGCGGCTGGCCGCCGGCGCTCACGGTCTTGATGTTGTAGCCGCCGTCGAACTCGCGGCCGGCCAGGATGCCGCGCATGCCTTCGAACTTGTAGCCGTCTTCCGGCGTGTGCGCCTTGGCCCATGCGTCGCGCGAGGGCTGCGTCAGCATCATGCGGGCGTCGGAATTTTTCTTGTAGATGTTCTGGTCGAGCTGCACCCACAGGTAGTTCAGCGTGTCGGGCGAGTTGTTGTGGTAGTTGATTTGCTCGCTGCCGGTGATGGCGCGTTTGGCTTCATCGAGCGTGGCGCGGATCGTGTAGTCCGCGCGTTGCTGCCAGTAGGCGGCGCCGGGCGCGCCGGACGCGGTGCGGTAGGAGTTGGCGGTGGGGAGTATCTCGTCCAGCTGGCGGAACTTGTCGTCGAATGGCTCCGCTGCGAACGCGGACGCTGTAAAGCAAAGAACCATGAAGCCGATCGTCTTGCGCATAGTTTGTCTTCCCGATGATTGCCCGAATAAAGGGAGCTAGTGTATAGCAACTTTTCAAAGAATTACCGGGCGATACAAAAAAATACAAACTAAGTGGCGGTTTCCATTTTTGCTTATTTGCTTATTTGATTTTGCCGCTGCTGCTCCTGGAAGGCGTGGTGGGCGTCGTCGGTGGCGGTCATCGCGGCCGCTGGCACGTCCAGCCGCATCAGGCGGGAGCCCTTGCCGCTGCTGGCGCGCGGCCATTCCGGCAGGCCCGCGCCGTTGGGATTTCCGGCCTTGATGAAGTTGGCGAAGTAGTCCTGCATCTGCGCGGACAGCGCGAAATCGCCGGCGCTCCACGAATACACTTTATTCGACGGCAGGTTGCCCAGCGCGTATTCGATTTCCACTGAATGTCCGGCACCGGTCTGGCCCGGACGTGGACGAGAATAGTAGTAGCGGTAGACCGGCTGGCCGCTGGTGCGCGCGTGCGTGTCGATCCACTTCCAGGTGCCGTGGGCGATGAACAGGTCGCCGGCCAGGTCGGTCGCGGCTTGCAGCACGTCGCCGCTGTAGGCTTGCTGCGCGGCGGGGGCGCGGTCGCGGTACATGGTTTGCAGCGTTTTAGCGAAGTTCTCCGGCGTCGGCTCGGCTTCGCCCAGCACCTGCTTGTAGTGGCCTTCCTGCGAATTCCATCCGGCCAGCAGCGGCACCTTGGCCTGCTCGCCCGCCGCGTACATCGCCACCGGTTCGCGTGGCAGCACATAGCCGTCCTGGATGGCGGAGAACCATGGCGCGTCCGGCCGCTTCATCGCGTCCAGCAGCTGTTTGGCGGGCAGGGCGCGCAGCGCGGCCAGTGTGGGCGCGCCGATTTGTTCGGCAAACGCCGCGCCTTTCTTTTCCGCGACCGCCAGCGGCTGCGGAGCCTCCAGTCCGAGCAGGGCGCCGCTCTCGCCGATGGCGCCGGCGATCAGGTCTTTCGCCAATGGCGACAGCATCTGCGCGCTGACCGACCATGAACCGGCCGATTCGCCGGCGATGGTCACGCGCGCGGGGTCGCCGCCGAAGGCCGCGATATTCTTCGCCACCCATTGCAGCGCCGCCGCTTGGTCCATCAGGCCGTAGTTTCCGGATGCCTTGTGCGGCGATTCGGCCGTCAGTTCGGGATGCGCGAGGAAGCCGAAGATGTTGAGGCGGTAGTTGACGGTCAGCGTGACGATGCCCTTGGCGGCCATGCTGGCGCCGTCGTAGCGCGGCTCGGAGCCGTCGCCCGCCGCGAAGCCGCCGCCGTAAAAGTAGACCAGCACCGGCAGCTTGTCCCTGGGTGATTTGGCGGGCGTCCACACGTTCAGGTACAGGCAGTCCTCGCTGACGCCGTCGGAGCGGAACACCATGTCGCCGAACAGCGGCAGCTGCATGGCGCGCGGCCCGAAGTGGTCGGCCTTGCGCACGCCGCGCCACTTCTGCGCCGGCTGCGGCGCCTTCCAGCGCAATTCGCCGACCGGCGGCGCCGCGAACGGAATCCCTTTATACGATTTGACGCCGGAAGCGTCCAGCGTGCCTTCCACCACGCCGCTGGCCGTGGTGGCGCGCGGCGCGGCCGCGAAGGAGGGGGCGGCGATCACGCCGAGAGCAGCCAGCAGCAAACCGTATTTGTTCATGTCGTCATCGGGGAAGTTGAAGATCGACGCCCACTATAGCTGGAAGCCTTTCCATTCGCGACAGTTATTTTCGCGGCGCCGGGCGCTGAAATGACTGCGGGCGCCGCAAGGCGCCCGCATGGCCGGCGAGGCGGGGCTGGAGATCAGCCGCGGCGTGCGCGGCGGCGTGCCAGCCCGATCAAGGCCAGGCCGCCGAGCATCATGGCGTAGGTTTCCGGTTCAGGCACGGCGGTGATGGTGCCGTTGACGGCGAACGGCAGTTCGACCGTCAGGCCGTTGCCGTCGTCGACCAGGGTCGCGAACGGGCCGCCGCCGCCTGCCTGGGCCGCGTTGCCTTCACGCCCGTCGGAGGTGGGCGGCTGCCATGGGCCGGAAGCGGCGGTGCCGGTCACGCCCCAGGTCAGCCAGTAGTGGCCGGAGCCCAGCGTGATGTCGGTGATGTCCGCGTCGATCTGGTAGATGCCGCGCTGTTTATTGTCGAGGGTGCCGTCGGTGACGCGATAGCCGGCCAGGCCGCCGTTGGTGACGGCGCTGGTGCCCGATGCCACCACCGTGCCGGTGTTGACGTCGTCGCCGGAGACGATGCTCCAGGTGGCGGAGGTGAAGCTGAATTTGCCGGCGTTGGTCTGGTAGCCGTAGAAGCTCAGGCTGGAGACGTTCCAGCTCTGGCCGGCCGTGACATTGAAATCGTCCGCGACGAAATTGCCGACGGCGCTTTGGTTGCCGAAACCGATGGTCGAGGCGTCCGGCGCCATGATGGACTTGCCGTCGCCATCGACCACCGGGCCATTGTTGTACAACGCGCCGGCGTTAGCGATGCCGGCGACCAAAGCGAGTACTGCGAATGCAATTTTTTTCATCATTTCCCCATCTTTGTTGTAGGAAATGACAAAGTAGCACCATTTAATAATATTGCCAATATATTATTTTTGCATATCAATATGCTATCCGCTCAGCGCAGCGTCTCGCTCAGCACGCGGCCCTCGGCGCCCGCCGGCGGACGCACGTGCAGCAGGCTGGCCAAGGTCGGCGCGATGTCGACCACTTCCGCATACTGGCCATAGGCCCCCGGCTTGATCCAGCGCTTGCCCATGATTATCAGCGGTACGTTGGTGTCATAGGCGTACGGCGAGCCGTGCGAGGTGCCGCTGCTGCCGGTGCCGAAGTACCAGTAGGGCTTGGTGACCACCATCAGGTCGCCCGACGCTTCGCGGTTCCAGGCGCGGCGCATCAGCGTGGCCATGCGGGTGGTGTTGGCGGCGCCGTTTTCCAGCTGCGTGCGGGTGTAGGCTTCGACGATGCCGTTCTGCGCCAGCAGGAAGCGGGCGGCGGCGGTTTCCACGTCCTCGCGTTTCAGGCCGCTCTTGTCGATCTGCGCGTAGTCCAGGTGGATGTTGGGCAGCGACCAGGCGCTCAGCAGTTTGGCGCCGCCGAATTTTTCGGACAGGTGCTTGTCCAGCGATGCCATCAGCTTGTCGCCGTCGATGCGCTGGGCGTCCAGGTGCTGGGTGCGCGAGAACTCGGGCGTGTTCGGGAAGCCGTGGTCGGCGGTCAGCACCACCAGCACATTGTCCATGCCGACCCGCTTGTCGAGGTAGTTGAAGAAGTCGGCCAGCATGCGGTCCACGCGCTGCAGGTGGTCGTGCGACAGCTTGCTCTCCGGGCCGAAGGCGTGGTTGACGTAGTCGTGCGCCGACAGGCTCACGCCCAACAGGTCCGGTACGCCGGCCGGGTTGCGGCCGAGGTTCTCGCCTTCCACCGCGGCGCGCGCGAAGTCCAGCGTCAGCTGGTCGAGGAAGGGGCCGGTCTTCAGGCTGTTGTAGTAGCTGGCGTCGATCTCGCCGCTTTCGCTGTAGTAGGCGTAGGGCAGGCGGTTGTGGGTGCCCGGCTTGACCTGGTTCAGGTCTTCGCTGGCGTCGCCGGCGTAGGCCGCCTCTGGCAGCAGCGGCGTCCACGACTTGCCGTAGTAGCGGTCCTGCGGCTTGCCGGCCTGGTATTGCTGCACCCAGGCCGGATGCGCCTTCATGTAGAAGGTGCTGCTGGCGAAGTTGCCGCTCTTGTCCATGTACATGTAGGCGGTGCCGGTCTTGCCCGCCAACAGGATGGCGCCGCGGTCCTTGCCGGACACGGTGACCACCTTGCTGCGGCCGCCGGTGGCGTAGCGCAGCTGGTCGCCCAGCGTGTCGACCTTCAGGCGGGTCGGCGCGGTGCCGTCGCTGGGCTTGGTCTCTTCGCCGATGTAGCTGTAGTTGGTGTCCTCGGTGCAGTACACCGATTTCTTCGTGACGGGGTCGATCCAGTTATTGCCGATCACGCCGTGCACATATGGGTAGGCGCCGGTCAGCACGGCGCTGTGGCCGATCGCGGTGACGGTGATGCCGTGCGCCTGGTGGGCGTTGCTGAACGACGCGCCCTGGTCCAGCATGCGGCGCAGGCCGCCCTGGCCGAACTGGTCGCGGTAGCGCTGCACCTGCTCGTTCGGCAGGCCGTCCACCACCAGCACCACCACCAGCTTGGGCTGGGCCGCGTCGGCGGCGGGCGTGGCGGCGTGCGCGGCTTGCAAGGCCAGGCAGGAAGTCGCGATTACAAGTGCGGGCAGGGACAGTTTCTTGGTCATGTTGGGTCGTCGTCAGGTTGTCGGGATGGTGCGCGCACAGCCTACCATGCGCCGCGACATGGTACGCCATCGTTGTGACGGCTCGATGACACAGTCCGTCAGAGTCGCAGGTGCATGAAGGTGGCCGGGCCCAGCGTGCCGTCGGGCAGGGCGGCGTAGTCGGGCACGACGCCGGTGACGGCGAAGCCCAGTTTCTCGTACATCGTTTGCGCCGGGAAGCCGGTGCAGGTGTCGAGCACGACCAGCGTGCAGCCGTGCGCGCGGGCCCGCTCCAGCGCGTGCCGCATCAGCGCCTGGGCGATGCCCCGCCGGCGTGCCGAGGAGTGCACCAGCATCTTGGAAATCTCGGCCCGGTGACGGCCGTTGGGCAGGCCGCACAACACCAGTTGCACCGTGCCGCACAGCGCGCCATCCGCGTCGAGCGCGGCGTACAGCAGCCGTTCGCCGCGCTCGACCTGCGGCGCCAGCGCCAGCCAGAACGCCTGCGCTTCCTCCAGCGGGCAGGGCAGCAGGAAGCCGACGCTGGCGCCGTGCAGCACGCAGTCGCGCAGTACATGGGCCAGGTCGGTCGCGTGGCGGCGCAGGCCGGCGGCGTCGAGTTGGATTATGGTGGACATAGGGCGATCAGGTAGCGGGCCGGCGACGGCCCCGGACAGAAAAAGGCGGTGGCGCCGAACAAGTGGAAGCGCAGGCAGTCGCCCGGCGCCAGCCGGTGCACTGCGCCGTCGAGGGTATATTCCAGCGCGCCGTCGAGCAGCCACAGGTGCTGCTCCATGCCGGGCACGGGAGCGCGCTCGTAGTCGATGCGGGCGCCGGGCGGCAGCCAGCCTTCCACCAGCTCGACCGCGTAGCCGCGCGCCGGCGGCGACACCATGCGGCGCCGGAAGCCGGTGGCGGGGTCCTGCCACAGCGACTGGTCGGCCGCGCGCAGCAGCTCGCCAGGCTGGGCCTCGGCCTCGGCCACCAGGCGCGACATGGGCAGGCCAAACACGGCGCACAGCTTGCCCAGCAGCGCGGCGGTGGGGCTGGTCTCGCCGCGCTCCATGCGCGACAGCGTGGCCCGGCTGATGCCGCTTGCGGCGGCCAGCTCGTCGAGCGACAGGCCGCGTTCCTCGCGCAGGGCGGCCAGGCGCTGGGCCAGGCGGGATTCGATTTCGTTTCTCATAAATGGGAATATATCTCCATTGTGAGAGGTCAGCAAGCAAAAATCAGCGGCACGTCTGCGCTGCATCAATCGCGCCGCCATCGCGGCCAGTATCGTCTGAGTAGAACTCATTCGAAAGGAGACGACGATGGCCACGACTTCCCACCCCCACATCATCCCCGGCAGCGGCCAGCTGGCCCTGCAGGGCGCGGTTCCGCTGGGTCCGGTAGCGGACGAGCAGACCATAGAAATCACCGTGCGGCTGCGCGCCGCGCCCGACCGCCCGCAGCTGGACCTGCAGTCCGCCACGGCCGACACCCAGCCGGTGGCGCGCCAGTACCTGAGCCGCGAACAGTTCGCCCAGGAGCACGGCGCCAGCGACGCCGACATCGCCAAGGTCGAGGCCTTCGCGGCCGGGCACGGCATGGTGGTCATCAGCAGCAACGCGGCCCAGCGGCGCGTGGTGCTGGCCGGCACCGCCGCGCAGATGAGCAGCGCCTTCGGCGTCGAGCTGCAGGAATACGAATATCCGGACGGCAGCTACCGCGGCCGGGTTGGCGAACTGAGCGTGCCGGACCAGCTGGCCGGCGTGGTCGAAGGCGTGTTCGGGCTGGACGACCGGCCGGTGGCCACGCCCAAGTTCCAGCGCCTGCAGGCGGACGGCTTCGCGCTGGCGGCGGCGGCCAACATCTCGTTCTCGCCGCCGCAGCTGGCGCGCCTGTACAACTTCCCGCAAGGGCTGGACGGCAGCGGCCAGTGCATCGGCATCATCGAGCTGGGCGGCGGCAGCCGTACGCGCGACCTGAAGCTGTATTTTTCCGAGCTGGGCCTGACCGCGCCGTGCGTCAAGACGGTCAGCATCGACCACGCCAAGAACCGTCCCACCACCGCCAACAGCGCCGACGGCGAAGTGATGCTCGACATCGAGGTGGCGGGCGCGGTGGCGCCGGGCGCGCTGATCGCGGTCTACTACGCGCCCAACACCGAGCGCGGCTTCCTGGACGCCATTACCGCCGCCGTGCACGACGCGGTCAACCGGCCCTCGGTCATCTCGATCAGCTGGGGCGCGCCGGAATCGGCCTGGACCGGGCAAGCCATGACCGCCTTCGAACAAGCCTTCGCCGACGCCGCCGCCATGGGCGTGACCATCTTGTGCGCGGCCGGCGACAACGGCTCCACCGACGGCGTGGCGGACGGCGCCCAGCATGTGGACTTCCCGGCCTCGGCGCCGCACGCGCTGGCCTGCGGCGGCACCCGCGTGGTGCTGCAGGATGGCGGCGCGGCGGTCGAGACGGTCTGGAACAGCGGCCCCAACAGCGCCACCGGCGGCGGCTACAGCAGCTTTTTCGCCCGCCCGGACTACCAGCAGGGCGTGCTGGACGGCCAGGCCAGGCGCGGCGTGCCCGACGTTGCCGGCGACGCCGACCCGGCCAGCGGTTACAAGGTGCGGGTCGACGGCCAGAACCTGGTGTTCGGCGGCACCAGCGCGGTGGCGCCGCTGTGGGCGGGCCTGCTGGCGCTGATCAACCAGCGCCTGGGCCGTCCGGTCGGTTTCCTCAACCCGCTGCTGTACGGTTCGCTGCAGGGCAGGGGCGTGACCAGGGACGTTACGGCCGGCAACAACGGCGCGCAACAGGCTGCGCCGGGATGGGACGCGTGCACCGGTTGGGGCTGTCCTGATGGGGAAAAACTATTGCAAGCCTTGAGTGATTAATTTTGCAAATTAAGGTGATGCTTTCATGCAAGTTTCGCATGGGAAAAAGACACTTTTTCGCGCTACGTGCCGCTAAAAATGGTGATTGTTGCCAAATCCTTGTTAGAATGACGGGGTAGAAGTTTTTATTGTTCGACAGTCCCAGGCGTCGTCAAACAGGAGTCGATTATGATTATGGTGAACAACATTGGTGGTCCTGGCTTGACCGCGGCGAACGTCGCGGAGAAGGCGTTCGAGCCCAAGAAAATCGCCGCCGACGCCAACGTGGATTTGAACGCCTCGGTGGCCGCCTATCTGTCCCTGCCTGGCTTCAATGCCCCGCTGCAAACCGACCCCGCGCATCCCGTCAACGCCGCCGACCGCGCCAGCGCCGTCGTCAAGGCGGTGGCGGAATCGGACGACGATGGCATGAAGCTGGCGTTGAAGCAATTCGACGAGGGCTTGAAGCGCCTGGTGCAGCGTCCCGAGACCCAGTTCTTCAAAGCAAAGTTCGGCCTCGACGCCAGCAACGACGACAGCGCCAAGCTGGTGTCGCCGGAGCCGCTGCCGGGCGTGGATGAAAATGGCGTGTTGGGCAGCGGCAAGGTCGACCTGGCCGTCGCCGACACCAACAAGGACGGCAAGGTCAGCCCGGAAGAGCTGCGCCGCTACCTGATGCCGATCACCTACCGCAGCAGCGAACGCACGGCCGATTCCGTGGTCAACGGCCCTTCGGCCTTTTCGCTGACCGAAGCCAACCGCGCCTACGGCGTGGTGGCCACTGCCGAAGCCGCCTGACCCCCTGCACACCCCATCCCGAAAGCGGGCTACGCCATCACGGCGGAGCCCGTTTTTTTTTCGTCTTGCAAGTTTCTCGGCGCACAGCTCATACAAAAAACACACTCAGCACAAAAAAAGTGCGAATATGTCGGGCAAAAGTGCAGTTCAGTTAACCTTTTGGCCGGGCATGAACCTCAGGTGGGAGTTTTTTTGTGAGAAAACAGAACTTCAGGCAATTCCAGCGGCAGGCGTTACGCGCCGGCGTGGCGGCACTGGTGGCGGCACTGGTGGCGGCAGGCCTGGCCGGCTGCGCGCTCGGTCCCGATTTCAAAACCCCGGCCGCTCCGGCCGCGGCAGGCGATAGCTACACCCCCACGCCGCTGGCGGCCCAGACCGCCGCGTCGCCCGGCGCGGCCGGCGCCGCCCAGCAGTTCGCGCCGGGGCAGGACATTCCGGCGCAGTGGTGGACGGTGTTCCGCTCGCCCGCGCTGGACCAGCTGATCCGCAGCGCGCTGGAACAGAATCCGAACATGGCGGCGGCCGAGGCCGCGCTGCGCCAGGCGCAGGAAAGCTACAACGCCCAGGCCGGCAGCCTGGTCTATCCGTCGGTGAACGGCCAGCTCGGCGCGGCGCGCCAGAAGACGTCGGAAGCCGGCGGCGCCAAGGGCGGCGTGTTCAACCTGTACAACGCCTCGGTCAACGTGGCCTACACCCCGGACGTGTTCGGCGCCACGCGGCGCACGCTCGAAGGCGCCCGCGCCCAGGTGGACTACCAGCGCTTCCAGGTCGAGGCGACCTATCTGACCCTGAGCGCCAACGTGGTCACGACCGCCATCCGCGAAGCCTCGCTGCGCGCCCAGCTCAAGGCCACGCGCGAGGTGCTGGACGCGGTCAACCAGCAGATGGGCGTGATCGAGAAACAGTTCCAGCTGGGCGCCGTGCCGCGCAACAGCCTGCTCAGCCAGCGCAACCAGGCGGCGCAGATCGCCGCCACCCTGCCGCCGCTGGAGAAGGCGCTGGCGCAGAGCCGCCATCAATTGTCTGTGCTGGCCGGTAAGCTGCCGAGCGAGGCCGGCATGCCCGAGTTCGCGCTGGAATCGCTGACCTTGCCGGCCACGCTGCCGGTGTCGCTGCCGTCGGCGCTGGTGCGCCAGCGGCCCGACATCCGCGCCAGCGAGGAACAGCTGCACGCGGCCAGCGCGGCCATCGGCGTGGCGACGGCGGCCCAGTATCCGCAGTTCACGCTGAGCGGCAGCTACGGCTCCTCGGCCCAGACCTTCAGCAAGCTGTTCGACGCCGAAACCACGGCCTGGAACCTGGCCGCCGGCCTGAGCGCGCCGATCTTCAACGGCGGCGCCCTGAGCGCCAGGAAGCGCGGGGCCGAGGCGGCCTACGACGTGGCGGCGGCCCAGTACCGCGCCACCGTGCTCAACGCCTTCCAGAACGTGGCCGACAGCCTGCGCGCGCTGGACTCCGACGCCGCCGCGCTGAAGGCGCAGGCGGAGGCCGAATCGCTGGCGGCCGAGTCGCTGGCGCTGGCCACCCAGCAGTACAAGCTGGGCGGCATCAGCTACCTGGCGCTGCTGGACGCGCAGCGCAGCTACCAGCAGGCCCATGTGGCGCTGGTGCAGGCTCAGGCGGCCCGCTACGCCGACACGGCCGCGCTGTTCCAGGCGCTGGGCGGGGGCTGGTGGAACCGCGCCGGCGGCGAACCGGCCGCCACCGCCGTATCGGCCGCAGCGCCCTACGGCGCCGCCAAGTAAGCACCTCAAACAACACTAAAAAGCAGGAGAACGATACATGACCAAGCGTATGTTCATCATGATAGGCGCCGTCCTTGTCCTGATCGCCGTGCTGGCGTTCGGCAAATATTTGCAGATCAAGCAGCTGATCGCCAACTCGCCCAAGCCTGGCGCGCAGACCGTCACGGCGATCAAGGCCGAGGTGTCGGAATGGCAGCCGCAACTGAATTCGGTCGGCACGCTGGTGCCGGTGCGCGGGGTCGACGTCACCACCGAGATCGCCGGCCTGGTGCGCCAGGTGCACTTCAAGTCCGGCGACGAGGTCAAGGCCGGCCAGGTGCTGATCGAGATGAACGCCGACGCCGACATCGCCCAGCTGCGCGCGCTGCAGGCCGCCGCCGACCTGTCGGCCACCGTGCTCAAGCGCGACAAGCTGCAGCTGGCCGCCCAGGCCATCAGCCAGGCCCAGCTCGACAACGACGAGGCCGACCTCAAGAGCCGCAAGGCGCTGGCCGCGCAGCAGCAGGCCGTGGTCGACAAGAAGACCATCCGCGCGCCGTTCGCCGGCAAGCTGGGCATCACCGCCGTCAATCCCGGCCAGTACCTCAATCCGGGCGACAAGCTGGTCACGCTGCAAACCATCGATACCGTTTATATCGATTTCTTCGTGCCGCAGAAGCAGCTGGCCGGCCTGTCCATCGGCCAGAAGCTCAACCTGAGCAGCGACGCCTGGCCGGGCGTGGCCTTCCCCGGCAAGGTCACCTCGATCAGCCCCAAGGTCGACAGCGCCACGCGCAACGTGCAGGTCGAGGCCACCGTGCCCAACGCCAAGCGCCAGCTGCTGCCGGGCATGTTCGCCAACGTCAGCCTGGACCAGGGCGACAAGAAGAAATACCTGACGCTGCCGCAGACGGCCATCACCTACAACCCGTACGGCTCGACCGTGTTCGTGCTGGCGCCGCCGCCGGCCAACGCCAAGGACGCGCTCAAGGACGACAAGGGCAACGCCCACCTGGTGGCGCAGCAGGTGTTCGTCACCACCGGTCCCACCCGCGGCGACCAGGTCGCCATCCTCACCGGCCTGAAGGAGGGCCAGACCGTGGTCACCAGCGGCCAGTTGAAACTGAAGAACGGCACGCCGGCCGTGATCGACAACAAGGTGCAGCCGGCCAACAACCCGAATCCGACGCCGCAGGAACACTAAGGGAAGGCGCGCCATGAATTTCACCGACATCTTCATCAAGCGGCCGGTGCTGGCCAGCGTGGTCAGCCTGCTGATCGTGGTGCTGGGCCTGCGCTCGCTGTTCAGCCTGCCGATCAACCAGTATCCGAAGACGCAGAACGCGGTGGTGACCATCTCCACCACCTACTACGGCGCCGACGCCTCCACCGTGGCCGGCTTCATCACGCAGCCGCTGGAATCGGCCATCGCGCAGGCGCAGGGCATCGACTACCTGTCCTCGTCGTCCAACAGCGGCGTGTCGGTGATCACCGCCACCCTGCGGCTGAACTACGATTCCAACCGCGCGCTGACCGAGATCACCACCCAGGTCAACTCGGTGCGCAACCAGCTGCCGCAGCAGGCGCAGCAGCCGGTGCTGACGGTGCAGACCGGCCAGACCACCGACGCCATGTACATGGGCTTCTACAGCGACACGCTGCCCACCAACAACGTCACCGATTTCCTGGCGCGCGTGGTCAAGCCCAAGCTGGACTCGATCCAGGGCGTGCAGACCGCCGAGCTGCTGGGCGCGCGCCAGTTCGCGCTGCGCGCCTGGCTGGACGCCAACAAGATGGCCGCGCACGGCGTCACCGCGACCGACGTCAGCGCGGCGCTGGCGCAGAACAACTACCTGACCGGCCTGGGCGCCTCCAAGGGCCAGATGGTGACCGTGCCGCTGACTGCCGGCACCGACCTGCACACGGTCGACGAGTTCAAGGCGCTGGCCGTCAAGCAGGTGGGCGGCGCCATCGTCCACCTGGAGGACATCGCCACCGTCACGCTGGGCTCGGAGAACTATGACTTCAACGTCGCCTTCAGCGGCGTGCGCTCGGTGTTCATCGGCATCAAGGTCGCGCCCGAGGCCAACATCCTGGACGTGGCCAAGCGCGTGCGCGAGGCCTTCCCGCCGATCAAGGAACAGCTGCCGAACGGCCTGACCGGCGAGATCGTCTACGACTCGACCGAGTTCATCAACACCTCCATCGACGAGGTGGTCAAGACCCTGGTCGAGGCGCTGATCATCGTCACCATCGTCATCTACCTGTTCCTGGGCAGCTTCCGCGCGGTGATCGTGCCGGTGATCGCCATGCCGCTGTCGCTGGTGGGCACCTTCTTCGTGATGCTGATGCTGGGCTACTCGATCAACCTCTTGACCCTGCTGGCCATCGTGCTGGCCATCGGCCTGGTGGTGGACGACGCCATCATCGTGGTCGAGAACGTCGACCGCCACATGAAGGAGGGCATCAAGCCCTTCGACGCCGCCATCATCGCCGCGCGCGAGCTGGGCAGCCCGATCCTGGCGATGACGGTGGTGCTGATCGCCGTGTACGTGCCGATCGGCTTCCAGGGCGGCCTGACCGGTGCGCTGTTCACCGAGTTCGCCTTCACGCTGGCCGGCGCGGTGGCGGTGTCGGGCATCGTCGCGCTGACCCTGTCGCCGATGATGTGCGGCCACTTCTTCGACGCCAAGCAGGACGAGGGCCGCTTCGTCAAGGCCATCGACAAGGTGTTCGAGAAGGTCCACAACGGCTACCTGCGTTTGCTGCACAGCCTGCTCAACACCTGGCCGGTGCTGATTGTGCTGGGCGTCATCCTCAGCCTGCTGCTGGGCCTGATGTTCAAGATGTCGCAGTCCGAGCTGGCGCCGGAGGAGGACCAGGGCATCGTGCTGTCGCAGGTGGTCGGCGCGCCGACCGCCACCTCGGACCAGATGCAGGCCTACGCCAAGCAGATCTTCGACATCTCGCACTCGCTGCCCGAGTACGAGCAGATGTTCCAGATCACCGGCGTGCCGACCACCAACGCCGGCATCGGCGGCGTGCTGTTCAAGTCGTGGGACAAGCGTTCGCGCTCGGCGCACGAGATCCAGCAGGAGCTGCAGCAGAAGTGGAGCCATGTGGCCGGCGGCCGCGTGGCGGCCTTCCAGTTCCCGCCGCTGCCGGGCAGCTCGGGCTTGCCGGTGCAGTTCGTCATCACCACCACCGAACCGTTCGAGAACCTCAACACGGTGGCGCAGGCGGTGCTCGACAAGGCGCGCAAGGACAACAAGTTCTACTTCGCCGACGTCGACCTGAAGATCGATTCGCCGCAGGCGCGCGTCGAGGTCGACCGCGACAAGCTGGCCACGCTGGGCCTGACGCAGCAGGACTTCGGCAACGCCATGGGCGCGGCGCTGGGCGGCGGCTACGTCAACTACTTCTCGATCTCGGGCCGCTCGTACAAGGTGATCCCGCAGGTGCAGCAGGTCGACCGCCTCAACCCGTCGGACGTGCTGGACTTCTACATCAAGACCCCGAGCGGCGCCATGATCCCGGCCAGCACCGTGGCCAGCATCAAGTACAGCGTGCAGCCGGAATCGGTGACCCGCTTCCAGCAGCTCAACTCGGCCACCATCGCCGGCGTCACCGGCGCCTCGCAGGGCGAGATCCTGGAATACCTGCGCAACACTGTCAAGGAAGTGGCGCCGACCGGCTACAC
The DNA here is from genome assembly GCF_059422325.1 of Duganella sp. GW821-FHT01E12. Classification (NCBI taxonomy): domain Bacteria; kingdom Pseudomonadati; phylum Pseudomonadota; class Betaproteobacteria; order Burkholderiales; family Oxalobacteraceae; genus Duganella; species Duganella sp. GW821-FHT01E12. Next base: position 358,833 of record NZ_JBWKWR010000006.1, on the reverse strand, counting down.
GGTGGACTACTCGGGCGGCTCGCGCCAGTTCATGAGCGAATCGGGCGGCTTCCTGGTGACGATGGCGTTCGCCGTCATCATCGTGTTCCTGGCGCTGGCGGCGCAGTTCGAGAGCTTCCGCGATCCGGTCGTGATCCTGTTCTCGGTGCCGATGGCGCTGTTCGGCGCGATGACCTTCATCTTCCTCGGCTTCGCCTCGATCAACATCTACACCCAGGTCGGGCTGGTGACGCTGATGGGGCTGATCTCCAAGCACGGCATTCTGATCGTGGAGGTGGCCAACCACCTGCGCACCGCCGGCAAGAGCAAGCGCGAGGCCATCGAGGAGGCCGCCGCCACCCGGCTGCGCCCCATCCTGATGACCACGGCCGCCATGGTGTTCGGCGTGGTGCCGCTGGTGGTGGCCTCCGGCGCCGGCGCGGCCGGGCGCCACGCGATGGGCCTGGTGATCTTCACCGGCCTGTCGATCGGCACCTTGTTCACGCTGTTCGTGGTGCCGGCCATGTATATGTTCCTGTCCGGCCAGCACAAGGCCGATCCGCAGGCCGACCCGCATGTCGACCCGCATGCGGCAGGGCACGGCGGCGCAGCACCGGCCCCCGCCGGCCAGCCGACCTGAAGCCGCAGGAGGTGTCCGGCATGAACCAGGGCGCGGGCCGCCGCTTCGGCTGGCTGCCCGGGCAGCGCAAGCGCAGCATCGAGGAAGTGATCCTGATGCTGTTGTGCGCGCTGACCGTCCCCAGCATCCTGCCGTTCGGCGTGTACCGGCTGGTGCAGCGCCAGTGGCTGTCGGCGGCGGTCGACATGGCGCTGGTGCTGGCCATGCTGGCGGTGATCGTGCACGTGTGGCGCACCGGCCGCCACCGCGTCGCCGGCTTCTGCGTCACGCTGTTCTATTCGGCCGGCCTGCTGGCCACCGTGCACCTGCGCGGCGTGTCGCTGATCTACTGGGTCTACCCGACCATGATCGCCTGCTACTTCGTGCTGCGGCCGCGGGTGGCGGTGGCGATCAACAGCGTCACGCTGGTGGCGCTGGTGGCCATTTTGATGACGCAGATGGCGGTGCTGAACCTGCTGACCATCGTCGTCACCATCGGCCTGGTCAACCTGTTCGCCTATATCTTCGCCTACCGCACGGGCGAGCAGAACAAGGCGCTGCACACCGAGGTCGAGCTGGATTTCCTGACCGGCGTGGGCAACCGCCGCGCGCTCGACCGCAAGCTGGCCGACCACGCCGACGAGCGCCGCCCGCAGCTGCCGGCGTGCCTGCTGTTGCTGGACCTGGACCATTTCAAGCAGGTCAACGACCTGTACGGCCACGCGGCCGGCGACCAGGCGCTGCGGCGGCTGTGCGACGTGATGCGCCTGCACACGCGCTCGACCGACCGCCTGTTCCGCTACGGCGGCGAGGAATTCGCGGTGATCGCCAACGGCGCCGAGCTGGCCGCGGCCAGCCGGCTGGCCGAGAACCTGCGGGCCGCCGTGGCCGCCGCCACGCTGATCGACGGCCATCCGTTGACGGTGTCGATCGGCGTGGCGCACATGGACAAGCGCAGCACTCCGGCCGACTGGCTCAAGCAGGCCGACACCCTGCTGTACGCAGCCAAGCAGGGCGGGCGCAACACCGTGCGCGTGGCGGGCCGGGAGACCGAATCGCAAGTGGAGGCCGGATGAGGGGAATCGTCGTAGCGGCCTGTCTGGCAGCCGTGCCGCCGGCCACGTGGGCGCTGCCGGAGGCGCCGGCCGCCAAGCCGGGCGAGCCGCTCGCGGGCGACCTGAGCCGGCCGCCCCCGCTGTCCGACGAGTTGATCCGCAAGGCCGTGCGCGAGATTATCGTCGCGGAACCGCAGCCGGTGGCGCCGGCCACGGGCGCGGCCGGCGTCTACGGCAGCACCGCGCCCAGCATGCACGACAAGATGAGCGCCGCCTTCGAGCAGGCCAAGGTGCCGGACTGCCTGCACGACGACGCGCTCAAGCTGCAGCCGGCCCATATCGGCCCGGTCGCGGTGGTGGGGCCGTACTCGCTGCCGTGGGTGATCGCGGCGGTGATCCGGGGCAAATGCCGCTGAGCGTTCAGAACGGGCTCACGCCGATCAGCATCCGGTGCAGCCAGTGGGCAAACACCACCGACACCGCAATCCCCGCCACCACCGTGACCGCCGTCGCCACGCCCTTGCCGGCCAGGTAGACGGTGCCGGCGGCGGCGTCGCGCCTGCGGGCCGAGCGGAACAGCAGCACCGACCACGCCAGGAAGCTGCCGAACAGGACGATGTCGTGCAGCGTGCCGTTGGCCAGCAGGTGGGCCAGCGCCCACACCTTGACGGCCAGCGTCATCGGATGATGCAGGCGCGCCTTGATGCCGTTGCGCGGCACATAGGCCGCCACCAGCAGGATGAAGGACAGCACCATCAGCGGCGCGGCGATGTGCCGCATGAACGGCGGCGGCGACCACACCACCACCGGTTGCTGGCGCGCCAGGCTGTAGCCCCACAACAGCAGCCCGAAGCTGGCCAGCGACAGCAGCGAATACACACCCTTCCAGGCGTTCCCGCCCAGGCGCTCGCGCATGGCGGTGCGCCAGCCGTCGGCGAAGATGCGGACTGAGTGCAGTCCGAGGAAGATCAGCAAGCCCAGTATCAGTATCGTCATCGTCGCATCCCCAGGTGTTGGTTGAACTGCGCTGACGATACACCGGCCGGCGGCGCCACGCAACGGTTACGCGTCAACGCAGCCGTCCTGCCAGATGCACGGTGCCGCCGCTGCCGGCCAGGCGCAGCGCGCGCCAGCCGTCGGCGTCGGCCGGCTGCGCCAGTTGCACCGACAGCGCGCCGCTGGGCAGCGCCACCGGACGCAGGAAGCGCACGTCAAGCTCGCTCCAGCTACCCGGCGCCAGCGCTTCGACGCTGCGCGCCAGGCTGCCGAAGCCGTGCAGCACCAGGCCGCCGAACAGCGAGCGGCGCGCCAGCGGCCCGCACCAGTGGATGGGATTGAAGTCGCCGGTCAGCAGCGCGAAGCGCAGGCCGTCGCCGGCTTCGGCGCGCCAGCTGCCCGCCGTGTGCCACGCGGGATCGGGCGGCCGCGCCGGCGCCGCGCCAGCGCTGCGCGCACCTGGCACGCGCACGCGCAGGTGCAGCCGGGTCTCCACCAGGCAGGCCTGCTGCGCCGTTCCGGTGAGGACGGCCACCACGATCCTGGCCCAGCCATCCGCATGCGTGAGCTGCTCGAGCGAGGCGCGCAGCACCAGCGGCGTGGCGCGCGGCAGCGGGCCGTGCACCTTCATCGATACGCCCTGGTTGATGATGCCGGTGAGGGGGTAGGGCAGCTGCATCAGCAGCGCGCTCACCAGCGGCAGGCTCCATTGCGACACCATGTGCGACGGCAGTTCGCCGTCATAGCGTCCGGCCGCGCCGCACCAGCGGATGTAATGGCCGGCCAGCTGCGCCGGCGGCGCGGCGATGCGGCGCTCGATGGGCGCGACGGCGTGCCGCCGCGTTCCGCCCGCCGCCTCCTGGCGCGGCGGCAGCAGCGCGCGGCCGGCCGCCTGCAGCAGCATGCCGGCGCTGGCCCGCAGCATCGGCCCCTGGTGGCGCAGCAGGCTGTAAGGCACCATGCCCTGCGCCGCCGTCATTCCAGCGCCTTGAGCACGGCGGCCACCAGCGCCTGCGGTTGATAGCGCAAGCGATCCGGCGTCAGGCCCAGACGCACCACCACCAGCTCCCTCGACGGCACGACGGTGATGGTCTGGCCGTCGTGGCCTTCCAGCCAGTAGGTATCGGCGGGCAGCTTGAACGGCGGGTCCGGGTCCTGTCCCTCCGGTGTGGCGCCGGGCGGCCCCCAGCGCCAGAGCTGCCCCTGTCCGTACTGGCCGCCGGAAGCCGGCGCCACCTGCTGCATGCCTGCCACGAAGCCCTCCGGCAGCAGGCGCTTGCCTTGCCAGACACCGTCCTGCAGCAGGAACTGGCCGAAGCGCGCCCAGTCCTGGGTGGTCGCATACATATAGCTGGAGCCGACCAGATTGCCGCGCGCGTCGGCCTCCATCACGGCGCTGCTCATGCCCAGCGGTTCGAACAGGCGCTCGCGCGGCAGCGCCAGCACGGCGGCCGACGTCGGCGCCTGCTTGCCGCCGGCCGCCGCCGCGCGCTGCCAGATCCGCGACAGCAGCAGCGTGGTGCCGCTGGAGTAGTTCCACGCGCTGCCCGGCGCCTGCGCCAGCGGCCGGGCGGCGGCGTAGGCCGCCATGTCCGGCTCCAGGTACAGCATGCGCGTCACATCCGAGACGTCGCCATACCCCTCGTTGAATTGCAGGCCGCTGCTCATCGCCATCAGCTGCGCCAGCGTGATGGCGGCGCGCGGATCGGCGGCGTCGGGCCAGAAGCCGCTGTGCTGCGGCGCGAGCGTGCCGTCGGCGATCTGGAGGCCGACCAGGGCCGCGCTGACGGTCTTGGTGATCGACCAGCCCAGCAAAGGCGTGGCGGCGTTGAAGCCCTTGCCGTAGCGCTGCGCCACCAGCCGGCCGCGGTGGATCACGGCCACGCCGCGCATGCCGGGGCCGGCCAGCGCATCCTGCTCCAGCAAGGCCTGCACCGCCGGCACGGTCAGCGGCAGCGATCCGGTCGGCCACGGCACGTTGGCCGACGGCGCCCAGATTTTAAAAGGGGAGAAGGTGTACAGCGCGGCCTTGCCGGCATCGCCGTCCGGCGCCACGGCGCAGCCGGTGCCGGGCCGGTACACGGCCAGGCCATTGCCGACAAACCCCAGCAGATCGGCGCGCACCAGCTTGCGCTCCTTGTCGACGCGCACCTTCAGCAGCTTGAGTACCGGATGGCCCGGCGCCTGCACATCGTCGGCCAGCACGTCCTGCGCGTCGCGGCCGGCGATGAACACGTTCGAGCACACCATCTTGGCGCCGTAGTTGGCCCCCACCCGCAGCAGCTCCGGCGGATGCAGCGCCAGCGCCAGCGCGCCGCCGGCCAGCACCGCTGCTGTCACGGCGGCCAGCTTGAACGCCTTGGCCATCTACAGGCTGGCCCGGAATTCCAGCGCGATCGCGCGCGGCGGCATCAGGTAGGCATAGGGCGCGCCGTATTGCTCCGTTTGTCCGCCCAGGTTGGTGATGTAGCGCTGGTCGAACACATTGTTGACCAACAGCGCCACGCCGTAGCGCGAACTGGGGCTGTCCCACCCCAGGCGCAGGTCGAACTTGCTGGTGGCGGTGCCGGTCTTGAGCTGCGCGGTGTGCAAGCACTGAAGCTTGGCGGTGTCGCTGTTGCAGCGCTGCGCGGTCGAATGCGTGCCCTGGAAATTCAGGCTGCCGCGGCCACCCAGCGTTTCCCAGTTGACGTTCACGCCCGCCATCGCCGTCATGCGCGGCGTGCCCACCGGCTGGCCGCCCAGGTCCAGCGTGACGTTGCCGGCGGCGTCGAGGCGCTGGTAGCGGGTGTAGGTCTGGTCGATGTACTCCATGCCGCCGAACACCGTCACGCGCGGCGTGATGCGGATGCGGCCATCGAGGTCCAGGCCATGCGCCTTCTGGTCGCTCGACACCACGTTATAGGTCGGTACCGTGCCCACGCTGTACAGCTGGATGTCCTGCAGGTTCTTGAACTTGTATGCGAACAGCGCAGCGTTGACCGTGGCGCGCAGCTCGGGCAGGGATAGCTTCACGCCGGCTTCGAAGTTGGTCATCTTCTCGGGCGCGAAGCTCGGGTCCTGGCCGGCGGCGGCCGGCGCGGCGGGATTGGGCGGCGTGAAGATGTTGAAGCCGCCGGCCTGGTAGCCGCGCGACAGGGATGTGAACAGCAGCGTGTCCTTGTTCAGCTTATGGTCCACCACCAGGCGCGGACTCCAGTCGGTCCAGTCCTTCTCGCGCGTGACGGGCGATCCCGCCAGCTGCGCCGCCGTGCTGAAGATCACATTGGAAGGGAAGGTCGAAGCATCCACCCCGGCCAAGGGCCCGAAGCTGTTGAGGAAGTTGTCCAGCTGCGGCGACACGCGGCCCGGCACGAACCAGGTCATGCGCTTCTTGTCCTGCGTGTAGCGCAGGCCGGCGGTGACGTTGGTGGACGGCGTTATGTGCCAGATGGTGTCGCCGTAGAGCGAGACCGACTTGGTCCTGACATCGCTGTAGTGCGTCTCGTCCCAGTTGAACACCGTGTCCGCGCCCACGCCCGGCAGGCCCGCCGCGCCCAGGCCCGCGAACAGCATGGCGAAATTCGGCTGGCCGCCGGCGAACTGGCTGAGGGTGTCGAGCGTGCCGGTGGTGACGAAGGCGCCGGCGTCCTGGTGCTCGTTGTTGTGGTAGAAGCTCAGGCCCGCGATCCAGTCCAGCTTATCGTTTTTGCCCGACAGCTTGAACTCCTGCTGGAAGCTGTGGGCGCGCTTGGCGTCCAGTGTGGTCAGATACAGGTCGGGCCGCGCGCCGCCGTCGTTGTCGGTGATGTTGTGGGTGGTGAAGCGGCGATAGGCGGTGGTGGAGCTGAAGCTCATGCCGGCCAGCGGCGTCTCGAAGCGCAGCGTGGCGCCGTCGAACATCCGGCCTTCGCTGCCCTGGTCGTCGTTCTGCAGCGGCGTCTTGAAGGGATCGACGAAGTTGGCGGTGTAGGCCGCGTCGTAGACGCCGGTGTAGCCGCCCAGCGGCAGCCTGGGGTCCTTGACGACGCCGAAGGCCGGACGGCCATACTGCTCCATGTTCTCGTGCTCCCACGCGAACACCAGCTTGGCCGCGTCGAAGTCCTTGCGCAGCGTGAGGCGGGTGGCCCAGTCCTTGTCGCCGCCGGATTTTTTTCCGGTGGACGTATTGTCGATCCAGCCCTCGCTGCCTGAACGCACCGCCACCAGCCGCGCGGCCAGGGTGTCGCTGATCGGGATGTTCATCATCGCGTCCGCGTTGGCGCGGCCGTACTTGCCCAGCTTGACGTGGCCTGCCGCGTCGAGCTCCTTGCCCGGCTCATTGGTGCTGATGGCGATGGCGCCGGCCGCGCTGTTACGGCCGAACAGCGTGCCTTGCGGCCCCTTGATCACTTCGATGCGCTGGACGTCGATGAAGTTCATCAGCGCGCCGCCGGTCTTGCCGGTGTAGACGCCGTCGACGTAGATGCCGACCGGCGAATCGGTGGCGATGCCGAAGTCCCCCGTCTGCACGCCGCGTATGCCGAAGCCGGGCTGCGTCGGCTCGGACGCGTCCACCACCAGGCCGGGCACGTAGCCATTCAGGTCGCCCAGGTCCTTGGCGCCGATGGCGTCGAGATCCTTGTTGGTCAATACCTGGATGGTCATCGGAACGTCCTGCACGAACTGCTTGCGGGACTGCGCGGTGACGACGACCGACGGGATGTCGTCGGCGGCCCACGCGGGCGGGATGAAGAAGGCTGCTGCGAGGCTGGCGGAAATTACGGTGCGGGCAGGGATGCTCAAATCGTCCTCCATCGGATAACAGCGGCAACTGGGCGGTGCTGACGATTATGCCTACATCCATGCAATATACACAAGAATTAACGGCAATGTTGAGGCTTGTGAAACACAAACAAGTCAGATTTACATCGATAGTTAATCCAGTTGCAGCCTGGGTTTCCTGAACGGCAGCGTGAAGGCGCCGGCGATCACGCCCAGCAGGTGCGCCTGCCATGCGATCACCACGTCCGGCGGCAGATTGGACCAGCCGTGGGCTGCGCCGGCGGCTTCGGCGCCGATCTTGGCGACCAGCGTGGCGGCCATCAACAGCAGCGCGGCGCGCATGGAGCGGGTGGCGCGCGGCCACAGCGCGCCGCCGGCCATCACCACCAGCATCGCGGCGATGCCGGACGCGCCCCGGTAGTACAGGCAGTGCGGCGCGATCAGCAGCATGCCCAGCGAGATGAAGGGCGCGCCCAGGCCCACCGCCAGCAGCAGGCGGCGCATGCCGGCGGCGGGCGAGGCGCTCAACTGCACCACGATCACGGCGGCGGCCAGCACCACCGCGAAATCGATCAGCGCATGCTGCGCCGAGTAGTGGACCAGATGGCCGGTCCACAGCCGCCAGAGCTGACCGGCCAGCAGCGCGTGGCGGTCGAACTCCAGCATGTCAGCCACGGCGGCGCAGGCGCCACGCCAGGCCTGCCAGCAGCGCTACCAGCGCCAGGCTGGCCCAGTCCATCGCACCGCCGCCCTTGTAGCCTTGCTTGTTTTCGACCTGGTAGCTGGCGTCGCGCTTGATGCGTTCGCGGAAGTTGTCCAGCTCCGATTGCAGGTTGGGGATCAGCTGGTCGACGGCGGCGTTGTAGCCCTCGGTCTGCGCGGCGCGCGCCTTCTCGCTGAAGCCCGCCATGGTGGCGCTGCCCTTGACCTGGCTGGTGCCGGGCGCGCGGAACAGCAGCTTGTGGCTCTGCACATCGAACACCGACGCGTCGAGCATGGTCTGCACGTCGTACTGGTCGCCGTGGACCACGTAGGCGCCGATGATGGTCCAGTACAGCATCGACAGCGCGTTGGAATCGTTGAACTGCACCTGGTCGTAGGACAGCAGGGCCACCACTTCGACGTCGAACATGCGCGCCACCTGCTCAAGGTTGGTGAAGCCGCCCTTGGCGCGCATGTACTGGCTCGGGATGATCTCGATCTTGCCGATGTACGGATGCTTGGAGAAGGAGTCGCGCACGCGCTCCAGCAGTTTCATGCGGGCCGTTTCCGGCAGGCCGTTGCCCCAGCCCGCGCCGGGCACGAAGGCGATGCCGACCCGCACCGGCGGCCGCAGTCGCGTGACGGTGGGCGTCATGGACGGTGCGTCCTTGGCGTCCGGGTAAAGGTAGTCGACGATGCTGCCGGTCTGCTTGACGCTGCGGCCATTGGTCATGGAAGCGCAACTGGACAGCAAAACAGCAGCCAGCGCGATGAGCAGGATATTCAGGATACGCATAGGGATTCTCCGGTGATCGCGGATTATACGTCGCTGTGCCTCCCGGGCGACAGCGCGGGAGGCACAGGGATCACCTTATGCTACAGGCGGTATCGTCGCAGTGTACTTCGGCCCGCGCCGGCGGCTCGGCCAGCAGCTGTCCGATCAGCGCGCCGACTTGCATGTCCTCGGCGCGGCCGAAGTGGTTCAGCCGCAGCCGTCCCTGGCGATCGATCAGCAGCAGCGACGGCGTGCCGCGTAGCTGGTACTGCGCCATCGTCAGCGGTACGGCGCCCTGCGCTGCCGGCCGGTCTATCGCCACCGGAAACTGGATGCGGTACTCGTGCACAAAGGCTTCCAGCGCTTTCGCCGTCATGGCGTCGTGGTGTTCGAAGACGGAATGCAGTCCGATCACGGCGACGTCCTGTTCGTCGAAAGTGCTGCGTATCGTCTTGGCCTGCGGGATGCCGTGCGAAACGCAGCCGGGACACAGCATCTGGAAGACATGGACGGCGACGACCTTGCCGCGCAACTGCCGCAACGACAAGGGCTGCGCGGTGTTCAGCCAGGCCGCGACCTGGAGTTCGGGGGCGATAGTGTGCATGGCAGCTCCTTACTTGGCGCGCAGTTTCACCACGGGGAAATCGACCGGCACCTTGAAGGCGACGTTGACGTAGTTGGTGAACAGGTTCAGCGCGACGTGGGCCATGATCTCGACGATGGCTTCGTCGCTGAAGCCGACCACGCGCAGCGCTTCCACATCCTCGTTGTCGATCTGTGCGCGGTTGCTGACGACCGCGATGGCGAAGCGCAGCGCGGCGGCGGTCTTGGCATCGCTGGACAGGCCGGCTTGCGCCGCGCTCATCTCCTCGGCGCTGGCGCCGGCCTTGCGTCCCAGGACGGTGTGCGCGGCCAGGCAGTATTCGCAGGCATTGCGGTCGGCGATGGCGACGGCGATCTGTTCGCCCAGCTTGGCGTCGATCACGCCGCCGCCCAGCGCGCCGAACGAGCCCCACATGCTTTTCAGCGCGGCGGTCGAATTGGCTACGGCCTTGAACATGTTCGGCGTGGCGCCGAACGCGCCCTGGATTTGCGCCAGCAGCTGTTGGCGTTCGCCGGTGGTGTCGGCGGGGGATACGAGGGAGATGCGGTTCATGGTATTTCCTTTCATGGTTGGAAAAAGTACTGCGGTTAAAACAAATAGGAGTCCTAACTATTATGGTCAAAAAAAACTCAGGCGAATACCTTCCAGTTGCGCTGGCGCGTGGCGGGATCGGCCGGCACCTGTTCCGGGCAGTCCATGCGCAGCAGCGCAACGGACAGCGGCGCGTTCACCAGCCCGCAGTGGTGCGGCGCGGCCTTGCCTGGATGGCGGTTCGCCTCAAAATACCGGCACGACAGGCAGGCGCGCATCTCGGGGAAGCGCTCGGTCTTCTGCAGCTGGGCGATCAGCTTGAACAGACCGGTCAACAATTCGGTCTGCTGGGCCGAGGGCAGGGCAGCGGCAGCGTTTTCGGCAAAGCTCAGCGCATCGCCGATGCGGGCCGCCGTGGCGGCGCCTTCGTCGGTCAGGAACAGGGCGGTGGCGCGGCCGTCGTCCTCCGCCCTGGCCTTGTACAGCAATCCCTTGGACACCAAAGCGGACACCGAATCGCTGGCACTGGCCGCGCTGATCGACAGCTGCGACGCCAGCCAGGACAGGCGCACACCCTGCTTGCGGCCTTGCAGCAGCTGCAGGATCTCGGCCTGCGCCGGATTCAGGTTTTCGGCCGTGGCGAACTCCCACATACCGGAGCGCATCACGCTGGCGATGCGTCCGATAGCGGTGACGATGCGCGCCGAGACGTCGGGCGTATCCTTCCACGGTTTGTCAGGTCTGGTGTCCATGCTCTGCATTATACACAGGGATTTCAATTTAACAAGGACTCCTAACTAAAATCAGAACCCGACCGAAATACCGGCATACAGCGTGCGGCGGGCGCCGTGCTGCGGTGCCCCCACGCCGACACCGGAACCGTCGCGCAGCAGATAGCTCTTGTCGAAGGCGTTGACCAGCGCGAGGCGGCCTTCGATATTGCCGATCGCCGTATGCTTCCAGTTGTGCGTCAGCGACAGGTTGACGGTGGTGTAGTGCGGCAGCGTGCCGGAGTTGGGCGCGGCGCCGTCGGGCGTCATGCGCAAGCCGCTGCCGTACAGGAAGTCGCCGTTCAATTGCGAATCGCCCCAGTGGTAGTGGGCGCCGCCCGAAACTGTGTAGGTCTGGTCGTGGTCGACGTAGATGTAGTGGTTGGCGATGTAGGCCAGTTCGTCCGGCCCGAACAGCGACTGCCCGGAGACGATGTTCTGTCCCTTGGCCTGCTGCGTGGTCAGGTTGAGGAAGCCGCCCCAGTTGGACTGGTTGTACACGGCCGACAGTTCCAGTCCCTTGGCGTAGCCACGGTCGTAGTTGAACGGCGACAGGATCAGCGCCTGGCCGAACTGGCCCTCGTCCAGCATGTTGCGGATCTTCTTGTAGTAGGCGTCGGCGGTGACGGTCAGCTGCTCGTTGAACTGGTGGCTCACGCCGATGTCGTAGTAGTTGGTGCGCTCGGCCTTGACGTTGTCCGACACCGGCACTTGCGGCGCGTTCGAGGTGTTGGCGTATTTGTCGATGCTCGATTGCGCGGCCAGCTCCTGCGGCGGCGGGGTGAAGTAGCGCGAATAGCCGGCGTGCAGCGCCGTGCCCTTGGCGACCTGGTAGGCGAGGTTGACGCGCGGGCTCCATTGCTGTTCGTCGACGAAGGCCGAGACCTTGTCGAAGCGTACGCCGTAGTTCAACGTCAGCGGCGCGGCGATGTGCCATTCGTCCTGCAGGTAGAAGCTGGACAGCTTGCCGGTCTTGCTGCTGTTGTCGACGATGGTGCGCGGATCGGTGCCCGATTGCGCGCCGTCGACGGTGTCGAATACCGCCACCGCGTTGTCGCTGTGGGTGTTCTGGCGCGAGTAGGCCAGGCCGGCGCGCACGGTGTGGCCGGCGTTCAGTTTATAGCTGGCGTCGAACTGCGCGCCGCTGGCGGAGTTGGAGCGCAGCGTATCGGAGGCCACGCCGTTGTAGATCAAGTCGCCCAGCGCGTCCGGCATGTAGTGCAGTTCCGAATATTGATGGAAGGCCGAGACCTGGTAATTCAGGTCGCCCACGCTCTTTTGCAACGACAGCACCAGGAAGCGGTTCACCTCGCGCTGGTTCTCGTCCAGCTGCGCCGACGGCAGCTTGCTGGTGCCGGCGGTGGCGTCGCTCTGGCCGGTGAGCGAGAAGCCGGGCGCCTGACCCGGATTGTTCGGAATCTGGAAGCGGCCGTTGTAGGTGCCGAACATCAGGCCCAAACGGGTCTGCTCGTCCAGGAACCAGGACAGTGCGCCGAAGGATTTGTTTTGTTTGGTGCGGTCGTGCAGGGCGCTGCGGTTCGGCAGCGGATTCTCGATGCCCTGCGCGTTCGACAGATAGCTGCCGGACAGGTAGTAGTTGAAGGCGCCCCGGGTGCCGAAGAATTCCGCGCTCGGTTCGACGTAGTCGTTGCCGCCCACCAGGACGCCGACGCGCCCGCCGGATTTGACCGCGCCCTCTTTGGTCTGGATGTCGACGATGCCCGAGGTGCGCAGGCCGAATTGCGCCGGCAGCGCGCCGGTGATGAAGTCGGTCTGCTGGACGAAGCGGGTATCGATCGACTGGCCGAAGCCGGTGATACTTTCCGGCAGCTGCACGCCGTTGACGCGGTACTGCACGTTGGCGTGGTCGTCGCGCACGTGGATGGAGCCCGAGCCTTTCGAATCCTGGCTCACGCCCGGAAGGCGCAGCAGCACCTCGTTGAACGGCGTATTGTCGCCGCGGCCCAGCTGCTCGATCATGTGGCGGTCGATCGAATAAACGGTGGTGCCGACGTTCGGCGACAGGTCGATGCGGGCGCTCTTCAGATGGGCGGCGGTCACTTCCACCTGCTGCATCGGGCTGCCGTCGGCGTTGGCCGGCGCGGCGGCGGGGCTGGCGGCCGCGTCGTCGGCGGCGCTGGCGTGGTGGGCGTAGAAGGCTGCGGCCAGCAGCAGTGGCAGGGTGCGGAGTTGTGGCGTGCGTTGCATGGTAAATCCTTGAATGTTCGGGCGTGGCTAGCCTCCGGCCTGCGCGAACGGGTCGGGCAGGCGCGCGGCTACGCGCACGGGGCGCAAAGGTGCGACCGTGTTAAACGTGACGAAAAAAGCGAATCAGAAGGAGAGAGCGGCAACGCCGGGCGGCGCGTGCGAGGGCGGGGTGAGGAAGTCGATCCGGCGGGCCCGGATGGAACGCTGCGGGACGAGGGCGGGCAGGGTGACCAGCATCGCCACCGGCACCACCGCAACCGCCGGCGGCGGAACACCGGCCGGCATGTGCGCGACCACGCAAGCAGCGCAATCGTTCTGGGTGTCGGTGTAGGCGTGCTTGTGCGAGCTCGCCCCGATCAGCTGCAGCGACAGGAACACCAGCACGAACAGCATCACGACGCGCTGGATGCGCGTCTGGCGATGTGAGGTGCCTACGGAGAGTGTATGTGCATGCATGCGCGGATTTTACAGCGCTTCCGCCAGATACGCCAATGACAATCTCGAAAGGGTCTCAATGCCGGCTGATGGCGCCTTCGCCCACCAGGCCGCGCCGGGTGGCCAGCACCACCGCATGGGTGCGCGCCGTTGCGCCCAGCTTGTCGAACAGGCCCTTGACGTGGGTCTTGACGGTGCCCACGCCTATCCCCAGTTCGCGCGCGATGGACTTGTTGCACTGGCCTTGCGCCAGCAGGTGCAGCACGTCGGTCTCGCGGCTGGTCAGGTCGATGCGGGTGAAGCTGTCGGCCACGCAGCGGCTCAGGTCCGCGCTCAGGTAGCGCATGCCCCGGCTGACCGTGCGCACCGCCGCCGGCAACTGGTCGGCCGTGCAGTTCTGCAGCAGGTAGCCGTGGATGCCGGCCATCATCGCGGTGCGCACCTCCCATTCGCGCTCCATCTGGGTCACGATCAGCACGCGCGCCTGCGGTTCGCCGTGCTGCGGCGCGTTGGCGCGCTGGCGCATGTATTCCAGCGCGCCCTTGTGATCGAGGATGATGACGTCCGCCTGCGCCGGCCCTGCCTCCGGCGTTGGCGAGGCCACCTGCATGTCGCACTCGGCGCCGAGCAGCGCGGCCAGGCCGGCGTTGACGATGGCGTCGCAGTGTGCGATCAGCACGCGCACTTTGCTATCGTGGTCGGCGGTGGCGCCGGCAGCCGTGCCGTTGCCGCCATGGGCGGTGTGTGACCAGTTTCTGGTATCCAGTCGCATCTTGATTCTCCCAAAGTGATTCCGTTATCGGTTGCTGTCCTGCGGCAGAAGAGTAAACTGGATTAACGATTTCACCACGCCCCGATCCGGGGTGCGTCCGCTACCTCGATAGGGTGATGGCCGGGGCGGCGCGTTTATGGCATGCTGCCCAATCCGGGCAAGACTAGTGAGAACGCGATGACAACGGCCCAGACAACGCCGATTACCATACTAAGCGTCGACGATCATCCCATGCTAAGGGAGGGCATCGCCAGCGTGATCGCCGCCGAAGCAGACATGCGGCTGGTGGCCGAAGCGGGCAACGGCCTGCAGGCCATCGAGTGCTATCGCCGGCTGCGGCCCGACGTCACGCTGATGGACATCCAGATGCCGGACATGAACGGCATCGACGCCACCATCGCCATCCGCAGCGAATTCCCGGGCGCCCGTATCGTGGTGCTGACTACCTACGAAGGCGACGCCCTGGCGCGCCGCGCGATAGCGGCCGGCGCTTCCGGCTATCTGTTGAAAAGCATGCTGCGCAAGGAGCTGCTGGCGACCGTGCGCAACGTGCATGAAGGCCGCCGTTGCATACCGCCGGCGGTGGCAAGCGGGATCGCCCAGCACTGGCACGAGAGCGCGTTGAGCAGGCGCGAAGTGGAGGTGCTGCAGCTGGCGGCGGCGGGGCAGAGCAACAAGCGCATCGGAATGCACCTGACGATTTCGGAGGAAACCGTCAAGGTGCACATGAAGAGCATCCTGGCCAAGCTCAACGCCAGCGACCGCACTCACGCGGTGACGCGGGCGATCGAGCGCGGCATCATCGACCTGCATGCTTGCGGCCAGCCCCTTTGCTGAGGGCCGGCGCCTATGCCAAAAGGGTGAGCAAAAGGGGATCAAAACCGGTGATGGCAAAAGCTGCGCGGCTCTCTAGACTGGGACCATGTAGTTTCACCCTAATTTGAGGAAATCCCCATGTCGAAAATGTATATCGTGTCGCTGGCCGTCGGCCTGCTGGTTGGATTAATCTATGGCTTCCTGAACGTGCGCTCGCCGGCGCCGCCGGTGGTGGCGTTGGTCGGGCTGCTGGGCATCCTGCTCGGCGAGCAGCTGCCGCCGCTGCTGCGGCAGTTGTGGCAGCCCGAGGCCAAGCAGGTCTCGTGGATCGAGGAGCATGTCAAGCCGCACTGCTTCGGCCAACTGCCGTCCGCGCACAAGAACGACGACACCAAAGGGAACGCATAATGAGTCCTGACCTGATCCTGCACCGCGGCCTGTTCACCACGCTGGACCGCAGCAATCCGCACGCCGAGGCGGTCGCCATCAAGGACGGCCGCTTCACGCACGTGGGCCGCGCCAACGAGATCCTGGCGCTGGCCGGCCCGCAGACCAAGATCATCGACCTGCAGGGCAAGCGCGTGCTGCCAGGCCTGATCGACAACCACCTGCACATCATCCGCGGCGGCCTGAATTTCAACCTGGAGCTGCGCTGGGACGGTGTGCGCAGCCTGGCCGATGCGATGGCCATGCTCAAGGCGCAAGTGGCGATCACGCCGGCGCCGCAGTGGGTGCGTGTGGTGGGCGGCTTCACCGAACATCAATTCGCCGAGAAGCGCCTGCCGACCATCGAGGAACTGAACGCGGTGGCGCCGGATACCCCGGTGTTCATCCTGCACCTGTACGACCGCGCGCTGCTCAACGGCGCCGCCTTGCGCGCCGTCGGCTACACCAGGGACACGCCGGAACCGCACGGCGGCCAGATCCTGCGCGACGGCGCCGGCAATCCCACCGGCCTGCTGCTGGCCAAGCCGAATGCGGCCATCCTGTATTCGACGCTGGCCAAGGGCCCCAAGCTGCCGCTGGAATACCAGGTCAATTCGACCCGCCACTTCATGCGTGAACTCAATCGCCTCGGCGTGACCGGCGCCATCGACGCCGGCGGCGGCTTCCAGAATTATCCCGAGGACTACCAGGTGATCCAGCAGCTGTCGGACGCCAAGCAGCTGACGATACGCCTGGCCTACAACCTGTTCACGCAAAAGCCGGCGCAGGAGAAGGAGGACTTCCTGAACTGGACGCAAAGCGTCAAGTACCAGCAGGGCGACGACTACTTCCGCCACAACGGCGCCGGCGAAATGCTGACCTTCTCGGCGGCCGACTTCGAGGACTTCCGCCAGCCGCGCCCGGACATGCCGGAGACGATGGAGGACGACCTGGAAGGCGTGGTGCGCGTGCTGGCGCAGAACCGCTGGCCATGGCGCATGCACGCCACCTACGACGAGACCATCAGCCGCGCGCTGGACGTGTTCGAGCGCGTCAACCAGGACATCCCGCTGGCGGGTCTGAACTGGTTCTTCGACCACGCCGAGACCATCTCCGACCAGTCGATCGAGCGCATCGCCGCGCTGGGCGGCGGCGTCGCCGTGCAGCACCGCATGGCCTACCAGGGCGAGTACTTCGTCGAGCGCTATGGCCACGGCGCGGCCGAGGCCACGCCGCCGGTCAAGAAGATACTGGAGGCGGGCGTGAAGGTTTCGGCCGGCACCGACGCCACCCGCGTGGCCTCGTACAACCCGTGGGTGTCGCTGTCGTGGCTCATCACCGGCAAGACCGTGGGCGGCATGCAGATGTACCCGCGCGCCAATTGCCTGGACCGCGAGACGGCGCTGCGCATGTGGACCGAGAACACCACCTGGTTCTCCAACGAGGTAGGCAAGAAGGGCCGCATCGAAGCGGGCCAGCTGGCCGACCTGATCGTGCCGGACAAGGACTTCTACGCCTGCGCCGAAAGCGAGATCGCCGACATGACGTCGCGCTTGACCATCGTCGGCGGCAAGATCGTCTACGCGGCGGGCGAATTCGCCAGCTACGACGAGGCGCCGCCGCCGGCCATGCCGGATTGGTCGCCGGTGCGGCGTTTCGGCGGCTACGCCGGCTGGGGTGAACAGATCGGCAACAACCGCGCCGCGCTGAAGGAACTGGAGCGGCGCAAGCGCGAACAGCAGCAGCTGCGCCAGCAGCAGGCCGCCTGCGGCTGCGCCAACCAGTGCAACGTCCACGGCCACCAGCACGCCAGCGCGTGGGCCAGCAAGCTGCCGGCGTCGGACCTGAAGAGCTTCTGGGGCGCGTTGGGCTGCGCCTGCTGGGCGGTGTGATGGAGGCGCTATTCAAACCTTTGCGCGCGCCGTGGCTGCGCTGGATTTGCCTGTTGTTGATCTGCGCCGCCTATCTGCAGGGCGGCATCGACAAGCTGCTGGACTTCCCGTCGGCCATCGGCGAGATGCGGCACTTCGGCCTGTCGCCGGCCGGCCCGATGGCCGCGCTGGTGATCGCCGGCGAATTGGGCGCGTCGCTGATGATCTTGTGCGGCTACTACCGCTGGCTGGGCGCTGGCTACCTGGCGGCGTTCACGCTGATGGCCACCTTCGTCGCCAACCGCTTCTGGGAAATCGCGGGGCCGGAACGCTTCATGATGGCCAACGGCTTCTTTGAGCATCTGGGTCTGGCCGGCGCGTTCCTGCTGGTCGCGTGGCACGACATCCAGAAGAAGGAAGCCTGATGCAGCGGGGCGACAACAAACAAAGCATGACGCTGGGCTTCCTGGCCGGCTACGTCGATACGCTGGGTTTCATCGGCCTGTTTGGATTGTTCACGGCTCACGTCACCGGCAACTTCGTGCTGCTCGGCCGCGCGATGGTGCGGCCGGCGCAGGACATCTGGCTCAAGCTGCTGGTGTTCCCGGTCTTCGTGCTGGCGGTGGCGCTGGCGCGGCTGCTGATACTGCGCTGGGAACGCGCCGGCAGCCGCCAGCTGCGCAACAGCTTCCTGCTGCAGCTGGCGCTGATGGCGGGCAGCGTCGCCAGCGCGTGGGTGGGCGCGCCCATCGAGGCGCCCAGCGCGCCGCTGACGCTATTGACCGGCATGCTGTGCGCCGCCGCGATGGCGGTGCAGAACGCCTATGGCAAGCTGCTATTGGGGAAGGTGGCCGCCACCACCGTCATGACCGGCAACGTGACGCAGCTGGTGATCGATCTGGTGGACACGCTGCGCGGCGACGCCGAAGCGGGCGCGCGCCTGAAGAAACTGGCCGGGCCGGTGCTGGCGTTCGCGGTGGGTTGCATCAGCGGCGCGCTGGCCTTCATGCAGGCCGGCTTCAACGGCCTGCTGCTGCCTTGCGCGCTGCTGCTTTGGCTGGCCTGCGCGGCCGCCGACTAGATCGACATAATGCCGCGCTTGAGGGCGATCGTCACCGCGTGGGTGCGATCGTTCGCGGCCAGCTTGGCCAGCACATTCTTCATGTGCGCCTTCACCGTCTCTTCCGAGATCGACAGCTGCTCGGCGATGCGGCGGTTGGACTGGCCGTTGGCCGCGTGACTCAGCACCTCCGTCTCGCGTGCGCTCAGCGGCCCCTGGCCCATGTGCTGGGCCAGTTCCATCGCGATCTCCGGCGGGATGCGGCGCTGCCCCTGGTGCACGCCGCGTATCGTATCGAGCAAATCCTTGCGCAAGGTACTCTTCAACAAAAAGCCGGCGGCGCCGCCCTGCACGGCGCGCAGGATCTGCACGTCGCCCTTGTAGGTGGTGAGCATGACGACGCGCGCCGACGGATGCGCGGCGCGTATCGCCTGCAGCGCTGTCACGCCGCACATGCCCGGCATGACGATGTCCATGATGGTGACGTCCGGCCGCAGCGCCTCGTACTGTTCCACCGCTTCGTGGCCGTTGGCGGCCTCGCCGACCACGCACATATCGTCCTGGCTGGCGATGGCTTCGCCCAACCCCATGCGCAGCAAGGGGTGGTCGTCAACAACCAGCACGTTGATGGGGCGAGGGATGCGTTCCATGTTGCTCAGTTTAGCGCAGCTGGGTGTAGTTGGTCGCCACCCACACGTAAGCCTTGCCGTTGCCGCGCAAGTGGCCCAGGCCGGGGAAGGGCAGGTGGGCCGCGCCGATCAGCGTGCCGTCCTTGGTGGCGGCGGTGAAGACCTGCTTGCGCGCGGCGGCGGCGGTCTTCGGATCGCTGTCGAAATTGATGGTCACCTCGGGATGGTCGAACTGCACGGCGCCCGCGTGGATCAGGTCCCCCACCAGCAGCAGCTTCTTGCCCTTGCTCTCGACCAGATAGCTGATGTGGCCCGGCGTGTGGCCATAGCTGGCGACCGCGCGGATGCCCGGCGTGATCTCGGTGGCGCCGTCGAACGGCTGCAGGCGCTGCTTGCCGCTGTACGGCGACAGCGACGCCATCGCGCCCTGGAAGTAGCCCTTGCTGTCGGCCGGCGCCTTGTCCATATTGGCCTGGCTGAGCCAGAAGTCGGTGTCGTGCTGGTCTGCGCGGACGACGGCGTTGGGGAAGGCCGCCTGGCCGTTGGCAGCCAGGCCGCCGACGTGGTCCGGGTGCATGTGGGTGATCAGCACCTCGTCGACCTGCTCCGGCTGATAGCCCGACGCTTTCAGGTTGGCCAGCAGCTTGCCCAGCGTCGGCCCGAACAGGTTGCCGGCGCCGGTGTCGATCAGCACCAGCTTGGAGCCCGTGTTGACCAGATAGCCCGTGACCGAGGTTTCCTGCGGATTGCTCAGGTAGGCGCGCGCCATTTCCTTGTCGGTCGTGGCCGGCGGCTGGTGCAGCAGCTTGTCCATCGGCAGGTCGACGGTGCCGTCGCTGATCGCGGTCACTTCAAAGTCGCCCAGCATGATGCGGAAAAAGCCCGGCGCGTTGGTGCCGGCCAGAGGAGCGGCTGCATAAGCCGGCGCGCCGGCGGCGAAGGCTATAGCGGCGGCGATCGGGGTAAGCTTGTGGATGAATTGCATTTTTATTCCTCTTGTTGGATTTACTAAACACAGTATGCAGCTTTGCAAAAAATGGCACAATACTCGTTAATGCAAATTAATTTTGCGTGATTTGCAAAGATCGGAGAGGGCGATGTTCGAAGGGTTGAGGTGCTTGTTGGCGGTGGTGGAGCACGGCAGTCTGTCGCGCGCGGCGGCCGAGTTGAAGATGGCGGTGTCGTCGGTGTCGCGCAAGCTCGACGCGCTGGAGGCCGAGGTGGGCTCGCGCCTGCTGTTGCGCAGTTCGCGGCAAATGCTGCTGACCGACGCCGGCGAACGCTTTCTGCCGCGCGCCCGCAACATTCTGGCCGAGCTGGCCGAAGGCAAGGCCGCCGTGCAGGAACTCGACAGCGAACCGCGCGGCCTGCTGACGGTGACCGCGCCGGCCGCGTTCGGACGGCTGCATGTGGCGCCGGCCATCGCCGATTTTTTGCAGCACTGTCCGCTGCTGGAGGTGGAGCTGCACGTCAGCGACGACATCGTCGATCTGTCAGCGCGCCGGGTGGATGTGGCGGTGCGCGCCGGCGTGCTGCCCGACAGCGGCCTGGTGGCGACGCGGCTGGCCATCCAGAACCGCGTGGTCAGCGCCAGCCCGGCCTATCTGGAGCGCCACGGCTGGCCGCAAACGCCGCTGGACCTGCTCAATCACCAATGCCTGACCGTGACCGGGCGCGCCGCGCCGCGCGGCTGGTGGCGCTTCGAAGGCGTGAACCAGAACCAGCCGCTGGCCGTCAAGGGCAAGCTGCGCTGCGACGACACCGACTCGTTGCTGCACGCGGCCATCGGCGGCGCGGGCCTGGTGCATCTGGCGAACTGGCTGGTGAGCGACGCCATCGTGGCGGGTCAGCTGGTGCCGGTGTTCCCGATGGCGCCGGTGCGGCGCTCCGCAAGCCAGGGCCGGCGCGACCCGTACGAGTCGGCCGTGCATGCGGTGCACATGCCGGGCCGCTCCAACCAGGCCAAGGCCCAGCTGCTGATACGTCATTTGAGGGAGTATTTCGGCGATCCGCCGTATTGGGATGTTGCGATGGAAGCTGCCGGGGCGGGCGAGCGCCGCGCCCCGTGAGGTGGGATTAGTCCCAGTCGCCGCCGCCCCCGCCGCCGCTGTCGCCGCCGCTGCTGCCGCCGTCGTCCCAGCCGCCGCTGACGCCGAAGTCGTTGCCGCCCATGTCGTCGCGGCGCAGCAGTTCGTCGCGCGACGGGTCGTCGTAGACGATGTCGTTGCGCGGCTGGTCGCGGTTGCCCGAATCGTGGTTGCCGCCGGTGAACTGGCGCGCGATCGCTTCGCCGGCCACGATGCCCGCGCCCACCGCGGCGCCGGTCGCCAGGCCGCCCATGATGCGCGAGCCCATGCCGCTACCTTGCGGCTGGCCGTAGCCTGGCTGCGGATAGCCCTGTTGCGGGTAGGCGCCGCCGGGTGCATAGCCGGGCGCCGCGCCGCCGGGGTTGTAGCCGGCCGGGTTGTTGTAGCTGTCGGTCTGCTGGTTACGGCGCGACATGAAGCGCGTCGCCAGCCAGATAAAGCCCAGCAGGCCGCCACCGAGGATCAGGATGGTGCCCCAGGGGATGCCGCTGCTCTGCGGCGCGCCGTAGTTGCCATTGCTGTAACCGGCGTTGCTGCGGGCCGGCTGCTGCTGCGAGTAGTTGGCGCGCGGCTTCTGGCCGTCGGCCAGCAGCGTGCGCAGCCTGGTCACCGCGGCGGGGTCCACCTTCGGCAGGCCGGGCGCCAGCCGTTCGGCAGTGGCCAGCTCGCCCTGCGCGGCGGCGAACTTGCCTTGCTTGGCCAGCAGTTCGGCCTCCACGAAGTGCGCCTTGGCGCTGTTCGGGTGGGCTTTGAGGACCTGGTCCATCAGCGCCTGGGCGTCAGTGTACTTGCCTGCTTCTGCGGCTACATAAACATCGTGTATCGTGGGTTCGGCCGCAAACGCCGGCACCGCCAGCGCCAGGGCGCCGGCCAGCAGGGTCATACGTGCGAAAGATTTTGCCGTCATGTCGGAACTCCTTGTAGGGACAGGCTGAATATGGTGGCAGTTTACGCCATTTTCAAGTCTTGCGCGGTACGTTGGCTAACGGATGGCGTTGGCGCGCCCAAGGCGGCCAACACCGATTCGGCGATGAGGTCGGCGGTGGCGGCCGACAGCGTCCAGCCCAGGTGGCCGTGGCCGGTGTTGTAGAACACGGTGGGCGCCTTGCCGCGGCCCACGCGCGGGACCAGGTTGGGCATCATCGGACGCAGGCCGGCCCAGGGCGTCGCCTCGCGCGTGGCGACGCCGGGGAAGCATAGCCGCACCCAGTCGGTCAGCGGCGCGATGCGGTCGGCGCGGATGTCGCGGTTGTAGCCGTTGAACTCCGCCGTGCCGGCCACGCGCAGGCGGTCCACGCCCAGGCGGCTGGCGACCAGTTTGGTGGCGTCGTCCACCAGGCTGACGTTGGGCGCCGCGGCCTGGCTGGCGGCGTCGTTCAGGTGGACGGTGATCGAATAGCCCTTCACCGGGTAGACGTTGACGCGGTCGCCCAGCATGGCCGCGATGTCGCGGCTGGCGGTGCCGGCGCAGACCACCACCGCGTCGTAGCGGCGGGTGTCTTCGGCATCGCCGTGCGCGACGGTGATGTGCGCGCCGGCGGCGTCGGCGCTGACCTTGGTCACCTGCTGGTCGAAGCGCAGGTCCACGCCCAGGCGCTGCGCGGCTTGCGCCAGGCCGGTGGTGAACTTGTGGATATCGCCGGAGCTGTCGCTTTCGGTGTAGTGGCCGCCGTAGAACTGGCCGCTCAATGCCGGCTCGATGGCGCGCATCTCGTCCGGCGTGACGGCGCGGCGCGGCAGGCCGCCTTGCGCCAGCAGCCTGGACACCTCGGCCGCGTGCTCGAAACCGGCGCGGTCGCGGTGGATGTGCAGGATGCCTTGGCGTTTGAGGTTGAAGTCTATGCCTTCCTCCTCGGCCCAGCTGAACAGGTGCTTGCGCGCGGCCACGGCCAGCCTGGTGGTGGCGATGGTGTTGTCGCGATAGTGGGGGATGGCGGCGATGAACTCCGCGAACCACGACAGCTTATGCCAAGTCGGTTTCGGATTGAGCAGCAGCGGCGCGTCGTTCTTCAGCATCCACTTCAAGCCCTTGACGACGGTGTCGCGATGGTTCCAGGCCTCGGCGTTGGATGCGGACAGCTGGCCGCCGTTGGCGAAGGAAGTCTCCATCGCCGCATAGCGATGGCGCTCCAGCAGCGTGACGGCGAAGCCGCGCCTGGCAAGCGCGTAGGCGGTGGTGACGCCGGTGATGCCGCCGCCGATGATGGCTATGGTTTTCATGATAGCCGCAAGTTTACCATCTAACGTCGGTAAGCCCCCCAGGGTTAGTCATCCAGTCCCTTGCCTTTGAGGATGTGCGGGACGCACTTTTCCACGCGCGCCATGCGGGTCTTGGCTTGCTTGGCTGAGGAGAAGTGGAGGAGGTAGCCGCGTTGCCGGCCCGGCGTCAGCGCGGCGAAGGCTTCCTGCAGTTCGGGGGATGCTTCCAGCCTGTTCAGGAATTCCTCGGGCATCGCGAATTCGGCGGTCTTCTTGAATTCCACCTGCGCGCCGGACTGTTCCACCTTGATGGCTTCACGGATGTAGGACTTCAAGGTCGATGCCATCTTGGCGATCTCCTCGGCGCTGGTGAAGCGGATCTGGCGGCCGGCCTGCACATTCTCCGTTTGCTGGATCAGGATGGATCTGGGGTCCTGCATCAAGGCGCCTTTGAAAAACAGCAGTGCGCAGTATTCCTTGAAGCCGTGCATCAGCACGATGTTCTGGTCGTCGAGCGTGTAGCAGGGATGGCCCCATTTGAAGTCCTCAGCCAGGTCGCAGTCGAGGGCGATGGCGCGCAGGTTCTTGAATGCGTCCTGCCATGTGCCTGGCTTGCCGACGTATGCATCAACCTTGGAGTTCAATGTCTTCTCTGTCATGGTGCGCCTCGATGGTATCAACAGTGGCAAAAAAATAATTATACCCGGCCCGCTGGCGCGGCTGCGCAGGGTGCTGAAAGCCGGATTCGGCCGGCCGGGTGGAGTAGAATCAAAGCAATGTCGCGAACGCGCGGCCAGTTTTCTTTCGACGAAGATGGAGTCACGATGAACACACTGTTGCGTAACACGCTGGGCGCCGTATGCTGTTTGACCCTGTTGAGCGCGGCGCCGGCCGGCGCGGCCGAGCACGGCAGCGAAAAGGAGGCGCAGGAGATGGTGAAAAAGGCGGTCGCGCTGGTTAAGTCGGCCGGGCCGGAGAGCGCCTACAAGGCTTTCACCGAACATCCGGACGGCGCCTTCAAGGACCGCGACCTGTATGTGTTCGTCTATGATTTCGGCGGCATCTGCCTGGCGCAGGGCGCCAATCCCAAGATGGTGGGCAAGAACCTGGCCGCCATCAAGGATGTCGATGGCAATCCTTTTATCCAGGGCATGATCGACATGGTCAAGAGCACATCGCGGGGCTGGTACGGCCCCTACAAATTCACCAATCCGAATAGCCAGGGCTATGAATTGAAACGCTCGTATTGCGAGCGCGGCGCGGGGGATACCATGGTCTGCGTCGGCACGTATTTTGTCAAATAGGCCGCTGTGCCGGCGCCCTATTTGAGCAGCGACATCAGCAGGGACGAGATGCTGTTGCTGCCCCGTAGCATGGCGCTGCCTGTCTTCATCAGCAATTGATTGCTGGCCATTTCGGCGCTTTCCTGTGCGAAATCGGTGTCCATGATGCGGCCGGTCGCCTGGATGGTGTTGGCGCTCATATTGGCCAGATTGCTGTCCGAATGGCTCAGGCGATTGGTCGTGGCGCCCAGGCTGGAGCGCACTGCGGCGACCGCGTCCAGCGCCTGGTTCAGTTTATCGATGGACGCGGAGGCCGCCGACGCGATGACCAGGTCGGTGCCGCTGCCTTTGACGGCGATGCCGAAGGTGTCGTAGGTGGTCGAGGCCGCGTGCAGGGCGGTATGCATATCGCTCAGCAAGGGCGTCAGGTTATAGACCAGCACCTCGCGGGCGGAGGCGCCGATCTGGAACGAGACCGAGCGGGAAAACTTGCCGTCGACCGCCGTCGCCGTCGCCACTGCGGCGGCGTAGTCCTGGGCGTCGGTGGCGGCGAGCGCGGCGACGCTGGCGGTCTCGGTCGCCGTGGCGGCCGCGCCCAAGGTGCTGGCGAGCGCCGCCCGCGTGGCCGGCGTCGATCCGGCGGCGTCGGCGGCGACGGCGGCGTTGTAGGCGGCCACGGCGGCCACGTGCGCGGCGGCCGCGTTGGCGGCGTTGGCGACCGCGTTGGCGGTGGCCACCACCACGCCCGCCCGCTCCGCCGCCGTGTCGCCCAGCAGCAGCTTGCTGCCGCCGAAGGTGGTCGCGCTGGAGATATTGCTCAATTCATGACTGAGCGCGGTGTATTCGGCCTGCATCGCAACGCGGTCGCCGGCCGTGGCCGAGCCGTCCGCGGCCTGGGTGGCCAAATCCTTCATGCGGATCAGGATGGCGCTGCTCTCATCGAGCGCGCCGTCGGCCGTCTGCAGGATCGAAATGTCCTTCTGAATATTATTCCGCGCCGCCGCCATGCCATGGGACTGCGAGATCAGCCTGGTGGCGATCTGCAAGCCTGCCGCGTCGTCGCGCGCCGAGTTGACGCGGAAGCCGCTGCCCAGCCGCGTCATGGCGACCGCTGTCCTGCTCTCCGCGTGGAGCAGGGCGGCTTGCGCGGACAGCGAGGCGGCGTTGGTGTGTAGGCTCAGCATGCGGCGATAGATGCGGTGTCAGGCCCGTCCCTGCGTATCCTGGGCGAGGGCCGGGGGGCGAATGTGATGGCCGCGACCATCTCTTCGTCTTGTTCAGGACGAAGTCCAACTTTACCACTTGTGTTCTCGCTTGGGGCGATCAATCAGGGGCCGCCGCGTTCCTCCATCCCGTATTTGAGCTTGAGCGCCTGCAGCTGCGGACGCTCGCGCCGCAAAAAAGCGTCGAATTCCTCCAACACCTCGGCGTGGCGCAGGGTCGACAGGCTGAAATCGCTGCGCGCGTGTGGCAGACCCGGGTCGAACACCAGTCCACCCGGCGTCTTCAGCTCCGACGCCAGCAGGAAGTTGGCGACATCGACATTGATGTACACGGCGTCGAGATGGTTGGCCAGGGCATGCCTGAGCAGGCCCTCGAAGCCGTTGCTGGTGCTGAGCGCGATGGCCTTGCTGTCGATCGCCGGCAGATAGGACCAGGGGGTAAAACAGAGCACCGTGCCCAGCGACTTGATCTGGCGCAGCGCGCGCCCTTTGTTCTGGGGCAGCACCATCGCTCCCTCCTCCGAGGTGACCAGCGTCGCGCTGTAACGGATCTTGGCCGCGCCGCGCAGGTCCTCCCGCCATTTGGGATTGTCGGGGTATTTGAAGTCGAGCGTGCGCTCCTTCAGGAAGGCGACATACAGGCGGTTGACCGGCAAGGGCACATAACGGAAGGTATAGCTCTTTTCCTTGGCGAACATGTCCAGCACCTCGCGCGCGAAGCCGCCGAAGGTATTGCCATTGCTGGTCGTATGCAGGGGGTAGTATTGCAGGTCCTCGACCCCGATCGTGTAGCTTTTGAGCGGCTTGACGTCAGCCGCGGCGGCCCCGGCCATGGCGAACGCCATCAGGGGTGTCAGCCGGCCGGCCAAGGCCAGCATGGCGGTTGGGAGGAACGACCGGCGCGTCCAGCCAGCGTGCATGTGATCCTCTAGCTTCAGAATTGATGGCGCTTCCCGGCGCCCCCGTCTGGCGCGGCTAGCGTGAATGTTTACTTTTACTCTGATTCGTAATGTCGCTCAATATACCAGGGGCAATTTCGGAATATTTCAACGGCAGGCGCGCTGGCATGTGCGTTGCAGATGCCAGATTGGAGGAAACGACCCGGCTTGGGTTGGCATGAATAATAGAACTTTGTATAATAATTTATACAATAAAATCGTGATGCCTTTCAAGATTTCAATGATAACGTTTTGGACAGTTTTAGGATTTACAGCTTTAGTCGCCCTACCGCAGGGTTCTGCACAAGCGCTTGAGAAAGATACAGGTCGCGTGATTGCGCAGGCTGTGGCTAATCTCGTAAAAAATGACCAGGAAGTGGACTTTCTGGCACTGGCGCGCGAATTAAAATTACCCGGTTTAGAGGAAAAGATGACGTGGCAGGGACCTTTCGATGCGCACACATCTCAAAGATTCAGTGCCTATTATTTCCCCTCTGAATCCGAGCTGGGCGTAAAGAGAGTTTTCATTAGCTGGAGCCCATACCGCTCCCCGTCCGCGCAGGCGAAATTTCTCAATGTCCTTGAGTTGGAGTTTTCTTCCACTTCCTGCCCCACTTCAGCAGCGCTCGAAGAGTCAATCGGAAGCAAACCGAACCAATATACCAGCCTTGGCTATGATGGAGGGCCGTCGTATGACAGGACTAGTTTTTCTGTCCCACAGGGCAACGACGATCCGGTTTTTGTGAGCTTCAATGGCACTGATACTTGCCGAATTACCGTGTCGCGTACCCGCGGGATATTCGGCTGAGTATGGTATCAAGCCACCAGTCTGCTCAGGCTTTCTTGGCGCCGCCGATGTAGCGGTCCACCACCGTCGGCAGCACGGTCAGCGGCACGCCGCAGCTTTGCACCAGCGCGTCGTTGAAGGCGGCCAGGTCGAACCTGCCGCCCAGCGCCGCCTTGGCGCGCTCGCGCTGGCGCAGGATTTCGTTGTGGCCCATCTTGTAGCCGCAGGCCTGGCCCGGCGACACGCAATAGCGGTCGATCTCGCTGGTCATCGCCTGCAGGCCGCGCCCCGTGTTCTCCACCAGGAAGCGGATCGCCTGCTGGCGCGTCCACTTCATCGCGTGGATGCCGGTATCGACCACCAGCCGGCAGGCGCGGAACTGCTGCGCCTGGAGATAGCCGATCTGACTGAACGGATCGTTCGCGTACAAGCCGAATTCGTCGACCAGCTGTTCCGCATACAGCGCCCAGCCTTCGACGAAGGCGTTAAAGCCCATCAGCGATGCGATCAGCGGCAGCTGGTCGTGGTGCTCGGCCAGATACGCGCCCTGGAAGGCGTGGCCCGGCAGGCCTTCGTGCGCGGTCAGCGTGGCCAGCTCCGACTTCGGCCACAAGGTGGTCGATTTCAGGTTGATGTAGTAGATGGCCGGACGCGATCCGTCCAGCGAGGCGAAGTTCATATAGCCCAGCGCCGCACCGGCTTCGATATCGGCCGGCACGCGCTTGACCTGCAGCGGCACCTTCAAATCCATGTGCGAGATCTTCGGCATCAGCGCGCGCACGGCCTGGATGCGCTCATTGCAGTAGGCGATCAGCTGCTCGCGGCCCTGGTCGTTGTCGGCATAGAAGCGCTTCGGGTCCTTGGCCAGCGCCTGCAGGCGCGCGCCCACCGTGCCGTGTTTGATGCCCTGCGCCTTGAGGATGGTGTCGATGCGCGCCTGCAGCTGCTTGTTCTGTTCCAGCCCGATCGCATGGATCTCGCGGGCGCTGTGGCTGGTGGAGGTGCCCAGCTTGAGCGCCCACTCGTAGTACGCGGCGCCATCGGGCAGGCGGTGCACGCCGGCGATATCGCTCGCCTTGGCCGTGGCCTTGGCGAAGGCGGCGATCTGCCGATCCAGCGCCGGATAGACCATGCCGTCGACCAGCTTGGCCGCGCGCGCGTTCCAGTCGCCGGCGATGCCCAGTTTTTCGGTGCGCTCGCTGATCGACGTGACCAGCTTTTGCGCGGCGACCGCGGTTTTGCGGTAGTCCTTCAGCTGCCCCAGCGCGGTGCGGGCGATGAAGTCCGGCGGCATGATGCCGTGGCCGGCCTGTTCGACGATGCGGGCGGTCTCCTGGTCCAGCATGCGCGCCATGCCGGCCACGCGTTCCAGATAGGCCTCGGCGTCGGCGGCGTTGGCGATCTGGTGCTGCGAGTCGAGGAATTCGGGAATGCGGGTCAGCGCGCCATCCTGCTGGGTGACGGGGAAGGGCGAGGTGCCGCCAAAGAAGCCGCTGGCGGCGCCGCCGAACGGGAAGCGCAAGCCGGCCACGCCTTCGCTGGCGGCGTAGCGCACGGTGTCGTAGCGGATCTGCGCGTCGGCGCCGAGCGCGTTGCGGTCCAGCGCGGACAGGCGCCCCAGCATGGAGCGCACCTGCGCGGCCCAGGCGGCGTCGCCGGCGGGCGAGAGGTCTTCCAGCTGCGCCTTCAGGCCGGCGCGCGCGCCCTTGTCCAGGCCCAGCGAGGTGGCGCTGGTCGGCGCCAGACGTAGAATCTCGTCGGCGAAGTTCTCCAGCAGCGTGGAGAACTGGGCGTCGGCCGGTGCGGCTTGCGCCAGCGCGAAGCCGGGCAGCGTGTTGACGGCGGCGGCGGACAGCGCCGACAACAGCAGTTGACGGCGGGAGAAATTCTGGGGCTGATGGTTCATGGCTTCCTTTATGGGCAGGCAGAGAATTCGTGCGGTGAAGACCTTAGCCTGATGCCGGGAAGCGTGTCAATCAATTTTGCGATGGGCGAAGCGCAGGTGGTAGCGCGCCGCCATGTGGTGCAGGGAGTCGAGTTCCTGGCGCGGCATGGCCAGCGCCACGTGCATGTCGGGCCGGATCAGATAGGCCGCGTCGCGCAGCAGGCCGGCGTTGGAGGTGGCCTCGGTCCACGGGTAGACGTGCAGCGGCAGCGACAGGCCGCCTGCGAAGGCCTCCAGTTCGGGCATGGCCGCGCCGTAGACGTGCAGCTGCCAGTCCAGCGATTGCAGCGCGTCGAAGTTGTCGCCGCCGTCGGCCTGCGGCACCCACGGCAGCCGGTCGCCGCCGATCACGTCGCCGGCGCGGCCCGCGCTCAGGTGGCTGTCGGGATAGTGGATGCGCACCTGCGACAAGGTCCGGAACAGCGTGCGGCGCGCGGCGGCGAAGCCGGCCAGCATCGGGAACAGATGCGGCACCAGCCAGTTGCGCAGCAGCTGTCCGCCGGCGCCCTGCGACACCACCATCTGGAAAGCGCGGTCGGTGGTGGCCACCAGCTTGCGCGCGAACACGATGCGTTCGGCCTGGTAGGTGTCGAGCATGGCAGGATCGGCGCGGCCTTGCAGCACCTGGGCCAGTTTCCACGACAGGTTGACGGCGTCGCCGATGCCGGTGTTCATGCCCTGGCCGCCGGCCGGGCTGTGGACGTGGGCCGCGTCGCCGCTCAGGAAGCAGCGCCCGGCGCGGAACTGCGAGGCCACGCGGTGGTGCACGCGGTAGGTGGAGAACCAGTTGACCTGCTCCACCCGGATGCCGAGCAGCGGCTCCAGCACCGGGCGGACGTCCTCGAAGCCCGGCTCCGGCACGGCCTCCGCCTGCGGCGGCATGATGCCGATCAGGCGCTGCATGCCGCGCGAGCGCACCGGCAGCATCAGCGCAAAGGTGTTGGCGCCGACATGGCCGATCAGGTCGCGGTTGTCCGGGCCCGAGGTCTTGACGTCGGCCACGTAGTACAGATGGTCGTAGGTGCCGCCGGAGAAATCGAGCTTGAGCGATTCGCGCACGCGGCTGTGGGCGCCGTCGCAGCCGCACAGGTAGACGCTGCTGCACGCGATGCGCTCGCCGCCACGCGCCAGCACGGCGCGCACGCCCCATTCGTCCTGGGTGAACGATTCCAGCCCGGTGTTCCATTCGACGGCGATGCCGAGCGCCTCCAACTGCCCGACCAGGAAGCGTTCGTGATCGTCCTGCGGGTAGGCCAGCACGAAAGGGTAGGGACTGAGGCCCGCGCCGATATCCTTGAGCGGCAGCTCGACGACATCCTCGCCGGCTTCGCGCAGGTGGATCGCTTCGACCTTGATGCCGAGATTGACGACGACATCGGCAAAGCCCAGCTGCCGGTAGAACTCCAGCGTGCGGGCGTGCACCGCCATGGCGCGCGAAGCCTGGCCCGGGCCGCTGTTTTTGTCGATGATGCGCACGGCCACGCCATGCCGCGCCAGGCGGATGGCGAGCACCAGGCCAGTGGGACCTGCGCCGACGATGAGGACTTGAGGGGCCATGCGACGAGTCTACATCCGGCGCCAAACGGGGTGCGTTCAATTGAACACGGGCCCAATACGAGCTTAAGAAACGGCTGGTAAGATGCGAAACATTGTTTAACTTACACCTAGCACCATGACCGTTTCCGTCACCCGCCGTACCCTGTTGCTGGCGCTTGCCGCCGCTCCCTTCGCCAACGCCGCCGACCTGCTGGACAACGCGCCATCGTCCATGCCGCTGTCGGCGGCGGCCTTGCTGGCCAAGCTGGAGGCCGATTCGGGCGGACGGCTGGGCGTGGCCGCGATGAACACGGCCGACGGCCGCCGCCTGCTGCACCGCGCCGACGAGCGTTTCCCGTTCTGCAGCACCTTCAAGACGATGCTGTGTGCGGCGGTGCTGGCCAGGGAGCCGTCGCTGCTGAAGAAGCGTGTGCGCTATGCGAAGGCGGACATGGTGAGCTATTCGCCCGTCACCGAAAAACACATCGGCAAGGGTATGACCGTCGCGGCGCTGTGCGAGGCGACCATCCAGACCAGCGACAACACGGCGGCCAACCTGCTGATGAAGCAGATCGGCGGGCCGGCCGCGGTGACGGCCTTCGCGCGCTCGATAGGCGACATGGAATTCCGCCTGGACCGCATGGAGACGGAGCTCAACACCGCGCTGCCCGGCGATCTGCGCGACACCACCACGCCGGCGGCGATGGTGGAGTCGCTGCACAAGCTGGTGCTGGGCGACGGCCTGGGTGCGGTGCAGCGCAAGCAGCTCAAGGACTGGATGCTGGGGACCACCACCGGCGACACCCGCATCCACGCCGGCGTACCGTCGGGCAGCCTGGTGGCCGACAAAACCGGCACCGGCGACTATGGCAGCACCAACGACATCGGCGTGATTTGGCAACCGGGGAAGGCGCCGCTGGCGCTGGTGGTCTACCTCACCCAGCCTGGCAAGGACGACAAGGCGCGCAGCGAGATCATCGCCGAAGCCACCAGGATAGTCGTCGAGGGCTTCCGAGTCGGTTAAACTACGGCCTTACACATTAAGGCCTGACCATGACGAACCAAAAACAAGCGCCTGCGGGCCGGGTAGCGAATCCCTTCCTGAACGCCGATTTCTACTCGCGCATGCGCGACTACACGGAGCGCGACGCCGCCTTTTCCAAGGAAGCGAAGGCGATCGGCGACAGCGGCGCCGGCAAGCAGAGCACCGACGCGCGTTACGCGCCGTCGCTGCAGGTGCTGCGCGCCGTGGTGAAAAAGGGCCTGACGCTGGAAGTCATGTTGAACCGCATCGTGCAGGGCGTGGAATCGGGCCTGTGGGAACCCTGGCTGACCGCCTACGGCATCGAACTGCGCGGCGTGAACTACGCCAAGACCGGCGAGCGCAATGCGCGCTTGGCGATCGACATGAGCATGAGCTCCAAGGCGCATACGATATTCTCTGCCGCCGGCGTGGGCAACTGGCGTAGCCTGGTGGCCGAGGACTGCGCCCAGATCCAGATCGACAAGCCGACCGAGAAGACGCCGGCCAAGCTCACCGCCATCTTCTTCCTCGACGCCGCCTGACAGCGGTCAACCACCTTCACATTGGTGCACCACCTGCACGGTGTCCGGCGAGCCTTGGTTGCCGGTGACTGTGGAATCGGGGCTCACGTTGTAACGCGAGGAAACAATGGTTTGGGTTCCGTGGCTGGGGCCACAGCTGACGGCGGGGCCGGTATGCGCGCTGCCCAGGTTGTTGTTGGAGATGGTGATGGGATGCGCAGGCGTTCCTCCACCATCGACGTTCAGCGTAATGACGCCACCGGTCAAGGTGTTGTTGGTAAAGGTCGCGCCGAATACGTTGCTGGACGACGGGTTCCATGGATGGGCGCCGATATTCACGGCAAAGAAGCATTTTCCCGGAGCGCAGTTGACGGTGTTATTGGTGATGCTGCCGCCGCTGAAATCGCCCGACCAGTTGTTGGCGAAATTGTCCAGCTGAATACCCGCAAACGCGTGATTGTTGTTCATGACGATGGTGTTGTTCTTCACCGGCGTATTGACGCCTCTTACCAGCACCATATTGACATCGCTATTGTTGATGAATTGATTGTCATGAATGCTGCCGTTATCGATGCCGACCGTCAGCCCATCCGACCATGCGCCTGGCACGCTGCCATCGCCATTGTCGGAAAACACGCTGTTGGCGATCTCGCCAAAATCGCTGTCGAAGGACAATGCCGAGCCGCACAGCGCCCGTGTGGTGATGGAGTTGGTGAATTTGCCGTACGGGCTGTTCAAGAATTCCGCGTTGTAGCCATACGAGGAGTCGTACGCGGTGGTGGAGGTGCAGCGCGAATAGGCGACGCTGCCCAGGCGCTTGAAGCGGTTGCCGTCCAGGATGATGTGGTCGACCGTCACGTGAGGCGTGTTGGCCACATACAGGAAGCCGGTATGTACCAATTGGTTCGGGCTGGCCAGCAAGGTGGCGCAAGGCGTGGACCGGCCACACGGCTCTACCGCCGTGCCGCCTGAGGGAGCGGTTCCCAGCGTGCGCAGCGTCATGGCCTTGTTAATGAGTAGCTGCCCATCGATCAGGTAGGTGCCGGCCGGTATCGCCAGTTCGGCGCCCGCCGTGGTGCTGTTGATGCAGTTCTGAATCGCGCTGGTCGCGGAAATGCGGCCGGTCGGATCGGCCGAGTTGCCAGGGCAGATCTGCGCGGTCTGAGCTGCCGGCAGGCAGGTCATGAGGGTGGTGCCGCCGCGGTTCCCGTTAACCATGATCTCGGCCCGGTGCGGCTGCCCGCTGAAGTTGGCCGGGCAGCTGCAGCCGCCGGTGTAAGGGTTGGCTGCGCGGCATGAGTTGTCGTCGTCGTACTGGTAGGCGCCGCCGAAGTTTTGCGGAACCGACGTGGCCTTCATGCACATGTACAGACTGCTGTTAAGGAAAATGCCGCTGGTGCCATCGACCGCGACACGCATTTGCACCGAATTCGTGCCGGCCGGGCAGGAGCATGAGCCGGTGATGCCGTTGGCGAAGCGGCAACCGGCGCCGCCGGCGACCGCGTCATCCAGTTGATAGCCGCCGGCGTATTCGCTGGCGGTATTGGTGCCGGCGGAGCACATCATCAAATTGCCGCCATGGACCGAACCTGGCCCGCTCACATCGTTTAGTACCCGAAATTGCGCCTGTGGTTGCACACCGCCGGGACAGCTGCAGCCCGCGCTGTAGGCGTTGCCGTTGACGCAGGTGGCGCCATAGCCGTCCGTGGTTTCGTAGGACCCTCCATAGGCCGATATTCTGCTGGGCAGGCTATCACTGGCATATGCGCCGGCATTGATGGCAAGGCACAGCATGCATAAGAACAGCATGACAGTGCGTACCGGCCAGCTTCTTGCTGCGTGGTTTTGCATTACATCGCTCCTGGTTGGGTTGTTGGTAGCGACATATTATATTAAATGCAATTTTGAAATATCACCAATAGTCACGATGGTGAAATTGCGCGGAAGGCGAGGGCATATGCGCGCGGGCGGCGGGAGACTTTCCCGACGCCGTCGCTTAATTCCACTCCAGATGTACGACGCTGTAGCCGCGCTGCTTGAGTAGTTTGAGCAGCGCCGGCAGCGCCTTCGCGGTCGGCACGTTCACGTCGTGCATGAGGAGGATGCCGCCGCCAGTGGCGTCCAGGCTCTTGACCAGGCGTTCGACCAGAATCTCGGTGGTGTCCTCCGGCAGCCAGTCGTTGATGCCGAGGTCTATCGACATCACGGTGATGCCGGCGTCCTTGAGCGCCGCCAGCATGGGCGGCGTCTCCTCCAGGTACGGGAAGCGGTAGGCCGGCGTGTCCTTGCCGAAGACGGCCAGGTAGGCCGCCTGTGCCTGGCGCAGGTCCGCCAGTTGCTCCGGCACGCTCATCGCGGCCAGGTGCGGGTGCGTCTGGCTGTGTATTCCGGCCGAGTGGCCTTCCGCCACCACGCGCCGCGCCAGTTCTGGCGATTTCTCCAGATTGGCGCCGACCATGAGGAAGGTGGCCCGCGCGCATTGATCCGCCAGCGCCTTGAGCACCAGCGGCGTGGTTTCCGGCATCGGGCCGTCGTCGAAGGTCAGTACGATTTCCTTCTTTTGAAGCGGCAGCGGTGCGTGCTGCATCGCGCCGTACAGCGCGGCCTCGCGTTTCAGCGTGATGGTGCGGGCGGTGCCCAGTTTGTCGGGGCCGCAGTCGGCGGCGCCGGCTAGGCCTGCCAGCGTAAGCAGCAGGCCTGCTATCGAGATTCTTTTCATGGTTGGTCCGGAAGTGGGCATGCCAGCGAGGCTACCAGATTATCCGCCAGCAGGGTCGATCGCGTGATGGTCTCCGGCAGCGCAAGGTCTTCCGACCATTCGACCAGTTGCATGCCGTGGCATTTGAGCGCGGCCTCGTGCCGGCTCCAAGCCAGCGCGAATGCGAGTGTGCAGTCGGCGGCGGGCGTGGCGGCCAGCGCGGCGCAGGCTTCCGGGCCGAGATAGTCGCGCGCCACGGCCTGCCAGTCGAAGACTTCGTACACGCGCATCAAGTCCACGCCTACCGCGCCGTGCAGGTTGACGGCGGCCAGCGAGTGGCCGTCTTCGTGCGAGAAGGAGCAGCCGATGCGGCGCCCGTCGCCGTCCAGCGCGATGTGTGGCGGCTGGCCGGGTGTGCTGTCGATGTGGATGGTCTCGGCCGGGATGCCGAGCACCGCGGCCAGCGCCGCGCAGGTGGCGGCGCGGACCTGCTGGCGCGCCACCTCCCGCAGCGTGCTGCTGGCCACGCGGATGACGAACACGCCGTCTTGCGGAGCCGGCACGGGGCCGGGCCAGGAGTGGACGGTGAACTCGCTCATCGCGCCGGCGCGGCGGGACAGCCGGCCCAGTAACCGTTGGCGGGAATCTGCTCGCCCTTCATCACCAGCGTCAACGCGCCGAGGCGGGCGTTGTCGCCGACGACGGCGCTGTACAGCACCGCGCTGCGCGGTCCCATGTAGACGTTCTTGCCGATGGTGACGCGGTCGATCTTCATTACACGGTCCTCGAACAGGTGGGTTTGCGGGCAGGTGAGCGCATTCAGTTCGCTGTGGTCGCCGATGTGGACGCAGTCGAATTCCGTGATGTCGGTGGTGTCGAGGTAGACGCCCTTGCCGATGCGGGAACCCAGCACGTTGAACGCCAGCGGCAGCCACGGCGTGCCGCGCAGGTAGCGCATGAAGTTCGGCACGGCGATGCCCTCGTACAGATTGGTCACGCCTTCGGACAGCCAGACGAACGGCGTCCACATCGGCTCCGACTGTTTGCGGTAACGGCCGATCAGCAGCCATTTGAGCAGTACCACGAAGATGTAGTTGCCGATGCCGTAGCCCAGGCCCGCCAGGGTCAGGTCCCAGGTCACCTCGGCCCAGCGGCCGGCGCCGGCGGCTGGCATCACCGCCAGCACCAGCGTGTAGCCGACCGCGATCACCAGCGCGTGCGGCGCGACGATGCGGAACGCTTCGATCAGGCCGCGGCCCAGGCGGCGCAGGGGCGACGGGTGGAAGGTCAGGTTTTCCGGATAGCCGCTGGTCTGCTCGCGCGCCGGCAGGTTGATCGGCGGGGAACCGAGCCAGGTGTCGCCGCTGTTCATCTGCTCATTGTCCGGCGCGCGCGAGTGCACGCCGATCAGCACATGCTCGGGCAGCACCGTGCCGTCCGGGATGTAGGCGCCGTTGCCGACGAAGCTGCGGTGCGAAATCACGGTCGGCTTCATGATCATCCAGCCGCCGTCGATCTCCTCGTCGCCCAGCATGACCGCGTCGGCGATGAAGGTTTCGTCGCCCAGCGTCAGCATGTCCGGCACCACGCCCAGCGCGGTGGAGATCTCGGCGTCCTTGCCGACCTTGGCGCCCAGCAGGCGATACCAGTACGGCGCGAACACGGTGGCGTAAATGCCGTGCAGGACGTTGAGGCTCGATTCCTGGATCTGGCTCACCAGCCATTTGGCGCAGTAGGTGTTGCTGTGGATGGCCGAGCGGCCCGGCTGCAGGCGTGGCAGCACGCTCCAGCGGATGCCGGCCGACAGCAGCGCCGTCAACACGATCAGCACCGTGCTGGCGGGGAAGGCCAGCAGGAAGTAGCGCAGCAGCTGGATGCGCACGTCATCGCCCTGTATCCACGGCAGCCAGCCTTGTTCGTCGAACCAGTCGATCAGCACGAAGCTGGGGAACACCGGCATGAAGAACAGCGTGACGATCAGCAGGATGCCGAAGATGAAGAACAGGCTCTCCGCCAGGAGGCGCGCGGCGCTGGCTTGTGGGCGCGGCGGCAGGCGGGTGGTGTCGAAGGCGCCGGTGTCGCGCGCCGGCGAACCGGCCCATACGCGGCCGGCCGGCACGCGCGCGCCGTCGCCCAGCGCCGACTGGCCTTCCAGGTGGCCCAGCGCTTCGATGTGGGTATTGCCCTCCATGACGGCGAAGGAGCTGACGCAGGTGTCGTTTTCCAGCGTGATCTGGCCCAGCAGCAGGCGGCCGCGCTGCACGCGGGCGTTCTCGAAGTTGACGGCGTTGCCGATGCTGACGTTGTCGCCGATGCTCAGCAGGTCGGGCGAGCGCAGGGTCATCGAGCCGATGATGACGTCCTTGCCCACCTTGGCGCCCAGTGCGCGCAGCCACCAGGCGTTGAGCGAGGAACCGCTCAGCAGGTAGGCCGGCGCGGCTTCCACCAGCCGGTCGGCCAGCCACCAGCGGTAGTAGGTGACGCCCCACAGCGGATAGTCGCCGGCCTTCAGGCGGCCGACGATCAGCCATTTGCCGGCGATGGCGATGCCGAATTCGCCTATCGTCGCCAGCAGGAATACGCCGACCGAGGCGGCGATCGCGCGCGCCACTGAGTCGCCGGGATCGCCGGTGAAGAAGTGGTAGGTGAAGAACGGCGCCAGCCACTGCGCCATGCGCAGCGCCACCAGCGCCGGCATCGCGGCCACCTGGGCCAGGCCGCAGGTCCAGCGCTTGAGCGCGGACGGCGGCGTCCAATCGGCTTCCGCCTCGGCGGCCTTGGGCGCGTCGGCCAGCACCAGCGCGATCTTGCCGATCTGGCGCTGCTGGTAGATGTCGCGCACGGTGATGTGGGCGTAGCGCGGATCGGCGCGCAGGGCCGAGGCCAGGCGCGCCGCGAAGAACGAGTGGCCGCCAAGGTCGGTGAAGAAGTCGGCCTGGCGCAGCACCGGCTGGCCGGGGAACAGCGCGGCCAGCGCGGCGAACAGCGCTTCCTCGGCCGGGGTCTCGGGCAGGTCGGATTCCTCGTTGCCGCCGGCCGGCGGTGCGCTCAGCGGCATGGCCTTGAGCGCCTTGCGGTCGATTTTGCCGGAGGTCAGTCGCGGCATGGCTTCCTGCATCTCGTAGCGGCCGGGGACCATGTA
The DNA here is from genome assembly GCF_059422325.1 of Duganella sp. GW821-FHT01E12. Lineage (NCBI taxonomy): Bacteria > Pseudomonadati > Pseudomonadota > Betaproteobacteria > Burkholderiales > Oxalobacteraceae > Duganella > Duganella sp. GW821-FHT01E12. Next base: position 320,459 of record NZ_JBWKWR010000006.1, on the reverse strand, counting down.
CGGCGGCAGCGTGGCGGCCAGGCTGGCGCGCAGCGTCTTGGCGTCCAGCGCGGCGCCGGCTTCGGGCACGATGTAGGCCACCAGCTGGTCGATGCCGTCGTCCTTGCGCAGCAACACGGCGACGGTGCCCACGCCTTCCTGCTGCGCCAGCACGGCTTCGATCTCGCCCAGCTCCACGCGGAAGCCGCGTATCTTCACCTGGTCGTCGGCGCGGCCCAGGCACAGCACCTCGCCGTCGGCGTCGATGCGGGCCAGGTCGCCGGTGCGGTACAGGCGGGCGTCGTGCCGGCCGCTGGACCATGGATTGACCAGGAATTTTTCCGCCGTCAGGTCCGGGCGGCCAAGGTAGCCGGCCGCCAGGCCAGGACCGGTGATGCACAGCTCACCGATCTCGCCGCGCGCCAGCAGGCGCAGCGCCGGCTCGTGCGGCGCGACGGCCGCTTGCGCCAGCGGGTTGTCCGCGTCGATGCCGGCCGGCGCGTCGGGCCCTTGCGCGACGGCCGCTGCGGCGATGGCCGGCTCGGTGTTGGTGTCGATCACCAGCAGGCCGTAGTTGGGCAGCGGCGTGCCGATGGTGACCGGATGGCCGGGCTGCAGGCGCGCCAGGCTGGCCGACACCGTCGCTTCGGTCGGGCCGTAGGTGTTGAACATCTGCCGGCCGGGGCGCGACCAGCGCTCCACCAGCGATTCCGGGCACATCTCGCCGCCCAGGTTGATCAGGCGCAGGCTGGGCACTTCCTGATTGAACAGCGCCAGCAGGGTGGGCACCGCGTGCAGCACGGTGACCTGGTTCTCGTCGAGCATGCGCGGCAGCGTTTCGGGATCGCCGCTGATTTCCTTGGGACCTATCCACAGCGTGGCGCCAACCAGGTAGGCGATCCAGATCTCTTCGAACGACATGTCGAAGGCCACCGAGAAGCCCTGGTAGACCTTGTCCTGCGCGCTCACGCCCAGCACCGCGTTCTCGCTGCGCAGGAAGTGGCAGATGCTGCGCTGGGTGATCAGGATGCCTTTCGGCTTGCCGGTCGAGCCGGAGGTGTAGATGACGTAGGCCGGCACGTCGGGCGATACCGCGCCGCGGCGCGACAGCGTGGCGCCGGCCGCCGGCGCGGCCAGCAGCGCCTCGGCGGTCCACACGGGACGGCCAAGGTCGGCCAGGCGCGGCGCGAAGGCGGCGCAGGTGAGCACGCCGGCGCCGTCGGCGTCGTCCAGGCATACTTGCAGGCGCTCGACCGGGATGTCCTCGTCGACCGGCAGCCAGGCCGCGCCGGCCTTGGCGATGCCCGCCTGCAGCACCAGCAGCTCGATGCCGCGCGGCAGCCACAGGCCGACGATCTGGCCCGGCCGCACGCCGGCGTCGATCAGGCGGGCGGCCACCAGGTCGGCCTGGGCGTTCAGTTCGCGATAGCTGAGGCTGCGGGCGCCGAAGATCAGCGCGGTGTGGTCGGGGGTGCGGGCGGCGCTTGCTTCCAGCAGATCCGCCAGGATTTCCTCGCGCAGCAACTCGCTTTGCGGTTTCCCGTAAAGGATGTCTGGATGCGATTGCGGAATGTGCGGCGTTACTGGGTCGTTCATGCTGATACTTTATTTTGTGTTGGCGGGTGTCATTGTACGGTACGGCTGTGCGTTCCAATAGAGGAAGAATGCAAGTTCCGCGTCCAGCCTTTACAATAGGAAATATGGGAGTATTTTCCTGTGTCACCAAGGAGCCGCATGTCAATGAACCGTCCGTTTATCGCCCCCTTGCAATTTGACGATCCGATTGCCGCTTATGAACAGGTTTTGGCCATCTACGAGGCCAACGTCGCCCACCTGCGCGACGCCATGAAACGCTTTGTGGCCGGCGAGGACGTCGGCGAGCATGTGCGCGGCTGCTACCCCTTCGTGCGGGTCCATACCGACACCGTGGCGCGCGCCGACTCCACGCTGGCGTTCGGCTTCGTGGCAGGCCCCGGCACCTACGAAACCACGCTGACCCGGCCCGACCTGTTCGCGCGCTACTACCAGCAACAGTTCAAGCTGCTGCTGAAGAACCATGGCAGCCACCACCTGCGCATCGAGGTGGGCACCAGTTCGCAGCCGATTCCCATCCACTTCTCGTTTGCCGAGCACGAGCACATCGAAGGCAATATGAGCGCGGAGCGGCGCCTGCTGATGCGCGACGTATTTGACCTACCCAACCTTGCCGCGATGGACGACGGCATCGCCAACGGCACCCACGAGCCGCCGCCGGGCGAGGCGCAGCCGCTGTCGCTGTTCACGGCGCCGCGCGTGGACTACTCGCTGCAGCGCCTGCGCCACTACACCGGCACCTCGTGCGAGCACTTCCAGAAGTTTGTGCTGTTCACCAACTACCAGTTCTATATCGACGAGTTCGTCAAGCTGGGCCACGAGCTGATGGGCCAGGCGTCCGGCGCGCCGGGCGACGACTACATCGCCTTCATCGAGCCGGGCAATATGGTCACGCGCCGTGTCGGCCAGGCGGTGCAGGCCAGCGACGCGCACGGCGCGCAGCCGCCGCGCCTGCCGCAGATGCCGGGCTACCACCTGGTGCGCGCCGACGGCACCGGCATCTCGATGGTCAACATCGGGGTCGGCCCGGCCAACGCCAAGACCATCACCGACCACATCGCCGTGCTGCGCCCGCATGCGTGGCTGATGCTGGGCCACTGCGCCGGCCTGCGCAACACCCAGCAGCTGGGCGATTACGTGCTGGCGCACGGCTATGTGCGCGAGGACCACGTGCTCGACGAGGACTTGCCGCTGTGGGTGCCGATCCCGCCGCTGGCCGAGGTGCAGGTGGCGATCGAGGCCGCCGTGGCCGAGGTCACGCAGCTCACCGGCCACGATTTGAAACGTGTGATGCGCACCGGCACCGTCGCCAGCACCGACAACCGCAACTGGGAGCTGCTGCCGCAACGCACGCCGGAGCGCCGTTTCAGCCAGAGCAGGGCGATCGCGCTGGACATGGAAAGCGCCACCATCGCCGCCAACGGCTTCCGTTTCCGCGTGCCGTACGGGACTTTGTTGTGCGTGAGCGACAAGCCCATGCACGGCGAGATCAAACTGCCGGGCATGGCTAACCAGTTTTACCGCGAGCGTGTCGACCAGCATTTACGGATCGGCATTCGCGCGCTGGAGCTGCTGCGCGCGCTGGGCGTGGACAAGCTTCACAGCCGCAAGTTACGCAGTTTCACCGAGGTCGCGTTCCAGTAAATCCATGCAAAAAATGCATGAAGCCCGCCGAGTGCGGGCTTTTTTTTGGTTTTCTCTGCCTTTGGCGATACTTTTTTTGATATCAAAAACCGGAAAAAATTGATTGGTTTGTTTTTTGACCAGCCCATAAGATGATTTCCGAGGTAGCTGCAAAAACCATAAAACAGATAACACTGGAGACATATGAACAAGCAAATGACCGGGACTGTCGAGTCCCAGGCGAAGCATCGCCTTGTCCTGAAAACCGGCGTCGCCGCACTGACCGCGGCCGGCCTGCTCAGCAGCGCCTCGGTGTGGGCGCAAGCTGCCGCCGAAAAGACCGAACCGACCGAGGCCGCGACCGTGGTCGTCACGGGCGTCAAGGCATCGCTGATCAAGAGCCTGGCGATCAAGCGCACCAACGACCAGGTCGTGGAATCGATCGTTGCCGAAGACATCGGCAAGCTGCCCGATAACAATGTCGTCGAAGCGCTGCAGCGCGTGACGGGCATCCAGGTCACCGACCGCGCCGGCGGCGAAGTCGGCACCTTGTCCATCCGTGGCCTGCCCGACGTCCAGACAACCTGGAACGGCCGCACTATCTTTACGGCGTCCGGCGCGCAGGTCGCGCTTCAGGACATTCCGTCGACCCTGGTTCGCCAGATCGACGTCTACAAGACGCGCGACGCCAGCCAGCTGGAAACCGGAATTGCCGGCCAGGTTGACGTCAAGTCGCTGCGGCCGTTCGATTTCAAGGGTTCGAAAATTTCGCTGTCGGCGCGTGAAACCTATCTCGAGCCCGCGAACAAGGCCAACCCGCAGCTCAGCGCCATGTTAAGCAACCGCTGGCAAACCGGCATCGGCGAAGTCGGTGCCCTGGTCAACCTGTCGGAAGTCAAGACGAAATACCGCAATGAAAGCGTGACGCCGGGTGCCATGGTGCCGTTCACCAGCCCCAATGCCGCCGAAGTTCCCGCAGGTTACACGCCCTTGCAGCGCATCTTCGACAACAACATCTGGACGCCAGGTACCCATACCGGCTTGCCGACTGCGGCCGGTTCTACGCTCGATTTCAACGGCAAGCCTTATCCTTACTACCTGGCGCGCGACGCCGTTTTCCAGAGCGACCTTCAGGGCGAGCGCGAGCGTCCTGCCGCCAACATCGCCTTGCAGTGGAAGCCGAACAGCGATTCGGTCTACACCTTCGAATCGATGTACAACGGTTATCGCGACAAGTCCTTCAACCAGCTGCTGTTCAGCTTTGTCGACTGGTGGGGTGATCTCGGCAGCAACCCTGCGGGTTCGATCACGACCTTCCCGGGAACGAACATCATCAAGAGCCGTAACGTCAACAACGTCTATGGTTTCAACAGCGGCGACTACACCACGTCGGCAACCGATTCCTACGTTTATGCCCTGAACGGCAAGTGGGACATCAGCGACAAGCTGAAGCTGGAAGGCGATCTGTCGTACCAGACCAGCACCTTCCACTCGGAATTCACCGCCACCCGGATCGATCGCGTTGCGCCGTCCATCTCGGTCGACTTCAATGACGGCGGCAACAACACGGCGTTCCGTTTCAATAACAATGCCGACCTGACCGATCCGACCAAGTGGAATGTCGCGCAGTTCTACGATAACGCCAACCGCAACAAGGGCAGCGCCGCGACGGCCAGCCTGGCGGGCGTCTACGATGCCGACTGGGGTGCGTTGCAGTCGGTCCAGTTCGGCCTGCGCTTCGACGACCGCAAGGCGTCCGAGGCCAACCGGACGCAATCGGCCTTCCTGGGCCGCAACCTGGCCTCGCTGGGTTCGGCGTATTCCTCCACCAACTCGAACTTCGGCACATCCATCTCGGACGTTCCGCGCGCATGGGTGGAGCCCAATGCCTACTACATCCGCGACCATATCGACGACTGGCGCAAGATGTATAACTCGGCCGACGCGAACTTCCTGACAACGGACAAACTGAGCCTGCAGAAGACGTTCGACGTCGATGAAAAGACGAAGAACCTCTTCGTGATGGGGAATACCCAGAACGAGCTGTTCGGCCATCGCCTGCGCGGCAATTTCGGCATGCGCTATGTGAAGGTCGATACCGATATGAACTTCTATAAGGTTGATGCCAGCACCAAGGCGGTCACGCCGTCCGGTGCCAGCAAGTCGACCAGCAAGTTCCTGCCCAGCATGACCCTGATTTACGACCCGTCCAAGGATGTCGTGCTGCGCTTTAACTATGGCCAGACCCTGCGCCGTCCGAACTTCGGCGATCTGAATCCTGTCCTGCAACTCGGTGACGACGTTTCGAAGGTGGGTTATGGCTCGGGCAGCGGCGGCAATCCCGACCTGAAGCCGACGCGCTCGACCAACCTCGATCTGACGGGCGAGTGGTACTTCCAAAAGGACAGCGCACTCTACGGCACTCTGTTCAAGCGCAAGATCGACGGCCTGGTCGTGAGTCTGCGTCACAAGGTTCACGTCGATCCGGCGAACGATCCGTACCGCAACTCGACCTCGGGCGGCGACCATACGAACGGCTATGACTACGTCATCAACTCGCCGGTCAACGCCTCCAACGGTGACATCAAAGGCGCCGAGCTCGGCCTGGTCTACTTCCCGAAGGGGCTGCCGAGCCTGCTGGACGGCCTGGGCATCCAGGGCAGTTATACGCGGCTCACCTCGTCGCAGAACGTGCCTGACGCCAACGATGCCGGCGTCATCGTCTCCCAGCTCGAGACACCGTTCTTCGGCGTGTCGCACAGCTCCTACAACGCCACCCTGGCTTACGAGAAGGGCCCGATCAGCGCGCGCCTGTCCTATGTCTGGCGCTCCGGCTTCCTGGCCAGAAACGAAGCGGCCTTGTTTGCCAATCCGATCGGTATCTGGCGTCATCCGGAAAAGAGTGTGGACATGCAAGTATCCTATAAGATCAACGACAGGATGTCGGTCGATATCAGCGGGGTCAACCTGACCAATGAAATGCAGCAGCAGTACTACCACTTCGGCAGCGCGGGCACCCCGCAGTTGACCAATTTCGGTACGCTCCAGATCGGACGTTCGGTCTCGGCCGCCGTGCGCTGGCAGATGTAACTGGAAGTTCTAAGAGCGTTCCCGTTAGCGGGAACGCCAACCTGTTGGAGTATCTGATGTCGAATCAAAAATTATCGTTGCTGGAAAAAGTGGGCTTTGGCGCCGGCGACATGGCGCTGAACGTGGTGATTTCGTCGATGATGTTGATCATCACCTTCTTCTACACCGATATCTACGGCCTGAAGACGGTCGACCTGGCGATGATGTTCGGCGTGGTGAAGTTCGTCGGCGCGATGGCCGACCTGACCATGGGCCAGATCACTGACCGCTACACCAGCCGCTGGGGGCGTTACCGTCCCTGGCTGCTGCTGTTGGCCGTGCCGTATGGGCTCAGCGTGTTCTTCGTCTTCACCACGCCGGACTGGGGCTACAGCGCCAAGCTGGTGTGGGCCTATTCGACCTACATCATCATGACCATCATGACGGCGGGCGTCGGCATTCCGTACATCTCGCTGCCCAGCGCCTTGTCCAAGAATCCGCAGGAGACCTTGTCGGCCAACGGCTATCGCCTGTTCTTCGCCAAGATCGGCGCCTTCATGGTGACGGTGATCGTGCCGCTGCTGTCGGAGCGCTGGGGCGGCGGCAACGCGGCCGCCGGCTACCAGTTCGCCATGGCCGTGATGGCCGGCATGGGCGTGCTGCTGTTCCTGTTCTGCTTCTTCACCACCCAGGAGCGCGTGCGGCACGTGGTGCAGCGCCAGTCGCTGTGGGAGCAGATCAAGGTGCTGGTGAGGAACGACCAGTGGCTGATCCTGTGCGGCGTCTGCGTGACCGGCACCATCGGCTACGTGGTGCGCGGCTCGGTGGCCATCTACTACGCCAAATACTATCTCGGCGCCGACGGCCCGACCATCTCCGCCTTCCTGTCCACCGGCGTGGCGGCCGCCATCGTGTCGATGATCGCCTCGACCTGGATCACCAAGTTCTATTGCAAGGTCAAGCTGTTCCGCTGGACGCAGATCGGCGTGGGCCTGATCAGCGCCGCGATGTACTTCCTCGTCGGGCCGGGCGACACCATGCTGGCGTTTGTGCTGTACTTCCTGCTGTCGTTCGTGGTGGACCTGCATGCGCCGGTGTTCTGGTCGTCCATCGCCGAGACCATCGACTACGGCGTGGTCAAGACCGGCAAGCGCGTATCGGGCTTCGCGTTCGGCGGCATCTCGGTCTGCCAGAAGGCGGGCATGGGCATCGCCGGCATCCTGGTCGGCAAGCTGCTGACGCATTTCGCCTATGTGCCCAACGTCGAGCAGAGCGCCTATGCGCTGCACGGCATCGTCTTGATGATGACGTTGATACCGGGCTTCTTCCACACCGTCATGGGGCTTTTGATGTTCAAGTATCGTATCAACGACGAGTACTACACCGAGGTCAAGGCGGCGATGGGAGTCAAAGGCTATGTGGCAGTCTAATTTTCTGGAAATGGAAGCAATGGAAGAAGTTCTCACACCGCTGATCGAGCAGCGCGCCGACCCCTTTATCATTCGTCACAGCGACGGCTATTACTACTTCACCGCCTCGGTGCCGCAGTACGACCGCATTGAGCTGCGCCGCGCGAAGACCATCGCCGGCCTGGCCGACGCTGACAAGGTCGATGTCTGGCACAAGCCCGGCACGGGCCCGTACAGCGAGCTGGTTTGGGCGCCGGAGCTGCATTTTAACGACGGCGCCTGGTACGTCTACTTCGCCGCCGCGCCCAGCCGCGAGATCAAACACAAGCTGTTCCAGCACCGCATGTACGCGATCCGCAACGCCAATCCCAATCCGCTGGAAGGCGAGTGGGAGTTCATGGGCCAGATCGACACCAGCATCGACACCTTCTGCCTGGACGCCACCACCTTCACCCACAAGGGCCAGCTGTACTACCTGTGGGCGCAGAAGGACGTGGCCATCGAGGGCAACTCCAACCTGTACATCGCGCCGATGAAGACGCCGTGGCAGCTGGGCGGCCCGCCGGTCATGCTGAGCAAGCCGGAATTCGACTGGGAGATACGCGGCTTCTGGGTCAACGAAGGCCCGTCGGTGCTGAAGAAGAACGGCAAGATCTTCATCAGCTACTCGGCCAGCGCCACCGACGAGAACTACGCCATGGGCCTGCTGTGGGCGGACGACAGGGCCAATCTGCTGGACCCGACGTCGTGGACCAAGTCGCGCCAGCCGGTGCTGCAGACTTGCTTCGAGCACGGCGTGTACGGGCCGGGACATAACAGCTTCACCATCGGCGACGATGGCGAGACCGTCATGTTGGTTTATCATGCACGCACTTATACCGAGATTGTCGGCGATCCGCTGTGGAACCCTGACCGGCATACCTATGTCAAACCACTGAAGTGGGACGAGCAGGGCATGCCGGTATTCGGAAAACCCTCGATAGCCTGAACGTACCGCGAAAGCGGAAATTTATAGAACACTCGCGGCGGCCACGGAACCAATTCCGTCGGCCGCCGTTGCCGTAGAAAGCATCCATGCAGCCAACCATCAGCACCAGCGCCTTCGGCCCCGAAGCCACCCTGTACACCCTGACCAACGCCGACGGCATGATCGTCAAGATCAGCGACCTTGGCGGCGTGATCACCGAAATCCACACGCCCGACCGCGATGGCCAGCTGGCCGACGTCTGCCTGGGCTTCGACGACGCCGCCGCCTACCTGGGAGAGTCCCACTACTTCGGCGCGCTGATCGGCCGTTATGGCAACCGCATCGCCAACGGCCGCTTCATGCTGGACGGCGAGACCTGCCAGCTGAACGTGAACAACGGTATAAATCATTTACACGGAGGCGCGGACGGCTTCCACCGCCGCATGTGGGAAGCTGAGACCTTCGCCACGCCCAAGTCGGCGGGCCTGATCCTGAGCTACCTGAGCGCCGACGGCGAGCAAGGCTACCCCGGTAACCTGGAAGTGACGGTCATCTACGAACTGCGCAACAATAACGAATTGCGTATCGCTTTCCACGCCATCGCCGACAAAGCGACACCGGTCAACCTGACCAACCACGCCTATTTCAACCTGGCCGGCAAGGGCGACATCCTGTCGCACGAACTGACCATCGCGGCCGACGCCTACACGCCGGTCGACAGCGGCCTGATACCCACCGGCGAGCTGGCCCCGGTGGCAGGCACGCCGTTCGATTTCCGCACGCCGCACGCGATCGGCGCGCGCATCGACGAGGACGACGAGCAGCTGCGCCACGGCGCCGGCTACGACCACAATTTCGTGCTGAATAAATCCGCGCCCCAGGCGCTGGAACTGGCGGCGCGGGTGCGCGATCCGTCGTCCGGCCGCGTGCTGGAAGTGCTGACCCAGGAGCCGGGCGTGCAGTTCTACAGCGGGAACTTCCTGCACGACGGGATGGGCGGGAAAGGGCGCATCTACAGCCATCGCAGCGGCTTCTGCCTCGAACCGCAGCATTATCCCGACTCGCCCAACCGTCCCGAATTCCCGTCGACGATACTGCGTCCCGGCGAGGAGTACACCACCGTCATGGCCTACCGCTTCAGCGCCGAGGACTGATACCGATTCGGGTATCAAAGTCGAATAATAATTTATTGGAAAGATATCTCAGTACAACTTAGTATGGCTTATCGATGCGGGGGCATGACGACCACGTCCCCGCACAGGAACATACTGAGGAGATATGCATGTCCGAGAACGACAAAAAGGTGAAGCTGCGCTCCGCCGAGTGGTTTGGTACGCAAGACAAGAACGGCTTTATGTATCGCAGCTGGATGAAGAATCAGGGCATCCCCGATCACGAATTCCAGGGCAAACCTATCATCGGCATCTGCAACACGTGGTCGGAGCTGACCCCTTGCAATGCCCACTTCCGCAAGCTGGCGGAGCACGTCAAGCGCGGCATCCTGGAGGCGGGCGGCTTCCCGGTCGAGTTCCCGGTGTTCTCCAACGGCGAATCGAACCTGCGCCCGACCGCCATGTTGACCCGCAACCTGGCCAGCATGGACGTCGAGGAATCGATACGCGGCAATCCGATGGACGGCGTGGTGCTGCTGGTCGGCTGCGACAAGACCACGCCGGCGCTGCTGATGGGCGCCGCCTCGGTCGACATCCCGACCATCGTCGTCAGCGGCGGCCCTATGCTGAACGGTAAACTGAACGGCAAGAACATCGGCTCCGGCACCGCCGTGTGGCAGTTGCACGAGCAGGTCAAGGCCGGCGAAATCTCCATGCACGAATTCATGTCGGCGGAATCGGGCCACTCCCGCTCCGCAGGCACCTGCAACACCATGGGCACCGCGTCCACGATGGCCTGCATGGCCGAGGCGCTGGGCACCACGCTGCCGCACAACGCCGCCATTCCCGCCGTCGATTCGCGCCGCTACATCCTGGCGCACATGTCGGGCATCCGCGCCGTCGAGATGGTGAAGGAAGGCCTGACGCTGTCGAAGATCCTCAAGCGCGAGAACTTCGAGAACGCCATCCGCGTCAACGCCGCCATCGGCGGTTCCACCAACGCCGTGATCCACCTGAAGGCCATCGCCGGCCGCATCGGCGTGGACCTGGAGCTGGAGGACTGGACCCGCGTGGGCCGCGGCACGCCGACCATCGTCGACCTGCTGCCGTCGGGCCGCTTCCTGATGGAGGAGTTCTACTACGCCGGCGGCCTGCCGGGCGCGATCCGCCGCATGGGCGAGGGCGACCTGGTGCCGCATCCGAGCGCGCTGACCGTCAACGGCAAATCGCTGTGGGACAACTGCAAGGACGCGCCGATCTACGACGACGAAGTGATACGTCCGCTGGACAAGCCGCTGTTGAAGGATGGCGGCATCTGCATCCTGCGCGGCAACCTGGCGCCGCGCGGAGCGGTGTTGAAACCGTCGGCAGCCACGCCGGAGCTGATGCAGCATCGCGGCCGCGCCGTGGTGTTCGAGGACTTCGAGCATTACAAGAGCCGCATCGTCGATCCTGAGCTGGAAGTGGATGCGAACTCGGTGCTGGTGATGAAGAACTGCGGCCCGAAAGGTTATCCCGGCATGGCCGAAGTAGGGAACATGGGCCTGCCGCCGAAACTGCTGGCGGCCGGCGTCAAGGACATGGTCCGCATCTCGGACGCGCGCATGAGCGGCACCGCCTACGGCACCGTGGTGCTGCACGTGGCGCCGGAAGCGATGGCCGGCGGCCCGCTGGGCATCGTCAAGGACGGCGACTGGATCACGCTCGATTGCGCCGGTGGCTTGCTGAACCTGGAGATTTCGGATGCGGAGATGGCGGAACGCCAGGCCGCGCGCGTGGCCGGTTCGGCGCCGGGTCCGAAGACCGGTTACCAGAAGCTGTACATCGATCACGTGCTGCAAGCCGACGAAGGGTGCGACTTCGACTTCCTGGTCGGGAACCGCGGCTCGGCCGTGCCGCGCCACTCGCACTAATCAAATTCCGGAGACACCATGCTACTCGTGCAATTCAAGAACGAACAAGGCGCGCGCCAGATCGGCGTGCTGGAACAGAACACCATCCGCGTCATCGAAGGTTACGACACCACCTACGCGCTGGCGCAAGCGGCGATCCGCAAGTCGACCGGCCTGGCCGACCTGGCGGCGCAAGCCACCGGCTCCGCCGTGGTGGCGTTCGACGCCGTCGCCGCCGCCGGCCGTCTGCTGCCGCCGCTGGACCACAGCGACGACGCCCATTGCTACGTCACCGGCACCGGCCTGACCCATCTGGGCAGCGCCGACACCCGCGACGCCATGCACAAGAAGATCGGCGGCGACGTCGAATCCCTGAGCGACTCCATGAAGATGTTCCGCATGGGCGTGGAAGGCGGCAAGCCTGCTGCGGGCGAGGCCGGCGTGCAGCCGGAGTGGTTCTACAAGGGCGACGGCTCCATCGTGGCCGCCAGCGGCCAGGCGCTGAACATGCCGGACTTCGCGCTGGACGGCGGCGAAGAGCCAGAAGTGGCGGGCCTGTACGTGATCGGCGACGACGGCCAGCCATACCGCGTCGGCTACGCCATCGGCAACGAGTTCTCGGACCACGTGACCGAACGCCAGAACTACCTGTACCTCGCGCACTCCAAGCTGCGCGCCTGCGGCCTGGGTCCGGCGCTGCTGGTCGGCGAAGCGCCGGCGCACATCGAAGGCACCTCGCGCATCTACGACGTGGAAGGCAAGGTCCGCTGGCAGAAAGCCTTCTTCAGCGGCGAGCAGAATATGTCGCACACCATCGCCAACCTGGAACACCACCACTTCAAGTACCCGTTGTTCAAGCGCCCCGGCGATGTGCATATCCACTTCTTCGGCACGGCGACGCTGAGCGTGGCCGACAACATCGTCGTCAAACCCGGCGAGACGTTTGAAATCGAAGCGCCGCAGTTCGGGCCTGCGTTGCGCAACAAGCTGGCCGTGTACAAAACCGAAGTCGCGAAAGTGAAAGCACTATGATCATCACGGGTGAAGCACTGATAGGCGGCGTCGCCGTCAAAGGCACGGGCAGCGCTGTCCGTGCCTACAATCCATCGCTGCAGCAGCCGATGGAGCCAGAATTCCATGCGGTCGATTTCGACCAGATCGACCAGGTCTGCCGCCTGGCCGACGCCGCATTCGACACCTTCCGCGCGTTGAGCGACGAAAAGCGCGCCGTCTTCCTCGAAACCATCGGCGAGCAAATCATGGCGCTGGGCGATGTGCTGGTGGAGCGCGTGATGGCCGAAACCGGCCTGCCGCGGGCGCGCATCGAGGGTGAGCGTGGCCGCACCGTCGGCCAATTGAAACTGTTTGCCAACCTGCTGCGCGAAGGCTCGTGGAACGACGTCCGCATCGACAAGGCGTTGCCGGATCGGGCGCCGCCGCGCCCCGACCTGCGCATGCGCATGATCGGACTCGGTCCCGTCGCGGTTTTCGCGGCCAGTAACTTCCCGTTGGCTTTTTCCGTGGCCGGCGGCGACACCGCGTCGGCACTGGCCGCCGGTTGCCCGGTGGTGCTCAAGGCGCACTCCGCGCACCCCGGCACGTCGGAGCTGGTGGGCCGCGCCGTGGTCAAGGCGGTGGAGCTGTGCGGACTGCCGGCTGGCGTGTTCGCGCTGCTGACCGGCAGCGGCAACGGCATAGGCCAGGAGCTGGTGCGCCATCCCGCCATCAAGGCGGTCGGCTTCACCGGCTCGCGCAGCGGCGGTACGGCGCTGATGGCAGTTGCGGCTGCCCGTCCCGTGCCGATTCCCGTGTATGCGGAAATGAGCTCGATTAATCCGGTGTTCCTGATGCCGCGCGCACTGGCTGCGCGTGCCGAGGACATCGCCGGCGGCTTCGCCGGTTCGCTGGTGCTGGGTGTGGGGCAGATGTGCACCAATCCCGGCCTGGTGATCGGCGTCGCCGGCCCTGAGCTGGACCGCTTCGCCAACGCCGCCGCGCAAGCGCTGGCGGGTGGCGCAGCGTGCGCCATGCTGTCGCCGGGGATCGCCGGCAGCTTCCAGCGCGGCGTGGCCCAACTGTCCGAACATGCGGACGTGAAGACATTGGCTCTGGCGCCGCAGTTGGAAGGCAAGGGCGCTCCGGCGCTGTTTGTCACCAGCGGCGCGGCGTTCCTGTCGCAGCATGCGTTGTCGGAGGAGGTGTTCGGGCCGGCTTCGTTGCTGGTCGCCTGCAAGGACATGGCGGAACTGCGCCAGATCGCCGAAAGTCTCGAAGGCCAGCTGACCGCCACGCTGCAACTGGATGACGGCGACCTGGATGAAGCGCACAAGCTGCTGCCGGTGTTGGAGCGCAAGGCCGGCCGCATTCTGGCCAACGGCTTCCCGACCGGCGTGGAAGTCTGCAGCGCGATGGTGCACGGCGGCCCGTTCCCGTCGACCTCCGACGGCCGCAGCACGTCCGTGGGCACGGGCGCCATCGTGCGCTTCCTGCGTCCGGTGTCGTACCAGAACCTGTCGCAGGCACTGCTGCCCGAGGTATTGCGCGACAACGGCCCGGTGGTTTGGCGCCGCCGGGAGGGTGAGCTGACGCGTAACTGATCCAAGCCGGCATGGGTTCCCGCCCTCACGGGAATCCATACCGGGCAAAAAAAATACATAAAAAAAGCAGGAGACAGCATGACCCAATTAGCCAAATTTGGCAGCCTGCGCGGCAAGCGCGTATTCATCACTGGCGGTGGCACCGGCATCGGCGAGGCGATGGTGATCTCCTTCGCCGAGCAAGGCGCGCAAGTGGCCTTCGTCGACATCGCCCGCGACGCCAGCCTGGCGTTGGTGCGGCGCGTGAAGGAAGCCGGCTATCCCGAGCCGCTGTTCCGCCAGTGCGACATCACCGACATCGCGGCGCTGCAAAAGACCATGTCCGAGCTGGCGGCCGCCGTCGGCGACTTCGACATCCTGGTCAACAACGCCGCCAACGACCAGCGGCACGAGACGGCCGATGTGACGGTCGACTACTGGAACGAGCGGATCGCCATCAACCAGCGGCCGATGTTCTTCACCTGCCAGGCGGTCCTGGAGGGCATGAAGAAGAAGGGCGCCGGCTCGATCATCAACGTGGGATCGATCTCGTGGCACGTCAAGAACGCCGGCTATCCGGTGTACGCCACCTCCAAGGCGGCGGTCCACGGCCTGACGCGCGGCCTGGCGCGCGAGTTCGGTGCGCACGGCATTCGCGTCAACACCGTCACGCCGGGCTGGGTAATGACGCAGCGCCAGATCGACCTGTGGCTGGACGACGCGGGGGAGCAGGACATCAAGCGCAACCAATGCCTGCCGACCAAGCTGATGCCGCAGCACGTGGCCTCGATGGTGCTGTTCCTCGCCGCCGAAGACGGCGCGATGTGCACCTCCCAGGAGTTCATCGTCGACGCCGGCTGGGTCTAACCCCGGGGTCAAGTCTGACATTCGGACACGAGCTGGACCGTAAAGCCCCTTCTACGGTCCAGCTCGTGTCCGAATGTCAGACTTGACCCCAATTTTGCCCCGGAGACAATCGCCCTTTGTGGCGGTGGGGATACATAACGATAAAGAGGTATAAGCATGATGAAGACATGTTTCACCGTTTTGGCGCTGGCCGCCAGCGCCGTGGCTGCGGCTGCCGCGCAGCCTTCACTCACAAGTCCCGATCGGCACATCAGCGTGAGGGTGCAAGCGGTCGGCGGCGGGATGGCGTATTCGATCTACCGCGATGGCAAGCCGGTGCTGTTGGCCTCCGATCTTGGCCTGCAACTGCAAGGCGCCGATCTGGCGACAACGCTGACGCTGGCCGCTACTTCCAAGCCCCGCGCCGTCAGCGACCAGTACCAGATGGCGGTCGGTAAAAGGCGCAGCATCAGTTATCGCGCCAACGAGCAAACCTACACGGTGCGCAACGCGCAGCGGCAGGCGATGGACATCGTGTTCCGCGTGTCGAACGATGGCGTGGCCTTCCGCTACGTCGTCGCCGAGCCTTCGCTGCCGCACAAGAAACTGATCCAGGAACGCACCACCTTCGCGCTGCCGCCCGATGCCAAGGCGTGGATGCAGCCGATCGCCGTCGCGCAAACGGGTTGGGGCCGGACCAATCCATCCTACGAAGAGCACTATCAGATGGATATCCCGGTCGGTACCGTGTCGCCTTCGCCGGCCGGCTGGGTGTTCCCGGCGCTGTTCAAGAGCGGCGACAACTGGGTGGCCATCTCCGAGGCCGGCATGGACGGCAGCTTCCAGGCTTCGCGCCTGGCGCCGGAATCGGCCGGCGGCAAGTACAGCATAGGTAATCCGATGGCCGCCGAAGTCTATCCCGACCGGGGCTTGATGGCGGAAGTCGATGGCACGCTGACGTCGCCATGGCGCCTGCTGGCATTGGGCTCCCTGCAGACCGTGGCCAATTCCACGCTCGGCACCGATTTGGCCGCGCCGGCCATCGCCTTTGACCAGCGGCTGGTCAAGCCGGGCCACGCTTCGTGGAGCTGGGCGCTGATGAAGGACGACGCCACGGTCTACGATGTGCAGAAAAAATTCATCGACTACGCCGCCGATATGCATTGGGATTACACCCTGATCGACGCCGACTGGGACCGCAAGATCGGCTACGAAAAGGTCAAGGAACTGGTCGACTACGCCGCGACGAAGCAGGTCGGCATTCTGCTGTGGTACAACTCGTCCGGCCCGTGGAACTCGACCGAATACTCTCCAAAGAGCCAGCTGCTGACGCATGAACAGCGCGTGGCGGAGTTCAAGCGCCTGCACGACATGGGCGTCAAAGGCGTGAAGATCGACTTCTTCAACGGCGATGCGCAATCGATGATCGCCTACTACGTCAGCATCCTGCGCGACGCCGCCGACGCCGGCCTGCTGGTCAACTTCCACGGTGCCACGCTGCCGCGCGGCTGGACCCGCACCTGGCCCAACCTGATGACGATGGAAGCGGTGCGCGGCATGGAGTTCACCACCTTCGAGCAGGCCGACGAGGACAAGATGCCGACCCACGCCGCCATGCTGCCCTTCGCCCGCAACCTGTTCGATCCGATGGACTTCACGCCGATGGTGTTCGGCGATATTCCGAAGATCAAACGTACTTCCAGCAACGGCTTCGAGCTGGCCACGTCGGTGCTCTACATCTCCGGCATCCAGCACTTCGCCGAGATCCCGGAAGGCATGGCCACCGTGCCGGCCTACGTCAAATCCTTCCTGCAGGAGCTGCCGCGCAGCTGGGACGACAGCCGCCTGCTGGACGGCTATCCGGGCCGGTACGCCGTGATCGCGCGCCGCTCCGGCGACACCTGGTACATCGCCGGCATCAACGCGACGGAATCCGGTAAGACGCTGACGCTGGACCTGTCCTTCGCCGGCGCCCAGCAAGGCGTGGTAATAAGCGACGGCGACGCCGAGCGCAGTTTCAGCCAGCGCAGCATCGCAGCCGGCAAAAAAGTAGCTGTAACGATCAAGCCGCACGGCGGCTTCGTCATCAAATTATAAACAGGAGATCAGAATGAATTACATCAAACAAGGCGTACTTTCCCTTTGCCTGCTGGCTTCCGGCGGCGCCTTCGCGGCCGACGCGGTCGGCCTCACTATCGACACGGCCAAACCCGGCGCCGTGATCAACAAGGATATCTACGGCCAGTTCGCCGAGCACCTGGGCACCGGTATTTATGAAGGCATGTGGGTCGGCCCCAAGTCGAAGATCCCCAACACCAAGGGCTGGCGCAATGACGTCGTCGGCGCGCTGAAGGCCATGCATGTGCCGCTGGTGCGCTGGCCCGGCGGCTGTTTCGCCGACGAGTACCACTGGAAGGACGGCATCGGCCCGCGCGAGAAGCGTCCGGTCAAGGTCAACACCAACTGGGGCGGCGTGGCGGAATCGAACGCGGTCGGCACGCACGAGTTCTTCGACCTGGTCGACCTGCTGGGCGCGGACGCCTACGTCAACGGCAATCTCGGCACCGGCAGCGCGCAGGAGATGTCGGAGTGGGTCGAGTACCTGACTTCCGATAGCCAGTCCACGCTGGCCAACCTGCGCCGCAAGAACGGCCACGAGAAGCCGTTCAAGGTCGCCTATTTCGCGATCGGTAACGAGGCTTGGGGCTGCGGCGGTAATATGACGCCGGAACACTACTCGGATCTGTACAAGAACGTCGAGACCTTCCTGCGCGCGCCGCAGCAGTACCGTCCGAAGATGATCGCCAGCGGCGGCAACGACAATGACCTGACCTGGTCCGAGGTGCTGAGCAAGCAGCTCAAGCGCCAGGCCGACGGTATCAGCTTCCACTACTACACCATCCCGACCGGGAAGTGGGAAGTGAAGGGCGCCGCCACCGGCTTCCCGGAGAAGGAGTGGATGTCCACGCTGACCAACACGCTGCGCATGGAAGACCACATCCGCAGGAACTCCGCCGCGATGGACAAGAATGACCCTGAGAAGAAACTGGGCCTGTTCGTCGACGAGTGGGGCACCTGGTACGACGTGGAGAAGGGCACCAACGCCGGCTTCCTGTTTCAACAGAACACCCTGCGCGATGCGGTTGTTGCAGCACTTAACTTCAACATCTTCCACGCCCATGCGGATCGGGTGCGCATGACGAATATCGCGCAGATGGTCAATGTGCTGCAATCGATGATCATCACCGACAAGGACAAGATGGTGCTGACGCCGACCTATCACGCCTTCGAGATGTATGTGCCGTTCCAGGGCGCGACCTCGCTGCCGTTGACGTTGTCGAACAATCCGCAGTACACGCTCGATGGCGCCAGCGTGCCGGAGATCAGTGCCTCGGCGGCGCGTGGTGCGGATGGCAAGCTGTATCTGGCTCTGGTCAACACCAATCCGGGCCAGGCCGCGGATGTGGCGATCAATGTGCCGGGGCAGGTGGTGAAGTCGGTCAAGGGCCGCGTGCTGACCGCCGCGGCGATGGATGCGCATAATACCTTCCAGGCGCCGCAAGCGATCAAGCCGGTGCCGTACAGCGCCAACGCGGTGGACGGCAAACTGACGGTGAAGATTCCGGCGAAGGCCGTTGTCGTAGTGGCGGTGGAGTGACGCCATGAGTGAACATGATATCTCGGTGTCGCGGCGCAGGGCCATCGCCGGCGGCGTAGCACTGCTGCTTGCCGGTTGCGGCGGTGGCGGTGGCGGCGGCAACCCGGTAACGCTGGCGCCAACGCCAACGCCAACGCCCACGCCCACGCCCACGCCCGCGCCCGCGCCGACCACCATCACCTTCGGTGACGCATCGGTGCATGATCCGGCAGTGATCAAGGTGGACGGTACCTACTACGTCTTTGGCTCGCACCTGGCCGCCGCCAAATCGACGGACCTGATGAACTGGACCAAGATCGCGGACGGCGTCAACGCCAGTAACCCGTTGTTCAACAACGTCGTGACGGCGCTGGCGGACACATTCGCCTGGGCGCAGGTGACGGACCTGTGGGCGCCGGACGTGGTCAAGCTTGGCGACGGCAAGTTCTACTTCTACTACAACGCCTGCAAGGGTGATTCACCCCGTTCCGCGCTGGGCGTGGCCGTGGCGGACAAGGTCGAAGGCCCGTACGTCAACAAGCAGATCATGCTCAAATCCGGCATGTGGGGGCAAGTCAGCGAGGACGGCGTCAATGTCTACGATGCGTTGACGATGCCGAACGTGGTCGACCCGAATACCTTCTTCGACAAGGACGGCAAGCTGTGGATGATCTACGGCTCCTACTCGGGCGGCATCTTCATCCTGGCGATGGACCCGGCCACCGGACTTCAGAAACCGGGCCAAGGCTACGGCAAGCATCTGATGGGCGGGAACCACAGCCGCATTGAGGGCGCGTATGTGATGTACAGCCCACAGTCGAAGTACTACTACCTGTTCACGTCCTTCGGTGGACTGGATGCGAATGGCGCCTACAATATGCGCGTGGCGCGCTCGCTGAACCCGGACGGCCCCTACGTGGACGCCAAGGGCAACGACATGGCGAACGTCAAAGCCAATCCCGCGCTGCCGCTGTTCGACGACGCCAGCATCGCGCCGTTCGGCCAGAAGATCATGGGTAACCACCAGTTCGCGCTGGCCGATGGCGAGACCGGTACGCCGCTGGGCTATGTGTCGCCGGGCCACAACTCTGCGTACTACGAGACGGCGACCGGCCAGTACTTCCTGGTGTTCCACACGCGCTTCCCCGGCACCGGCGAATTCCACCAGATCCGCGTGCACGAAATGTTCATCAACGAAGACGGCTGGATCGTGGTGTCGCCGTTCCGCTACGCGCCGCTCAGCAAGAACGCGACGCCGCTGTCGGCCGAGGTAACCGCTGCCGATGCCGCCGGAACGTATAAGATGATCAACCACGGCAAGGACATCACGGCGGCGATCAAGCCCTCGCAGAATGTCAAGCTGGCGGCGGACGGCACGGTTTCCGGCGCGGCCACCGGCACCTGGAAGCATAATGGCGCCAATAAGATCACCATCTCGCTGGGGACTGCCGGAACCTTCAACGGGGTGCTGTCGCGCCAGTGGAATACCAACGCCAGCGCTTTCGTGGTGACGTGGACGGCGCAGTCGGTGGACGGCGTGTCGATCTGGGGCGCGCGTACAGGGAGTTGAGATGAAGTCTGCGGTATTTGCATTGTGCCTTGCGGCGGTGTCGGCCAGCTTCGCCAAGGAGGTCAGCGTCCATGATCCTGTCATGGCGAAGGAGGGCGATACCTGGTACGTATTCAGCACCGGGCCGGGCATCACCTTCTACAGCTCCAAAAACCTGAAGGATTGGACGCCGGAAGGCCGCGTCTTCAAGAACGACCCGGCGTGGGCCAAGCGCGCCGCGCCGACCTTCGACGGTCATATATGGGCGCCGGATGTGCACTTCCATAACGGACAATACTATTTATACTATTCTGTTTCGGGCTTCGGAAAGAATACGTCGGGGATCGGCGTTACCGTCAACAAGACGCTCAACCCCCGTTCGCCGGACTACCGCTGGGTAGACAAGGGCATGGTGCTGCAATCGGTGCCGCAGCGCGACGACTGGAACGCCATCGACCCGAACATCGTTGAAGACGGCAAGGGCGGGGCGTGGATGGCGTTCGGCTCCTTCTGGAGCGGGCTGAAACTGGTCAAGCTCAATGCAGATTGGACCGGCCTGGCGGAGCCGCAGGAATGGCATGCCATCGCCAGCCGTTCGCGCGGGCCGTCGGTGGCGGACAAATCGGCTGGGCCGGATGAGATCGAGGCGCCGTTTGTCTTCAAGAAGGGCGGTTATTACTACCTGTTCGCGTCCTTCGGGCTTTGCTGCCGCAAAGGCGACAGCACTTACCATGTCGTTGTCGGCCGATCCAGGGAGGTCACCGGCCCTTATGTGGACAGGAACGGTGTCGATATGCTTAAAGGCGGCGGCTCCATCGTCATCGCCGGCGACAAGGACTGGAAAGGCCTGGGCCACAACAGCGCCTACACCATGGACGGCAAGGACTACATGGTGCTGCATGCCTACGAGACGGCCGACAATTACCTGCAAAAGCTGAAGATCATGGAAATGACGTGGGATGCCGCCGGCTGGCCGGCAGTGGACCCGGCGGACTTGAACCGTTACCGCAGCAACCAGCTGCCATCGCCATGATGGTGATGCTGCGCGGGGCGGTCGCGCTGGCGGTGGCTGCGGTGTTGTGCGCCTCCGCTTCCGCAGCGCCGCTACAACTGTTCCCGCTCGCCGACGTGCGGCTGGGCGAGAGCGCCTTCCTGGACGCCCAGCGGACGGACCTGCGCTACCTGCTGGAGATGGAGCCTGACCGTCTGCTGGCGCCATTCCTGCGCGAAGCCGGCCTGCCGCTGAAACAGCCCAGTTACGGCAACTGGGAGTCCTCCGGCCTGGATGGACACCTCGGCGGCCATTACCTTTCCGCGCTGGCGCTGATGTACGCCTCGACCGGCGACGAGGTAGTCCTGCGCCGCCTGAACTACTTCGTGGCGGAGCTTAAACGCTGCCAGGAGCGCAACGGCAACGGCTATATCGGCGGCATACCGGACGGCAGCGCCGCCTGGCAGGACATCGCCAGGGGCCAGCTCCATGCCGACAACTTCTCCGTCAACGGCAAATGGGTCCCGTGGTACAACCTGCACAAGGTGTACGCCGGCCTGCGCGACGCCTACACCTACGCCGGCAACGCGGACGCCCGCGCCATGCTGATCTCCATGTCCGACTGGGCGCTGGACCTGACCTCCCACCTGAGCGAGGAGCAGATGCAATCCATGCTGCGCAGCGAGCACGGAGGCATGAACGAAGTGCTGGCCGACGTCGCCCAGATGACGGGCCAGAAAAAATACATGGACCTGGCGATCCGCTTCTCGCACCAGGCCATCCTGCGCCCGCTGGAAGAGGGTAAGGACCAGCTCACCGGCCTGCACGCGAACACGCAGATCCCCAAGGTGATAGGCTTCAAGCGCATCGGGGACATCACCGGCCGCCGCGACTGGCAGCATGCCGCGCAATTCTTCTGGCAGACCGTACACGATCACCGCACCGTCGCCATCGGCGGCAACAGCGTCAAGGAGCACTTCCACGACGATAAGGACTACTCGCCGATGGTGGAGGAGGTTGAAGGCCCCGAGACCTGCAACACCTACAATATGCTCAAGCTCACGGAGCTGCTGTTCCTCGGCGACGCCAAGGCAAGTTACAGCGACTACTACGAGCGCGCACTGTACAACCACATCCTGTCCTCGCAGCGGCCGGACAGCGGCGGCTTCGTCTACTTTACGCCGATGCGGCCCAACCACTACCGCGTCTATTCGCAGGTGGACAAGGCCATGTGGTGCTGCGTCGGCTCGGGCATCGAAAGCCATGCCAAGTACGGCGAGTTCATTTATGCGCACCGCGGCGATCAGCTGTACGTGAACCTCTTCATTCCGTCGACGCTGAACTGGCGCGAGCAGGGCGTGACGATCACGCAGGCCAACCGCTTCCCGGACGAGGACCGCAGCACGATCATGATCAAGGGCGACAAGGCCTTCACGATGAAGATTCGCTATCCCGAGTGGGTCGCGCGCGGCGCCATGAGCATCACGATCAACGGCAAACCTGTGGTGGCCACCGCCGGCGCGGATCGCTACGTCAGCCTGCACCGCAAGTGGCGCGATGGCGACAAGGTTGGGGTTCGTCTGCCGATGAAAACCCATCTGGAGCAGATGCCGGACAAGTCCAACTACTACGCGGTGCTGCACGGCCCCATCGTGCTGGCGGCGCGCACCAATCCCTTCGCCGGCGAAAAGCTGAACTTCTTCGCCGACGACTCGCGCATGGGTCACGTGGCGCAGGGGCAGGTCTGCCCGCTGGAATCCGCGCCGATGCTGGTCAGCGACACCAAAGCCTTCATGGACCGCTTCAAGCCGGTGCCCGGCAAACCGATGACGTTCACGGTGCCCGGTCTGGTGCAGGGCAAGAACGTCGACAACGTCACCTTCATCCCGTTCTTCCGCCTGCACGATTCGCGCTACGTCGTCTATTGGCCATATTCGACGCCGGCCAACCTGGCGTCCATGCAGGCCAAGGCCGCGCAGGACGAGGCGGAGCGGCTGGCGCTGGACGCGCAGACCATCGACCAGGTGGCGCCGGGCGAGCAGCAGCCCGAATCCGATCACTTCTTCAAGGGTGAGGGCGCCGACGCGGGCGTCAACAAGGGCCGGCACTGGCGGCACGCGAGCGGATGGTTCAGCTACGACCTGACCGACAAAAAGGCCGAAGCGCGCACGCTGCGCCTGACATATTCGACTTTGGATGCCGGCCGCCGTTTCGATATCTTTATCAATGGCCAGCCGCTAGCCGAGGTGACGCTGGACGCCACGGCGCCGCAGGAAATCTACACGAAGGATTACGCCATACCGCCTGCAATGGCGGCTGGCGGCAAGTTGACCGTCAAATTCGTGGCCCGCCAGGGTTCGACGGCGGGCGGCTTGTACGGCTTGCGATTGCTGCGCTGATACCGGAACCGATATCGAACTGTTGAAAAATATCATTGGATAGATATTTGAGATTCTCATAGTATCTGATCCATAAAATTCAAAAATCAATCTGGAGACTTTGCTATGACGTGCAATCGCAGAACCGTATTGGCCGCCGCATTCCTCGCCGCCTTCTCCCTCAACGTTCCCGCGTTCGCGGCCAAGCCGCTGGTGATCGGCTTCTCGCAGGTCGGCGCAGAAAGCGAATGGCGCACCGCGAACACCGTCTCGATCAAGGAAGCCGCCAAGAAGGACGGCATCACCCTCAAGTTCGCCGACGCCCAGCAGAAGCAGGAAAACCAGGTCAAGGCGATCCGCTCGTTCATCGCCCAGCGCGTGGACCTGATCGCGTTTTCTCCGGTGGTGGAATCGGGCTGGGACACCGTGCTGCGCGAAGCCAAGGCGGCCAAGATCCCCGTCATCCTGACCGACCGCGCCGTCAACGTCAGCGATCCTTCGCTGTACGCCACCTTCATCGGCTCGGACTTCGTGGAAGAAGGCCGCCGCGCCGGCCGCTGGCTGCTGGAGCGCGCGAAGAAGACCCCCGATGCCGTTATCAATATCGTTGAGCTGCAAGGCACCGTCGGCTCGGCGCCCGCGCTGGACCGCAAGAAGGGCTTCGAGGAAGTCATCGCCGGCAATCCCAAGCTGAAGGTGATCCGCTCGCAGACCGGCGACTTCACCCGCGCCAAGGGCAAGGAAGTGATGGAGGCTTTCCTCAAGGCCGAAGGCAAGAGGATCAATGTGCTGTACGCGCATAACGACGACATGGCGATCGGCGCAATCCAGGCCATCGAGGAAGCCGGTATGAAGCCGGGCAAGGACATCGTGGTCATTTCCATCGACGGCGTCAAGGGCGCTTTCGAGGCGATGATCGCCGGGAAGTTGAATGTGACCGTGGAGTGCAGCCCGCTACTGGGCCCTCAGCTGATGCAGCTGGCGCGCGATGTTGTCGCCAACAAGCCGGTGCCGAAGCGCGTCGTCACGCAGGAAAGCGTATTCCCGGCCGAAGTCGCGGCCAAGGAATTCCCGAACCGTAAATACTAATCCAATGAACATCATTACTTCCGCGCCTGCGCCGGTGCTGGAGCTGCGCGGCATCAGCAAGGCATTCCCCGGCGTGCAGGCGTTGAGCGGCGTGGCGTTGAACCTGTATCCCGGCGAGGTGCACACGCTGATGGGCCAGAACGGTGCCGGCAAATCGACGTTGATCAAAGTGCTGACCGGCGTGTATGCGCCGGACCAGGGCCAGATCCTGTTGGAGGGGCGGGCGATACACCCTTCGTCCACGCTCGATGCGCAGAACCTTGGCATCAGTACCGTTTATCAGGAAGTGAATCTCTGTCCGAATCTGTCGGTGGCGGAGAATATTTTCATCGGCCGCTATCCGCGCAAGCGCGGTGGCATCGACTGGTCCGCCATGCAGCGGCAGGCGGTGGAGCTGCTGGAGCGGATGCAGATACGGATCGACGTGTCGCTGCCGCTGGCGCAGTATCCGCTGGCGATCCAGCAGATGGTGGCGATCTCGCGGGCCTTGCTGGTGTCGGCCAAGGTGCTGATACTCGACGAACCGACTTCCAGCCTCGATGAGAAGGAAGTCGATCTGCTCTTCAACGTGCTGCGCGGCCTGCGCGAGCAGGGCATGGCAATTCTGTTCGTTACCCACTTCCTCGATCAGACCTATGCGATTTCGGATCGCATCACCGTCATGCGCAACGGCGAACGCGAAGGCGAGTATGCCTGCAGCGAGTTGTCGCGCTTTGATTTGGTGAACAAGATGGTCGGCGCCCCGGCGGCGGCTGGCATTGGCGAAAGCGCCGCCACCGCGGCCACGGACACCCAGGCTGCGCCGTCGAAGTTCCCAACTTTCCTGCGCGCCGTGGGCTTGGGCCGCAAGGGCGCGCTGTCGCCGATGGATATCGAATTGCGCCAGGGCGAACTGCTTGGCCTTGCCGGCCTGTTGGGCTCCGGCCGCACCGAGGCGGCGCGCTTGTTGTTCGGCGCGGACAGGGCGGACGGCGGCAGCATCGTCATCGACGGCAAGGAGCATAGCTTCGCCTCGCCGCGCGATGCCATCGCAGCCGGCATCGGCTTCTGCTCCGAAGACCGCAAGCATGAAGGCGCGGTGCTCGAACTATCCGTGCGCGAGAACCTGATTCTGGCGCTGCAGGCCCGCACCGGCATCCTGCGCGCGATTCCGCTCAAGCGCCAGCAGCAGCTGGCCGAGGAATATGTCAAGGCGTTGGGCATCAAGACGGCCAGCATCGAAACTCCTATCGGTACGCTCTCCGGCGGCAACCAGCAGAAGGTGCTGCTGGCGCGCTGGCTGGCCACCGAACCGAAGATGCTGATCCTGGACGAGCCGACGCGCGGCATCGACGTGCGCGCCAAGCAGGAGATCATGGACTATGTGACGGCCCTGTGCCGCAAGGGTATGGCCATTCTGTTCATTTCGTCGGAGCTGCCGGAGGTGCTGCGGGTCAGCGACCGCATCGTCATCATGCGCGACCGCAAAGCGGGCGGCGAGTATCCGCGCGGCGCGCTGGACGAAAGTTCGGTGCTGCAGGTGATCGCCGCCGGAGACGCCCATGAATAACCCGCTGAACGACATCGCCGCGCCCCGCGCCGCCGCTGCCGTCGCCACGCCCGCCGTGGCCTCCGGCGCCGCCGCGTCCGGCCCCACCTCACCATCGAATGCATCCATGTTTGTGCGTCATCCCTTATTCCGTCCGCTGGCCGCGTTGGTCTTGCTGCTGCTGGTGGACCTGCTGCTGGTTCCCGGCTTCTTCCACCTGGAGATCAAGGACGGCCATCTTTACGGCAGTTTGATCGACATCGCCAACCGAGCCGCGCCGCTGGTGCTGGCGGCCCTCGGCATGACGCTGGTGATCGCCACGCGCGGCATCGACATCTCGGTCGGCGCCGTGGTCGCGATCAGCGGCACCGTCGCCGCGATGCTCATCGGCGGCACCATGGTGATGCAGAACGGCGTGCCCGAATACGTCGCCAACACGCCGATGTTGTGGGCGTTGTGCGCAGCCATGGGCGCGGCCCTGCTGTGCGGCGCGTGGAACGGCCTGCTGGTGGCGGGCCTCGGCCTGCAACCCATCGTCGCCACGCTGATCCTGATGGTGGCGGGGCGTGGCCTGGCGCAGCTGTTCACCGACGGCCAGATCGTCACCGTCTACTACAAGCCCTTCTTCTTCCTCGGCAGCGGATACCTGTTTGGCCTGCCGTTCTCGATCTACATCGTCGGCGCCGTGTTCCTGGTCACGGCGCTGTTGATGCGCAAGACGGCGTTGGGTCTGTTCATCCAGGCGGTGGGCATCAATCCTGTCGCCGCGCGGCTGGCCGGTTTGAAGACGGCGGTGCTGATCTTCTTCGTCTACGTCTTCTGCAGCGCCTGCGCCGGTCTGGCCGGCCTGATGATCAGCGCGAACATCAAGAGCGCGGACGCCAACAACGCCGGCCTGCTGCTGGAGCTGGACGCCATCCTGGCCGTCACGCTGGGCGGCACCTCGCTGGCCGGCGGTAAATTCAGCCTGGCCGGCAGCGTGATCGGCGCCCTGATCATCCAGACGCTGACCTACACCATCTACTCCCTCGGCCTGCCGCCGGAAGTCAACATGGTCGTCAAGTCGGTGGTGGTATTCCTGGTGTGCCTGTCGCAGTCGGCGGAATTCAAGAACATGTGGCGCGCCTTCCGCGCCCAGAACAAAGGTGGGGCGGCATGAGCACCATGATTCTTCGCGGGCGCGCCTGGATGGCGTCGCCGTACTTTACGTCCCTGGTCACGGTGATGCTGCTGATAGTCCTGCTGGCGGTGGGCGGCGTGGCCTATCCAGGCTTCCTGTCGCTGCAGGTGCTGTTCAATCTTTTGATCGACAACGCCTTCCTGCTGGTGATCGCGGTCGGCATGAGCTTCGTCATCCTCTCCGGCGGCATCGACCTGTCGGTGGGCTCGGTGCTGGCGCTCACCACCATGATCTCCGCCTGGCTGCTGCAAAGCTGGCACTTGCCGCCGCTGCTGGTGATCGCCATCGCGCTGACGCTGGGCGCGGGTTTCGGCGCGGCGATGGGCGCGATGATCCATTACTTCAAGCTGCAGCCGTTCATCGTCACACTGGCCGGCATGTTCCTGGCGCGTGGACTGTGCTACCTGATCAGCATTAATTCGATCACCATCGACGATCCGCTGTATGTCGCCATGTCGCAGACGCAGTTGCCGGTGCTGGGCGGCTTCATCTCGCCCGGCGCGCTGATCGCCGTACTCACGCTGGCTGCGGCGATCTACGTCGCGCACTGCACGCCGTTCGGCCGCGCCATCTACGCGGTGGGCGGCAACGAGCAATCGGCGTTGATGATGGGCCTGAGGGTAGGGCGCACCAAGGTGCTGATCTACGCCTTCAGCGGCTTCTGCGCAGCGCTGGCCGGCGTGCTGTTCTCGTTCTACATGTTGTCCGGCTACGGCCTGCACGCGCAGGGCACGGAGCTCGACGCCATCGCTGCGGTGGTCATCGGCGGCACGCTGCTCAGCGGCGGCTATGGCTACGTGGCCGGTTCGCTGTCGGGCGTGCTGGTGCTGGGCACCATCCAGACGCTGATCGCCTTCGATGGCACCCTCAGCTCGTGGTGGACCAAGATCGTCATCGGTGGCTTGCTGTTCGTATTCTGCGTGGTGCAGCGTTTGATGGCGCTGGGCGCGCGACAAAAAAAATAACTGGAGAGAGCATTGAATAACAAGCCGATTAAATTTGCGGCCATTGCGGTTGCAGGCATGGTGCTGGGCGCCGCACAGGCGGCCAACCCGCTGTTCCCCAAGCTGTTCACGGCCGATCCTTCGGCCTATGTGGAGAACGGCACCGTCTACCTGTACGTCGGCCACGATGAAGCCACGCCGAAAAGCCCGGACTACGTGATGAACGAGTGGCGCGTCTACACCAGCTGCGACATGAAGAACTGGACTGATCGCGGCTCGCCGGTGCAGGCATCGACCTTCAACTGGGCCAAGGGCCACGCCTGGGCCGCCGACATCACCAAGCGCGATGGCAAGTACTACTTTTATTCGACCGTCGACCACGCGACCATTCCGGGCCACGCCATCGGCGTCGCCGTCTCCGACAGCCCGACCGGCCCGTTTGTCGACGCGCGCGGTTCGGCGCTGGTCACCAACGACATGACGCTGCAATCGCCGATCGCCTGGGACGACATCGATCCGGCCATTTTCCAGGACGACGACGGCCAGGCCTATCTCTACTGGGGCAACACGGTGCTCAAGTACGCCAAGCTGAAACCGAACATGATCGAATTCGATGGCCCGATTCAGACCGTCGGCATGGACATGTTCACCGAGGCGTCCTACCTGCACAAGCATAACGGTACATACTATTTATCCTATTCGCGCAACTTCCCTGAGGAGACGGCCTACATGACCGGCCCAAGCCCGACCGGCCCATGGCGCTATCGCGGCGTCATCATGTCGAAGAACGCCAAGGTCAAGACCATCCACCAGGCCATCGTCGATTTCAACGGCAAGTCCTACATCTTCTACCACAACGCCAAGCTGCCCGGCGGCGGCGAGTACCGCCGCTCGGTGGCGGTGGAGGAGTTCCAGTACAACGCCGACGGCACCATCCCGTTCATCCCGCAGACCAGGGAAGGCCCGGCGGCCAATCCTTCTGCGGCGTGCAAGTGATACCGCAACAGCCGGTATGCCATCAATAACCATACCGATTGTGATATCATTTTTCCATGGAAACTAACCCGAACTGGTTCTTGCGCGCGCGCCTCAAAACGCGCCAGCTGCTGCTGCTGATCGCGCTCGACGAACAACGCAATATCCACCGCGCCTCGGAAGAACTGCAC
This sequence comes from Duganella sp. GW821-FHT01E12, assembly GCF_059422325.1. Classification (NCBI taxonomy): domain Bacteria; kingdom Pseudomonadati; phylum Pseudomonadota; class Betaproteobacteria; order Burkholderiales; family Oxalobacteraceae; genus Duganella; species Duganella sp. GW821-FHT01E12. The sequence continues at coordinate 290,931 of NZ_JBWKWR010000006.1, read as the reverse complement.
ATGACGCAGCCGGCCGCCTCCAAGCAGTTGAAGGATCTGGAGGAGATGCTGGGCGTGCAGCTGTTCGACCGTCTGCCGCGCGGCATGGAGCCGACCATCTACGGCGAGACGATGATACGCCACGCGCGCATGGCGCTGACCAGCCTCTCGCTGGCGCACGAGGACATCGTCGCCATCAAGGCCGGCCTGTCCGGGCAGGTGGACATCGGCACCATCATGACGCCGGGGATTTCGCTGCTGCCGGTGGCGATCACGCGCACCAAGGCGCAGGCGCCCAAGCTGCGCATCGGCGTGGAGATGGAGCAGTCCAACATCCTGCTGGAGCAGCTGCAGCGCGGCCGTCTGGACTTCATGATCGGCCGCATACCGGAGCGCCAGAGCGCCGAGGGCCTGAGCTACGAAGAGCTGGGCGACGAGCCGGCGTGCGCGGTGGTGCGTCCCGGCCATCCGCTGCTGAAGGCGCGCAACCTGTCGCTGCGCGACATCGCCAGCCAGCCGTGGATACTGCCGCCGCAGGGCAGCATCCTGCGCGCGCGCTGCGAGTTGATGTTCCGCCGCGCCGGGTTGGAGGTGCCGTCCAACGTGGTCGACACCACCGCCGTGCTGCTGATTAAACCGCTGCTGCAGCAGACGGACGCGCTCAATGTCATGCCGGTCGCCGTCGCCAAATACTACGAGTCGCAGAATGTGCTCAACATCCTGCCGATCGAACTGCCGTGCCGCATGGACGCATACGGCATCATCACCGTCGATGGCCACATCATGTCGCCGGGCGCGAGCCTGCTGTTGAAAGCGGTGCGCGAAGTGGCGAAAGAGATGTACTAGGTCTTGTGCAACGCCGGCTGCTGGAAGCTGGCGAAGGCGTCCAGCAGCACCTTGGCGCGGAAGGGCTTGAGGATCACGCGGCTGACATGCCGTTCGCGCAGGTCCTCCAGCAGTTCGGCGGTCGCGTGTTCCGCCATCACAGCGATGGGGATGGCGCTGTCGCTGACGTACATGCCGTTGCGCATCCGGTCCAGCAAGGCCAGGTTGTAGGTGCAGCCGGGCCGCGAGCCGCAGTCGATCGAAATCACCGCTCCCTGGAAGCTGTGCGTGAGCAGCAGGCGCTCGGCCGCTTCCATGCTGGCCGCTTCGTGGATGGTGCCCAGGCCCAGCGTGCGCGCCGTCAGCGCGACGGTTCGGCGCAACAGCGTTTGCTCCTCCACCAGCAGCATGTTCAGGTTCTTGACCGGGTTCTCAGGCATTCGCCGCCTCCGTGCGTTGGCTGAGTTCTTCCACCAGCAGGTCGCGCAGCGTCGCCAGGATCGCCAGTTCGGTCGCGTCCAGCGTGCGCGGCTTGTGGTCGATCAGGCACAGGGTGCCGATGGCGAAACCGGACGGCATCGTCAACGGCGCGCCGGCGTAGAAGATCACATGCGGTTCGCCGGTGACGATGGGATTGTCGGCAAAGCGCGCGTCGGCGCGGGCGTCGGGGATGACGAAGATATCGGGCTGCAGGATCGCATGGCCGCAGAAGGAAACGTCGCGCGCGGTTTCGCACATGTCCAGGCCCACGTTGGCCTTGAACCACTGGCGGTTCTCGTCGATCAGCGACAGCAGCGCGATCGGCATGTCAAATTCCTCGGCGGCGAAGCGCGCCACTTTGTCGAAGCGTTCTTCCGGCGGCGTGTCCAGTATCAGTAGTTCGCGCAGCGCCGCCAGGCGATCGGCGTCGTTGTCGGGGATCGGTGCGGCTAGCATGGGCGTCGGGCGTTTGAATTGGAAGTATGCTGACTTTAGCATCGCTGTGCCACGCGCACGACTGAATGTTGGTCCGGTCAATAATCTGTTGCGAAATAGCCGGCGCGATGCGCTAGACCTGCTGCATGGCGTGGCAGCTGCGTTCGCAGGCCTCGCAGGCGCGCACGCATTCCTCCATGCCGTCCAGTTCCATGCAGCTCAGCGCACACTCGTGACAGATGTCGGCGCACAGCGCGCACAGACGGGTGCTGAAACGCGAGCCACCCAGTTGCAGCTTGGCCGACATCTCGCAGACGGCGGCGCAATCGAGCATCAGGCGGAAGTGGTTCGGTTCGACGTGGCGTCCGCCCATTTCCAGGCAGTGGGTCAGCGCCGTTTGCCAGCACGCTTGATGGCAGTTGTCGCAGGCGTCTATGCAGTCCTGCATCCCGGTAGCGGTATCCTTGGTGTATCCCCTTCAAAGACCAGGCTTCATCCTAGGACCGCACGTGCCGCCCATCTGTGCGCGCTCTAACGTTCCCCGGTCAGGCCATAAGTTGTTGACTCAGTCAACGATCTATTGCATCATTGCCTGACGAGTTAGCCGGAGGCCGTATGTCAGTTCCCGTTTTCGATGACCGCGTCGCGGCGGTGCGTTCCTTTAACCGCTTCTTCACGCGCCAGATCGGCGTGCTGCGCGAAGGCCTGCTGCACAGCGAATACACGTTGACCGAGATGCGCGTGTTGTACGAGCTGGCCCACCAGGGCGACCAGCCGGCCGCTGTGCTGGGCCGCGACCTGGGCCTGGATCGCGGTTACCTGAGCCGCATCCTGGCCAAGTTCGAAGCCGCGGGCCTGGTCTCCAAGGTGCCCTCGGCCACCGACGGCCGCTCCAAGCTGCTGCACCTGACGGCGCAGGGCCGCGCCGTCTACGAACCGCTGGAGCGCCGCTCGCGCGAGGAGGTGGGCGATCTGCTGGCCCGCTTCGGCGAGGCCGACCAGCTGCGCATGCTCGATGCGATGCGCACCATCCAGCAGCTGCTGGACGCCGGCAACGGGCTGAAATACGCCCAGCCGTTCGTGCTGCGCCCGCACCGCGCCGGCGACATGGAATGGATCACGCGCCGCCACGGCGTCTTCTACACGGCCAGCCAGGGCTGGGATGACAGTTTCGAAAAGCTGGTTGGCGAGATCTGTGCGGACTTCGAACGCAACTTCGATCCGGCGCTGGAGCATTGCTGGATCGCCGAGATGGCGGGCCAGCCGGTCGGCTCGATCGCGCTGGCGCGCAGTGACGAGGAGGGCGTGGGCAAATTGCGGCTGCTGCTGGTGGAAGAGCAGGCACGCGGCTACGGCCTCGGTTCGCGGCTGGTGGACGAATGCCATCGCCACGCCCGCGCCGCCGGCTACCGCAAGATGCGCTTGTGGACCACCGACCAGCAGAAGGAAGCCCGCCAGATCTACCGCAACAAGGGTTATGTGCTGGTGGCCGAGGAACCGGTGCACGCCTTCGGCCAGGACATGGTCAACGAAACCTGGGAACTGACGCTCTGATATCAACCAGCTGATTGCCTGCATGGCCGCTTCTCTGGCACTATCCTCAACGTGGTACTTTAATCAACCGTGGGGATACTATGCAAAAGAACAGGCTGGCGATGTGGTCCAAGCGTGTCGTAATCGGATTGGTGGTGTTGATCTTGGCGGTAGTCGCCGGGGCGTGGCTGTATTTGCGCAGCAGCCTGGCGCAGCTGGAGGGCACGGTGCAGGCACCGGGGCTGGAGGCCGGCGCCAGCGTGGCGCGCGATGCGCACGGCGTGCCGCTCATCAGCGGCGGCAGCCGGCTGGACGTGGCCTACGCCACCGGCTTTGTGCACGCGCAGGAGCGCTACTTCCAGATGGACCTGCTGCGCCGCGTGTCGGCCGGCGAATTGTCCGAACTGTTCGGCGCGCGCGCACTGCCGCTGGATAAGTCGCACCGCATCCACCGCTTCCGCGCCCGCGCCGAGCTGGCGCTCAAGACCATGCCGGCGGCCGACCGCGCGCTGCTGGACCGCTACGTCGACGGCGTCAATGCCGGCCTGCAGAAGCTGGGCGCCAGGCCGTTCGAATACACGCTGATCGGCATGCCGCCGCGCGCCTGGTCGGCGGCCGATTCGCTGCTGGTGATCTGGGCCATGTACTTCGACCTGCAAGGCAGCCAGGAGCCGCGCGAACTGGCGCGCGGCTGGTTCCGCGACCATGCGACGGAGGAGCAGCGCGCCTTCCTGGCGCCCGAATCGACGCAGTGGGATGCGCCGCTCGACGCGCAATCAGTGCCGGCGGCGGACATCGCGATTCCCGCCGCGCCGCCAGCGTGGTGGGGCAAGCCGAAGGCCGGCGGCGGCGCGTCGCACACCGATCCGAAAGTGGCGGCGGCCGAATTCCTCAACACCGTGGGCAGCAACAACTGGGCGGTGGCCGGCGCCCGCAGCGACACCGGCGCGGCCATCGTGTCGGACGATATGCACCTCGGCATACAACTGCCTGCGATCTGGTACCGCGCTGCCCTGCAGTTCCCCGACGGGAAGGGCGGCCAGCGCCGCGTGGTCGGCGTCACGCTGCCCGGCGCGCCGGTGGTGGTGGCCGGCAGTAACGGCCATGTGGCCTGGGGCTTCACCAACAGCTACGGCGACTATCTCGACCTGATCGCGCTCGACACCGACCCGGCCAAGCCGGGCCAAGTGCGCACGCAGGCCGGCTGGGAGACGCCGGTGCTGCACGAGGAAACGATATTAATCAAAGGCGAACCGGCGGCCACGCTGGCGGTGCGCGAAACCAGCCTCGGTCCCATCCGCGAGGCCATGGGCCGCAGCTACGCCATCCACTGGGTTGCGCACACGGCGGCCGCCGTCAACGTCAACGCCAAGAACCTGGAATTCGCCGACACGCTGGAGCAGGCGATGGCGATTGCGCCGACGATGGGCATCCCGGCGCAGAATTTTGTCGGCGGCGACGACAAGGGCAATATCGGCTGGACCATCGCCGGTGCGCTGCCGCGCCGCGCGCCGGCCGGCGTGGCCGCCACCTATCCGCTGTCGGCGGACGACCAGGCCGGCGTCTGGACCGGCTGGCTCAAGCCGGAGGAATATCCGAAGGTGGTCAACCCGGCCGGCGGACAGCTGGCCACTGCCAACAGCCGCCAGCTGGCCCATGCCGGCGCTGAACTGCTGGGCGACGGCGGCTTCGATCTCGGCGCCCGCACGCACCAGGTGCGCGACGACCTGACCGCGCTCGGTCCCAAGACCGACGTGAAGAAAGTCTACGCCATCACGCTGGACAACCGCGCCGTGTTCCTGACCGCCTGGCGCGACCGCGCCATCGCGGCGCTGGACGGCAAGGCGCTCGAAGGCCATGCGCAACGCGCCGAAGCGCTCAAGCTGCTGCAGGACAGCTGGACCGGCAAGGCCAGTGTGGACTCGGTGGGCTATCGCATCACGCGCGCCTACATGTACGCGCTGTACGACATCCTGTTCGAAAGCGCCAACGAGGAAATGGCGAAGATCGACGGCAAGTCCAATATGGCGGCGGTGACGTCGCGCTGGCCGGTGGTGGTGGCGCGGGTGCTGGACCAGCAACCGGCCGGCTGGCTGCCGCCGCAGTACGCCAGCTGGCAGGCCTTGCAGCTGGCCGCGCTGGACCGCGTGATCGCCGACCTGACCAAGGACGGCAAGCCGCTGGCCGGCGCCACCTGGGGCGAACGCAATACGGCGGCCAGCGCCCATCCCTTCGCGGCGGTGGTGCCGGTGCTGGGCAAATACCTGAAGGTGGCGCCGGACATGCTCCCCGGCGACCAGCACATGCCGCGCGTGTCGGGACCGTCGTTCGGCCAATCCGAACGGATGACGGTGTCGCCGGGGCATGAGGAGCAGGGCGTGTTCAACATGCCGGGTGGGCAGAGCGGCCATCCCTTGTCGCCGTACTTCCTGGATGGCCGCGCCGACTGGGTTAGCGGGCGGGATACGCCGTTGCTGCCGGGGCCTGCGGCGCATACGCTGACGTTTGTGAAGTAGCGCGGCCAAGGCCGAACAGTGGGCGCAGCACGGCGATGCGGCGCACCACCTCGAACACGCCGAAGCTGAGGGCGAAGGTCAGCACGATCAGCACCGCGCCTTCGACGCCGGGCGCCATCTTCACCGGTTTGAGCCAGTGGGCCATGCTGACGATCAGCGTCTGGTGCAGGATGTAGACCGGGAACACGGCCTCGGTCAGGTAGCGGCGCTTGGCGCTGTCGAAGGCCAGGTGGCGGTGGCCGAAGCCGCAGATCGCCAGGATGGGCGTCCACTGGCCCAGGCAGACGATCATGCGCCACAGCGGCTTCAGTTGCGTGACGAGCGGCAGGTCGCCCACCGGTTCCGGCATCGTGTTCAGGCACACCACCACGGCCCAGCTGAACAGCCACAATCCCAGGCTGGTCCAGCGCAGCGCGTCCACCCTGGCCCAGAAGCCGGTTTGTAGCGCCAGCATCACGCCCATCACGAACAGGAAGAAGTAGTGGGCGTGGTTGTACCAGTCGTTGACCAGCGCGTGGGTTTCGGGGAAGGCTTCGACCAGCGCGTAGCGGGCCGCGAACAGCACCAGGACCGGCAACGCGACGATCTTCCAGCCGGTCAGGCGGCGGCCCAGCGCGTCGGACCAGGCGCGCAGGCGGGCGGTTCCTGCCAACGCCACCAGCGCGCCGATGGCCATGGTGTAGGTCCACAAGTAGGCCACGAACCACAGATGGTTCCAGGTCGGCAGGTCGAGGCAGCCGCCGTCCTTGCAGAAGCCGTGGTAGCCGGTGACGTACAGGCGCATGAAATCGCCGTAGCTGCCGGCGTAGTTGAGTTTTTCGATCACTTCAAAATACGACTGCGGCGGCACGATCGCCAGCATGCCGAACACCAGCGGCACCAGCAGGCGCCAGCTGCGCTGCCGGAGCAGTGCGCCGGCGCGGACCTTTTGCAGCATGAAGGCGGTGGCGACGCCGGAAATCATGAACAGCAGGCCAAGGCGCCACGGCGAGGACAGCATCATCAGCGGTTCGATGGCGTTGCTGGCGTATGGGCTCTTGACGTGCCATCCCCAGCTTACGTAGTACATGCCGGTGTGGTAGAAGATCAGGACGATGAACGCGAAGATGCGTATCCAGTCGAGGAAATATAGGCGCTTGTTTTCGGAAGGGTTCATTGCTGGCTCCAGGTTGAATGAAGCCAGTCTAGCGACGGCCCCAGGCCGGCGTCCAGCGCGCAGGGGCGAAGCGGGATGCCGGTGGGGCGAACCGGTTTATTGGCCGGCGTAGGCCTTCTTCAGCGCGGCCAGGTCGATTTTTTTCATCTCCATCAGCGCCGCCATGACGCGGCCCGCCTTTTCCGTATCGGCGTCCATCAGCATGGCCGGCAGCGCGGTCGGCACCACCTGCCAGGACAGGCCGAACTTGTCGGCCAGCCAGCCGCATTGCCGCGCCTCCGGCGCGCCGCCTTCGGACAGCTGGTTCCAGAAATGGTCGATCTCCTCCTGGCTTTCGCAGTTGATCACGAACGATATCGCCGGCGTGAACTGGAAGAGCGGGCCGCCGTTGAGCAGGGTGAAGTCCTGGCCGTCCAGCTTCAGGGCCACCGTCATGGCGCTGCCGGGCGGTTGGCGATGGTGTTCCTGGCCGGCCTCGGTGTAGCGGGCGACGCTGCAGATCTTGGAGTTGCGGAAGATACCGACATAGTATTCGGCTGCCTCCTCCGCCCGTCCCGAGAACCACAGGAAGGGAGTGATCTTCTGGATGCTGTGCATGCTGGTCTCCTGTTCTGGTTAGACGACGCCTGCTGTCCGGGCGCAGGCTGGCCCTTGCCGGAAAAGGTTAACAGGATGGCGGCGGTTGCGGCGCACGGCTGGCGCCAGGCGGCGCTTGCAGCCGTTCCATGACCTCGGCGCGGTACTGGCGCGAGCAGGGCACGCGCGCGCCGCTGCGCAGCACCAGTTCTCCGTCGCCCTTGTCGAGATGCTGCACGCTGACGATCCAGTCCAGCTGCACGGCGGCGCGCCGGTGGCAGCGCTGGAAGCGCGGGCCCAGCTTGTCGACCAGGCCGGCCAGCGTCTGGCGCATCAGCGGCTGGGCGTCGGCGGTGTGCAGCACGACATAGTTGTCGGCCGTTTCTATCCACTGGATCTGCTCGACCCGCACGATGCGGGTGCCGCCCCGTTCCGGGATCAGCAGCTGGCTGATGGCGGGCAGGGGATGCTGCAACGGCGGGGGCGCTTCTTCGGTCAGGTGTGGTGGCATGGGTTGGACGGTCAGGGCGGCGCGCCGCAGCGCGAGGCGTTCGCGCACGCGCTGGAGGGCGCGTTGCAGGCGTTGCTGGTCGTAGGGCTTGAGCAGGTAGTCGATGGCGTTGGCGTCGAAGGCGCGGATCGCGTATTCGTCGTAGGCGGTGACGAACACCACCAGCGGCGCCGGCGCCGGCAGCGAGGCGGCGACATCGAGGCCGGTGATCTCGGGCATCTGGATATCGAGCAGCAGCAGGTCGGGCGCGAAGCCGGGCAGGCGCTCCAGCGCCTCGACACCGTCGCGGGCTTCCTCGATGGCGCCGATGCCGGGCTCCTGCTCCAGCAGACGGCGCATCTTGTCGCGCGCCGGGCGCTCGTCGTCGACGATCAGGACGCGCATGGCAGCCGCATTTCCGCCCGCACGCCGGCAGGCGCGAGCTGGATCAGGTCGAAGGTGGCGCCGGCGCCGTACAGGGCCGCCAGCCGTTCGCGCAGGTTGCGCACGCCGATGCCGGCGCCGGGTTGCGCGCCGCCGGTGTGTGCTCCGGCGGTGGCGCCGGCAGCCAGCGTGCCGCCGTCGTCCTCCAGCCGCAGCACCATCGCGCCCTGCTCGCGGCTGGCCGAGATGGTGATGGCGGTGGCCTGGCGGCGCCGTTCGACGGTGTGCTTGAAGATGTTCTCCAACAGCGGCTGCATGCTCATCACCGGCACCTGGCAGTCCAGCAGCGCGTCGTCGATGCGCCAGTCGATGTGCACGCGGTCGGAAAAGCGTTCGCACATCAGGGCCGCGTAGCCGCGCAGCAGGCGCAGCTCCATCGCCAGCGTGACCTGGTGCTGCTCGCTGACGTCGAGCGTGGCGCGCAGCACGTCGGCCAGCTGGATCAGCATGGCGTCGGCGCGTTGCACGTCGCTGTGCATCAGCGAGGAGATGGTGTTCAAGGCGTTGAACAGGAAGTGCGGCTGCATCTGCTGGGTGAGCCGCAGCAGCTGGGCTTCGCGTAGCGAGGCGTTGACCCGTTCCACGCGCAGCTTCTCGTTCTGCATCGCGTGATACGACAGCACGCCGAACATGATGGTGGCGAAGATGCTGAAGAAGACCGTCATCTTCACGTCTTCGTACAGGAAGGTCTGCGGCCAGGGCAGGTGGGTGTAGGTGTCGCCGGCCAGCGCGTACACGCCATAGCGGATGCCGAAGGCGATGGGGACAAACGTCAACCAGTAGATCGGCAGCCACACCAGCTGGCGCGCGAACCACTTCAGCGGCTGCGCCAGCAGATGGTCGTAGCGGCGCGTGTAGTGGCGCTGGGCCAGCAGCAGCAGGGTGCCGGTCAGCGCGGACGAGGTCTCCCACACGATCGGCTTCCACACGCCGGCCTGGTGGTCGCGCAGGTATTCCTGGACGGCGGTGAGGTTCATCAGCAGCCAGAACATGACCCAGGCCGCGGCGATGGTGATTTGTGTGCGCTTCGGTAGCATGGCCCAGATGATTACCGATTCTTATCAATAGGTCAATGAGCCGATAAGACTAGCGGTAGCGCGCCTCCATCAGGTCGATCTCGCGCACCAGCTTGCGCGAGATTTCGTCGGAGATGTGGTCGGCGCGCGCCAGCTCGTAGATGGCGTGGCGTTCGGCGGTCAGCGCCGCCAGCCGCAGCTCCTTCTCGGCGTGGTCGGTCTTGCGCCAGGTTGCGCCGGCGTCGGGATCGACCTCCCGCAGCTTGTGCTCGTAGAAGGCGATGATGCGCGCGGCCGCCTGCGGATAGACCTCGGGGTCGACGCAGGACTCGGCCTCCATCAGGGCGATCTGCGCCTGCTCGGTGGCGGCGATGGCGGCGTTGGCCGCGGCGCGGCGCGCCAGGTCTTCCTCCTGCTGCTCTTCCGGCGAGGCCGGGAAGGTCATGCCGGCCAGCAGGCGCGGCAGGCCCAGGCTGGCCGTCAACAGCGAGATCAGGATCACCGAGCAGGCCAGGAAGATGGTCAGCGCGCGCGCCGGGAAGGGCGCGCCGTTGGGCATGGCCAGCGGCAGCGTCAGCACGCCGGCCAGGGTGATCGCGCCGCGCGCGCCGGCCAGCGTGGTGGCCAGCAGCAGGCGCGGGTTGATCTTCATGCGCGGCTGGTTGCGGATCTTCTGCTTGTAGATGGTCAGCCGCAGCGAGGCCCACACCCACAGCATGCGCAGCGCCAGCAGGCCGATATTGATGGCCACCGCGTACACCGCCAGCCACCACGGGTTCAAATGGCCGCTCTCCTCGATGGTGGCGCGGGCGTCGTGGAAGATGTCGGGCAGCTGCTCGCCCAGCAGCACGAACATGATGCCGTTCAGCGCGAACTGCACCGTGTCCCACACGGCCGAGCGCTGGATGCGCGTGTTGGCCAGGGTGTGGCCGCCCAGCTCCGCGTAGCTCATGGTGATGCCGGCCGCCACCGCCGCCAGGATGCCTGAGGCGTGCAGGCGCTCCGCCACCAGGTAGGCGCCGAACGGCAGCAGCAGGCTGACCAGGATGGGCGAGCCGGTCGGCTCGCCGAAGCGGCAGCTGAGCCAGTACTGCAGCCGCGTCACCAGCAGCGTCACGGCGACACCGGCGCCGATGCCGGCCGCGACCAGCCAGACGAAGGTGAGGGCGGCGGTGCTGACCGAGAAGGCGCCGGTCAGCGCGGCGGCCACGGCGAAGCGGAAGCACACCAGGCCGGAGGCGTCGTTGAGCAGCGATTCGCCTTCCAGGATGTGCATCAGCCGCTTGGGGATGGGCGTGGTGGCGGCGATCGAGCCGACGGCGATCGGGTCGGTCGGCGAGATGATGGCGGCCAGCGCGAAGGCCACCGGCAGCGGCATGGCGGGTATCAGCCAGTGGATCAGGAAGCCGGCGCCGATGACGGTGAACACCACCAGCCCCAGCGCCAGTTCCAGGATGGTGCCCTTGTCGCGCAGCAGGCCGCTCTTGGGGATGCGCCAGCCGTCCAGGAACAGCAGCGGCGGCAGGAACACCAGGAAGAACAGGTCCGGCTCCAGGTCGACCCCGCGCGTGGATTTGGCGGCGATCAGCGCGCCCAGCGCGATCTGCACCAGCGGCAGCGGCACCGCGCGCGGCAGGAAACGGGTGAGATAGGCGCTGGCCACCACGGCCAGCAGCATCACCAGCACCACTTCGATTGAATCCATGCTCGTTCCTTCAACATTGCAAGACGCCAGCAAGCTTACACCATCGCCGGTTTTGTAAAAAGTTGGGGCAGGGCACTAGCAAACCGGAAATCTTTCTGTCATAATCTTGTCTTCTGCGGGAGTAGCTCAGTTGGTAGAGCGCAACCTTGCCAAGGTTGAGGTCGAGAGTTCGAGACTCTTCTCCCGCTCCAGAATTCGGTAGCACATCAAAAGGAAGCCTGCGGGCTTCCTTTTTTTACGTCCGTGCGCCTTCAACCGTTGTATCTCGTGCTGTAAAACAATATCTCTCCGCTCAAAGTGTGACGGTGGACAGTGGCAGACGTTATACTTGCTACGGAGCTACCACCGACGGAGACGAAATCTATGAAATCAGTTCAGCAGGAAGTTGATGAGCGCAGTAACCTGACCAACTCCAATAAATTCGAACTGCTACTGTTCCGCCTTGGCGCGGACGCCAACGGCGAACATTCCGAGTTGTTCGGTATTAACGTCTTCAAGATCCGCGAAATTGTAGCGATGCCGGAAGTGACCGCCGTGGCCGGATCCCCGCCGCATATGCTGGGCGTCGTCAATCTGCGCGGACAAATCATCACGGTGCTGGATTTGCCAGGCATCGTCGGCGTGACCCCAAAGACCGGCCTGAACATCATGCTGGTGACCGAGTTCGCCCGCACCACGCAAGCGTTCGCGGTGGAGTCGGTCGACGAGATCGTGCGCCTGGACTGGAGCCAGGTGCTGACCGCCGAAGGCACGGCCGGCGGCAAGGTCACCAGTATCGCGCGCGTCGACGGCGACGTGCAGAACACCCGCCTGGCGCAGGTGCTGGACGTGGAGACCATCCTGCGCGAGCTGGTGCCGCCGGAAGGCAAGGACGTCGATCCGGAAACCATCGGCCCGAAAGTCATGCTCAAGCCGGGCGCCGTGATCCTGGCGGCGGACGACTCCGTGGTGGCGCGCAACCTGATCGAGAAGGGCCTGGAAGCGATGGGGGCGCACTTCATCATGACCAAGTCCGGCAAGGAAGCGTGGGACCGCCTGCAGCACATCGCCGACGGCGCCAAGGCCGAGGGCGTGCCGGTCAGCGACCGCGTCGCGCTGGTGCTGACCGACCTGGAGATGCCGGAGATGGACGGCTTCACGCTGACCCGCCTGATCAAGCAGGATGCGCGCTTCGCCAAGATTCCGGTGGTGATCCATTCTTCGTTGTCGGGCAAGACCAACGAGGACCACGTCAAGGGCGTGGGCGCGGACGCCTACGTCGCCAAGTTCTCGGCCGAGGACCTGGCCGACACGCTGCGCACGGTGCTGAGCAAAGTGGCGGCGTAAGCGCGCCGGAACAAACAAGGGTAGTATCGAAGGGCCGCGACGGCGACGTCGCGGCCTTTTTTGTTTTCCATTTCTCGAAAGGATATACCGTGGCAGCTAAGAAAATTCTGTTTCTGACCGGCGACTTTGCGGAGGATTACGAAACCATGGTGCCATTCCAGGCGCTGCAGATGGTGGGCCACACGGTGCACGCGGTGTGCCCCGACAAGCGGGCCGGCGACACCGTCAAGACCGCCATCCACGATTTCGAGGGCGACCAGACCTACACGGAAAAGCCGGGCCACCTGTTCGCGCTGAACGCCAATTTCGACGATGTCGATGTCGGCAAATACGATGCGCTGATGATCGCCGGCGGCCGCGCGCCGGAATACCTGCGGCTCAATCCGCGCGTGATCGAGATCGTGCAGCAGTTCGCCGCCGCGTCCAAGCCTATCGCCGCCGTGTGCCATGGCGCGCAGCTGCTGGCGGCGGCCGATGTCATCCGCGGCAAGACCATCTCGGCCTATCCGGCCTGCTCGCCCGAGGTCAAGCTGGCAGGCGCCAGCTACGCCGACATTCCGGTCGACCAGGCCGTCACCGACGGCAACTTCGTCACCGCGCCCGCCTGGCCCGCGCACCCGGCGTGGCTGGGCCAGTTCCTGCGGCGGCTGGGCACGGAAATCAAGCTCTAGATCAAGTTTGCCTACAGCGCCGCCAGGCAGCGCGCGTGGAAGCGGATGTGGTCTTCCATGAAGGTGGCGATGAAGTAGTAGCCGTGGTCGTAACGCGCATGCCGCCGCAGTTCCAGCGGCTGCGCGGCGCTGCGGCAGGCGGCCTCGAACACTTCCGGATACAGCTGCTCCTGCAGGAACTTGTCGCCCAGTCCCTGGTCGATCAGGATGCCGGCCGGGAAGGGCGTGTGCAGGCGCGCCATCAACAGGCTGGCGTCGTACTGCTCCCACGCGGCGGGGTTGTCGCCCAGGTAGCCGCTGAAGGCCTTCTTCCCCCACGGGCACATCGACGGCGCCGCGATCGGCGCGAACGCCGAGACCGAACGGAACACGTCCGGCCGCTTCAGGGCCATCGTCAACGCGCCGTGGCCGCCCATCGAGTGGCCGAAGATGCCGATGCGTTCGGCGTCCACCGGCAGTTCCCGCACCAGCAGTTCGCGCAGCTCGTGGATGTAGCTGTACATGCGGTAGTGCTGCGACCACGGTGCTTGCGTCGCGTCGAGATAGAAGCCGGCGCCGGCGCCGAAATCCCAGCTGTCGCTTTCGCCGTCGATGCCGGCGCCGCGCGGGCTGGTGTCCGGCGCGATCAGCATCAGGCCGGCCGCGGCGGCGGCGCGCTGGGCGCCGGCCTTGATCATGAAGGTCTCTTCGTTGCAAGTGAGTCCGGCCAGGTAGAACAGCGCCGGCACGCGGCCTTCCGCAGCCTTGACCGGAATGAAAACCGAGAAGCGCATCGGCAGGCCGATCTCGCGCGAGGCGTGCCGGTAGAAGCGCTGTACGCCTCCGAAGCAGGGATGTTCGCTGATTAATTCAAGCATGTTGCTCCTTTATGTTCCTTAGCGCACAGTGCGAACGCCCATAGTTGTCCAGAATTGTACAAGTATCTTAAAGAAGGAGAAATACATGCCGGATATTCAGGTCGTCATGACCGAACTAGGCTGGCCCCTGGCAATCGCATTGGCTTGGCTGGCGGGTGAATTCATGCACCGCTGGACACGCCTGCCGCGCATCAGCATCTACGGCGTGGTCGGCTTCCTGATGGTGCAAGCCTTTCCCGCCGCGTTGAGCAGCGGCGCGTCGAGCACCGTGACCCTGTTGGCCAACCTGGCCTTCGGACTGATACTGTTTGAATTCGGTTACCGCATCAACCTGCACTGGCTGCGCATCAATCCGTGGATCGCCGTCAGCGGACTGGCCGAATCGGCCGCCACCTTCGGCGTGGTCTATCTGATCTCGCACCTGACCGGCATGCCGCCGCTGACCTCGCTGCTGCTGGCCTCGCTGGCCATGTCCACTTCGCCGGCCGGCGTGCTGCGCGTGATCAACGAGGAGGACAGCTCGGGGCAGGTGACCGAGCGCGTGCTGCACCTGGTCGCCATCAACTGCGTGCTGGCGGTGTTCGTGTTCAAGGTGGTGGTGGGCTTCTGGGTGTTTCAGACCTCGGGCAGCCTGACGCAAGCCATTTCGCACAGCTTGATCGAGCTGCTGATGTCGGCTGTGATGGGCGCCGTGATGGGCTTCCTGGTGCCGGCCGTGCTGCGCCGCCTGGGCGCGATGGCGCAGGACGGCACCATCGCCTTCGCGCTGGGCGTGATCCTGCTGGTGGCGATGGCGCACGCGTTCGACGTCTCGCCGGTGCTGGCCACGCTGACCTTCGGCCTGGCCGCGCGCCACAGCCGCGTGGCCTTCAGCCGCACCGAGCGCAACTTCGGCGGCATCGGCGAGCTGCTGACGGTGCTGCTGTTCGTGTTCGCCGTGTCCACGCTGGAGTGGGAGCGCGTGGTCGAGGGCGCGGGCCTGGGCGTGGTGCTGCTGCTGGCGCGCTTCGTGGTCAAGGCGGTGGCGGTGGCGGCGTTCGCGCACGTGGGCGGCATCTCGTGGCGCAAGGGGCTGTTGACCGGCATCGCGCTGTCGCCGATGTCGGTGTTCGTCACGCTGCTGCTGGAGCAGACCAAGTACATGGGCATCGTGCTGGTCGACGAACTGGCCGCGCTGGCGGCCATGACGCTGCTGCTGGAGGTGATCGGCCCCATCATCACGCAGCGGGCACTGATCTGGGCCAACGAAACCCCGGCTAAAGAGGAGCATTGACATGCCATTGGAACCGTTCAAATCATCGCAGCCGCTCACCATGGGCGTGGAGCTGGAGCTGCAACTGGTCAGCCTGTCGGACTTCGACCTGACCGCGTCCAGCCCGGACTTGCTGCACCTGCTGAGCCGCAAGCCGTTTCCCGGCAACGTCACGCCGGAGATCACCGAGAGCATGATCGAGATTAACAGCGACGTGCACACGCATCACAGCGAGCTGGTGTCGCAGCTGCAGGTGATCCGCGACACGCTGGTGCAGGCGGGCGAACAGCTCAACATCGGCATCTGCGGCGGCGGCACGCATCCGTTCCAGAAGTGGGCCGAGCGCCGGATCTTCGCCAAGCCGCGCTTCAAGGAAGTGTCGGAGCTGTATGGCTATCTGGCTAAACAGTTTACGATTTTCGGCCAGCACGTGCACATCGGCTGCGCCTCGGGCGACGACGCGCTGTTCCTGCTGCATTCGCTGAGCCGCTACGTGCCGCACTTCATCGCGCTGTCGTCTTCGTCGCCTTATGTGCAGGGGAACGACACGCTGTTCAATTCGGCGCGGCTCAATTCCGTGTTCGCCTTCCCGATGAGCGGGCGGGCGCCGTTCACGCAAAGCTGGTCCACCTTCGAGCACGAGTATTTCGCCAAGATGGAGCACACCGGCGTGATCAAGAGCATGAAGGACTTTTACTGGGACATCCGGCCCAAGCCGGAATACGGCACCATCGAGCTGCGCGTGTGCGACACGCCGCTGACGGTGGAGCGGGCGGCGGCGCTGGCCTGTTATCTGCAGGCGCTGTGCCGCTATCTGCTGGAACGCCGCGAGGCGGCGCCGGTGGAGGACGACTACCTGGTCTACAACTACAACCGCTTCCAGGCCTGCCGCTTCGGGCTGGATGGCACGCTGGTGCATCCGAAGACCTATGAGAGCCTGTCGCTGCGCGAGGACATCCTGACCACGCTGCGCAAGATGGAGCCGCACGGCGCGGCGCTGGGCGGCACGGCCGGCTTGCAGCATCTGGTGCAGGTCACGCACGAGGGCAGCGACGCCCACTATCTGCGCCAGCAGTTCGAGCGCAGCGGCAGCGCCGAAGGCATGGTCGACGCGGCGATCCAGCGCTTCCGGGGGCACGACTGATTCATCCGCCGGTGCTGCTGGGTATTATGAATTCTGCTAAGTCAGCAGGAATTTTCGTCAACGAGACAATTGGTTAGTTTTTTATCGTGCAAGCTGTTTAAAGTAGCCTGCGGGTCTGTTGCAGCAGTCGACTTCACATACGGTAAGAAAGAGATACGCCATGCTAGCCAAAGGAAAAATATGTTTTGCAATGTTGATGAGCGTTTGCTTTTTCGATTTTGCGATGGCGACGGAATTGGATGAAGGTGTCAAGGCGCTGCAAACAAGTCAGTTCCCGGAAGCGGCGATGCATTTTCAGCGTGCTGCGGATGCCGGAGACCTCATGGCGGAATTCAACCTGGGTTTGATGTATGCGAGAGGGATGGGCGTCCCCAAAGACCCAGCACAGGCGGTCAAATTGTATCGCCACGCAGCCGAGCATGGCTTCATCAAAGCGCAAGCGAACTTGGGCTTAATGCTAACTCTGGGCAATGGCGTCGCGCGGGACGACGTTGAGGCGGATATGTGGTACCTGGTCGCAGCCGACGCGGGAGACATTGGCGCAGGAAGAAACAGCCAAACGCTGGAAGAGCGAATGAGCATCGCTGACATTGCCCAAGCCAGAGAAAAGAAGGACGCGTGGATAGTGAACAATAAAAAGAAACTATTGACGGATAAGAGTCCTTAATTCGGGTGACGTCGTAGGCGGTGCTGAACGTGCAGATATCGTGCGGGTAATTCACTCCTAGAAGCGCGTCTCGCGCGCCACGCGCAGGAAGTTGTCGAGGATGGCGGTGCAGTCGAGCAGTTCGACGCCGCCGGCCTGGTGGAATTCCGGGTGCCATTGCAGGCCCATCACGAACGGCGCCTTGCGGTAGCGGATCGCTTCGACCATGTTGTCCGGCACCGACAGCGCCTCCACCGCCATGTCGCGCCCCAAGGTCTTGACGGCCTGGTGGTGGATGGAGTTGACCAGGCCGGGGCCCTTGCCCTTGAACAGCTTGGCCAGCGAGGAGCCGGCCGGGAAGCTGACCTGGTGCCGGTTGCGGTCGTAGTCGTCGTTGACGTGGGCCAGCGAATCGGGCACGTCGGAGGCGATGTCCTGGTACAGCGTGCCGCCGAAGGCGACGTTGATCAGCTGGCAGCCGCGGCAGATGCCCAGCACCGGCTTGCCCGCCTCGACGAATTCATGCAGCAGTTCCAGCTCGTACATGTCGCGCGCGCGGTCGCCGCTCCACTCGGGCCGGGTCGGCGTTTCCGAATAGCTTTGCGGCGAGACGTCGGCGCCGCCTTGCAGCACTAAGCCGTCGAGGTGCTTGGCGTAGTCGCGCAGGCGGATGTTGGACGGGTGCAGCAGGCCGTCGGTGTTGACGGTGGGGATCATGAACACCAGCACGTCGCGCGACATCACCCATTGCGCGATGGACTCTTCCAGATATTGCAGGTTCTTGCTGCGCAGGCCGGTGGCGCCGGGTTCGGGGTGGAAGATGCGGGCCGACACGCCGATGTGCAGCGGGCGCTGGATGATGTGGCGCGTGGCGGCCGCCGCGAAGCGCCGGTAGCGCGCCATGAGCACGCGGCCCCACAGGCTGAAGACGGTGTCGCCGGGGTCCAGATAGCTGGGCGTGCCGGTGTCCGGGCGCGCGGCGCGCCGGTCGCGGTCGCCGCTGCGCCGGTGTTGAGGCTGCTGTGCCTGATCCTTGTCGTCCCCGTCCATGCCTTGCCTCGCCCGCTATCGACAGGGTTCCAGTGTGCCATATGCCGGCGCCATCAGTCGCCCGCTAGGACGCGGGGTGGAGCTCGCGCACCAGCGCGTCGGCGAAGGCCGCCACCAGCGGCTCGGCCTCGCGGCGGCTGGCCAGTCCGACCTTGGTGAGCAGGCTGCCGCGCGAGAGCTGGACGAAGCGCACGCCGGCCGGCGCCATCAGCTGCATGCACTCGGGCACGATGGCGATGCCGAGGTTGGCTTCGATCAGGCTCAGCTGCGAGGACTTGCGCGACAGTACCCGCGCCGGCTTGGGGAAGAAGCCCTGGTCCAGGCACAGGTTGGCGACCAAGTAGCTCAGGCCGCCACGGTCCTTGTGCGGGATGGAGATGAAGGGTTCCTGGCTCAGGCTGGCCAGTTCGATGTTGTCCAGCGCGGCCAGCGGCGAATCGCGCGACACGGCCACCACCAGTCGCTCGGTGGTGAGCTCGCGGGCCTGGATGTGCGGATACTTGCGCAGGGTGGGCATGCGGATCAGGCCGATGTCGGCGCGGCCTTCCTCGATGTCCATCGTCTGGTCTTCGGACGGCGCCATCGAGATGTCCAGCGTCACGCCGGGGAACTGTTGCAGCAGGCGGCTGAGCGCGCCGGTCAGCGCCGGCGTCAGGATCACCGAGCTGGAATGCTGCAGGCGGATCAGGCCCTGCGCGCCTTGACCCACCTGGCGCGCCTGCACCACCGTGCGGTCGATGTCGTCGAGGATGCGCTTGCTGCGTTCGAAGAACAGCTGGCCGGCCGGCGTCAACTCGATGTGGCGCGAGTCGCGCGTGAGCAGCTGGGTTTGCAGCTCGTCCTCCAGCTCCTTGATCTGCCGGCTCAGCGCCGACTGCGCGACGTACAATTTCTCGGCCGCGCGCGAGTAGCTGCCGGCCTCCACGATCTCTACAAAATATTTAAACTGTTTAAGTGAAATCACCGTTATGCCGTTTCGAGATAGTTGGCCGCCGTATTTGATATTGGATAGATGCGCGCGGCGCCGTTAAAGTGAAGCGTCTCTCTTCATTTACGGAAACCGCCATGTTGGAACTTATCGGAATAATCGGCGTGGTCGTAAGTATTGCATTAAAAGTAATATGCGTCCAGATCGGCTGCGGGAGCGGCGTCGACGATAAAGAGGATTGATGCCCCTATAATCGGGCATGACAAAAAAATACCTGATCCTTGCCGGCAAGCTGTTCGCTTCTTTGTTGATGCTGTGCCTGTCGCTGTGGGGCGGCGGCGCGTTGTGGTTCCAGGCCGCGCCTTGGCTGGCGCTGGCTTGGGGCGTGGCCAGTGTGGCGTCGCTGGTGTGGTGGTGGCGCCGGCGCAAGGGGCGCGTGCTGCTGCCCTGGCTGATCGCGGTGGCGCTGATGATGGGGTGGTGGAGCACCATCAAGCCCAGCCACGACCGCGTGTGGGCGGACGACGTGGCGCGCATGGTCACGGGGCGCGTGCGGGGCAGTGTGGTTACGCTGGACCAGGTGCGCAATTTCGAGTGGCGCAGCGATGCGGATTACACGCAGCGCTGGGAGCAGCGTTCGTATGACCTGGGGCAGTTGCGGTCGGTCGATGTGGCGCTGTCGTACTGGATGGGGCCGGCCATCGCGCACACGCTGGTGTCGTTCGGCTTTGCCGACGGCCGCTATCTGACGTTCTCCATCGAGATCCGCAAGGAGCGTGGCGAGAGCTTTGACGCCGTCGCCGGCTTCTTCAAGCGCTTCGAGACGGTGCTGATCGCCGCCGACGAGCGCGACATCCTGCGCGTGCGCACCAATGTGCGCGACGAGGACATGTATCTGTACCGGCTGAGGATGCCGCCGGAGGCCATGCGCTCGCTGTTCCTGTCGTATCTGGACGAGGGGGCTTTGCTCAAACGTGAGCCGCGCTTCTACAACACGCTGACCGCCAACTGCACCACCATCGTCTTCGAAATGGCGCGCCGTTTCGAACCAGGCCTGCCGCTGGACTGGCGCTTGCTGGCGTCCGGCTATCTGGACCGCTATCTGTACGATATCGGCGCGCTGGCCGGGCAGGGCGGCTTCGAGGCGCTGCGGCAGCAAGCCCATATCACAGGCAAGGCGCGGGCGGCCGGGAAAGAAGTGGACTTCTCCGACCGCATCAGGGCTACTTCGACTTACCGCTAATTCGATATTCCCGCGCAGGCGGGAAGGCATCCCAGATTAAAATTGGTGGCAAATGCCCGTCATCACGGCGTTCTGGAGCGTGCCGGGCGCCACCGTGCCGAAGGCGGTGACGCCCATGTCGCCGTGGCCCCTGTTCCACGCGTGGGCCGTGGTCAGATATAGGTCGGTGCGGCGCGACAGCCAGTACGACAGCATCAACGTCAGGTTGCGCGAGTCGCCGCCGCCGTTCGGCAGTTTGGCCATGTACAGTGTGCCTGCCAGATACCATGCCGGCGCCGGTGTGCTCTGAAAGCCGATCCATGACTGTCCAATGCTGCTGGCCACGCCGGCGATCCGGTTGCTGCGCCATGTGTAGCCGGCTCCCAGCTTGGTGGTCGCATTGAGCGCATAGCCGGCGCCCAGCATGGTGCGGCGGGCGCGGTCGCCGCTGGTCGCCGCCGCCGTTCCGGCCACCGATTCCATGCCCAGTCCCAGTTTTATCTGGTCCCATTGGTAGCCGGCCAGCGCACCGCCATAGCGGCCAGTGCGCACCGCGCCGAGGGCATCGCCCGGCGAGTACATCAGCGATGTATAGGCGGAACCAAAGCGTCCTATGTATTTGACGGCGTGGTCGGTGCGGCTGACGTAGCCCAGATCCAGCGAATTGTCGGAATAGCGGGATGCCCGTCCGAGCGGATCGAAGGCGATGCCGAAATCGGTCGCTATGTTCTGGTGGCGGCCGAACGAAAACTGGCCGGCGTCGTCGTGCTCGATACCGACATAGTCGGTACGGCCGAACAGCCGGCCCGGTTGCGCCGAGTTGCCATCGTCCAGCGTCAGGCCGCTTTCGAGCTGGAACACGGCGCGCCAGCCGTCGCCCAGCTGCGTGCTGCCCCGCAGGCCCAGACGCGATCCTGTTTCGCCGTTGGGGCTGACGCGCAGTTGGCTGGTTTGAGCCGGCGGGACATGGCTGATCCATTCCACGCCCAGGTCCGCGATGCCGTACATCTGCAGCGACGTTTGCGCGTGCGCGCTCGCCGCCAGGCAGCAGGTGGCCAGTATTCCCATCATGCCCGCTTGCATGATGCCTCCCGTATCGGTCAGGGTTGCGTTTCGCTCAGCGCCTGATTCAGATAGTTGTCGAAGCGACCGCCGGCAAAGGCTTGCTGTGCGGCGCGCCGGTAGCGCTGCACCAGTTCAGGGGACGCCAGTGGCGAAAAGGCGCCGTACAGCGTTACGCCGGGCACCGGCACCGCCAGCAGCTTGAGCCTCATGTTGTTGTGCGCGGCGTAGTAGCTGGCGCTGGCGCAGTTGGAAAAATAGGCGCCGTCGATGCGCCCCAGCTGGAGTTTGCCCAGGTTGACTTTTTCCCAGTCGACGCCGCCGACCAGGTCCAGCCGGATCGACGAATTGTGCATAAAGGGCGGCAGCACGCCCGCCCGCACCCAGCCTATGGTCATGCCGGCCAGGTCGGATGCGCTGCGCAGGTTGTCGAGGCGGTGTCCGGGCAGCACGGCGATGCAGGGCTCGAACTTGATGTAGGCGGTGTCGTCGAAGCGTATGCCGGCGCTGTCGCGCTGCGGGGTACGGGCGAGGATGGGGGTGAACAGCACCGCGCCGCTCGCCAGGCTGGTTTCCAGGCGCGCCACCGTGACAGGGCGCTGCCACTGGAAGCGCACGCCCATGCGAGGGGCGATCTCGCGGTCGAAGAAGTCGACCAGTACGCCTTGCGGCCCGTCCGGGCCGGGCAGGATAAACGGGGCCACCGTGAACACGCCGACGACGACCGGTTCGGCCGGCGCCGCTGGCGCCGCCTGCAGCGGGATGGCGCTCCAGCATGCCGCCAGCATTGCGTACGCACGGGCACGGCGCCGCAAGGCGCGACCTGGCGTTTGGAGCAGGGGCAGCCATCGGTGCGGGACGAAAATCATACGCATGGTTGCGAAAGGAAAGTCTTGCCCCATTCTAACTCGGGGCGGCCCGGCCGGGGGCGCAAGGGGCCGGCAGCTGTTGGCATCCGGCCACAGCGATCGTTTGGCCTAGGTTTGCGGCATGCTTCCCGTGTCCGCCACACGCACCGCGCGCACGGAATTCTGTATTATTCGGGCTTTTGGCCTTGAATGGTACTCATGCATATGTTGACGACTCGCCTCCGCTACCTTCGCAGCCGCGAGGCTTTGGCTGCGGTCGTTCTGCCCGCGGTGATCTGCTGGAAATGGCGGGGCGAGGGGGGCGAGATCGCGTGGGGCATGCGCATCGCGGCGCTGAGCTTGTTGGTTTATATTCTGGTGCAGGGCACGCTGTATTGGCATCTCAAGCTGCGCTCGGTTACGGGGGAGGCGGCGCTTCCCGTCTGGTTTTATCGGGTCTTCCAGGGATTTAAGTGGTCGAATCTTGTGGCCATTGGCGGCATGCCGGTGCTGCTGTTTTTGTTGAAGCATGAGGCGCTGTCAGGCGCGGATAGGCAATGGTTCGTGGGTTTGCTGCTGGGGGCGGTGCTGGAGCAGATCAACTACTATCACTATCAGCTGATGTACGACACGCGGGCGGCCTTCGATCATCTGCGGCGCAATCGCCGGTTGCGCAAGGCGGCACTCGGCATCGATATTGCCAGGGCCGGTGCGAGGGCTTGGTCGTAGCCAGGGCTGTATCTATCTAATAAGCGACGTCTTCCAGCCGGTAGCGGAATTTTCTGCGCTCAGGTAAATCCCAGCCGGGCTCGCGGTCGGTGTCGCGCGAGGGCGCGCTGGATGGGGGCGACGCCTGCGGCACGGGTGATGCTGGCGTTGACGCGGATGACAATGGAGGAGCAGCGGCAAAGACTGGCGTGATCGGCGCAGCGCCAGGTATTGCCGCAGGCGCCTTCGCGGCGATCAGGTCGTCGCGCAGCCGGCGCGCCGATTTGAAGGTTTTGTCGCCCGGGCGGCGAACGTATAGATCCTGCCATGCATTGCGCGTCGAGCGCGCGAACGATTGCGCGAACTGGTTCGGCGAAACGGCGTGGCCGTTGTGGATGATCTGGTCGCCTTCGACGCGCGCGTAGTTGTTTTCGCCGTAGCTCCATGATTTCAACACAGTGCCTTCGGGAAGGAACAGGGATTTCCATTGGTAGCCGTGCATGCCCGACAGGTCCGCGCCCGGCTCGAACTTGGCCGGGTCCGACAGCCAGCATTCGATGGCCTGGGCCATGGCCTCCGACAGGTCTTGCGAACCTCCACGGCGGCGCAGTTTCTCGATCAGCTTGAGCAGGGTATCGGTGGGCAGTTTCACGCTCATTGTGGTATTCATTCGATTTTCTCCCCTATTTTCTTCGGCTTTCCCATATTTAGACCGGGAAGTCGAGGAATAGTTCAAAGCTTGAAAAAATCGAAGAAAATCGAACGGAAAATCGAAGCTTTGCTAGAAGGGCCGTGGAGGAGCACCCCGTGTGCATATCCTCCGGGCCATTTCAGCGCGCGAAGTACAGGTCGTGGAGTTGCTGGAGCTGGACTTCGGATGCCGGCTGGGACAGGGCCACGCGCCCGCTTTGCATCAGGTAGACGTGGTCCGCCACGGCCACCGCGCGCTCGGTGTTCTGCTCGACCAGCACGATGGTGCGGCCGCCGGCCTTGAGCCGTTCCAATATCCCGAACAATTCGTTGACCACCAGCGGCGCCAGGCCCAGCGAGGGCTCGTCGATCAGCAGCAGCTTGGGGTCGGACATCAGCCCGCGCGCCATCGCCAGCATCTGCGCCTCGCCGCCGGACAGCGAGCCCGCCATCTGTGAGCGCCGTTCGCGCAGGCGCGGGAACATCTCATAGGCTTGCTCCAGCCTTTGCCTCACATGCGCGCGGTGCGGTTTGTGGAAGGCGCCCATGATCAGGTTTTCCTCCACTCCCATGTCGCGAAAGACCATGCGGCCCTCGGGGATCATGGCGACGCTGCGGTCGGCCATGTGCCAGGTCGGTGTGCCGTTCAGGCGCGCGCCGTCCAGCCGGATCTCGCCGCCGCCCACCGGCACCAGTCCCATGATCGCCCGCAGCAGCGTGGTCTTGCCGGCGCCATTGGGGCCGATGATGGTGGTGAGCTTGCCGGCCGCCACCTGCATCGACACGTCCCACAGCACGTTGATGGCGCCGTAGCCCGCGCGTAGCTGGTCCAGTTCAAGCATGGGCCGCTCCCGTGTAGCTGCGGATTACCTCGGGATCGTTGAACACCGCTTCCGGCGTGCCGTCCGCGATCAGCTGGCCGAAGTTGAGCACCACCACCCGCTGGCACAGCGCGTGGATGGTCTCGATATCGTGTTCGATGATGATGATGCCGACGCCGAAGCGCGCATGCATCTCCTTGAGCATGCCCATGAAGCGCCGCTTGCCGTTGGTCTCCAGCCCGGCCAGCACCTCGTCCAGCAACAGCAGCTTGGGCGTGGTGGCCAGCGCCTTCGCCACCTCCAGTGCTTTGAGTTCGGTCAGCGCCAGTTCGGTGGCGGCGTCGCGGTTCGCCTTGTCGGCCAGGCTGGTGAAGTCCAGGATCTCGGCGATCTTGTCCTCGTCCACGCGGCCGGCGCCGAAGCGCTGGGCGACGATCAGGTTCTCGCGCACCGTCAGTTCGTGCATGGGCTGCGGTATCTGGAAGGTGCGGCCTATGCCCAGCCGCGCGCGCCGGTAGATGGGCGTGCGCAGCACGTCCTGGCGGTCGAAACGTATGGTGCCGCCGGTCGGCCGCACCAGGCCGGAGATGGCGTTGAACAGCGTGGTCTTGCCGGCGCCGTTGGGGCCGACCAGGCCGACCACGTCGTGCGTGCCGACCGTCAGCGTGACGGCGTTGACCGCTGTCAGGCCTCCGAAGCGCACCGAGAGATTGTTCAGCTCAAGCATGGTCTTTCCTCCGCAGCAGGGCGAGCAGGCCGGTGGGGCTGAAGATGATCATCGCCACCAGCAGTGCGCCCAGCACCAGCTGATGTCCGGTGGGGATCAGCGTTTTGAACACCAGTTGGTCCAGCAGGTACACCACCAGCGCGCCGACCACCGGCCCGGCGATGGTGCGGTAGCCGCCGAAGATGGCGGCGACGATGGGCACCGTCACCCACACGCTGTTGAAGGCGTAGTCGGGTTCGAGGAAGTTGATGTAGTGGGCGTTGAAGGCGCCTGCCACGCCGGCCATGAAGGCGGACACCATCAGCATCAGCCCTTTGAGCAGCGTGCTGTTGACGCCGACCACGCGGGTGGCGTCCTCGCTGTCGTGCATGGCGCGCAGGGCGATGCCGTAGTGGCTGGCGCGGATGGCGCGGTAGGCCAGCGCGAACAGCAGCACGATGGTCAGTATCGTCAGGTAGGCGCCGGTCTTGCCGCTCATGTCGTAGCCGAGCATCGTCGGCAGGCCGGGGATGTTGGCGATGCCGCCGGAGCCGCCGGTGACCGAGCTCCATTCGGTGGCGAGGATGCGGAAGATGTGGGCGTAGGCCAGGATGGCCAGCGCGAAGTAGGGGCCGCGCAGACGCAGCACCGGCAGCATCACGACGGAGGCCAGCAGCGCGCCGACGCCGCCCAATGCGATACCCGCCAGCACCGGCACGCCCAGTTTGGCGGTAGCGATGGCCGATACATACGCGCCCACGCCGAAGAAGGCGCTGTGGCCGAAGCTGACCATGCCGCCCATATTCCCTAGCAGCGCCCACGACAGGGCGACGCAGCCGATCACCATGGCGGCGACGATCAGGCTCATGACGTAGTTGTCGGCGCCCAGCAGCGCGGGCACGGCGACGTAGGCCGCGGCCACGGCGGCGATCCACCACAGGCGGACCATGCCCGCGCCGGCGGCGGGGCGGTTCAACCGCGCCTCCGGGCCGCGCCCATCAGACCATTGGGCAGCACGAACAGCACCAGCAGGAACAAGGTCATGCCGGCCAGCTCCTGCAGCGCCGAACTGGCCAGCGTGACGGTCAGCGCCTCGGCCACGCCGAGCAGCACGGCGCCCAGCAGCACGCCGGGAATCGAGCCTATGCCGGCCAGCACGGTGATGATGAAGGCCTTGACCGTCAGCGCGCCGCCATACGCCGGCTGGATCACGCCGTAGCTGTACAGCGCCACGCCCGCGAAGCCGGCCAGCATGCCGGCCACGATGAACGACACCAGCTCCGTGCGGCCGGGCGATATGCCCATCAACTTGGCGGCGTCGCGGTTGCTGGAGACGGCCCGCAGCGCGCGCCCGTACCAGCTGCGCGAGAGCCACCACCACAAGCCGCCCATCAGCAGCAGGCTGACGACGAAGAAGATCAACTCGCTGCGCATGCTGTACAGCGGGCCGACCACGAAGGCCTCCTGCAGCCAGCTGGAGCTGGTGGAGCGCACGTCGGCCTTCCACACCAGCAGGATCAGGTTGGTCAGGATCACGCCGATGCCGAACGTGAGGATCAGCGAGTTGATCTCGCGGTCCTTGCGGATGCGGCTGACGATCCAGTACACGCCGGCCGACGTCGCGCTGACCACCGCCAGCGCGACCGGTATCGCCCACACGGGATTGAGGCCCAGCCCCGATTCGACCGAGTAGGCGATGTAGGCCGCCAGCAGAACCAGTTCGCCGTGGGCCAGGTTAATCACCCGCATGGTGCCGAACACCAGCGCCAGTCCCAGCGCGATCAGCGCGTAGGAGCCGCCCTGCAGCAGGCCGGAATACAGCGCCTGGAGTATCAGTTCCGTCACGGCGGCTTACCAGGGCAGGCCCGGATACACCATCTTGCCGGTGGCCGTCTCCTTGGGCCAGACGATGACGATGTTCTTGCCCTGGTGCTGGCCCATGCGGTGCACGAAGTTGGGATTGTCGCCGTTGGCGCCGAACTGCACGCGGCCGATCAGCGTCTCGCGGTCGGTCTTGCGCAGCTCCTCGGCCACGCCGCCTTTCTTCACCGTGCCCTTGTCGGCGGCGCGGGCGATGGCTTCGAACAGCAGCATCGACTGCACGTAGCCGAACTGGCCGAGGTAGTCCGGCTCCTTCTTGTACAGCGCCTTGTAGGTGTCGGCGAAGGCCTTGCCGTCGGCGCTGTCGAAGACCGCGGGGAAGGGCAGCAGCGCGGTGCCGTACACATTGGGCATCAGGTCCGGAAACTCGGCGGCCATCTTGGGCGTGGCCAGCGACCACACGCCCACCATGGCCTTGACCGGCGGTTTCAAGACCCGCGCCGCGCGCAGGATGCCGACGTAGTCGTTCTCGTAGCCGACCATCAGTATCACTTCCGATTTGTCCTGCAGCTTGATCTTGTTGACGATAGGCTTGAAGTCGGTGATGGCCGGATCGAAGGAGTGCGTGGTGGCCTTGATGCCCTTGGCCGTCAGCGCCTTCTGCACCGAGGCGGCCAGGTCGGACGTGGCCTCCTTGGTCGAGAACACGATGGACACCGACTTCGCGCCCATGTCGGCCAGCAGTCCCTGCACGGCCTTCTCGTAGCCGGCGGTGTTATTGATGCGGAAGAAGTTCTTGCGGCCGCTGTTGACCAGGCTATCGTCGACGCCGCCGGAGGTGATGTAGACCAGTCCCAGTTTGTTGGCCGCGTCCGAGGCGGGCGAGATGTTGTTGGAGCCGTAGCCGCCGGTGATCGCCACCGCGCCCTGGCTGGCCAGCTTCTCCACAGCGGCCACCGCCTTGGCCGGCGCCGATTCGTCGTCGATGGTGACGATCTTGATCCTGTGCTTGCCGTTGGTCTTGTTGAATACCTCGGCGGCCACCAGCACGCCCTCCTGCATGCCGGAGCCCACGCGGGCCAGCGTGCCGGTGAGCGGCAGCTCGGCGCCGACCGTGAATTCCTCGGCGCGCGCGCCGCCCGCCAGTGCCATCGCGGTCAGCGCCGCGATTGTGATGTTTTTCATTCCAGTCTCCCCTTGTGGTTATTTTTGTGCCAGTTGCCGCAGCTGTCCTTTCAATATCTTTCCGGTCGCCGCTGCGGGCAGGGCTTGCATTTCGATGATCTCGGACGGGCATTTGTACGGCGACAGCAGGCCCGCCAGGTACTGCTGCAGTTCCTCGGGCGTGACGCGGTGGCGCGGGTCGATCTCGACGAAGGCCACCACTTCCTCGTTGCCGTCGTCGGCGTTGCGGCCGACCACCGCCGATTGCGTCACCGCCGGATGGGCGTTGAGCACCGTCTCCACCTCCAGCGGATAGACGTTGAAGCCGGAACGGATGATCAGCTCCTTGGTGCGGCCGACGATGAACAGCGCGCCGTCGGCGTCCTGGCGCGCGACGTCGCCGGTATTGAGCCAGCCGCCGTCGCGCATCGCCGCCGCCGTCAGTTCGGGCTCGCGGTAGTAGCCGGCCATGATGTTGGGGCCGCGCACCCACAGTTCGCCGTCCTCGCCGGGCGCCACGTCGTCGCCGCCGGCGTCCACCAGCCGTACTTCGACGCCGGGGATGACGTGGCCGACCGAGGCGTCGCCGCGCGGGCGGTCGAGGCGCGTCTGGCTGACGGTGGGCGAGGTCTCGGTCAGGCCGTAACCGTTGTGCAGCGGCAGGCCAAACAGCTGCTGCACCTGCGCCTTCAGGCTGGGCGCCAGCGGCGAGCCGCCGGCGTAGATGAAGCGCAGCTTCGACGCCAGCGGTTCGCCGGCGCTGCCCAGGCGCTCCAGCAGGCGCGCGTACATGGCGGGCACGCCTTGCAGGATGGTCAGGCCGTCGTCGCGGATCGCCTTCAACACAGCGTCCGGCGCGAAGCGCGGGCACAGGTACAGGCAGGCGCCCGCGTACAGGGTGCCCAGCATGACCGAGGCCAGGCCGTAGACGTGGGTGATGGGCAGCACGCCGTAGGCGCGGTCGCTGGGCGTGAGGCCGCGCAGGGTGCTGGAGACGGCGGCGATGAACAGCAGGTTGCGGTGCGTGAGCATCACGCCCTTGGGTTGGCCGGTGGTGCCGGTGGTGTAGATCAGCGCCGCCACCTGTTGCGCCGGGTCGGCGTGTACCGGTTCCGGCGCGCAGCCGGCATTGAGCGCGCCGACCATCCAGGTGCCGAACGGCGAGGGCGTGGGCACGGCCGCATGCCGCTGGCCGTGCGCGGCCGATTCTGGCGAGGCGGTGAGGGGCGCCGATGCGGAGCCGTCGCCCGGCGCAGATGCCGTGCCGTCGCCCGGCGCCGCCAGATAGATCACGCGCCGCGCGCCGCTGTGCTCCAGGATCTGGTCCACCTCGCGCGCCGACAGCCGGCCGTTGACGTTGACGATCCACGCATCGATGTCGGCGGCGGCGAAGATCAGCGCCACCTGCGCGGCGCAGTTCTCGCCGACCACCATCAGGCGGTCGCCGGGCCGCAGCTGCAGCGCGCGCAGCAGGGCCGCGGTTTCGTCGATGGCCGCCGCCAGCTCGGCGTAGGACCAGTGGCGCGCGCCGTCGTGCAGCGCCTGCGCCTGCGGCGCGCATTCGGCCCAGCGGCGCGGGATGCCGCCCAGGCGCGCGGGCAGCGTGGCCAGAACGCGGTCGGTGTCGAGGGCCTCCATCAGGCCCCGGCCGCCTTGATCATGTTGCGGGCGATGACCAGCTGCTGGATCTGCGACGTGCCCTCGTAGATGCGGAACAGGCGCACGTCGCGGTAGAAGCGTTCGGCCGCGTAGTCCGACATGTAGCCGGCGCCGCCGTGGATCTGCACCGCGCGGTCGGCCACGCGGCCGCACATCTCGGAGGCGAACAGCTTGCAGCAGGAGGCCTCGGTGGAGATGTCCTCGTGCTGGTCGCGGCGGCGGGCGGCGTCCAGCACCATGCTGCGGGCGGCGTAGACCTCGGCCTTGCTGTCGGCCAGCATGGCCTGGATCAGCTGGAACTCGGCGATGGGCTGGCCGAACTGCTGGCGCTCCATCGCGTAGCGCAGCGCGTCCTCCAGCATGCGCTCGGCCACGCCGACGCAGATGGCCGAGATGTGCAGGCGGCCCTTGTCCAGCACCTTCATCGCGGTCTTGAAGCCCTGGCCCTCCTTGCCGCCGATGATGCTGGCGGCCGGCACGCGGCAGTTCTCGAAGATCACGTCGCAGGTGTGGGCGCCTTGCTGGCCCATCTTGCGGTCCTTCTTGCCGAGCGAGATGCCGGGCGTGCCGCGTTCGACGATGAAGGCCGACACGCCGCTGGGCCCCTTGCGCGCGGCGTCGGTGCGCGCCATCACGGTGAACACGCCGGCTTCCGGCGCGTTGGTGATGTAGCGCTTGGTGCCGTTGATGATGTAGTGGTCGCCGTCGCGCACGGCGGCGGTGGCGAGCGAGCCGGCGTCGGAGCCGTGTCCCGGCTCGGTCAGCGCGAAGGCGCCGACGATCTCGCCGGAGGCCATGCGCGGCAGCCAGGCGTTCTTCTGCTCCTCGGTGCCGTCGATCAGGATGCCCTGCGAGCCGATGCCGTTGTTGGTGCCGAACAGCGAACGGAAGGCGGGCGAGGTGCGGGCGATTTCAAACGCGGCCAGCACTTCCTCCTCCATCGTCAGACCCAGGCCGCCATATTGTTCGGGGATGGACAGGCCGAACAGGCCCAGTTCGCGCATCCGCGCCACCAGCGCCGGGGGGATCTCGTCGGTCTCGGCCACTTGCTGCTCGTGCGGCACCAGTTGTTCGCGCACGAAGCGGCGGATGCTGTCCAGCAGGATGTTCAGCGTTTCCTGGTCTCTTATCATGGGTCTCCCTCTTCGGCAGACTTCAATGTGCCGATTCGGCCAGACCCTGTCAAGCTTTGGTATTGATTAGCGTGCCGATATTCTGGTCGGCGACCTGGATCACCTTGGCCGACAGGTCGAACTGGGCCTTGTAGAGCAGGGAGTTGGTGGTCTCGGCGGCGAGGTTGGTGGCGCTGGGTGCGTCGGCCGCCTGCAGTTGCTGCGCCTGGAAGGAGATCGACACGCCGCTGCCGGCCGGGGCGTTTTCCTTGAACACGGCCTGCGCCGGCTGGAAACCCTGGGTGTTGAGGTTGGCGACCGCGTGCGCGCTGTTGCCCAAGGCGCGTTCTGCGGCGTTGAGTCCGGTGACTCCTGAACTGAGTGCGGCGATGGCCATGATTGATATTTCCCTTCGGCAATTAAGCCAAGTGTACACCGGGGCGCGGCGGTTTGCACGCGTTTGATTAAAAATTCAGCAGGCTTGACGTCGCCGGGCAACTGGGCGAGTATTGTCCGCAAGATATTTTTGCGGAAATGGAGACATGGCCAAGCTACGCCGCCTGTTGTGCGCCTGCCTGATGCTGCTGGCGGCGGGGGCCGCGGCCGACCCCATCGTGGTGCACTATCCCCGGGCCGAGAGCATCGACGACGAGCGCGGCGAGTACGGCCTTGCGCTGCTGCAGCTGGCGCTGGCCAAGGCGGGCGGACAGTACCGGGTGGAACTGTCGCCGACCCGCATGCAGCAGAACCGGGCGCTGGTGGAGCTGCAGTCCGGCTCGGGCCGCATCGACATCGTCGGCACCATGACCTCGGCCGAGCGCGAGGCGGCGCTGCTGCCGGTGCGCATACCGATGACGCGCGGCATGATCGGCTGGCGCCTCGGCCTGCTGCGCGCCGACCGCAAGGAGCTGCTGCGCGACGTGCGCACGGTGGCCGACCTGAAGCCGTTCGCCACCGCGCAGGGGCACGACTGGCCGGACCTGCGCATCCTGCGACACAGCGGGCTGAACGTGCATCCGGTGGCCGTCTACAGCGGCCTGTTCGGCATGCTCAACGCCGGGCGCATCGACTGGGCGCCGCGTTCGGCCAACGAGATCTGGGCCGAGGCGGCGCGCCATCCCGAGCTGGCGGTCGACACGCACATCGTGCTGCACTACGTGACGGCCGACTATTTCTTCGTCAACCGCAACAATCCGGCCCTGGCCGAGGCGGTGCGCTCCGGCCTGGAGGCGGCGCTGGCCGACGGCAGCTTCGCGCAATTGTTTGCCCTGCACTACGGCCCGCTGCTGCGCAAGGCCAGGTTCGACCAGCGCCGGGTGATCGAGCTGCCCAACCCGCTGTTGACGCCGCAGACCCCGCTGGCGCGCAGGGAGCTGTGGCTCACCCTGGACGATTTGAAACGCTATCCCTAAGACAACTCCCTTACTTTATGCTACCCTCCCGCCCTTAGTTGTTTTGGGGAAACATGTACATTAGTTACATGAAATATAGGGGTATTCATATGGCAATTTTTGATTTTCTGGAAAAGGAACGGACGGTGGCGGGGTCCGGTTTCAATCGTTGGCTGGTGCCGCCCGCGGCGCTGGCGATCCACCTGTGCATCGGCATGGCCTACGGCTTCTCGGTGTTCTGGCTGCCGCTGTCGCGCGCGCTCGGCATCAAGGAGGCGCTGGCCTGCCCGGCCGACATGGACCTGATGGCGCGCATCCTGTCGTCCGGCTGCGACTGGCCGATCTCCATGCTGGGCTGGATGTACACCATGTTCTTCGTGTTCCTCGGCCTGTCCGCCTGGCTGTTCGGCGGCTGGCTGGAACACGCGGGCCCGCGCAAGGCCGGCGTGGTGTCGGCGCTGTGCTGGTGCGGCGGCCTGGTGATCTCGGCGCTGGGCGTGTACCAGCACCAGATCTGGCTGATGTGGCTGGGCTCGGGCGTGATCGGCGGCATCGGCCTGGGCCTGGGCTACATCTCGCCCGTGTCGACGCTGATCAAATGGTTCCCCGACCGGCGCGGCATGGCGACCGGCATGGCCATCATGGGCTTCGGCGGCGGCGCCATGATAGGCGCGCCGCTGGCCGACAAGCTGATGAAGTTCTTCGCCACGCCCGATTCGGTCGGCGTGTGGCAGACCTTCCTGGTGATGGCGGCGATTTATTTCGTCTTCATGCTGGCCGGCGCGCTGTCTTACCGCGTGCCGCCGACGGGCTGGAAGCCGGCCGGCTGGACGCCGCCGGCCAAGGCCGGCGCCAACACCATGATCACCAGCCGCCACGTCCACGCCAGCAAGGTGTGGGGCATCCCGCAGTTCTGGCTGGTGTGGCTGGTGCTGTGCCTGAACGTGACGGCCGGCATCGGCATCCTCGGCATGGCCTCGCCGCTGCTGCAGGAGATCTTCGCCGGCCGCCTGCTGGGCGTGGACGTCGCCTTCAACGACCTGACGCTGGCGCAGAAGGGCCAGATCGCCGCCATCGCGGCCGGCTTCACCGGCCTGCTGTCGCTGTTTAACATCGGCGGGCGCTTCGTCTGGGCCTCGTGCTCGGACTACCTGGGCCGCAAAGCCACCTACGGCATCTTCCTGGTGCTGGGCATCGCGCTGTACGGCCTGGTGCCGTCGATGGCGCACGGCGGGCAGCTGGCGCTGTTCGTCGGCTTCTTCTGCGTCATCCTGTCGATGTACGGCGGCGGCTTCGCCACCGTGCCGGCCTACCTGGCCGACCTGTTCGGCACGCAGATGGTGGGCGCGATCCACGGCCGCCTGCTGACCGCGTGGTCGGTGGCCGGCGTGTTCGGCCCGCTGCTGGTGACCTACATCCGCGAGTACCAGATCGCGCACGGCGTGCCGAAGGCGCAGGCCTACGACATCACCATGTACGTGCTGGCGGGCCTGCTGGTGCTTGGCCTGCTGTGCAACCTGATGGTGCGCCCGGTGGCCGGCAAGCACTTCATGTCCGAGGCCGAACTGGCCGCCGAGAAGCAGCTGGCGCACGAGCGCGACGCCGCCGCGTCGACCGGCGGCGCGGCCGCGTCGAGCGGCGCGACCAGCCCGGCGGCGGTGGCCTTCGGCTGGCTGGCGGTCGGCATTCCGCTGGCGGTCGGCGTCTGGCTGACGGTGCAAAAAGCTGCCGTGTTATTTAAATAACACAGTAGAATAGGGCGCCAGTTCGCGGGGCTGGTCCGGCATCGTGCCGGGCCGGCCCCGCGCTCATTTCAGGGAGCCCTTGTAGATGCTTGAATTACGCCATGTCGTCAAATCCTATGCGAAGAACGTGCGTGCGGTCGACGACGTCAGTTTGAAGCTGCCGGCCGGCGTGGTCGGCCTGATCGGCCACAACGGCGCGGGCAAGACCTCGCTGATGCAGATGATCGCCACGCTGACCAGACCCACCAGCGGCCAGATCCTGTTCGACGGCGCCGACATCGTCCAGCGCCCGGACGCGATACGCGCGCGCCTGGGCTTCCTGCCGCAGGACTTCGGCGTG
This sequence comes from Duganella sp. GW821-FHT01E12, assembly GCF_059422325.1. Taxonomy (NCBI): domain Bacteria; kingdom Pseudomonadati; phylum Pseudomonadota; class Betaproteobacteria; order Burkholderiales; family Oxalobacteraceae; genus Duganella; species Duganella sp. GW821-FHT01E12. The sequence goes on along the minus strand of NZ_JBWKWR010000006.1, from coordinate 256,613 downwards.
TATCCGAATTTGACGGCGCTCGAGTTCCTGCAGTACTTCGCGGCGCTCAAGGGCGTGCGCGATCCGGCCCGCCTGCGGCTGCTGCTGGAGATGGTCAACCTGCACGAACACGCGCAGCGGCAGGCGGCCGGCTTCTCGGGCGGCATGCGGCGCCGGCTCGGCATCGCCCAGGCGCTGCTCAACGACCCCGATGTGCTGATCGTCGACGAGCCGACCGCCGGCCTCGATCCCGAGGAGCGGCTGCGCTTCCGCCACCTGCTGTCGGAGATCGGCTTCCGCAAGCTGGTGATCGTCTCGACCCACATCGTGTCGGACATCGAGAACATGGCCAGCCACCTGGCCATCATGAACAAGGGCAGGCTGATGGCCTACGACACGCCGGACAGCTTTGTGCGCGACGCGCGCAGCCAGGTGTGGTCGGTCACGGTGGAGGCGCGGCACTACGAGGCGCTGCGCGCCGAGGTGCAGGTGCTGCAGGCGCAGCGCAATGAACACGGCATCAGCCTGCGCATCGCCCACGCGAGCGCGCCGTGCGCCGGCGCGGTGCCGGCCGAGCCGACGCTGGAAGAGGCGCTGATGACGCGGCGCTACGCCGTGCAGGAAGCGGCGGCATGAACGCGCTGGCGCTGAAGCTGTTGCTGCTGACCGAGGTGCGGCTGCGCATGCGCCGCACCGGCACCCTGGTGGCCGTGCTGGCGCTGATCGCGCTGACCTGGCTGATGGTGGGCGATCCGGCCCGGGGGCAGGCGATGATCACCGCCGGCGATGTCCGCGTGGCCTACACCAGCAGCTGCCTGGCCTTGGGCAGCGCGGGACTGGGCGGCCTGTTTTTCGGGCTGGCGGGTTTTTATCTGGTGCGCGGGCGCATGAGCGAGGACGTGCGCAGCGGCGCCGGCGCGGTGCTGGCCGCCACGCCGGTGAGCGACGCCGTGTTCCTGTTCGGGCGCTGGCTGGGCGGCGTGGCCTATCTGTGCGGGCTGCTGCTGATCTTCATGCTGACCATGCTGGTGCTGCATGGCCTGCGCGGCCAGGGGCCGATCGAGCCGTTGGTCTATCTGCAGACCTTCACGATGCTGCTGCTGCCGCTGGTGTTCTTCACCGCCGCGATGGCGCTGCTGTGCGACGCCTGGGCGCCGTTGATGGGCAAGCGCGGCGACGTGCTGTACTTCATCCTCTACATCGCGCAGCTGGCCGCGCCCATCGCGCTGACGGTGGAGGGCAACGGCGCGTGGTCGCCGCTGCTGCTGCTCGATTTTTCCGGCATGGGCGCGACGACCATGACCGTGAAGGCGGTGCTGCACAGCTCCAATTTCACCATCGGCGGCGGCGAATTCAATCCGGCGCTGGCGCCGCTGGTGCTGCCCACCTGGCTGTGGACGGCGCAGCTGGGCGCCACCCGTGCCGGCTGCGCGCTGGTCGCGCTGCTGCCGCTGCTGCCGGCGTGGTGGCTGTTCCACCGCTTCGCGCCGGACCGGGTCAAGCCGCGCGCCGCCGGCAGCGGCCGCTGGTCGCCGCTGGCCCTGGCCAACCGCCTGCTGCGGCCGTTGCTGCGGCTGGTGCGTCCGCTGTTCGGCCTGGCCGCGCGCGTGCCCGGCGTGGCCGGCCAGGCGCTGGCCGTGCTGGCGCTGACGCTGGCGTCCAATCCGGCCGCGGTGGCGGCCGCGCTGGTGCTGCTGACGGTCGGCAGCCTGCTGCCGGCGGCGGCGCTGGGCGGCGTGGTGGTCGCCGCCATCGGCGTCTGGGGCGTGCTGGCCAGCGACATCAGCGTGCGCGACCACCAGCACGATGTCGACGCGATGAGCGGCGCCGCGCCGGGCGGCGCCGGGCGGCGCTACGGCGCGCAGCTGCTGGCGTCCTGCCTGCTGGCGCTGTTGTTCACCGCGCCGGTGCTGGCGCGCTGGGCGGTGGCGGCGCCGTTGCGCGCGGCCGCGCTGTCGAGCGGCGTGCTGGCGCTGGCCGGCGCCGCCAGCCTGCTCGGCGGCCTCAGCCGCAGCGCGCGCGCCTTCCTCGCGCTGTTCCTGTTCGGCCTGTACATCGCGACGCAGGCGACCACGGTGCCGGCGCTGGACGTGGTCGGCTTCAACGGGGTGGCCACCGCGCGCACGGCCGGCGCGCAGTTGTTGCTGGGCCTGGCGCTGGCGGCGGGCGGGCTCTGGCATGCGCGCTGGCGCGCCGCGCGGAACTGAAGGCGGGATGGCCCGGGGCGGCCGCACCGCACGTTTGATCTAGATCAGACGACGCGGGACGGTCTAACGTAGCCTTGACATTCGCGCTGCAAAAGCGGCGTCGAAACCGGTTCGACACCCCCAGGCCATCTTTTACTTTCTTTTCGAGGCATCTATGTATCCATTTTCCCAATCTGTCACCCCAGCAGCCAAAAGCCATATGGAAGCCCAACTGGCGTTCTTTAACGACATGTCGAAATCGCTGTTCCGCACGGTTCAGCAGTACAGCGACCTGAACATCCAATTGGCGCAAACCCTGCTGGAAGAAGGCACGACGACGGGCCAGCAGATCATCACCGCGCACCGTCCGACGGAGGCGCTCGCCGCCGCCGCCGCCCACGCCCAGCCCACCGCGGAAAAGCTGCGCGCCTACCAGCAGCACCTGTCGCGCATCGCCGCCGACACCCAGGTCGACCTGTCCAAGGTGGCCGAAGAGCACGTGCAGGAAACCAGCCGCACCGCCAAGGCGCTGGCGGACGAAGTGGCGCGCGTGACGTCGGAAGAAACGGAAAAAACGCTGCGCAGCCACCAGGACGCGGTGGAGCGCTTCTCCGATCCTTTCGTCGCCCATACCGACGGCATGCGTCAAGGCCGCGGCAATGAAATGCGCGGCAGCTCGATGATGCAAAGCGCCGGCCACAACGGCACCGAAGGCCGCGAGGGCCGCGAAGGCAGCATGCAGGGCGGGCAAACCCCACAGGCCCAGGCTGCCGCTCAAGCTGCTCAAGCCGGCAAACAGACCGGCGCCCGCAAGGAAACCTGACGCCGACGACGGGGGCGGGCAGCCCTGATCCTGGCCGCGCTCCGCGATCCCGCATCGCGGGGCGCGGCATTTTTTTGGTCCATGCTTTATCATGGACAGCTTGATGCTGTCTGGAGATAAAGATGACCAATACCGCCGCCGCGCAGCCTGAATCGCTGCACATCGTTTGCCCGCATTGCGACGCCGTCAACCGCGTGCCCGCCGCCAGGCTGGCGCAGCAGCCGGTGTGCGGCAAGTGCCAGAAAGCGCTGTTCACCGGCCAGCCGCCGGACTTGTCGGCCGCCCGCTTCCTCAAGCACGTCGAGCGCAGCGACATACCGGTGCTGGTGGATTTCTGGGCGCCGTGGTGCGGGCCGTGCCGGACCATGGCGCCGTTCTACGCCCAGGCCACGCAGCGGCTGGAGCCGCAGTTCCGTGTGGTCAAGCTCAACACCGAGGAAGCCCAGGAGCTGGCGGCGCGCTACGCCATCCGCAGCATTCCCACGCTGGCGCTGTTCAAGGGCGGGCGCGAGGTGGCGCGCCAGCCGGGCGCGATGGACGCGTCCAACATCGTCGCGTGGGCGCTGCAGAACAATCGCGGCTGAGCCCTGCCGCCTGTCATTCGGCGGCGCGCTCCAGCCATTTGCCGATGCCGTCCAGCGTGCGGAAATCGGCCACCGAGCGGGTGTTGATGTGCGGATGGCGCCCCTGCAGCATGCGCGACAGCGCGGCGCCGGGGCCCAGTTCCAGCGCGTAGCTGATGCCGGCTTCGGCGGCGGCGTCCATGCAGGCGGCCCAGTGGATGGTTTCCGCCAGCTGGCGCGAGAGCTGTTCCACCGCCTGCGCTTTGCTGTCGACGGCCACCGCGCCTATGCCCGCCAGCACCGGCGCGTTCATCGGTTTGAATTCCGCCTGCCGCAAGGCGGCCGCGAACGGCGCCACGGCGGCCTGCATGTAGCGCGTGTGCGAGGCCACTGCCACCGGCAGGCGCGTGCTGCGTCCGCCGGCCGCGTGCACCGCGCGTTCCAGCGCCTCCACGCTGGCCGCCGGGCCGCCGGCGATGCAGGCGTCGTCGCCGTTTTCTATGCTCATGTAAAAATCGTGTTCGGCCAGCAGGGCCGCCGCGTGCGGCAGCGCCAGGCCGGAGATGGCGGTCAGCGTCTGTCCGGGCAGGGCGAGGGCGCAGTCGTCCATCAGCTGCGCGCGTTCGACGGCCAGCCGCAGCGCCGTCTGCGCCGGGAAGGCGCCGGCGACGCCGTAGGCGGACAGCTCGCCGATGCTGTAGCCGGCCACCAGCGCCGGCTGCGGCGCGAACGCGCGGAGCGCCTCCCACATCGCCAGCGTGGCCGCGACGATCAGCGGCTGCGCATTGCGGTTGGCGTAGATGTCGGCGTCGGCGGGCAGCGCCAGGGCGGCCAGCAGTGCGCCGGCGGCAGCGTCGCCGGCCGGGCTGCTGCGGGCCAGGTCGAACATGCCGGCGTGCTGTCCGCCCTGGCCGGGGCAGAGCAGCAACAGGCGGGAATGCGCGCCGTAGGACATCGTCATGGCCGCCCGGGTTCCAGCGCGGCGATGGCGTGCACTAGGCAGCTGGCCGCCAGCAGATCCGCCGCGCCGCCCGGCGACAGGCGCTGGCGCACGAACGCCCGATGGCTGGCCAGCGCCTGCTCGCGCCAGCCGGCGTTGGCCGTGCCGCCAAGATCGAGGAAGCGTTGCGCGTGCGTGCGCACGGTCTGCGCGCCCTGCGGGCCGGCGCGATGGTAGACGTTGCTGTCGTTGATGCTGGCCATCAGCGTGAACAGCGTGTCGATGCGCGCCTGCGTCGTGCCGGCGCCGCGCGCGTGCGCGGCCAGCAGCGCCGGCACGCCGATGTCGAACACCGAAGGCAGTCCGAGCGCGCCTTCCTCGCGCGCGCCGCTCACCGCATAGCGCGCCGCCACGCGCAGGCCGTTGCTGTTTTCGTCCGACGGCGCCGCATGCATGGCCAGCTCGCCGCCCCAGCGTATCAGCATGGCGGCGCGCAGCGCGGCGGGCGCCAGCGGCGTTCTTTGTGCGCGGGCGCGTCCGGCGGCGGCGCACAGCAGGCCGAGACTGAAGATCGCGCCGCGATGCGTGTTGATGCCCTTGGTCGCCTTCAGCATCGCCGCTTCGGCATCGATGCCCAGCTGCTTGAGCCGCGCGAACGGCGCGTCGTCCCAACCCGCCAGGCAGATTTTCCTGAAGTAGTGGCGCAGCGAGAACAGGCTGCGCATGAAGGTCCGTGCGTCCATGTCCTCATGGCTGCCGGTGTCCACCAGCGACACCAGTCCAGGCTTGGGATACAGGCAAAGCTCCGCGTGCAGGCTGCCGACCGCCAGGCGCGCCACGTCGGCTGCAAACCCGCGCCGCGCCCTGCGGCCAGCCAGCTTCGCCATCATCAGCGGCGCGCACCGGCGCACATCGGAGCGGACGGCGCGCATCATCGATCCTCCAGCGTCGCCAGCAGCGACGCCGTATCCACCAGCCGCACCGCGTGCAGCTCCTTGACGATCACCCTGGCCGGATTGTCCATCGCCATGCGCCACTCCTTCCACGACACCGCCTGCCCGCCGGGGAACACGATCTCGCCGTCCAGCGGCATGTGGGTCGCATGCCGCGACAGCAGCGCCACGCCGTCGTGCAGCGCCTCGCGGCTGCGCGGGTGGAACAGGATGTCGACGTCCGAGGAAGGCGTCAGGTAAAGCAGCCCGGTGAGCGCCTGCATCGCCATCGAGCCGTAGATGCGCAGGTGCAGATGCTCCGTCTCGCGCTCCAGCGCCGTCAGCGCCTCGCGCCACGGCCCGGCGCTGCGCAAGGCCGCGCGCAGCTCCACCGCCTGCGATGTCCTGCTGATATCCGCCGTCTGCGTGCGCAGCGAAATGCGCACCTTCTCGCCGGTGTCCTCGTCCGGCGGCAGCGGCAGGCCCAGACAGACCTCGTCCGGCGGCGCATCGAGGTCGAAGCGCCGCACCACGGCCGGCCAATCCTGTCCCTGCCACAGCGTCAGCGCGGCCTTGTGGCGCGGCTGCGCCGCGCGCAGCACGGCCTGCCAGCCCGGCTCCGAAAGCCAGACCAGCATGTGGCGCTCCAGGCCGCGCAAGGCGGACTGCATCGCCTGCGCGGAATCAGGCAATCCGGACATGGCCGTCCGTCATCAGGGCGTCGATCACCGGCTGCGCCCAGCGCCGCCCGCCGCGCTGCAGCCCCAGTGCGCTGCGCTGGTCGCCGGCCGCCGGCGCCGCCAGCGCGGCGCGCAACTGCTCCGCCAGGTCGCCCTGCCAGATCGCTTCCAGCCCGCCCATGCGCAGATAGTTCTCCGGCCCCGGCGCGAACACCGGATTGCTGCGCGCCAGTTCCGTCAAGCGCTCCTCCGGCACCTTGGTGATGCGCGCCATCGCCGGCAGGCCCATGACGCGGATGGTGGCGTCGGGCAGGGCGTAGCAGGCGTCGGCCAGCAGGCCGCTGGTGATGAAGCCACCCGACAGCGCCTGGTCGTACACCAGGCCGACGATCTTGTGGCCCTTGCGCCGCGCCAGGTCCACGCATTTGCCCAGGTGCGCCATGTAGCTGTTGATGCCCAACATCTCGTCGCGGTGGCGCAGGCGCTGGCCCTGCGTATCGACCAGCATCAGTATCGGCATGCCAGGGAATTCGCGCACCGTGCGCAGGATCGCCTTGGCCTGCGCCAGTGCGATCTCCACGCCGATCGGCGTGTGGGCCGTGGTGCCGATCACCGCCACCGCCTGCCCGTCCACCTGCGCGCTGCCGCACAGGAAATCGTTTTGCTCGACGATGGCGTGCCCTTGCGGGAACAGCGTGTCCGCCAGTTTTTTCCAGTCCATGTCAGGCTCCCATGCGGCGCCGGTCGGCGGCCGCGATAAAACTGTCTACATCCAGCATCGGGATATTGGCCGCGTCGGCGATCTGCATCGCGCTCCAGATATCGACCGGATCGGGCAGGGCGCCGAAGCGGGCGATGCGCTCGTCCAGCATCTGCTGCTCGGCTTCCAGCGCCTCCAGCGTCAGCTCCACCGGCTGGCCCGCCAGCGCGGTCAGCGCGTCGCGGGCGGCCTCGCGGAAGGCGGCGATGTCGTCGGCCACGATGCGCTGGCAGTCGCCCATCAGGTAGCGGTGCTTGCCGCCGCTGGTGCGCCACACCAGCGCGCGGTCGCGCGAGTCGAATTCCTCGACGCCGCTGGCGGTCTCGATCACTTCCGGCCCGGACATCGCCAGCCGGCCTTCCTCCGACATCACCACCACGTTGGCGCAGCGCGAAACGATGCCCATGCCGCCGAAGGCGCCGTTCGAGCCGCCCACCAGCACCACCACGGGAATGCCGGCTGCGCGAACGTCCAGCAATGCGCGCATCACCTCCGACACCGCGATCAGGCCGGCGTTGGCTTCGTGCAGGCGCACGCCGCCCGATTCCACCAGCAGCACCACCGCCGCCACCTGGTCGCGCACCGCGCGCCGCAGCAGGCCGACCAGCTTGGCGCCGTGCACTTCGCCGACCGCGCCGCCCATGAATCCACCTTCCTGCGCCGCCGCGTAGACGGTCACGCCGCCCAGCTTCGCGCGGCCAACCGCCACGCCGTCGTCAAACGCCACCGGTGCGTTCAGTTGCCCCAGGTGCGGGCTGACGATGCGCTCCGACGGCGGCAGGAATTCCTCGAAGCTGTGCGGATCGAACAGCTGCTGCAGCCGTTCGCGCGCGTTCGCCTCCTGGTAGCTGCTCATTGCGATCCTCCCAGCATGGTCTGCACCGCCTGGTCCATGCGCAGGCTGACGACGGCGGGCGTGGCGCCCATATCGTTGATGGAGATGCGGGTGTCGGCCAGCAGCCAGCGCTGGTGGAAGTCGCGCATCACGGCCTCCCAGATCGGCCCGAAGCCGACGGCGGCGGTGGTGATCTCGATGGTGCAGGCGCCGGCCAGTTCGGCCGGTTCGATCAGCACCTCCAGGTTGCCGGAACCGACCACGCCCACCACCTGTGGCGCGGCCTTCAGGCGCTGCGTGCCTTGTTCGAATCGGTAGTTCAGTGTTTCCATTGTCAGCTCCTCACCAGTTGCGGAAACGCTTGGGCGGCTGGTACAAGCCGCCCGATGCGCGCACCAGGTCTTTCATGTTGCGGGCGGCCAGCAGGTCGCGCGTGGCCATGCGTTTGTCGATGCCCAGGTCCTCCGCGCGCTGGATGATGCCCCGGTCGCGCAGGTTCTCCACCATCCGCTTGTCGCGCGCCAGGCCGACCGGCGTGTAGCCCGCCACGCCGCGTATCGCCTGCTCACGCTCCTCGTCGGTGCGGCACATCAGTAGGTTGGCGATGCCTTCCTCGGTCAGAATGTGGCTCACGTCGTCGCCGTAGATCATCACCGGCGGTATCGCCATCTTGGCCTGCTCCATCAGCTCCCACGCGTCGAGCTTCTCCACGAAGGCCGGCTGCATATGCTCGCGGAAGGTCTCCACCATCTGCACCACCAGCTTCTGGCCGCGCGGGATGGTGTTGCGGCCCGCGCGCGCCTGCTCGCCCGCCTTCAGCCACGCCGGGCTGGCGTGGCGCCGTCCGCGCGCGTCCGCGCCCATGTTGGAGGCGCCGCCGAAGCCGGAGATGCGGCCGGCGGTGGCGGTCGACGAATTGCCCTGCAGGTCGATCTGCAGCGTGGAGCCGATGAACATGTCGCAGGCGTAGTGGCCGGCGGCCTGGCACATGGCGCGGTTGCTGCGCATGGTGCCGTCCGGGCCGATGGCGAAGACGTCCGGCCGCGCATGGATGTAGTCTTCCATGCCCAGCTCCGAGCCGAAGGAGTGCACCGACTGCACGAAGCCCGCTTCGATCGCCGGGATCAGCGCCGGATGCGGATTGAGTGCCCAGTGCTGGCCGATCTTGCCGCGCAGGCCCAGCGACTCGGCGTAGGTCGGCAGCAGCAGCTCGATGGCGGCGGTGTCGAAGCCGATGCCGTGGTTCAGGCGCTGCACGCCATACTCGGCGTAGATGCCCTTGATCGCCATCATCGCCATCAGCACCTGGATCTCGGAGATCTGCGCCGGATCGCGCGTGAACAGCGGCTCGATGTAGTAGGGGCGCGGCGACTGCACGACGAAATCGACCCAGTCGCCCGGCACGTCCACGCGCGGCACGGTGTCCACGATGCGGTTGACCTGCACGATGACGATGCCCTGCTTGAAGGCGGTGGCTTCGACGATGGCCGGCGTGTCCTCGGTGTTCGGGCCGGTGTACAGGTTGCCGTGGCGGTCGGCCGCCTCCGCGGCGATCAGGCAGACGCGCGGCGGCAGGTCGATGAAGTAGCGGCTGAACAGCTCCAGGTAGGTATGGATCGCGCCGATATTCAGTTTGCCGGCGGAGGCCAGCCGCGCCACGCGCACCGCCTGCGGGCCGGAGAACGAGAAGTCCAGCCGCGAGGCGACGCCGCGCTCGAACACGTCCAGGTGCTCCGGCAGCGCCAGCACCGACTGCAGCATGTGCAGGTTGTTGATGCGCGCCGGGTCCAGCCTGGCCAGCGCGTGGCCGAGGAAGTCGGCCTGCTTCTGGTTGTTCCCTTCCAGGCAGACGCGGTCGCCGCACTCCAGCACCGCGTGCAGCAGGTCGGCGATGCGCGCGGCCTGCAGGCTTTTGCCGTCCAGTTCATGGCCCAGGGCGGCGCGCGCCCGCTGCAAGCGCGCGGCGCGGTTCTGCTGCAGGGTGTTCCAGTTCATTTTATTTCGCTCCCATGATCATGTCCGGCAGGCCGGTGGAAATGGACGGGAACAAGCATAACAGCAGCACCGCCACGAACATCAGAATCAGGAACGGGAACACGCCCCACACCACATCCTTGAGCGGGATGTCGGGCGCGATGTTCTTGATGACGAATATGTTCAGGCCCACCGGCGGGTGGATCAGGCCCATCTCCATCACCACCGTCATCACGATGCCGAACCAGATCAGGTCAAAGCCGGCGGCCTTGAGCGGCGGCAGGATGATGGGCGCCGTCATCAGGATGATCGACACCGGCGGCAGGAAGAAGCCGAACACGATCACCATCAGCAGGATCACCGCCAGCAGCAGCCATTTCGACAGGTGCAGGCTGACCACCCACGCGGCGGCGGACTGGCTGATGTGCAGGTAGCTCATCACGTACGAGTAGAACAGCGACATGCCGATGATCAGCAACAGCATCGTCGATTCCTTGATCGAGGAGCTGAGAATGGGCGACAGGTCTTTCGGCCGCCACACGCCGTAGATCGCGGCCAGCAGCACCAGCGCCAGCAGGGCGCCCAGGCCGGCGGTCTCGGACGGCGTGGCGAAGCCGCCGTACAGCGCGACCATCACGCCGATCAGCAGGATGATGAAGGGCAGCACGCGCGGCAGCATCTCCACCTTCTGCGCCAGCGTGTAGTGTTCGTCCTCCAGGTAGGCCGACTTGGCGCCGCCCTGTTGGTAGATGACCAGCGCGGCCTTGTATTCCTTGTGCGCGCGATAGACGGCATAGCCGGCGAACAGCAGCACCAGCAGCACGCCTGGGCCTATCCCGGCCAGGAACAGGCGGCCCAGCGACTGCTCGGCGGCCACCGCGTACAGGATCATGGTGATCGACGGCGGCAGCAGGATGCCCAGCGTGCCGCCGGCGGCGATGATGCCGGCCGCGAAACCGGGCGAGTAGCCACGGCGGCGCATCTCGGGGATGCCGGCCGAGCCGATGGCCGAGCAGGTGGCGGGCGACGAGCCGGCCATGGCCGCGAACAGCGCGCAGGCGAACACGTTGGCGATGCCAAGGCCGCCCGGTATCTTGTGCATCCACGTGTGGATGGCGGAGTACAAGTCCTTGCCGGCCGGGGACTTGCCGATGGCCGCGCCCTTGAGGATGAACAGGGGGATGGACAGCAGCGTGATCGACGCCATCTCCTCGTACACGTTTTGGGTGATCGTGTCGAGCGAGGAGGGCGGCATGCAGAAGTACATGAAGCCGGTGGCCACCACGCCCAGTGCGAAGGCGATCGGCATCCCGGAGAACATCACCACCAGGGTGACGGCGCCGTACAGGGCGCCGAGGGTCAGGTCGCTCATGCCGCGCGCTCCGATGAAGGTTTGTTGGTCATGCGTGCCAGCGTTTGCAGCACGATCTGCAGCGTGAGGATGCTCATCCCGGCGGCCATCATGGCGTAGGGTATCCACAGCGGCGGGGCGAAGGTCGAGGAGGTGGTCTGGCCGTCCACCCAGGCTTCATGGAACAGCGTCCACGATTTCCACGAGAAGAAGGCGCAGAACAGCGCCGACACCACGTCCACCATGAACAGCCGCGCCGCGTTCACGCGCGCCGGCAGCAGCGAGGCCAGCGCCTCGATGCCGATATGGCCGCGCTGCGACTGCACGTAGGCGGTGCAGAAGAAGGTCACGCCGACCAGCATGAACACGGACGCTTCGTCCTGCCAGTCGGTGGGCGCTTGGAAGAAGTAGCGCGACACCACCGAGTAGGTCAGCACCAGGGCCGTCAGCACCAGCGCCACCATGGACACCAGCATCAGCCCGTGATTGAGCTTGTTCAGCAGCGCGGTCGCCAGCACCACCGCCGCGTTGTCCGGCGGAGCGGCCGCGCGCGGCGGCTCCAGCTCTATGCCGTGGCTCACAGCGTCTTCTCCGCCAGCTTGAGCAGCTTGGCGCAGCTTTCACTGCGTTCGCTGTAGTCCTTCCAGGCGGTGGTGCGGGCGATGGCCTGCCATTTTTTCAGCGCGGCCGGATTCAGGTCCACCACCTTGGCCTTGGCCTTGGCGTAGACGTTGGCCACGGCCGTGTCGTCGGCCTTGGCGGAGGTCAGCGCGAAGGCTTCCATCTCGGCGCCGACGGCCATGATGGTGGCCTGCTGCTCCTTGGTCAGACGGTCGAAGACGGCCTTGGACATCATCAGCGGCTCGAACATGAACCAGTAGGCGCCCGCGCGTCCGGTGGTCAGCGCCTTCGACACCTCCTCCAGCCGGAACGAGATCAGCGAGGTGGAGGAGGTCAGCGCCGCCTCCATCGCGCCGGTCTGCATGGCGGCGTAGATCTCGTTGGACGGCAGCGACACCACGGCGGCGCCGGCGGCCTTGAGGATCAGGTCCATCTCGCGCGAGCCGCCGCGTATCTTCATGCCCTTGGCGTCGTCCGGATCGATCACCGGCTTGGTGCGCGAGGCCACGCCGCCGGCCTGCCAGATCCAGCTGATCAACACGATGCCCTTTTCGTTCAGGATGCGGCTCAACTCCTTGCCCACTTCGGCGTTCTTCCAGCCGTAGGCCTGCTCGTAGGACGTCACCAGGCCGGGCATCAGGCCGATGTTCACCTCCGGGACTTCGCCGCCGGCGTACGACAGCGGCACCAGCGACATGTCCAGCGCGCCCTTGCGCATGGCCGAGAACTGGGCGTTGGTCTTCATCAGCGAGGAACCCGGATAGATCTCGAATTTGAGGCTGCCTTTGCTGCGCTTTTCCACTTCGGCCGCGAACATGCGGGTCAGGCGGTCGCGGAAATCGCCGTCGGTGACGGTCCCGCCGGGGAACTGGTGCGAAATCTTGAGGGTGGTGCTTTGGGCCCATGCCGGTTGCAGCAACAGCGGGCTGGCGGCCAGGGCGGCCAGTACGGATCTGCGGGTGATTGCGCTCATCATTCCTCCAAGGTGGGTCAAATATGCAACGATTTGTTTTGTGTATACAAGAATATCTGGTTGGAATACATTGTCAAGCTAAATCCACTGCTTATAATGAAGCCTGATATACACACGATTGCGACCACCATGACCACCCATTCCGCCACGCTGCGCGAAGAAATTGAAGAGATGATCGCCATCGGCGAGCTCAAACCGGGCCAGCACCTGGACGAAACCGAGCTGGCTGCGCGCTTCGGCGTCTCCCGCACGCCGGTGCGCGAGACGCTGATCCAGCTGGCGTCCATGGGATTGGTGGTGATACGCCCGCGGCGCGGCGCCATTGTCGCGGAACTGGGGCCGCAGCAGCTGGTGGAGATGTTCGAGGTGATGTCGGAACTGGAGGCGACCTGCGGCCGCCTGGCCGCGCGCCGCATGACGCCCGTGGAGCAACAGGCTTTATTGGCGGCCCACCAGGCCTGCCAGGAGGCGCGCGATGCGCAGGAGCCGGACGTCTACTACTACAAGAACGAGTTGTTCCACGAGGCGATCTACGCCGGCAGCCATAACCAGTTCCTGATCGAGCAGACGCGCAACCTGTACCGGCGCCTGCGGCCCTACCGTCGCCTGCAGCTGCGGGTGCGCGACCGGCTCTCCACGTCCTATCACGAGCATGACGGCGTGGTGCAGGCGATTGTCGGCGGCGACGGCGAACTGGCGGCGCGCCTGCTGCGCGAGCACGTGATGATACAGGGGCAGCGCTTCTCGGACTTGATGGCGTCCCTGCCGCAGCTGCAGCGGGACGCGGCCTAGCTTCTCAGCTTGCCGCGCCGCGCACCACCCGCACCGGCTTGGCCGCGTTGGATGGGGCCTGCGGCAGCATGTCCTGCAGCGTTTGTTTGTCCAGTACGGCCAGGAAGGCCTTGGTGGCGTCGTTCAGCGTGTGTTTGAGCGCGCAGTTGGGCGTCAGCGGGCAGGTGTCGGTTTCGCGGTCGAAGCACTCGGCCATGAAGAAATCGGTCTCGGTCGCCCGCACCAGCGCGCCGATGTTGATGTCCTTCGGCTCCTTCCCCAGACGCAGGCCGCCGTTGCGGCCCCGCACCGTCTCCACCAGGCCGGATTGACCCAGCTGGTAGACCACCTTCATCAGATGGTTTTTCGAGATCGCGTGCATGTCGGCGATGTCCTGGATCGTGACCAGCCGGTCCCGGTGCGCGCTCAGGTACAGCAAGGTACGCAGGGAGTAGTCGGTGAAGGATGTGAGGCGCATAGCTCGGATTGGTTGTTGCAGATCAATTCACCATTCTACATCCTGATCGGGCTTTGCTCCATTTGTTGCAGAATGTCGCGTACGCGCAGCAGCGCGGTGTCGATATCGAGCGTCTCGATGGCGCCGTAGCCGAGGAACAGGCCGGCCTGGGGCGGCGTCGAGGCGTAGTAGGTCGACAGAGGGGAGAGGCCGACGTCGGCGCGCCGGGCCAACCGCAGCAGCAGGTCCAGGTCCAGCGGTTTTTTGCACAGCGCCGCCACGTGGAAGCCGGCGCTGGCCGGCACCAGTTCGAACCACGGCGACAGCGGCCCGGCAAACAGGGCTTGCAGGCGCTCGCGCCGCGTCGCGTAGATCTCGCTGCAACGGCGGATGTGGCGCGACAGGTAGCCGTCCGAGATGAACTTGGCCAGCGCGTGCTGGCTGGCGGTGGCGGTGTGCCAGTCGTTCAGGTGCTTGACGGTGAGGGCCGCGTTCAGCACCGCCTCCGGCAGCACCGCATATCCGAGCCGCAGCTCCGGCAGCATCACCTTGGAGAATGTGCCGATAAAGGCCACCACGCCGTGCCGGTCCATGCTCTGCAGCGAATCGGTGGGCCGGCCCTCGTAGCGGAATTCGCTGTCGTAGTCGTCCTCGATGATGATGGCGCCGATTTCCAGCGCGCGCGCCAGCAGCGCCTCGCGCCGGGCTACGCTCATCGGCATCCCAAGCGGGAACTGGTGGGCCGGCGTGGTGTAGATCAGCCGCGTGCCTTGCGGGATCTGGTCCACCAGCATGCCCTCGCGGTCGACGCCGATGCCCACCACCTGCGCGCCCTGGCTGGCGAACAGCATGCGCGCGGCCGGGTAGCCCGGCTCCTCGACCGCCACCACGCAACCCGGCTCCAGCAGCACGCGGCCCAGCAGGTCCAGCGCCTGCTGGGCGCCGTTGGTCACGACCACATTGTGGGCGGTGCAGACCACGCCGCGCGCGTAGGCGGCGTGGTGGGCGATGGCCGCGCGCAGCTCGGGGATGCCTTCCGCCTGGCGGTACATGCCGCCGGTCCTGGCGTCCTGGCGCAGGCCGTGCAGCACGCAGCGGCGCCACTCGTCGGCGGGGAACAGACCGGGCGTGATGCAGCCGCCGATGAACTCATGGCGCGAGCGGCCTTCCGGGAACGGGTTGCGCAGCGGCGCGTGCATGGCGTCCCACTTGGCGACGATGGCGGCGCTGGCGAGGTTGGCGGCGACCTGGCGGCGCGGCCTGGCCTCCACCGGTGCGCTCACGAAGCTGCCCTTGCCGACCTGGCCCAGCACCAGCCGCTCCTGCGTCAGGCGGGTATAGACATCGGAGACGGTCTTGCGCGACAGGCCGAGCTGCTCGGCCAGCAGGCGGGTGGGCGGCAACTGCTGGCCGTCGGCCAGGCGCCCGCTGCGGATCGAATCGCTCAGCTGGCGGTACAGCTGCCCGCTCAAATCCTTCGTGCCCTCGATGACGATGTGGAGTTCCATGTTATGTTTGTGCGGCGCCTGACAGACAATACCCGGCAGTTTGCCACAGACTTGCAAGCCACACAGGAGGAACCATGGACAAGGAAATCGCACGCCGCCAGTTCGTCAACGAGCTTTGGCAGCGCTACGAGGAGTTGCAGCGATGGGCGGAAGAGAACTGGCCGGACAAGGAGCATCCCCTGTCCAGCGCGGACTTTGTCGAGACTCGCAAGGAGCTACTGGGCCTGCGCAATCCGGCCCAGGCGCCGGGGCGGCCTGCGTCTGCCAGCGCCGGGGGCGACGCCCGTGAGCCGGAGCAGGGCGGCGCCCAATACATCGACGTGAACCCGACGCCCTGGCCTTGATCCGCGCGGCCTAGTGCGTGACCGGCTTGCCGGTCTGCGCCAGCAGCCAGGCGATCACGCTGACGACCAGGCTGGCGAGCACGCCCCAGGCCAGTTTCAGCGCGCTGTCGAACAGCAGCGGCGCCACCAGGCCGGACACCAGCGCGAACAGCAGCATCTGGATGAAGGACTGCATCGACGCCGCCAGCCCGCTATTGTTGGGGAAGTACTCCAGCGCGATCAGCGACAGGGGCGTCATCGACAACGCCAGGCCGAAGGAATAGATAAACAGCGGCAGCACTGCGTACGGCACGGCGGCCACGAAGGCGCTGTTGTAGGCCACGTTGATGACGCCGGAGGCGATCATGACCGCGAAACCCATCCACACCTGCGCGCTGCGCGAGAACCTGTGCGCGAACTTGCCCGACAGCGCGGAGCCGATCACCATGCCGCTGATCAGCGGCACGAACATCCATGCGAACGCGGTCTCCGGCAGGTGCAGGATGTTCATCACGAAGTAGGCGGCCGAGCCGATATACAGCGCCACGCCCGCGAAGCTCATGCCGACCGCGATCGACAGCAGCAGGAACTGGTGGTGGCACAGCACCTTCCAGTAGTTCGCGGCGATCACGCCGAGGTGGAAGGGATGGCGGTCCTTGACGGCCAGGCTCTCGGGCAGCGCGCGCTGCACGGCGATGAACATCAGGATGCCGAAGCCGCTGAGGAACCAGAAGATGGAACGCCAGCCGAAGCTCACCTGCAGCCAGCCGCCCAGCACCGGTGCGATGGCGGGCGCCAGGCCGAAGATCATCATGATGTGCGACAGGATCTTCTGCGCGGCGACGCCGGAGAAGCGGTCCTGCACGATGGCGCGGCCGACCACCGAGCCGGCGCCCGCCGCCAGGCCCTGCACGATGCGGCAGGCCAGCAGCACGCCGATGGACGGCGCCATCGCACCGACGATGGAAGCGGCGATGTACAGCACCAGCGACACCAGGATCACCGGGCGGCGGCCGAAGGAATCGGACAGCGTGCCGTAGAACAGCATCATGAAGGCGAAGCAGAACAGGAACATGCTCAGGGTCTGCTGGATCAGCAACGGGCTGGCGTCGAAGGCCAGGGCGATGGCGGGGAACGACGGCAGGTAGGTGTCGATGGCCAGCGGCCCGACCATACTCAGGCCGGCCAGCAGCAGTGTCAGCAAAATATTCATGAAAGGCGTATTGTTCTGTGAGCCGAGCATTTTACGCGATATGCGGCCATCGCATATCCAAGGGCGAAATCATTCCTTCGCCCTGCCGCCGGCGTTTTTATAATTCGAGACACTATGACTATCGATACCTATGATGGAACCGGCGTCAAGCCGTCGCACTGGAACCTGGACGGCGTGATCGAGCAGCTGCGCGTGTCGCGCGAGGCCACGCACAACATCCGCCATCACGGCAAGGTGCGCGAGCTGCCGTCGCGCGAGGCGCTGACGATCATCGTCAACGGCCTGTCGGCGGTGCTGTTCCCGACGCATTACGGGCGCCCCAACCTGACCGACGAGAGCATCGACTACTTCGTCGGCGACACGCTCAACACCACCTTGAACCGCCTGACGGAACAGGTCCGGCGCGGCCTGCAGTTCTCGCTGGAGGACGCGCCCGACGATGAAGAAGCGCTGACGCGCCAGGCCCACGCCATCACGCGCGAATTCGCGGCCGGGCTGCCGGGCATACGCGGGCTGCTGGTGTCGGACGTGCAGGCGGCGTTCTCCGGCGATCCGGCGGCGACGTCGGTGGCCGAGATCATGCTGTGCTATCCGGGCACCATCGCCATCCTGTACTACCGGCTGGCGCATAGCCTGCACCGACTGGGCGCGCCGTTCCTGGCGCGGCTGATTTCGGACATCGGCCATTCGCTGACGGGAATCGACATTCACCCGGGCGCGCAGATCGGCGGCAGCTTCTTCATCGACCACGGTACCGGCGTGGTGATCGGCGAGACGGCGATCATCGGCCAGCGCGTGCGGCTGTACCAGCACGTGACCCTGGGCGCCAAGCGCTTCCCGGCCGACGAGAAGGGCGCGTTGATCAAGGGCGTGCCGCGCCATCCGGTGGTGGAGGACGACGTGGTGATCTACGCCGGCGCCACCATCCTGGGGCGCATCACCATCGGCGCCGGCTCCACCATCGGCGGCAACGTGTGGCTCACGCAGAGCGTGCCGGCGGGGAGCAATGTGTCCCAAGCGCAGATGCGCAACGATTAGGGTATGCTTTTGGTTTGCGTATGCATGGAGATTTTTGTATGACGGAACAATCGAATTATGTGCCGCCAAAAGTCTGGGTGGCCGAAGCGCCATCCGGCGGCACCTTCGCTAACATCAACCGCCCGGTCGCGGGGCCAACCCACGAGAAGGAACTGCCGGTCGGGAAGCATCCCTTGCAGCTCTATTCGCTGGGAACGCCGAACGGCGTCAAGGTGACGATCATGCTGGAGGAGCTGCTGGCAGCAGGCCATGCCGGCGCCGAGTACGATGCATGGCTTATCCGCATCAACGAAGGTGAGCAATTCTCCAGCGGCTTCGTCGACATCAATCCCAACTCGAAGATCCCGGCGATGGTGGACCGTAGCGGCGCGCAACCGTTGCGCGTGTTCGAATCCGGCTCGATCCTGGTTTATCTGGCCGAGAAGTTCGGCGCCTTCCTGCCGAAGGAACTGGCGGCCCGCACCGAGACGCTGAACTGGCTGTTCTGGCAGATGGGTTCTGCGCCGTTCCTGGGCGGAGGCTTCGGCCACTTCTACGCCTACGCGCCGGAAAAGCTGGAGTACCCGATCAACCGCTATGCGATGGAGGTCAAGCGCCAGCTCGACGTGCTCGATCGCCAGCTGGCCGGTCACCGCTACGTCGCGGGCGACGAATACACCATCGCCGACATGGCGATCTGGCCGTGGTACGGCGTTCTGGTGCTCGGCAAGATCTACGGCGCCGGCGAATTCCTGTCGGTGCACGAGTACAAAAATGTCAAGCGCTGGGCCGACGACATCGCCGCTCGTCCGGCAGTGATCCGTGGCCGCAAGGTTAACCGCACCTTCGGCGAGCCGGAAGAGCAGGTGCCCGAGCGGCACGCTGCTTCCGATCTGGACTGACAGAGCGCTGCGGCGTTATTTGGCCGGCTTGGCCGCGCCGGCCGCCTCCAGCGCCACCTGGTCTTCGGTCTTCGAGTAGTCGGGGAAGTACTTGTTGGTCACGGCCAGGAACTCGCGCGAGCGGTAGGCCGCCGCGATGTCCTTGGCGAACTGCTTGTCCTTGTCGGCGGCGCGGATCGCCACCAGGTTGATGTAGTTGGACGAGATCTTCTCGGTCAACAGCGCTTCCTTCAGTTTCATGCCCGAGGCCAGCGCGTAGTTCCCGTTGACGAAGGAGTAGTCGGTATCCTGCAGGGAGCGCGGCAGCTGCGCGGCTTCCAGCGCGATCAGCTTGATCTTCTTGACGTTGACGGCGATGTCCTTCTCCGACGCCTTCACCGGGTCGAACTTCTCACGCAGCTTGATCCAGCCCAGTTGATCCAGCAGCACCAGCGCGCGCGCCTGGTTGGTCGGGTCGTTCGGCATGGCCACGGTGGTGCCTTCCTTCGCCTCGGCCAGCGTCTTGTGTTTCTTGCTGTAGATGGCGATCGGCGCGGTCGGGATCTTCACCAGGTCGGCCAGTGCCAGCTTGTTCTTGGCCGCGAACTCGTTCAGGTAGACGATGTGCTGGAACACGTTGGCGTCCAGCGAGCCTTCAGCCAGCGCGAAGTTCGGCTGGATGTAGTCGTTGAATTCCACCAGCTTGACCTTGTAACCCTGCTTTTCCAGGATAGGCTTGATGCCAAGTTTGATCTGGTCCGCATATGGGCCGGCGCTGGTGCCGATCACGATTTCTTTCGGGTCCTTGGCATAGCTTGGCGCGGCGATGCCGAGGGCGATGGTCAGTGCGGCGAGCAGCAGGTGGCGGCGAGGTGCGTTCATAAGTGTTCCTTTGATTAGCGTTTGTCTAAGCGTTTGGCGATGCGGTTGCCGGTGAACTGGATCAGCTGCACCATGGCGATCAGGATGGCGACGGTGGCGACCATGATGTCGGTCTCAAAGCGGTAGTAGCCATAGCGGATGGCGAGGTCGCCGATGCCGCCGCCGCCCACCACGCCGGCCACGGCGGAGTAGGACAGGAAGCTGATCGACAGCACGGTCAGCGCCAGCACCAGGCCGGAACGGGCCTCCACCAGCAGCACGCGCAGGACGATCTGCAGTTCCGACGCACCCATGGCGTGGGCGGCTTCGATCACGCCGCGCGGCACTTCACGCAGGTTCTGTTCGACCATGCGGGCGAAGTAGGGCACGGCGGCGAAGGACAGCGGCACGGCGGCGGCCAGCGGGCCGATCGAGGTGCCGGCGATGATGCGTGTGAACGGCACCAGCGCCACCAGCAGAATGATGAACGGGAAGGAGCGCACCACGTTCACCAGCCATCCGAGCACCAACGCGACCGGGCGGTTCTGCAGCGACTGGCCGTCGGCCACCAGGAACAGCAGGATGCCGAGCGGGCCGCCGATCAGCACAGCGGCGGTCAGGCCGATGCCGAGCATGGTCAGCGTTTGCCCGAGGGCGGTCCACATCTCCGGCAGCATTCCTATGATGGCGTCGAGCGAGGCGAGATATTCAGACATAGGCGGCCTCCTTGTTGACAGTGTTGGCGGTGTTTGCTGCCAGTGCGCTGGCGGCACCGTGCTGCGCCAGTTCGCGGCCCAGCGCGGTCTTGCGCGGCTCGGCCAGGCTTGCGGCGTCGTCCAGCGCGAATTGTTCGGCGATCGCGCCGTCCTCGATGACGGCCACGCGGTTGCAGATATCGCCCAGCACCGACAGCTCGTGGCTGACGATGACGATGGTGACGTTCAGGCGGCGATTGATGTCGCGCAGCGTGGCGAGCAGTGCGCGCGTGGTCTCGGCGTCCAGCGCGGAGGTGGGCTCGTCGCACAGCATGACGGCGGGCCCGCTGGCCAGCGCGCGCGCGATGGCGACGCGCTGCTTCTGGCCGCCCGACAGCTGCGCCGGATAGTTGGCCGCCTTGCCGCTCAACTCCACCAGCTCCAGGCAATCGTTGACGCGGGCGGTGATCTGCGCCAGCGTCTGGCCGCCGTGGATGCGCAGCGGGAAGGCGACGTTGTCGAACACGGTGGCGTTCTGCAGCAGGTTGAACTGCTGGAAGATCATGCCGATGTTGCTGCGCGCGTCGCGCAGCTCGCGCTTGGACAGCGCGGTCAATTCGCGGCCGTCGACGAACACGCGGCCGCTGTCGGGCCGCTCCAGCAGGTTGAACAGGCGCAGCAAGGTCGATTTGCCGGCGCCGCTTTTGCCGATCAGGCCGAAGATGTCGCCTTGGTTCACTTCCAGGGTTACGTCGCGTACTGCGTGGAACGCGCCGCCGTCGGGCAGCGCAAAGGTTTTACTCGCATGATCGATGCGAATCAGAGGTGTAGTCATCAGGAATAAGCGGTTGGTGCCGGTTGTAAGGTACCGGTGCGCGCAGTATCGCATCAGCGGCTCATGCGGCAAACGAAGTTATTCCGCTTTCTATATGCCTAAAAATTATAAAGAAGAAAGGGCGCCCCAGAACGCAAAATCACGCACCTGACGTTTATGATCGATTTTATCGATAGTAAAGCGGTAAATTTTTCGTTTTACAAGCCCAGGTGTGACGAGCATAATCGGTCCACTCGATAGACAAGCCCCCGGCGGGAATAGCGCCGGACTTGAACCTTGTTCCCACACTCTGGAGTCATACGAATGAAAAAAATCTTTGCCCTGCTGGTCGCCGCTGGTATCTCGATGTCCGCTTTCGCCGCACCGGACAGCTTCACGTCCGACGCCAATCACACCTTCGCACGTTTCGAATACAGCCACTTCGGCTACTCGGTCCAGCAAAGCCGCTTCAACAACACGACCGCCAAGATCGTGCTGGACCGCGCCGCCAAGACCGGTTCGGTGGAAGCGACGATCGACACCAAATCGGTGGACACCGGTTCCAAGCTGTTCGACGGCCACATCCAGGGTGAGGACTTCCTCGACACCGCCAAGTTCCCGACCATCAGCTACAAGTCGACCAAGTTCAACTTCAAGGGCGACGTGCCGTCCACCATCGAGGGCAACCTGACGATCAAGGGCATCACCAAGCCGGTCACGCTGACCGTGACCCACTTCCAGTGTATGGACCACCCGATGATGAAGAAGCTCGCTTGCGGCGCCAACGCCACCGCCACCATCAAGCGCACCGAATTCAACGCCGGCAAATACGCGCCTAACGTCGGCGACGACGTCACCCTGTCGTTCTCGATCGAAGCGCTCAAGGACTGATCGCGCCAAGCTGTCGGGCGCCGCTTAAATCAGCTGGAACCAGCCCAACAGCGCGCCGCCCGCAAGCAGCCACAGCAAGTGAATGCGGGTGCGCCAGATCACCAGGCCCGCGGCCACCGACAGCGTCCACAAGGGCCAGTCGGTGGCCCAGTCGCGGTGGGCGCTGCCGAGTATGATCCCCACCGACACCATCAATCCCACCACCACCGGCGCCATGCCTTGCTTGAAGGCGCGCACGCCCAGCAGCTCCCGGTTCTGATGCGCCCAGCGCGCGGCCAGATAGGTCAGCGTTGTGCTCGGCAGCATAATGCCCACCATCGTCACCAGCACGCCGGCCAGCGCCGCCGCGTAGCTGCCCGCGTTCAATCCGACGTTCCAGCCCATTAAGGCGACGAACAGCACGTTCGGCCCCGGCGCCGCCTGGGCGATGGCGATCGAATCGTTGAACTGGGATTGCGTCAGCCAGTGGTGTTCCTCGACCAGGAAGCGATGCATCTCGGAGGTGGTGGAGATAGCGCCGCCGATCGACATCAGCGACAGCAGCAAATAATGCGCGAACAGGTTGACCCAGTCGGACAGGCTCAGCACCAAGTGCAGCGGCGCGTCGTTCATGGCTGGCGTCCCTTCATCTTGCGGTAGGTGAGGGTGACGCCGATGCTGCCCAGGATAAGCAGGGTGTAGGCGAGCGGCAGATGCAGCGCCACCACGAACACCACGCACAGCAGCGCGATGACGGTGTTCAGCCATTGCGGCAGCGGATGCCTGCCGAGCGCGGACGCGAGCTTGAGGCCGGTGGCGGCGATCATGCCGGCCGATACCGCCGCCATGCCGCGCAGCGCGCCGGCCACGCCGGGGTGGTGCGCGTAGTGGGCATGCAGCACGGCCAGCATCAACACCAGCAGCAGCGGCAGCGTGAGCATGCCGGCCAGGGCGACCATTCCGCCGCGCAAGCCGTAGTAGCGGTTGCCGATCATCAGCGCCAGGTTGACGACGTTGGGGCCGGGCATGATTTGGGCGACCGCCCATTCCTCGACGAATTCCTCCTGGGTCAGCCAGCGCTTGCGTTCCACCAGTTCACGCTGCACGACGGCCAGCACGCCGCCAAATCCCTGGAGCGCCAGAATGGTGAAAGAGACGAATAGATCAAGTAGCGAACTGGGGCGGGGGCGTGGCGGGTCGATGGGCATGCCTTATTATCGCGCCGGTATTGCCGCCTGTCCATTAGCCCCGCAGTGCGGGACATATAAATTCAGAATTGATAGGAAGCTGACATTGACTTTGGTCCACTGTCGCCCATACTCCCTTAGCATGACGCAGATCAGGGCCACGACCTCCAACTCTTGCTAAGGATCATGATGAACGTTTCGCTATTACAGCAACGCAGTGACGAGCAATGCAGTGCCGCGGTAAATCGCGGCATACAGGTGCAGTCCAGCTTTAATACGGTCTGCGCGATCGAATACATGAAATCCCATAATGTGGATCCGCAAGTGATCGAACGGGTGTTATTACACCCCGAACAGCGTCGAAAAACCCCACATTGAGGCAGTTGCTTATGCCGGTTTCAGGTTTACTTATACACAAACCATGTTGACAAGAATTTTTTTTCAAAAAAATTCTTGTCACAATGCTCTGAGTTCCAAGTGCTTGATTTATAAGGGGTTTAAAATTGCCTTTTGGATGGGCAGTTTGTTGAAAACCGCATAGGTAAAGCCTCCCTGCGGTGTCAATGGGGTGATATCCACATAGATATCCACAGCGTCTGTGGATATCCCAAAAAGTGCTATAACAATCCGCAACTTACAGCGGTTTTTTGAGCGCCTGCAGGACGCTGGCGACAACGATGTAGCGGCGCGGCAAGTCGCTGGTGGCCGTGACGGTGGCGCGCAGCCGCACTTCCTGGCCGTCGCGGCGCCAGGCGCTGACCACGTCGGTCCAGGCTTCTCCATCCTTCAGCGCTTGCAGCGCATCGGTCAACTGGTCCGGCGGGTAGGGCGGCGCGTGCAGCAGGCGCGGATCGGCGCCTTGCAATTCTTCCCGGCTGTATTGGAACACCTTGCAGAATTTGTCGTTGACCGTGACGATCTTGCCCCGTTCATCCAGCGTGACAATGACCGCATGCTGATCCACCGCAGCCAGCAAGGCCCTGGCCTGGTCCAGCTCCTGTTGCAGCGCCTGTGCGTGCCGGTGTGCCTGTTCCAGCCCGGAGTAGGCGCGCAATGACGAGATCACCGTGGTGAACAGCTTGCGCGTGGTCAGGTCGGTCTTGCACCAGAAATCGTTGATGTCGTAGTCGAGGATGATGCTGTGTTCCAGCGCCTGTCCCGGCTGACCGGTGCGCAGCACGATGCGCACCAGGTTGTTGTGCAGGGTTTCGCGGATGTGGCGGGCCACGTTCAGGCCGGCATCGCTGGTTTCCATGATGACGTCCAGCAACACCAGCGCGATGTCGGGCGTGGTGCGCAGCGTGGTCAGCGCTTCCTCGCCGCTATAGGCATGCAGGAAGCTCAAGCGGCGGCCCTGGAAGCAGACGTTACTCAGCGAGAATTTGGTCACCACATGGACGTCGACGTCGTCGTCGACGATCAGCACCCGCCACGGCGCCGGCGCTGATGCCGCGCCGGGCTTGCCGGCCTGGGCTTGGCTGGCCGGCGGCGCTTCATCCTCTATCATCCAATCGGTGTCGTCGTCGTTCTGGTTCATGCATCAATCCCGCGATAAGTCGAAGAAGGGAATTGCGGACCCTCACAGTGACACTATTCCTTGCCAGCACTTTTGTCAAAGGATTCCCCGGCATGCGCGCGCCAGCGTGTCGCCAGACCTACTTATGCACAAAAAAATATTTTTCAAGCGCGCCGGAAAGCGCTTGAAGCCTGAAACTTCAATGACGTAAGTATTTGATTTTACTGGGTAAAAATTCTGCCTGTGGATTAGGCATTTTATTGAAACCCGCGCCGTTAAAGGCGTTCTCGGCTGTCAAGTGGGTGTTATTCACAACCTTATCCACAGTTGATGTGGATATCTGTGAAAAGGGCTTTAAATCCGGCAGCTTATCGGCCTTTCCTCAGGAATTGGCTCAGGCCCGCACCTGGGCTGGAGCTCGAAGACGCCAAGCCCGAGCCTGGCCGGTGCAAATTTCGAAGTCGCACCGGCCATCGGCTTTGACGCATTCGAGCCGGCCCCAGGGCAAGCCAGCGCCAGCAGTGCGTTGCCTGGTTTTCAATTGAGCGTCATCAACTTTGTCTGCGTGATAACATTCCGCCCGTTATTTCTGATATGGCGGTGGCAATGTTGGGTGAAGGTAATTTTCTGCGGGATTTGATCTCGCAACGGCAGAATAAACGGATTTTGCGTCTGTCCTTCCCCCAAGGCGACGGTCCTGACGCGCAACTGCTTCCCAACAAGCTGGAAGCGGACGAAGCATTGTCGCGCGACTTCGACTACCGGGTCGAACTGCTGTCCGATAACGCCTCCCTCTCCCTGAAAGAGCTGCAGGGCAAGCTGATGTGCGTGGAACTGGTGCGCGGCGATGGCAGCTTGCGCTATTTCACCGGATATGTCTTCCGCTTCCGCCTGCTCAAGACCGATGGCGGGGTGGCGTTTTACGAAGCTGCGCTGGCGCCCTGGCTGGCCTATTTGAAGCTGCGCAAGGACAATTACCTGTTCCACAACAAGACCTTGCGCGAACAGACCGACAGCATCTTTGCCGATTATTCGCCGTTGCCGGACTGGGATTGCCGCGTGGCCGGCGATGAGGTGCCGATGACGGATGCCTGCCAGTTCGACGAGAGCGATCACAATTACCTGCATCGCCGTTGGGAGGCCGCCGGCTGGAGTTACTGGTACGAGCATGGCGCCAGCGGCCACAAGCTGGTCCTGAGCGACGACACCACCGCCGCCGAAGCCATCGACGGCGGCCGCGCGGTGCCATTCCAGCGCCACGGCGGCGCGGTCGAGGAAGAGGCGATAGGCGACTGGTCGCCGGCGCGCCAGATCGTCGCCGGCAGCGTGGCCTTGAGCGCATTCAATTTCAAGCAGCCGGTGCCGTCCCAGTTCAATCTGCCGACCGTCAACCAGCAGGGCGCGGTGCTGAACGTCGAGACTTACGAGTACGCCGGCGCCTATGCCTTCACCGACGGCCAGGGCGCGGATCGGCTGGCGCGCCTGCGCATCGAAGAGCTGGAAGCGGCCGGCAAGTATTTCGACGGCGCCGGCAATTGCCGGGAGTTGCAGCCGGGGCGCGCCTTCGAGCTCAGCGGCCACTTCGACGATGCCGGCGACAGCGACAAGAATCTGTTCCTGATTGTCGGCGTCACCCACCTGGTCACCAACAACTATCTGCAAACCAAGGCCGGCGACGATGCCGGCGCCCAGTACGACAATCGCCTGACGTGCATCCGCAAGGCCATCCCCTGGCGGCCGGGACGCGGCTACAACAGCGTCGACACCCGCATCACGGCGCCGCAGACGGCCACCGTGGTCGGACCAAGCGGCCCGGACAGCATACACACGGAGGAATACGGCCGCGTGCGGCTGCAGTTCCACTGGGACCGCGTCGGCAACAACGACGAGCACAGCTCGGCCTGGGTGCGCGTGGCCAGCGCCTGGGGCGGCAGCGAGCTGGGCGCGTCGGCGGTGCCGCGCGTCGGCACCGAGGTCATCGTGCAATGGCTGGGCGGTTCGCCGGATCGCCCCATCATCACCGGCACCGTGTTCAACGAACTGCACCAGCCGCCCTGGGCCTTGCCGAGCCAGCAGGCGTTGACCGGCCTGCGCAGCCGCGAACTGACGCCGAACGGCGGCAACGCCGCTGCCGGCCGCAGCAACCATCTGATTCTCGACGACACCAACGCCGGCATCCAGGCGCAGCTGAAGAGCGACCATGCGCACAGCCAGCTGTCGCTGGGCCACATCACGCGGATCGAGGACAACAGCGGCCGCAAGGACGCGCGCGGCGAAGGCTTCGAGCTGGCCACCGAAGCCTGGGGCGCGCTGCGCGCCGGCAAGGGCTTGTTGCTGACCACCGAGGCGCGCCCGCAGGCGGCCTCGCACATCAAGGACATGGGCGAGACCGTGGCCCGCCTGAGCTCGGGCGCGGCGCTGCACCAGCAACAGGCGGACGCGGCCCAGCAGCGGGACGCGCAGAAAACCGGCGTCGACCAGAGCGAGGCCAGCGCCGCCGTGCGCGCGCAGCACCAGGCGGTGCGCGGCAACGGCGCCGCGCAGGGCGAATTCGCGGCGCCCCATCTGGTGCTGTCCAGCCCGGCCGGCATCGCCAGCAGCACGCCGGAAAGCACCCACATCCAGAGCGGCCAGCATGCGGCCATCAGCAGTGGCGGCCATGTGTCCATCGCGGCGGGCAAGAGCCTGTTCGCCAGCGTGACCGAGAAGATCAGCCTGTTCGTCTCGAAGGCGGGCATGAAGCTGTTCGCCGCCAAGGGCAAGGTCGAGATCCAGGCCCAGAGCGACAATGTGGAAATCATCGCCGAGCAGGTGCTCAAGCTGATCAGCACGAAAATGAATATCGAGATCACGGCGGCCAAGGAGATCGTCCTCAACGCCGGCGGCAGCTTTATCCGCATCAACGCCAAGGGCATCGAGCAGGGCACGGGCGGCCAGTGGCTGTCGCAGGCCGGCCAGCACACGATGGAAGGGCCGAAGAATATGAACGCGGTCAAGCAGGCCGAGTTCGAAAAGGTGGTGCCGAAGAAATTCAGCCAGCAGGTGTTTGTCGATCCGGCGCTGTGGAACTTGCCGGACGGCGTCAAGGCGCTGAAATACACCTTCCTGTCGCGCACCAACCAGGTGCTGGGACGCGGCACGCTGGACGGCGCGGGCAAGTCGACCCCGCTGTTTACCGACAGCGGCGAACCGGCCCGGATCGAGATCGACGTCAACGGCGGCAAGTGGCAGCAACTGATCTTCGACCGCCACCCGTCCATCAGCGTGCCGCTGGATGCGCCGCAGGTGGTGTTCGACCCCTATTCCGAGGGCGCGGTGGACGAGGACTCCATCGAGGGCCCGGATGATACGCTGGTGGTTTGAGTCAGCTAATTGAACGAGAAATGAAAATCTTTTTATGCATATTGATGGCCGGACTGAGCCATATGCCGGTGGTGTATGCTGCGCCGCCTGTCAAGCTTTCGCTGCCGTTGCCATTGACCGGGACTCGTTTCCTGCCGCATCACATAGGCTTTTCGACGGACGGGAAGGGTCTCTGCCTTGCCGGAACGAATACGGACGAAAATGGCCGCGCAACCGCCCAGTTGCTATTGATCGATCGTCCAGGCAATACGGTTCTGTGGCAAAAACGCTTGCCTGCGCCTGATGGCAACTCCGATATCTATCCTGTGCAATGCGTCGTGGCCGCAGGGGAAATTTATCTGCTGGCGAATGTCGATACGCAAAGCGTTAAATCGCTGCGGCAAACCAGGGCTTACGTTTACCGTTTTGATACACAAGGCAAGCAGATGGCGTACAAAGCGCTTGACCTTCCAGGGCGCGACAACTTTGCCTATGCTGCCACGGCCGCGTCCGGAGGCATCAAAGTGGCCGGCTATATCAAGGACGAGGATGAGGACTTCGAGTACTACTCGGTGTTCTCGCTGGGGATGGACGGTACCCTGCGGGCCGACAAGCCATCCATCAAGAAAACCGGAGCGTTCGCGCCGTTTCCATCCGCGCGTATTATCGGCGACCACTTGCATATCGGAGGCAATTTCTATCCGTACAAACTCTCCAAGACGGAGGGCGGCGGCGATTACGCAATTTCAAAGCTGCGCTTGAACGGCGCGTATCTGTGGAGCCTGCGCCCGTCCACCGCCAATCCACTCTCGGTATTCACCGTAGTTGACAGCAATGGCAATACGTTCCGATTGGGCTATCAAAAAGAGACTTCGTCGCTGTTGCGGGTTACCGCTGATGGTATTACCGGATCGGAAATCAGCTATGCCAGCAAATATTGCGAGACGCGGTCGCTCGTTGAATATGGCGCACGCTATCTGGCCATCCGCAAACCGTGCAACAGCATAGGCGGTCGCTCTACGCTGGTAAGTATCGATCCTGAGACCAAGACTGAAAAGCCGCTTGACTGGTTCCCAGAGGAACCGGTTTATATGGCGACAGACTCCGAGTCCTGGGCCGCTGTTGGCAAGGACAAGGCTGGCAAGGCGGTGTTGTATACCGGCGCGGTGAAGGCATCGGAATGAGAGGCAGTAAGTTATTGGCTGCGCTGGCTTTGGTGCTGAGCGGTAGCGCGCAGGGGATGCCGCAGAAGCTCGCGTTGGAGTTGCGTGACAAGCAGCTTCCATACCTGCCTTTTACAGATTCATCACGAGGAAACCATGAGAATAAATTGGAAATTGACTGTCGCCTGCCTGCCCTTTATGGCGACCGCCCACGCTGCTACGTTTGACGCCGCAGTCAAATTACAACTGCCGGTCGAGAAAAACCTGTTTAGTGTCTATAGCATGGAATTTTCCGCTGACGGCAACCGTGTGTGCATCGCCGGCACCGTCTCGACCGAAATGGGCGAGTCCCAAGGGCGGCTGCTGCTGGTTGATCGCGTACGCAACGCGCTGCTATGGCAGACGAATTTTTCCACGCCGGATACGATGGCGGCGGTGTACCCGGTTCAGTGTTCCATCAGCGCTGATCGGGTGTATTTGCTGGCCAATGCCGATACCGACAGTTCGCCACCGAACGCGAAGACGTACGCCTATGTGTACAGCTTTGATGGACAGGGTAAAACGTTGGCGACTCAGCGCTTGCCGCTCAAGAGCCACGCCTATGGCTATGCCATGGACAGCAGCGGCGACGGCGTCAAGGTGGCGGGCTACAGCAAGGAGGAGGATGCGGACTTTGAGTACTACTCGGTCTACACGCTGGCGCTGAGCCCGGAATTGAAGGTGCAGGGCGAACCTGTCGTCCGCAAGAGCGGCGCCTTCGCGCAGTTTGAACGGGCGCGCATCGTCGGCGACAGCCTGTACGCGGCCGGCGTGTTTTACCCTGCCAAAGTCAGCAAGAAGGACGTGGTCGACGATTTTGCCGCCTCCCGGCTGCGTCTGCATGGCGGCTATGTGTGGAGCGTGCATTCTGGATTGGGCGCGCAGTTCCGCGACGCCTACAACGGCGTGGCCGCCGACGGCACGATCTACACGATGGCGGTCGGCGCGGGGACCACGTCGGTGCTGACGGTGACGCCTGGCGGCAAGAGCGTTGCGCCGGTCAAGTATGCCAGCAATTACTGCGAGACCGGCTCGATCGCGGCCTGGGGCAAGGGCTTGATCGCGGTACGCGAACCATGCGACAGCAAAGCCAAGGGCAAGCCGAAAGCTAACGCGCTGGTGATGGTCGATCCGGCCGCCGGCAAGGAGAGCGTGTTGGATTGGGTGCGCGAGGAGCCGCAGTTTGTGGCTACCCATGGCGCGGCGTGGGCGGCGTTGGCCAAGGACAAGGACCGCAAGCTGTACTTCTATTCGTCGGCTGGGGGGCAGTGATGACCAAGAAGGAATACACCTACGAGGACAAGCTCAACTTCATCGCGGACCTGTATTGCCCGGCGCGCGTGATCGCCGACCGAACCGGCTGCTCATGGGAGCTGATCCTGGGCCAGGCCGCCGGGGAAACCGGGTGGGGCCAGAAATGCCTCCCCGGCACCAACAACGTCTACAACATCAAGGCCGACAAAAGCTGGAAGGGCGAATCCAAGATTTTCCACGTCAACGAGGAAATCAACGGCAAGGAGGTATGGGTGGACGATCCCTTCCGTGTTTATCCTTCGTACCAGGACAGCTTGAACGACCGCATGAAATTCCTGAAGGATAATCCCCGCTATGCGGGCCTGGACCGGCCTGGCATCAAAGGCGATTACAAGGAGGAGGCCAAGGAACTGCAGCGCGCCAAGTACGCGACCGACCGCCGTTATGCCGCCAAGCTGATCGAAATTATCGAGGGCCCGACGATGCAGCGTGCTGTCGCCCGCGCCCAAAAGCGCGGCTGCGGCGCGGTGCTGCCGGTGGTGGAGGTGTTCCTGCTCGATGGCGCCAGGGTGCCGATCAAGAATGCCAACGTGCAGGTGCGGCAGGATGGCAAGCAGGCCGAGGTGGTGACCGATGGACATGGCCGTTTCCTGATCCGCATTTCGCCCAAGGGCGGTGAAATTCAGTTCAAGGTGTTCGACAAGGACAGAAACGTCTGGGCCAGCGTGGACCCGATCAAGCTGGACAAGCTTGTCACCGACAAGACCGCGACACTGATCGCGCCGACCTTCACCGCGCAGACCAGCACCCGCGAACACGAAAAGAAAACGCCGGCCGAGCCGTCCGCCGCGCCCGCAGCCAAGGCGCCGGCCGCCTCGACGCCTGCTGCGGCGGCCGGCGCCGTAGCGGCCAAGCCCGCCTCGGCGGCCGCGACGGGCAAGTTCAAGAACCACACCGTGCAAAAAGGTGAAAGCCTGGCCTCGATCGCCAGCGATCACAGCACCAGCTACCAGGCCATCGCCGTAGCCAACGGCATCAGCTCGCCGTACATCATCCGGCCCGATCAGGTGCTGCGCGTGCCCGATGTCAAAGCGCAGCTGGCCGACCAGGAAAAACGCCACGCCAGTCCGCCGGCGGCCGCGCATGGCGCTCCCGCCCAAGGCGCCGCGAGCAAGGCCGCGCAGGGCGGACACGGCGCCGCGCAGGCCAAGCCGCCGGCGTCCGGCGCGCCGGCCGCCAACGACCATGACGGCGGCAGCGGCGGCATCACGCTGGCGTCGCTGGGCCAGGCGCTGTCGAACGGTTCGACCTATCTGCACACGGTGTTCTTTCGCAACGGCGAGCAGCATCCGCAAACCGACCTGATGCACTCCAGCCGCGCGCCATGGATGAAGTTCGCCCAGGAGGAATTCGAAAAGGGCGTCAAGCGCCGCACCGGCAAGGGCAAGCACGACGCCCGCATCCTCGAATATTTCACCGCCACGCCGAGCCTGGACAAACGCTCGGCCTCGGTCGACGAAACGCCGTATTGCGCGGCCTTCGTCAACTGGTGCCTGGGCCGCAGCGGCTATCAGGGCAACGGCAGCGCGCTGGCGGTGTCGTTCTCCAAGTGGGGCCGACCAACCAGGGGCAACAAGCCGGCGCTGGGCGCGGTGGCCCTGATCAAGTTCCCCGGCGGCGGACACCACGTCACCTTCGTGGCCGGCATCAGCCCGAACGGCCGCCTGATCGCCACGCTGGGCGGCAACCAGGGCGAAAGCCACGAGGTCAGCCATAGCCGCTGTCCCAAGACGATGGTGGTAAGCTACCGCTATCCGTCCGATTACCCGGACTACGACGACGATTATGTGCTGCACGACGTGGAGAGCGATCACGCGCCGATGACAGCCAGCTCCACTCATTAAACAGGATTTTGTATGCGCAATAAAGTAATCTTCGCCGCACTGCTGCTGTGTTCCAGCCTGAGCCAGGCCTTCGACGGCGCGCCGTCGTTCACCACCAAGCGTGCCGGCGTCGAGCATACGCTCAAGCTCAGCCAGTGGAAGGTGGACGGCAAGGGCGTGCCGTCGTTCGACTATGTCTACGAACAGCAGGCCGGCGCCTGTCGCTTCAAGGTGGCCGGCCACGCGACCGCCGGTTTCGAGGAGAAGGGCGGCAAGGTGGTGCTGGATGTCTTCAACCCCGAGGACGGCAAGGGCAAGGCGATGGCGCAGATCCTGATGTTCTATGACGATGCCGTCACCCTGACCCTGCCGCTGAAGGGCGCCTTGCAGCAGGTGTCGTTCGACGACGAACTGAGCGACGCGCAGCTGCGCGGCAGCTGCGGCAAGAAACCGGACGCCAAGCTGTCCGTCTTGTTTCGTCCCTGAGCGCGGGAGGCGCGTATGCCCGGCAAAGCCATCATCCGCCTCGGCGACCGCACCTCGCACGGCGGCCGCGTCCTTGAAGGCTTCCCGCTGCTGACCATCCATGGCAAACCGGTGGCCGGCGTCGGCCACCGGGTCAGTTGTCCGAAATGCTCCGGCTCCCCGGTGATTGCCGAGGGAGTGGTGACCGTCACCATGATGGGGCAGCGCGTGGCGGTGGACGGCATGAAGACTTCGTGCGGCGCCACGCTGATCGGCTCGGGGCCGGGCGAGACCGCCTAGATCGTCAGCCGCCGATCCCGGCCAGCAGCTTGCGCACGGCGCCATGCGCCATGACGATTTCGGTGCCGTCGTGCAGCAGGGTGTTGTACTTGGCGCGGAATTCCGCGTCGCCGCTCTCGGACGGCCCGATCAGGCCTTCGATCACCTTGCGGTAGGCGCCTGCCTCGGCGGCCGTGACCGGCTCCGGCTCGTCGAGCCGCTCGTCCATCTGCGCCATCAGGCCGGACAGCTTTTGCAGCCAGGCGAAATGCGGATGGTTGGCCACCAGCTGCAAATGCTCCAGCGGACTGCCGACCGCGCCGAAATACTGCGTCTCCACATGAATCAGCTGCTTGTGCAGATCGCGCAAGGCGCGCGCCAGCGCGGTCAGTTTGGCGTTGTTGGCCAGTTCGTTGTCGGGTGTGGTCATGAAATCTCCAGGTGAGGTCAGGCCGAAGTATAGCGTCGCCGCCGCGTGCAGGGCATCGCTCATATGGCCTATGTGCTCAGGGTTTTCAAGCGGTCCAGTTCCGCCAGAAAGCGTACGCTGGCCACGGCCGGCGGCCATGGTTCCCACGCGGTGCCGCCGTAGATCGCCTGCAGCGGATCGTCGTTCAGCGGCGGCACGGCGATCTTCAGCGTATGCAGCACCTCCTTCGCCGACCAGCCCACCACGTGCACCGCTTCGCTGGCCGCCGCCAGCCGGTCGGCCATCTTGTGGGCGGCATGTTCTTTCGGCGTCCAGCGCTGCAGGCCGTAGCGCAGGAACACCGCGTTCTCCAGCCGCAGCGTCAGCGCCTTGAAGCCTTCGCCCAGGAAGGGCTTGAGCGGCGAGACGCAATCGAAGCCCAGCAAGCCTTCCTCCGCGTCGTGCAGCAGTTCGCGCAGCGCCGCCAGCGGCGGCAGCTCCAGACCAACCGCCTTGCAGGCCGCCGCGCGCAAATGCATCACCGTCAGCGAATGCTGGGCCACCGACAGCGGCAGCGGCCACGCCGAATGTCCGCCCCAGCGATAGGTGCGCGCCAGGCCGAGCGCCAGGTCGCCGTCTTCCCAATCGAACGGCGTGGGGTCGAGCAGGTCCAGCCGGCGCTCCGACGGCATGCGCACCCACGCCCGGTCTTCGTGATGATTGCGGCCCATGCGGCTTTCCTGATCTGTGGTTCACAGCGACATCCTACACCCAAGCCGCTATTTTTTTCGGCAAGCGGCGGCGGATTTGCAATACACTGGGCGGATCTTGACTTCGTGATGGATGAGCGTATGGCGACCAGACCTTCATATATCTACCAGGGCGGCTCGGTGATGATGCACTCGCCGCTGCAATTGAAAAACTCCGAGATGTACGGATTTTTTGTGAAGGGCGATCTGGCCAAGCTCCAGGCCACGCTGGACGATACCTTGAACCAGGTGGCCGGCCAGCGCATGCGCTTCAACGCGATCTCGCCGTATGTGCTGCTGACGTTCACGCGCGTCAACCACGCCGATTCGGCGGCCCCGGTCGACCATGCCAAGGGCTGGATCACGGAGATCGACATCGTCACCTGGATCATGGTCGGCGCCATGGATGACGAGGGCAAGCTGGAACACATCTACTACTACCCCGCGCATATCTTCGTCGACGACGCGATGGCGCTGATAAACGGCCGCGAACTGTTCGGCTATCCCAAGTACCTGTGCGAGTACGAGATCCCGGCGGCCGGCGCCGAACCGCTGCGCTGCGCGGTCGCGGCCAAGGGTTTCCAGGCCTTTTCGCCGGAGACCCGAATCGCCATGCATCCGCTGCTGGAGGTGACGGCGACGCGGAAGACCGGCATCGAGAAACCCATCGCCAGCGTGCTGGATCTGATCGAGCAGGCGATAGAGCTGTTCCTGTCCATCCCCGACTTTTTCAACCTGGATGTGGCAGGGTGGGACGACATCATCTCGCTGCTGCGCAATCCGCGCATCGACCAGATATTCCTCAAGCAGTTCCCGGACAGCGCCGGTTTGAAAGCCGTGTACCAGGCCATTCTGGCCGCGCCGGCCACCATCGACAAGATCCACAGCGGCAAGCTGCTGGGCTACGAATATCAGTGCGTGCTGCATGCCTTCGACAGCTTCCCGCTCAACGACACGCTCGGCTTGCAACTGGGGGCGCAGGCCGCCATCCTGCCGTACAACCTGAATTTCGATTTCACCGCGCAGCCGGGCGAGGAGCTGGTCGACAATTCCTCCATCGCGCCGCAGAAGATCGCCATCCTTGGCGGCGGCGTCGGCTCGATGACGGCGGCCTACTACCTGAGCGACCAGCCGGGCTGGCAGAACAACTACGACATCACCGTCTACCAGCAGGGCTGGCGCCTGGGCGGCA
The DNA here is from genome assembly GCF_059422325.1 of Duganella sp. GW821-FHT01E12. Classification (NCBI taxonomy): domain Bacteria; kingdom Pseudomonadati; phylum Pseudomonadota; class Betaproteobacteria; order Burkholderiales; family Oxalobacteraceae; genus Duganella; species Duganella sp. GW821-FHT01E12. The sequence goes on along the minus strand of NZ_JBWKWR010000006.1, from coordinate 221,108 downwards.
AGGGCGCCAGCGGACGCAATGCGCAGTACGGCCAGCGCATCGAGGAACACGGCCTGCACATCTGGTTCGGCTTCTATGCCAACGCATTCAAGATGATCAAGGCCGCCTACGCCAGTCTTGACCGCCCGCCCGGCGCACCGCTGGCCACCTGGCGCGACGCCTTCAAGCAGCACGATTACGTGGCGCTGTCGGAGCAGGTCGGCGAGCAGTGGCGCAACTGGTCCATCGTGTTCCCGACGCTGCCGGGCGAGCCGGGCGAGGGCACCGAGCAGATCACGCTGTGGCAGCTGGCGGTGGCCATGGTCGGCTGGATCGAGCAATGGATCAAGAGCCTGGACCAGTTGACCCGCGAGCTGGAACTGCCGCCGCATCCGCACCACACCGGCGTGCTGCCGGATTGGCTGTACCATCTGGCCGAAGGCGTGACGTCGTCGGCGCATGAGCTGATGGAGGATATGTCGCTGCTGGGCAGCGCCTTGCACGGCATGGTGGTCAACATGTCGGCCGATGTGGCGCAGCACACGGAGGGCGAGCATCTGGCGTTGGCCGGCGCGCTGGTGGGCGTGCGCCAGCGGTTGCACTCGCGCTACCGCAAGCTGATCGACCATGCCGACGGCGACGCCAACGACGATATCCGCCGCCTGTTCATCTGCCTGGACCTGGGCGTGACGGTGATGAAGGGCGTGTTCGAGGACGGCGTGATCCGCAACGGCTTCGATGTCATCAACGATGTCGATTTCCGCCAGTGGCTGCGCAATCACGGCGGCGACGAGGAGTTGTGCGTGAACTCGGCGCCGGTGCGCGGCTTCTACGACCTGGTGTTCGCCTACGAAGGCGGCGAATTCGGGAAGCCGAATATCGAAGCCGGCACGCTGCTGCGCGCGATGGCGCGCATCGGCCTGGCCTACAAGGGCGGCATCATGTTCAAGATGCAGGCGGGGATGGGCGACACGGTGTTCACGCCGCTGTATCAGGCCTTGCTGGCGCGCGGCGTCAAGTTCAAGTTCTTCCACAAGGTCGAGGAGCTGGTGCCGGACGGCCGCCAGATCGGCAGTATCCGCATGACGCAGCAGGTGGCGCTGAAGGGCGCGGACTACGATCCGCTGGTGGACGTGAAGGGCCTGGCCTGCTGGCCCAGCACGCCGAACTACAGCCAGATCGATCCGGCGCAGGCCGCGCTGCTGCAGGCGCACGGCGTCAACCTGGAATCGTGGTGGAGCGACTGGGCCAAGCTGTATCACCAGCAGTTCGACAAGGAGCTGCCGGTGCTGACGCTCAAGCGCGGCGTGGATTTCGACCAGGTGGTGTTCGGCATCTCGATCGCCTCGCTCAAGCCTTTGTGCCCGCAGCTGCTGGCGCAAAGCCCGGCGCTCAACACGACCTACGAGCAAGTGCAGACGGTGGCCACGCAGGCCTACCAGGTCTGGCTGGACAAGGACTTGAAGCAGATGGGCTGGGACTACCAGCCGGGCGGCCAGCAGCCGGTGCTGAGCGGTTTCGGCGAGCCATACGACACCTGGGCGCCGATGGACCAGCTGCTGTGCCGCGAGGACTGGCCGCCCGCGCTCGATCCGCGCAACGTGTCCTACTTCTGCAGCGCGCTGCCGGTGAAGAGCTATCCGCCGGCCAGCGAGACCGGCTTCCCGGCGCTGATGGCGGCGAAGGCGAAGGAGGGCGCGGTCGAGCAGTTGAGCAAGAGGATAGCCTCGCTGTGGTCGGCGGCCGGGCCGGCCGGCGCGTTCCCGTGGCAATGGCTGGTGGACGGCAGCGAGGCGACCGGCGTGGCGCGCTTCGACAGCCAGTACTGGCGCGCCAACGTCGATCCGTCCGAGCGCTACGTGATGTCGGTGGTGAACAGCACCAAGTACCGCCTGCAGACCGACCAATCGGGCTTCTCCAACCTGTACCTGACGGGCGACTGGATCAAGACCGGCTTGAACGCCGGCTGCGTGGAGGCGGCGGTGATGGCCGGCATGCAGACCTCGCGTGCGATGAGCGGCCACCCGGCCGTCATCGAGGGCGAGACCGACTTCTAGGCCGGCGCTGGATTGGCGCGGGCGCCTGTCAGCGCTTGCGCGCCAGCGTCAGGCCGTCGCCCAGCGGCAGCAGCGACAGGTCGATGCGTTCGTCGTGGTGCAGCTTGATGTTGAGCGCTTGCAGCGCGGCGGTGTCGTCGCTGTCGGCGCGCTCGGCGACGCGGCCGCTCCACAGCGTGTTGTCGATCACGATCAGGCCTCCGGCGCGCACCAGTTGCAGGCAGCGTTCGTAGTAGCCGTCGTAGTTGACCTTGTCCGCGTCGATGAAGGCGAAGTCGTAGTGGCCCGCTTCGCCGGCGTGCAGGCGCGCGTCCAGCGTGGCCAGCGCGGGGCCGAGTTGCAAATCGATTTTGCCGGCGATACCGGCCTGCTCCCAGAACGGCTTGCCGATGCGGGTGTAGTCGTCGCTGATGTCTCAGGCCAGGATGCGGCCGTCCGCCGGCAGCGCCAGCGCGACCGACAGCGCGCTGTAGCCGGTGAACACGCCGACCTCGATGGTGTTGCAGGCGCCGGTCAGCTTGACCAGCATGGCCATGAACTGACCTTGTTCGGGCGCGATCTGCATGCTGGCGCGCTCATGGCCGCGCGTGGCTTCGCGCAGCGCGGCTTGCGCCGGCTGCTCGCGCAGCGAATGCGCCAGCATGTAGTCGTACAGCGGGTCGGTCAGGTTGAGTGTGCGGTTGGACATGTGGTGTCTCCTGGGTTGGATGTGGCGAGTGTAGCAGCGTCACTGCGGCTTGCGCACCGCAAGCCGCGCGAAGCTGGCGACACTGGCGACGGCGGCAAACGTGGCGGCCAAAGCCAATGCGTAGCGCGTGCCATGCGCGGCCGACAGCATGAAGCAGTAGGCCACCAGCGCCGCGCCGGTGGCCTGTCCGGTCAGCCGGGCGGTGGCGACGATGCCGCTGGCGCCGCCAGCGCGTTCCGGCGGCGCGCTGCCCATGATGGCTTTCAGGTTGGGCGCCTGGAAGAAGCCGAAGCCGATGCCGCACCAGGCCATGCGCCAGCAGATGTCCAGCGCCGACGGCTGCGCAGGCATCAGCAGCAGGGCCACCAGTCCGGACGACAGCATCGCCAGGCCGATGCCGCCCAGCGCGCCGGGCGGGTAGCGGTCGCTCAGGCGGCCGGCGATGGGCGCCATCACCGCCACCAGCGCGGCCCATGGCGTCATCAGGAAGCCGGTCTCGATCGGCGAGCGGCCCAGCGTGGATTCAAAATAAAACGGCAGCGAGACGAAGGCCATGCTCTGCGCGGCGAAGGTGCAGGCGGCCGTCAGCGCGGACAGCGCGAACAGCGGCCGGCGGAACAGGTCGACCGGCAGCATCGGCGCCGTGTGGCCGGCCTGGCGCCGCAGCAGCAGTGCGAAGAACACCAAGGTGGCGGCGGCTTCCGGCAGCAGTCTGCGCCAGCTTTCCTGGTGGGCGGCGTCGCCGAAGGTGAGGATCAGCAGGCCGAAGGCGCAGGCGTTGTAGAGCGCCGTCGTCAGGTCGATTTTGTGCGCGGCGCGCGGCGTGAACGGCAGCACGCGCCGGCCCAGCAGGATGGCGACCACCCCCAGTGGCACGTTGACCGCGAACAGCCAGGGCCACGACGCCGCCGCCAGGATCAGCGAAGCGGCCGTCGGCCCGACCGCGAACGAAATGCCGACCACCAGCGAGTTGTAGCCGTAGCCGCGCCCCAGCAGGCGGGCCGGGAAGATCGCGCGCAGCATGGCGGTGTTCACGCTCATCAGCGCGGCGCCGCCCACGCCCTGCAGCAGCCGCGCGGCGACCAGCGACGGCAGCGACCAGGCCAGCGCGCAGGCCAGCGACGAGGCGGTGAACAGCGCGAGCCCGAACAGGCACACGCGCCGGTAGCCGGCCACCTCGCCCAGCGCGGCGAACGGCAGCAGGGTCGCGACCATGGCCAGCTGGTAGACATTGACGATCCAGACCGAGGCGGCCGGGGTGGCGTGCAATTGGCCGGCCATCGCCGGCAGGGCGGTGTTGGCGATGGCCGTGTCCAGCGAGGCCATGCCGACGCCGATGGCGACCGACAGCATGGCCCAGAGCCGCGCTTCGGGCGGCAGGCCGTCGCGCGCGGCCAGGTTGGCGTCGGCGCCGATCGTAGCAGACATGAAGTGTTCCGATGCTTGAGATGTCAGGGCCCGTCATTGTGGCGCAAAACGCGGGCGCTTGCAGGCGGTTCGGAAAAAAGGCGTGGTGTCAGATGGTCGACGCGGGCTGCGTCATGTCGACATCGTTGCTGGCGGCGCGGCGCAGATCGTTGCAGGCCTGGTCCAGCGCCGCGGCCACGCCGGGCATGCGCTGGGTGACTTCGTCCAGATCGCCGGCGGCGGCGGCGGCCTCCATCTCGTGGCACAGCGTGTGCAGGTGGGTCGAACTCAGATAGCCGGCGCTGCCCTTGAGCGCGTGGATTGCCGCCGCCGCCGCGTGGGCGTTGCCGGCCGCCACGGCGGTGCGCGCCGTGTCCAGCCGGCGCGGCGCCTCGTCCAGGAAGGCCTGGGTGATGCGCTGCATATGCGAGTGCGACAGCCCGGCCAGCGGCATGATCTGCACGGTGGACGGATCGATGCGCTTCTCGACGGCGGGCGCCACGCCGAACTGCTCGTCCAGCGACTCGAGGCGCGCGGCCGACAGGCGCGCCGAATCGGTGGGCCGCAGCGGCCGGCCGCGGCTCAGGTGCTGGGCGATGGTCTTTTCGATCTGGTCGTACAGCAGTCGCTCGTCGATCGGCTTGCTGAGGAAGCCGTCCATGCCCACCGCCAGGTAGCGCGCGCGGTCATGGTCGCTGGCGTTGGCGGTCAGCGCGATGATCGGAATGCCGGGATCGAGCACGCGGTAGTCCTCGCTGCCGCCGCTGCGGATCAGGCGCGCGGCCTGCTCGCCGTCCATCATCGGCATGCGGCCGTCCATCAGCACCAGGTCGTAGGCGGCGCTGCTCAGCGCGTGCAGCGCCTGCAGGCCGTTTTCCACCACGCGGATGTCGTGGCCCATGTTCTCCAGCAGCGTGCTGACGATGATCTGGTTGGTGCGCACGTCCTCGGCGCACAGCACGCGCAGGCGGTAGGCGTGGTGCTCCTTGCGCGGCAGGCTGGCCGGATCGATCGCCGGCACCGCGCCCAGCGCCAGCGGCAGCGTGAAGCTGAAGGTGGAGCCGACGCCGACCCGGCTTTCGGCGGCGATCGAGCCGCCCATCAGTTCGACCAGCTCCTTGCAGATCGCCAGACCGAGGCCGGTGCCGCCGTAGCGGCGCGTGGTTGAATGGTCTGCCTGCTCGAACTTCTGGAACAGGCGTGGCAGCGTCTCGGCCGGGATGCCGGGGCCGGTGTCGCTGATATCGAAGCTGACGCTGGTGCGGCCGTCCACCGTCATCAGCGCCGAGGCGTCCAGCCGCACTTCGCCGCGGTCGGTGAACTTGATGGCGTTGCCCAGCAGGTTGAGCAGGATCTGGCGCAGCCGGGTCGGATCGCCCCGCACGTAGCGCGGCATGTCCAGCGCCAGGTCGCAGCGCAGCAGCAGGCTCTTGGCGTCCGCCTGGCCTTGCAGGATGCCGATGGCGTCGTCCACCAGCGCGATCAGGTCGAAGTCCACCGTCTCGATCGACAGGCGGCCGGCGTCGATCTTGGAAAAGTCGAGAATGTCGTTGAGGATGGCCAGCAGCGATTCGCTGTTCTGCAGGCCGATGCGCAGGTATTCCTCGGTGCGGCCGCGCACCGACTGGTCGCGCATGGCGAACTTGATCATGCCGATCACGCCGGCCAGCGGGGTGCGGATGTCGTGGCTCATCGCCGACAGGAAGTCGATGCGGTGGCGGCTGACCACTTCGGCGTGTTCCTTGGCCTCGGTGAGCTGGGCGGTGCGTTCCTGCACGCGCTGCTCCAGCGTGTTGCGCAGCAGGCGGATCTGGTCGGCCAGCGCGAACGCCAGCAGCACGCCGTCCAGCGTGCCGCCCAGCAGCGTGAACAGTTGGGCGTTGGTGACCATGGCCGGGATCAGGCCCAGGTTGGCCGGCAGGATGAACAGCCCCGGCACCATCAGCGCCACGAAGCCCAGCACGAAGAAGCGCGCCGGGTAGTAGCCGCGCCGCCACACCACGATGCCGCTGGTGAGCGCCATCGTCATCCAGATCGTGATCACGATGGTGGCGATGGTGTGCGCGTAGCTCAGGTAGAAAAAGCAGCTCGGCAGCGTCACCAGCGGCAGCACGATGTTGATGCGGCTGAGACGGTACAGCAGCGGCGAATGTTCCTGCAATCGCAGGAAGTTCGTGTAGAACATGGTGCTGAGCACCGGCAGCAGGAAGAAGGGCACGTAGTGCCACTGCAGGTTGTGCCAGCCGAACAGGTCGGCCGTCATGTGGAAGGTCATGCCCCAGGCGATGGCGTAGCACAGCACGTACAGCGAGTAGTACAGCGAGGAATTGTCGCGGGTGATGGAATAGATGAAGAAGTTGAACACCGTCAGCGCCAGCAGCGCGCCGATGGAGCCGATGATGAGCACGTTCTCGCGCGCCACCAGCTGCTGGTAGGTGGTGCGCGGCAGCACCGACATCACCGGCGTGCGCGCATAGTAGGGGCTGGCGAAGCGTATCAGCACCTGATAGCGCTGGCCCGGTTGCAGGTCGACATCCTTACCGTAGTGCAGCAGGTAGGGATGGGGCTGGCGGTAGCCGGTCAGCATCTGGCGCGCGCTGCCGTCCGGGCCGAACACCTGGATGTCGACCATGTCGATCAGCGTGTCGTTGGGATCGATGACCCAGGCGGGCTGGTGGCTGTCGTTGCGCAGCTCGGCATACAGCCAGTAGCTGCCGCCCAGCAGATTGACCTTGGGCGCCGGATTGAGCTGCGCCAGCAGCTTGGGCAGGCCGGCGGCGTCGACCGGGAAGGGCTGGCCTTCGTCCAGGTATAGCTTGCCTGTCGTCATCAAATCGATACTTGCGGTATTGACGCTGATGGCAGCTGGCAGAGTTTCGGCGGAGGCGGGGCGGGGCATCAGCTGCCACCAGGCCAGCATCGCCAGCAGCACGAGCAATAGTCCGCGCGGCAGACCGTAAGACATCTTGCAAGCTTTACTCATTAGTGTTCCGAAGGCCGCCGGTCTCGATAAGTTGGGTTTTTTCCATTTTAAACGAGAACTTATTGTTTTATTCAAAAATTGACCTAAGGCATGGAGCGATGCTTGGCGGGTGAAGGCCGAGGCAGGTAAGATGGCGCCTTTGCACCACAGGAACGCGACCGTGCTTATCTCCCCAGAACAATTCATCGGCTTCCTCGGCGCCGCCTTGCTGATCACGATATCGCCGGGCCCGGACAATTTGATGGTGCTCAGCGTGGGCATGTCGCGCGGGCGGCGCCAGGGCATGGTGTTCGGCCTGGGCTGCGCGCTGGGCTGTCTGAGCCATACGCTGCTGGCGACGCTGGGCGTGAGCGCCCTGATCAAAGCCTCGCCGCTGGCGTTTGGCGCGCTCAAGCTGCTGGGTGGCGGCTACCTGATCTGGCTGGGCATCGGCGCGCTGCGCAGCCGTGGCGGCGCGCGTGTCGAAGGCGCCGGGGTGCCGGATGAAAGCCTGGGCAAGCTGTTCGCCAAGGGCTTGTTCGCCAACGCCGTCAATCCCAAGGTGGTGCTGTTCTTCCTCTCGTTCCTGCCGCAGTTCGTGGTGGCCGAGCGGGGCGACGTCAGCTGGCAGACCGCGCAGCTGGGCTTGCTGTTCACGGCGCAGGGCGTGGTCTTGTTCGGCTTGCTGGGATATTTCTCCGGCGCGGTTGGCGCGTGGATCAACCGCCATCCGGGCGCGGGCATGTGGATGGACCGCGTGGCCGGCACGATTTTCGTGGGACTGGGGCTGAAATTGATCGTGTCCCGTTAAAAGAGCAAAAAAAGTATGTTCGCAGCGCCGTTTGTCATCAGGGCGTAATGTTGCGCTGCAATACTGGCTTTGCTCTTTCAAGTCTCTCCCGATTTGAAAACTTTTGGCCCGCGCCTCTTTGTGCTGCGGGCTTTTTTTTGCCTTTCGCAGCGGCATTGCGTTCGCGATAATGATGCCAGGATTGCACCTGCCACCTATCCGTGTCACTATCAGTTTCCTTCCACCCGACAACTATCTAGGGTTTTCGTGAAACTCATTGTTGCTACACTCCTATTGCTCGCCCGATTCAACGCTCATGGCGAAACCCTGGTCGCACCGAGCTTCCCCAGCCCAAGTGCCTGGACACTCGCTGCCACGGCGCCGCTGAACGGCGCTGATACGTCGGCTGGAGAGATCAAGCTATATCGTCCAGTGGCGGAGGATAAGGATGATCCGAAGAATATTGTCTCCATTATCACCGTGGCGAAAATTCCTCCAAACACCGGCGCTGTGGAGTATTTGACGATGGTTGCGCAAGGATGGCAGGCACACTGTGAAAATATGCGTACTACGCGGCCAGCGCTACAGTTGGAAAAGCACGTGCCAGTGGCCTACGCGAGAATATATTGCGCCAAGGAGAAGACTGCTAATTCGGGCATGATCGAGACGGTGAAGGTTCTTCAAGGAAAACACGTTCTCTATGTTGTGGAGCGGCGATGGCATACGCCGGCATTTGATTTTCAAGTTGGCCCGGCAGCGAGCGAGCAGTTCGCAAACAGGGTTTTTTCGTCGCCGGCCGCAGCAACTAACTGGATAGCGGAATTTAATGAGGCTAATAATTTCGTTGCCACGAAAGTGAGTTTATGTGCGATGGGCGATGATGAATTCGGCGACAGCTGTACGGGCCAATAAATCGCCTTCAAACTATAGAATTGCGCATGAAATTTATTACCCTTGCATTGCTAGCCGTAAGTCCATTGCTTCAATCTGCAACCATCGAAGTCAACGCCAAACCAGTGCGTGGGAAAATATCCTACAAAATGACATTAGTTGATTCTGCCCGCGCCGATCGCTTAATGCCGCGAGAAACGCGCATGGTCGATCCGCTGCTGGAAATCACGACGTCCACCGGTGCGCACAGCATCAATCCAACGCGGGCATGGGACGTTCGCGTTATCGGTTCTTTTGGTCAACGCACTGTTCCTACCGTGATGAATCGCTATTTTGTCCTGCCGGTCATCAAGGAAGCGCTGGACGATAAAACCGATCTGGAATTTTTGGGCCAATTGGATGAAACCTACCTTGATTTCGTTTGGAGCGTGCGGATTAATGATGGGAAAATCACTTATCGCGATCTGAAATTGGCCATGAAAGAAGCCGCCAGTTTTCGCACCAGCGGTGATAGTCAGGCGCTGCGTATTTGCTACGCCGAAGGCGAGGGGAAACTCCTCATCGACGGAGTGCCGCAACGCGCCAGCGACGAGGAATTAGGTTGCCAGATATACACTTTTGACTCGGCTTTGAGAGATGATGCCATGCTCAGCTTCGACAGCGTTCCCACCATGGTCACTATCGCATCACGACGCCGTTATGCACGCATATGGCTGGCTGCCCAATCCAAGATCTAGAATTAACCAGAACCCCAAATGAGCCAGACAACGAGTTGCGCAGGTCGGAGCATCAGGTGATGAAGAAATCGAAGTCTAAAGTTTTGAAAATTTTTATTGTCGTAATTTCCCTTTTGTTCTGCCTTGTCGCGGCCGCAATTTTCAGTCAGCCGATGTTATTGAAAGCCTTGAGAGCAAAGTTTAAGTCCACGGATGACTTCATCGTGCTCTCCACGGATACGCGGATTCGATACGAAGAGGGCTCCAGGCAAGATGCTCTTGCGGTGCGAGAAATACTGCAACGCAGCCAGGACAGTGTAGAGCTCATCCTTAAATCAAAATTCAAAAAACGGGTAGAGGTCTATGTCTGCTCCTCGCAAGAGATATTCAATGAGTATGTTTTCTTGTCAAAAAATGTTAAAGGGGCCGTTTATTGGGGGAAATTGTTCTTATCCCCGAGTGCATTTGGCGGAGACCAGCCGTCGCTTATCGAATTGACTACCCACGAGTTGACCCACTATCTTTTCTATACCCACTTGGGCGAAAGGTCGTCGGTTGAAAATATTCCGCTTTGGTTCAGAGAGGGCTTAGCTGTCTTTGTGGCAAACGGAGGCGCGGCGTACACGCGCGAGAAAGACGTCTTTCATCAAATCAGTTTGGAGGAAAGAGAGGCGTATCAATCGGGCGAGCTTGATTATTGGTTCCACTCCAGTGACCCACGCGACGCTGTAAGCAAGACGGGCAAGGCAAACTGGCTTCTATATCGTGTGGGCGGGTTGTTTGTGCATTATCTGCACGATACGCATCCGGCAGACTTTGACAAGCTGATAGAGCTATTGCTTTCAGGTGCGAAATTCGATCGCGCAGTGGAACTCTCGTACGGACGCACCCTCGATTCACTTTTTACAGAATTCCAACGGCTCTTGCCACCAACGTAAAGCGCAACTCCATCTGATCCTGCACGGCCAGCGCGCCGGCCATGACGGAAAACGGCGTGATGCCGAAATCACTTTGTTTCAGGTTGATATTGCCGGTGACGGTCATGATGCCGTTGGCCTCGCGGATCTCCGCCGGGATCGCCATGGCGCGTGTGACGCCGTGCAACGTGATCGCCACCTGCAGCGGCTGGCCTGCCGCGCCGCGCTCGGCATGCACGGTGACCAGCGGATAGCGTTCCGCATCCAGCACCTTGGTCAGCATATTGTTGCGCGTGCCGTCGATGGCGTCGGCGGAGGGTTGCTTCTCCAGGCCGGCGGCGATGCGCAGTTCGGCCTCATCGACGGTCAGCTGGTCCAGGCGGAATTGGAAATCGGCCCGATTCTGCGCGGGCGCGACAGTGCCGGTGACGTGGCGGCTGGCGACCACATGGTCGTGCCCCAGCCGTGCCAGCAGGCCGCCGCGCCGCACCGTCACAGCTATCAGTGACTTTGTGCTGTCGATCTGCAGTATTGCGGCGGCCGGCAATGCATGCGCTGCAGGCGCCGCAGCGACCGGCATGGCGGGCGCGGGCGTGCTGGCCGGCAGCTGCGTACACGCCGCCACGCAAGCACACAGCAGCAGGCCCACATTCAGATTACGATGGAATTTTGTCATTGCAGCGCCGGTAGTCATTTGGCCGTCATAATGCCCCATTATGATGCGTCTCGCTGGTCTCAGCGTGCTCCAGCTGGTCTCCGTACCCAAGCCGGTGCGGGATTTCACAAAGCATGACTCAGCAGGCTCGCCGGTGGCCTGAAACACCGGCACCATCACCTCATCGCCAGCCCGGCTCGCGCTTAAGTCTCACCTTAATCAATCCCTAAGCCTATGCCGGCCGATCGCTGGCAAAGTGACACCTGTAGCGCGAGGTTTAAGCCTCGCGCCCGGTTGCCGGACTCCATCAAGCCCGGCACAAATTTCGCCCAGGCGGCACCATCGCCGCCGGGCAAACGGCCATCCCCACGCTTTCGGGCGTTTTCGTAACCAGCATCATCTCGCGATGACGCTGGTTTTTTTTTGCCCCGATCAGCCGTGCTTGGCGAGCCAGGCGTCGATTTCCGGCAGGCGGGTGGTGCGCAGCTTCACGCGGTACTGGATCGAGGCGATCGCGGTCCTGGTGTCGCCCTGCGCTTCGGCTGGCAGATACTGCTTGGCGTAGGCGCGCAGCTTGTCGATCATGGCCGGATCGGCCGAGCGGCCGCCCAGGCCAGGGAAGTAGCGGCTGCGCGAGTTGGCGTCGATCTTCTTCTCCAGCTGCCCGTGATGGCCGACGGCAAAATCGTAAGCCATGTCGGGGTGATGGCCGGCCACGTGGTTCAGGATGGAGGCGCCTTCGGTGGCGCCGCCTTCGTCGGTCAGCGCCAGTTCCAGCGCGCGCTGCGCCAATGCCTTGTCCTTGACGGTGCCCAGCAGGTCATACAGCTCGCTCTTGATCATGCTCGATTTCTCTTCCCGGGCAACGGCGTGCAGCTGGTCCCAGGTGGCGCCATCGGCATTGGTGGCGATCACACCCAGGATAGGGCGGCGCAGCGCGGCCGGCATCGCGTCCTTGTCGGTGGCGGCTGCGGCGTAGCGGCGGCGTGCTTCGGCCACCACGCCTTCGTCGCCGACCGTGCCCAGGACGTGGATCAGGTTCTCGCGCAGATTGGCCACCGGCGCGGCTTCATCCGCCGCCTTGGTCCAGCCGACGCGCGCCAGCACCGGCGCCAGGCGCTTGCGCGCGTAGCGGTCCAGCGCCGCCTGCTGTTCCGGCTTGCCCTCGTAGCTGTTGTGCAGCGTGGCCAGCGATTCGGCGATCTGGTCCCACACTTGCGGCGCGGCGTCCAGCGGTGCCTTGCTGGCCAGGTCCAGGAAGCTGGAGGCCGGCATCAGGCCCGCCATGCCCAGCGACCAGCTGTCCGACAGCAGGCCCATTTGATCGATGGCCGGCAGTGTGGCGAAGCTCTCGCCCAGCGCGGCGAACGCCTTCGGCGCATACAGCGTGCGGTAGTAGCCGCTCTGGCCCGCATTGACCAGCACCGTGCCGCAGCCCGGCAGCGTCATGCTGGCCTTGCCGTTGACGACGGTGCGCACCGGCGCGCCGCCCACGGTCTGGGCGATCACCGGCACGCGCCAGCTCAAGGGCTTCTTGTCGGTTTGGTCTTTGCTGAACTCACCCTGGGTCAGCGCGATGGTGGTCTGGCCGTTTTTGCAGACGGCATCGGCCACGCGTATCATCGGCACGCCCGGCTTGAGCGTGAAGTCGTGCGCGATCGCGGTGACCGGCTTGTGCGCGGCCTTTTCCACTTCGCGCCACAGGTCGTCGGACACCGTGTTGCCATATGCATGCTTGGCCATGTAGCTGCGCACGCCGGCGCGCCAGGCGTCGTCGCCGACATAGTTCTCCAGCATGCGGATCACCGACTCGCCCTTTTGATAGGTGATGCTGTCGAAAGCCTGGCTGGCCTGCTCCACGGTGCTGATGTGCTGCACCACCGGGTGGGTGGTGGCCAGCGCGTCGCGGCCCATGGCCTGCTCGCGCGTGCCGACCGCGCGCAGCTCCCACTTCCATTCAGGGTGCAGGCGGGTGGTGGTGCGCGATTCCATCCACGAGGCGAAGCCTTCGTTCAGCCACAGGTCGTCCCACCAGGCCATCGTGACCAGATCGCCGAACCACTGGTGCGCCATTTCGTGGGCGGCCACCAGGAAGGAGATTTCCTTGTCCGACTGCGTGGCCACGCGCGGATCGAGCAGGATCGCCGATTCGAAGGTGAAGATCGCGCCCCAGTTTTCCATCGCGCTGAAGAACTGGCTGCGGCCAGGCGCGGCGATGTTGTCCAGCTTGGGCAGCGGGTATTTGACGCCGAAGTAGTCGTTGTATTCCTTCAGCACGGCGACCGACGAGTCCAGCGCGAACTGGGCCTGGCCCAGCGAACCTTTCTGCGTCACGACGCCCAATTCGGTGCCGCCTTCGACTGCGCTGGCGCGTTCGAATTCGCCCAGGCCGAAGAACAGCAGGTAGGTCGACATCTTCGGCGAGGTGGCGAAGCGCACCAGTTCGCGGCCGTCTGCCAGCTTGCTGGTGGAGGCCACCGGCATGTTCGACACGGCCATCTGGCCGGCCGGCACGGTCGCCTCCAGCGCGAAGGTGGCTTTGTAGAACGGCTCGTCCCACGACGGGATCATGCGGCGCGCTTCGGAGTTTTCAAACTGGGTGTACAGGGCGCGCTTCTTTTCGCCGCCGTTCTGGTAGTCCAGCGAGAATATGCCGGTCGGCTGGGTGCCGATCACGCCGGTGTAGTCCAGTTTGAGCTGGTAGCTGCCCACGGCCAGTGGCTGGGCGAATTCGAAGGTGGCGGTCTGCTTGTCGTTGTCGACGCTGATTTTGCTGGCGGCCAGCGCCGGCTTGCCTGGCCCCGCGCTGATCGCGGCGGCGCTGAATTTCAGGTCGGCGGCGTTGAGGGTGATGCTGTTGCTGGCTTGCTTGATGTCGAGCGCGATGGTGACGCTGGCGCTGAAGCTGCTGTTGGCGGCGTCCGGCACCAGCGACACGGCGTAGTGGGTCGGCACGGCGTTGCGGGGAAGCTGGGTGGTGACCTTGGCGGCCCTGGCGGCCGGCGCGGCGGCCACGGTCAGTGGGGCGAGGCCGGAAGAGAGGCCGAGCAGCGCCATTATGGCGAGCGAAATCAAGCTGCGTTGCATGCAATATCCTTCAGTAGTGTGGGCCGGTAGGCATACGATATAAACCGTTATTGGCTTCGTGGGCCAACGAGCAATCTAAGGCTATCTGGTTACAATGTCAATCTTGATAGTCGCGGCTCAGGCTATGATGCCGCTACCTCTGCCAACGAAAAGGAGTTTGCCATGAAGTTCTACACATCGCCGCGCACGCCCAATCCGCGCCGGGTCGCCATGTTCATGGCCGAGAAGGGGCTGAGCGATATCGAGCAGGTGTCGATCGATCTTCTCGGCGGCGCGCACCGCAGTGCCGCCTATCTGGCGAAGAACCCCTTCGGCCGCGTGCCGGCGCTGGAATTGGACGACGGCCGCATCCTGTGCGAGACGCGCGCCATCTGCACCTGGCTGGAAGGCTACGCGCCGGAGCCTAACCTGATGGGCGACGGCTTCGACGAGCGCGCCTTCATCGAGATGACCGACCGCCGCGTCGAGCTGCACCTGTTCTTGGGCATCGCCAACTGCGTGCGCCACACGCATCCGGGCCTGGCGATACTGGAGCAGCCGCAGTTCGCCGACTTCGGCGCTTCGCAGGGCGAGAAGATGCGCGACACGGCGCGCTGGCTGGACGGCGTGCTGGCCGGGCAGCCTTTCGTGGCGGGGCAGCGCTTCACCATCGCCGACATCACTGCCTTCTGCGCGCTGGAGTTTGCGCGCGGCCTGATGAAGTTCCGGCCTGGCGCGGAGGGCATGGAGCATCTGCAGGCCTGGCGCGACCGCGTCGCGGAACGTCCGAGCGCGGCGGCTGCGTACTAAGCGCGCCATTGATGTCCGGCGCCGCGATCCCCTGGCGCGGCGTTATTGTAAATAGATATCATTAACTTTTTAATAAAAAAATTTACATCGATAGCGCAGTCTGCTGTAATGGCCATCCAGGGAGAAAATATGGCCAAGATACGGGTGATTCAATTTCATCCTTATGACCCAACCCACCCTAATGTGGGCGGCATAGGCAGCATCATTCGCGCGCTGATTAAATTTGCGCCGCCGGACTTCGATATCTATTTCGTCGGCGTCAGCGTTGATATCCGGCGCCATCCGGTCGGCCGCTGGCAGCGGCTGGAACTGGATGGGCGCAGCTTTCATTTTCTCCCGGTCATGGCGGCCCCTGTCGGCCGGCGCGAGAAGATACCGCGGACGCTCAAATTCGCCTGGGCCTTGTGGCGCCATCGCGCACAAATCGACTTGCACGGCGCGCTGCTGGAATTTCACCGGATCGAGCCCAGCATCGTCTTTTGGCTGTCGTCCAACCATAAAATCCTGTTCCTGCACGGGCATCACGGCAAGGATTATTACAACTCGAAATCCGAAGTGATATGGTCACGCTTCCCGTCTATCTATTTCTGGCTGGAGCGCCGATTGATTGTGCGGATCAAGCAGGTCTACATCGTCAGGGCCGACGCGGTCGCGCATTATCAACAGCATTATCCGGCCATGCGCGACTGCATCCAGTTCATTCCCACCTGGGTCGACGAGACGGTCTTCCGTTCGTTGCCGGTGACCGGCCGCAGGCAGCTGAAACGGCAATTCGCCCAACAGCACCAGTTTGACCGCGACAAAAAAATACTGCTGTTCGTCGGACGCTTTGTCGGTCAAAAAGATCCGCTGTTGATGCTGCAGGCGTATCAGGAATTCAAACGCCATCGCGACGACGCCATTCTGGTCATGATAGGCGTGGGCGAACTGGAAACGGCCATGCGGCGCTTTATCCGCGAGCAGGGACTGGAGGCCGACGTTCGCATCCTCGCTCCCCGTTCCCATCGGCGGATCTCGGAATGGATGAATGCCGTCGATTGCCTGTGCCTGTCGTCGGCCTTCGAGGGCATGCCGGTGGTGCTCGTGGAGGCCCTGTATTGCGGCGTGCCGGTGGTGAGCACCGATGCCGGCGAGGCGGCCCGCCTGATTCCTAACGATAGCATCGGGCGCCTTGTGCACGAGCACGCGCCGCTGCCGTTCATGCAAGCGATCAGGCAGATTTTGTCGCAGCCGCCGAACCCTCGGGCGTGCCAGCAGCAGGCAGCTCCGTACACGGCGCGGACGGTACTGCGCGGGCTGCACTCCCGCTACCGCGAACTGGTCGATAGCGTCGACGCAAAGCCGCCGTCAGCGGCCGCTCGATAGCCAAATAGACCGCATACCCCAGACCTATGGCGCCCAGCAGCACCAGCAGATAGGTGCAGCGGGGGCCGAGCAGCGCCGCCAGATGGCTCTTGATCAGCAGCTTCAGCAGCAAGCCCTCGAGCTGTTCGTGGACCAGATAGATGGTGTAGGATGCGTTCCCCAATGCGACCAGGACGGCCGGCACCTTGAGCGCCAGCGCCGTCTCCAGCTTGGCCGCGCCGGCCAACAGGAAAGCGAAGCCCAGTATCAGCACCAGATATGACAGCTCGTAGGGCAGCGGCGCGGCCCATAGCGCGGCCACCGATAATCCCGCCCCGGCCGCGAGCTCGATCCAGCCGCGCCCGCCGCGCCGGTACAGGTAAAACGCCCCCATGCCGAACAGGAAATACAAATTGTAGGCGGAGGTATAGACATTGCCCGCGCTGCGCTGCGCGACGGCCGGATAGTTATAGAAAATGATGCTGAGCAGGGCGGCCGTGGCAAACGCCGCCATGCCCAGGCGCCGGTTGAGTATCAACAGCGAAAACACGGCATAAAACGCCACTTCGTGAAACAAGCTCCAGGCCACCGTCAAGGGCGGTACGGCGGCGGTGAAGCGTATCAAGGTCAGCGATGTGAGCCAGTCAGCCGCGCCGGACGGAATGCGCGCATCCGTGCCCAGGCCTGCTGCCACCAGCAGGCAAAATGGGATGCTGTATAGCCAGTAGATGGGATACAGGCGAATAAAGCGCCGATAGATGAAGTCCCGCCACGCGGACGGCTGGCCTATATCGCGGTAATGGGCAAACAGGATAATAAAGCCGGACAGGACAAAGAAGAACCGCACCCCGCCTATGTGGCGCATCCCGTCATAAAAAACCGGCTCGCCGCCGTAACGCGGCAATCCCATGGCGATCGACAGGTGAAAGGCGGCCACGCTGATGGCCGCCAGCGCCCGCCCGGCTTGTAGAGTTTTTAGCATGCCACAATACTAACATTGAATGCTCAGGCCATGCGCTTGTACCAGGGCTGCTGCGGGAACAAGGGTTTGTAGCGGGCGGCCAGCGGGTCGCCTTGTTCCAGCGGACGGTCCAGCGCCAGCAAGCCGGAAGGCGCCAGGCTGTCGTCGAACAGCCGCAGCACGCGCTGGCGCAGCGCCGGGCCGAAGTCGGGCAGGGCGCGCCGCCCCAGTATCAGCTGGAACTCGTTGAACGAGGCGTCAGTGACCAGGTTGTACTGGGCCCAGGTGATGCGGCTGCGCAGCTGCGGCAGCAGCGCCGCGTGCAGGCCGTCGCCGCTGACTTCGAAATAGTCGAGCAGCTTGCCGGTGCCGCCGCTGCGCGCGTAGTTGGCCTGCAGTTCGCCCAGGCGCGCCATCGGCAGGCTGGCCGCCTGCGCCTCCGTCAGCAAGGCGTCGCTGGAGACGGTGGCGTAGATTTCGGTGCGCGCGCCCAGCTGCTCTTGTTCCAGCAGGATGGCCAGCGTCCACGCCTGCTGGGCGCCGGCGCAGTCGGCCAGCCACACGCGCGGCAGCGCGGCGCCGTGCAGGCAAGCGCCCAGCGACATGCGCAGCAGGGATGCTTCGGCGGCGTCGTCAAACATCAGCGCCGATTCCACCGACAGTTCCCGCAACAGGATGCTCCATGCATGCGGATCGTGCAGCACGCGCGCCTGCAGTTCCGAGATGGTCGCCAGCGACAGCTGCGCCATCGCGGCCTGCACGCGGCGCGTGACCACGTCGCGCTGGTAGCCGCGATAGTCGTAGCCGTAGACCTGGAAGGTGGCTTCCAGCAGCAGCTCCAGCTCCAATTCCTCCACGGTGGACGGCGAGTGCCGGCGCGCATCCGGCCCGGAAGCCGCGGAGGTTGCGGATGGCTGCCGCGTGCCGGCCGTCCCGCCGGCGCCGGCGGGACGCAGTGCCGCGCGCAGCGACGCCAATAGCGAGTTCACGACGCTCATCAGTGCAGCCACACCCGCATCAGCGACAGCAGCTGCGCCACGTCCACCGGCTTGGTGATGTAGTCCGACGCGCCGGCCGCGATACACTTGTCGCGGTCGCCCTTCATCGCTTTCGCCGTCAGTGTGATGATGGGCAGCGATTTGAATTTGGGGATGCGGCGGATGGCGCGCATGGTGTCGTAGCCGTCCATCTCCGGCATCATGATGTCCATCAGGACGATCTCGATGGTCGGATCTTTTTCCAGCACCTCGATGCCATCGCGGCCGTTCTCCGCGAACGACACCTGCATCTGCTGGCGCTCCAGCAGCGACGACAGCGCGAAGATGTTGCGCAGGTCATCGTCGACGATCAGCACCTTGCGGCCGGCCAGGCCGCCGTCGGCCGCGTGGATCTCCTCCAGCATGCGGCGCTGCGCCTCCGGCAGGCTGGCCTGGGACCGGTGCAGGAACAGCGCCGTTTCGTCCAGCAGGCGCTCGGGCGAACGGGCGTCCTTGATGACGATGGTCTTGGCGTAGCGTTTCAGCTTTGCCACCTCCTTGCGGTTCAACTCCTTGGCGGTGTTGATCACGATGGGCAGGTCGCGCAGCGACTCGTCCTTGCCGATGATGTCGAGCAGGTCGAAGCCGCTGATGTCGGGCAGCGTCAGGTCCAGCACCATGCAGTCGAAGTGCGCCTCGCGCAGCGCGTCCAGCGCCGCCTGGCCGGTATCGACGGCGACGATGTGCAGGTCGGCATCGCCGATCAGGGCGACGATGGCGTCGCGCTGCATCTGCTCATCGTCCACCACCAGCAGGCTGCGCTTACCGCCCAGCAGGAATTTCTGGATGCGGGTGAACTCCTCCTGTAGCGCAGCCTTGCTGACAGGTTTGTTCAGGTAGGAGATCGCGCCCAGGCGCAGCGCCCGTTCGCGCTCGCGCAGGCTGGACATCACATGCACCGGAATGTGGCGCGTGCTCGGGTCGCGCTTGAGGCGGTCCAGCACTGTGAAGCCGTCGATGTCCGGCAGATCCAGGTCGAGCAGGATGGCGGACGGCAGGTAGTCGCGCGCCAGGCTCAGTGCCGAATCGCCCTGCATAGTGACGATGCCCTTGAAGTTCTTCTCGCGCGCGAAGTCCAGCACGATCTTGGAGAAGCGCTCGTCGTCCTCGATGATCAGCACCGACGGATCGCCCGGCGCCACCAGCCCGCGGTCGTCGCTGCTGCCGTATTCCTCCATGTCGGTATCGATGTCGGTGATGGCGGTGCCGTCGTGCTCCGGCTGCGACAGTTCGCTGTAATGCGGGGGCGTGTACACCACCTGCGGGGCGGGCGTCGGCAGGCGCACCTGCGGCTGGCGGCCCATGTCGTAGTTGATGAAGCCCGCACGGTTATACGGCAGGAACAGCGTGAACGTCGAGCCGTTGCCGACCGCCGATTCCACGCGGATCTCGCCGCCCAGCAGGCGCGCCAGCTCGCGCGAGATCGACAGGCCCAGGCCCGTGCCGCCGTATTTGCGGGCGGTGGAGCCGTCGGCCTGCTGGAACGCCTCGAAGATCAGCTGCAGCTTGTCGGCGGCGATGCCGACGCCGGTGTCGCTGACGGCGAAGGCCAGCACCGCGTCCGCGTGCAGCAGGTTGGGGTGGTCGCTGGAGAAGCCGCTGTTCACCAGGCTGATATTGAGCGAGACCTGGCCGTGCGTGGTGAACTTGAACGCGTTCGACAGCAGGTTTTTCAGCACCTGCTGCAGGCGCGTGGTGTCGGTCATCATCGCGGTCGGCAGGTTGTCCTTCAGCTCCACGGAGAAGCCCAGGTGCTTGGCCTCTGCCATGTGGCGGAAGGTGCGGTCGACGTAGTTGCGCAGGTTCTGGAAGCGGTATTCGGAGACGTCCAGCGTCACGGTACCGGATTCGATCTTCGACAGGTCGAGGATGTCGTTGATCAGCGTAAGCAGGTCGGAGCCGGAGCCGTGGATGGTCTTGGCGAATTCCACCTGCTTGCCGGACAGGTTGCCGTCCGGGTTGTCGCCCAGCTGCTGCGCCAGGATCAGCAGCGAGTTCAGAGGCGTGCGCAGCTCGTGCGACATATTGGCCAGGAACTCGGACTTGTACTTGGAGGACAGCGCCAGCTGGGTGGCTTTTTCCTCCAGCGCCAGCTTGGCCTGCTCCACCTCGCGGTTCTTGCGTTCCACCTCGATGTTCTGCTCGGACAGCAGGCGGGCTTTTTCCGCCAGCTCCTGGTTGGTCTGCTGCAGTTCCTGCGCCAGCGATTGGGACTGCGTCAGCAGCGATTCGGTACGGCTGTTCGCCTCGATGGTGTTGAGCACCACGCCGATCGATTCCATCAGCTGGTCGAGGAAGGACAGGTGGGTTTCGGTGAAGCGGTCCAGCGAGGCGATCTCGATCACCGCCTTCACCTGCTGCTCGAACAGGATCGGCAGCACCACGATGTTGGTCGGCGGCGCCGCGCCCAGGCCGGACGAGACGACGATGTAGTCGCGTGGCACGTCGGTCAGCCAGATGCGCACCTTCTCCACCGCGCACTGGCCCACCAGGCCTTCGCCCGGCAGGAAGGAGGTGGGCAGCTTGCGGCTGGAGCGGTAGCCGTAGCTGGCGATCATGCGCAGGCGGGCGTCCGATTCCTGCGAGTCCATCATGTAGAACACGCCGTGGTGGGCCGACACCAGCGGCGCCAGCTCGGACAGAATCAGCTTGGTCACGGCCTGCAAGTCGCGCTGGCCCTGCAGCAGGCGGGTGAAGCGCGCCAGGTTGGTCTTCAGCCAGTCCTGCTGCGCGTTCTTCAGCGTGGTGTCCTTCAGGTTGCGGATCATCTCGTTGATGTTGTCCTTCAGGTAGGACACCTCGCCGCGCGCCTCCACCTGGATGGAGCGGGACAAGTCGCCGCGTGTCACGGCGGTCGCCACCTCGGCGATCGCGCGCACCTGGTTGGTCAGGTTCGCCGCCAGCTGGTTGACGTTCTCGGTCAAGTCCTTCCACGTGCCGGCCACGCCGGACACGTTGGCCTGGCCGCCCAACTTACCCTCCGTACCCACTTCCCGCGCCACCCGCGTCACCTCCGATGCGAAGGAGGACAATTGGTCCACCATCACGTTGATGGTGTCCTTCAGCTCCAGGATCTCGCCCTTTACGTCCACCGTGATTTTCTTCGACAAGTCGCCGCGCGCCACGGCCGTGGTCACCGCCGCGATATTACGCACCTGGCCCGTCAGGTTGGACGCCATGAAGTTTACGTTGTCGGTCAAGTCCTTCCAGGTGCCGCCGACGCCTGGCACATAAGCCTGTCCGCCAAGCTTACCCTCGGTACCCACCTCGCGCGCCACCCGCGTCACCTCCGATGCGAAGGAGGACAATTGGTCCACCATCACGTTGATGGTGTTTTTCAGTTCGAGAATCTCGCCCTTCACGTCC
>NZ_JBWKWR010000006.1:119429-199369 GCF_059422325.1 Duganella sp. GW821-FHT01E12 | reverse complement strand
TACGTCCACCGTGATCTTCTTGGACAAGTCGCCGTTCGCCACGGCGGTGGTCACGTCGGCGATGTTGCGCACCTGGCCCGTCAAGTTACCCGCCATCGAGTTCACGCCGTCGGTCAAGTCCTTCCAGGTGCCGGCCACGCCGGGCACGTTGGCCTGGCCGCCCAGCTTACCCTCGGTACCCACCTCGCGCGCCACGCGCGTCACCTCCGATGCGAAGGAGTTCAATTGGTCCACCATCACGTTGATGGTGTTTTTCAGTTCCAGGATCTCGCCCTTCACGTCCACCGTGATCTTCTTGGACAAGTCGCCGTTCGCCACGGCGGTGGTCACGTCGGCGATGTTGCGCACCTGGCCGGTCAGGTTACCCGCCATCGAGTTCACCGAGTCGGTCAAGTCCTTCCAGGTGCCGGCCACGCCTTTCACCTGCGCCTGGCCGCCCAGCTTACCCTCGGTGCCGACCTCCCGCGCCACGCGCGTCACCTCGGATGCGAAGGAGGACAGTTGGTCCACCATCACGTTGATGGTGTTTTTCAGTTCGAGAATCTCACCCTTCACGTCCACCGTGATCTTCTTCGACAAGTCGCCATTCGCCACGGCGGTGGTCACGGCCGCGATGTTGCGCACCTGGCCCGTCAGGTTGGACGCCATGAAGTTCACGTTGTCGGTCAAGTCCTTCCAGGTGCCGCCGACGCCCGGCACATAAGCCTGTCCGCCCAGCTTACCCTCGGTACCCACCTCGCGCGCCACCCGTGTCACCTCCGACGCGAAGGAGCGCAGCTGGTCCACCATCACGTTGATGGTGTCCTTCAGCTGCAGGATCTCGCCGCGCACGTCCACCGTAATCTTCTTGGACAAGTCGCCGTTCGCCACGGCGGTAGTCACCTCGGCGATGTTACGCACCTGCGACGTCAGGTTACCCGCCATCGAGTTCACCGAGTCGGTCAAATCCTTCCACGTGCCGGCCACGCCCTTCACCTGCGCCTGGCCGCCCAGCTTACCCTCGGTGCCCACCTCGCGCGCCACCCGCGTTACTTCAGAGGAGAACGACGACAGCTGCTCCACCATGGTGTTGGCCGTGGTGGCCGCCCGCAGGTACTGGCCCTTCAGCGGCACGCCGTCCACCTCCAGTGCCATGGTCTGCGACAGGTCGCCCTTCGCCACGGCGCCGATCACGCGCGCCATCTCGGTGGTCGGGCGCACCAGGTCGTCGATCAGCGCATTGACTGCGCTGATGATGGAGGCCCAGCCGCCGGCCATGTTCGGAACCTGCGCGCGTTGTGTCAGGCGGCCCTCGCGGCCCACCACACGGCTCACCTCCGTCACCACCTGCACCATTTTTTCCTTGGTCTCGATGATCTCGTTCAGCGTGTCGGCGATCTTGCCCGCCATGCCGGTCCAGTCGGACGGCATGCGCGCCGTGAAATCGCCTTTTTTCAGCGCCATCAGGGTCGCCAGCAGGCGCTTGGCGTCTACCTGTTCGCCCATATCGGTCATATCGTTCATCGGCTTGATCCTCGTCGTTTAGGAGGGAGTGGTTTCGGTGGCGGGAGCATGCCTGGCGCCCGCGTGTTCGATCAGTTCCGCCGCGGTCAGCGGCGGGAAAAACAGTTCGCCCTGACAGCTGTCGCAGCCCAGCGCACGCAGCGCGTCGAGCTGGCCGTTCTCGTCCACGCCCATCGCCACGATCCGCATGTCGAGCGCGCGGGCCAGGTGGATGACGGCGGCGACGATGTCGGTGCCGCCTTCGTCGTTGCCGATGGCGTGGATGAAGCTGCGGTCTATCTTCAGCACGCTGAGTTGCCAGCGTTTGCAGGCGGCGAGCGAGGAGCGCGCGCTGCCGAAATCGTCCAGCGCGGCGCGCACGCCGCCGGCCTGCAATTGCAGCAGCAACTGGGTCAGCGGCTCGGGCGCGCCTTGCAGCTGCTTCTCGTTCAATTCCACGCCGATGCCGCCCGGCGCCAGATGCTGCTTGCGGATCGCCGGCAGCAGCGTTTGCAGCAGGTCGGCATTGATCTGCGGCGTGGCCAGGTTGATCCAGATGCACGGCGTGGCGCCGGCCACCCGTTGCCACAGCTTGGCCTGCGCGCAGGCCTGCGCGATCACCCAGGTGTCGACGCGGTCCAGCAGGCCGCGCTCCTGCACGTGCGGCAGGAACTGGGCCGCCTCCAGCAAGCCCCTGACGGAATGGCGCCAGTACAGCTGGGCCTCGGCGCCGATGGTGCGGCCAGTGGCGATATCGACCTGGGGCTGGTAGCGCAGTTCCAGCTGGCCGGCGGGCAGCGCCTTGCGCAGTTCCAGCGCCCACTGTTCCCGTTCGCGTTCGCGCACGTTGAGCTCTTCGTGGAAGAATTGCACCGGCCCGGCGGCGTGCTGTTTGGCGTGGTACATGGCGGTGTCGGCGTTCTTCATCAGCGCCTGCGCGTTGGCGCCATCCTGCGGATAGATGGCGATGCCGATGCTGGCCGCCGTCTTCAGGCGGTTGCTGCCGATCTCGAAGGGCAGGGCGCAGGCCAGTTCGATCTTGCGGGCCACGCGCGCGGCGTTGGCCGCGGCCGCCCGGCCTTCGATCAGCACCACGAATTCGTCGCCGCCCAGCCGCGCCACCACGTCGGCCACGCGCACCGCCGCCGTCAGCCGCGCCGACACCTGGCGCAGCAGCTCGTCGCCGGCCTCGTGGCCGTAGCTGTCGTTGATCTGCTTGAATTTGTCGAGATCGAGGAACAGCAGCGCGAAGCCGGCGCCGCTGCGATCCGACGTGGCCACGGCGTGCTCCAGTTGCTGGATCAGGGCGCGGCGGTTGACCAGGTTGGTCAGCGCGTCGCGGGTGGAGAGCTCGTGGGCGCGCGACTCGGCCTGCTTGCGGTCCTTGATCTCCTGTTCCAGTTCGGCGTTGATGCGCTCCAGGTCCTGCAGGCGCTGCACGCGCAGGTCCTGGTTCAGGCGCGCCAGTTGCTCGCTCTTTTTGCGCAGCAGGATATTTTTCTTCGTCATCTCGACGAACACCGCCACCTTGGCCTGCAGGATCTGCGGGATCACCGGCGTGAAGAGGTAGTCCGCCGCGCCTTTCTGATAGGCCTTGAGGCGGTTGATCTCGTCCGCGTAGTGCGCGGTGATGAAGATGATCGGGACGCTCGCCGAACGGGGATGGGAGTGGATCGCCTCGGCCGTCTCGAACCCGTCCATGCCGGGCATGCTGACGTCGAGCAGGATCACGGCGAATTCATGCCGCAACACCTGGCGCAGCGCCTCCTTGCCGGAACCCGCCGTCAGCAGTTCGTAGACGTGCTGGTCGGCGGCCTCCGACAGCAGGCTTTCCAGCGCGTACAGGCTCGCCGGGTCGTCATTTACGAGGAGGACTTTGGGAATAGGCACGGCTAGCTGAACGGTTGAGGTGTCGGGCGATCGCTCTGTGTCTGGAAGGTAAAAGATACTCTTGTGTGTCCGGGAGTCAAGCAAAATTGGCTCTACCAATGATGGTTAAAGTCCCATTTTATCAATCTGACAAGCGTCTTGTGGAATATTTTTTACCAGAAAAAATATTATCGCAGCTCAATTTTTTGCAGCGCACGATTGCGTGGCCGCTGGCTGACCCAGATTGGCGCGCTCCACAGCATTTTTCCGTCATCCTGCGTCACCCTGGCGTAATAAAAATGCTCACCGGCGGCGGGCTGGATGACGCTGCCCGCCTTGTTGTTTAGTACCGACACCGTGCCGTTGCGGCCGGGCACGCCCTCGAAGATCGTGACGGCCGCCACGCCGTGGCCGCTGGTGCTGGCGTAGCTTGCCTGCAGCGTCAGCTTGCCGCTGTTGACGATACGTTCGCCCATCAGGTGGCCGTTGGCGGTCAGGATCAGGTGGGCGTTCTTGTCCATCGTGGCGAAGACGCGGCGCGCGCGCAGCGCGGCCAGCAATCCGGCGCTGTCGAGCGGCGCGCCGGGCGCCATCAGCACGCCGGTGCGGTTGCTGTACGAGGCGCCCCAGTTGGCGCAGTGGTTGTCCTGGTCGCTGCTGAAGGCGAGGTGGTAACCGGCCTCCAGCAGCTTGTTGCAGGCCGGCTCGTAGGTGCTCAGATGGGTTTCCGTTTCGTCGCTGCGGGACGAGAAGGCGCTGCTGTTCATCACCTCGCACAGCAGCATGGCCTGGTCGCCGTCCCCGTTCCAGGCCAGCGGCTTGCCGCCGATGGCGAACTGGTCGCCCTGCGGATGGTTGAACTGGCCGGACCAGCCCCGTTCGTTCATCAGCCGGTACAGGGCGGCGTAGTCGCTCTTGGGTGTTTCGGTGTCGGCGATCAGCTCGCCTGCAGCGTTGCGTTCCCAGCCCAGCAGCTCGTCGCTGTTGAAGATATTCAGGTGGCCGCCCTTGTTGATGACGCCCCATTCCTGGCCGTAGATGGCGAGCAAGCCCGGATGGGACTGGTTCCACTCGGCCGCCGCCTGCAGGCCGCTTTGGTACAGCGCCTTGGCCGCGGCGGGATCGGCCGCGCTGTTGGTGCCGTCCGAGCCGTCGTACATGTGGTTGTGTTCGGACGTCATCAGGAAGTCCAGCCCGTGTTGCAGGGCGTAGGCGTAGGCGTCCGACGGCCCCAGCGCCGCGCTTTGCGGCGGCTGGGCGCCGGTGCAGTGGTCCAGCGCGCCGCCGCCGTCGCTGTGGTTGGTCTGGCTGTGCAGGTTGCCGAGATAGATGGCGTAGGGCAGCGGGTCGCCCGACGGCGGCTCCAGCAGCGACGCCACCGGCGGCGCGCCCACCGCCACGTTCCAACTTTGCTCGACCGTTGGGCTGTCGCCGGCGCTGGCGCGCAAGCGCAAGCTGTAGACGCCGGGACGCAGCGCTGGCGGCGTGCGCCAGCGTATCGTCACGTCATGGATGGGTTCGGCCAGCGCCTGCGTGCCGCGCCAGTTGCGCAGCGCGCGGCCGTTCGGCGCCAGCAGGGTCAAGCGCCAGCGCAGCAGGCCGCCGGGCTGCGGATCGGGCGTGGAAAAGTGCAGCGCCAGCGTGCGTGAGCCATGCGCATCGGCATGGAAGGGCGCCTCCAGCCAGGCGTCGAATTCGTGGTGGTCACCAGTCGTCGCATGACTGGCCGTTGGCGTGCAGAGGATGCTTGCGAATAATACCGCTATCATGGATGGCGTGCGCATGATGAGACTCCCGTAATGCCGGCCCATCGCCGGCCTCATCTTTTAGAGCGCGCCTTATCGCATATGGTTCCCTTGAATTTTTAGAGGAATCCCTGCAAATTCTATCCAATTGTTTCACTGGTTCCCAAGCGGCATTAATAGTATGCTGCTGTGATGCAAAATTTTCCGCAAACATATCGACCAAAAGTGATGGCGCATGCTGAAATCGGGTAACGCGACGGAAGCAGTCCGCAGCCCCCGCCTGCTGTTCTGGCTGGCGGGAGGCGTGTTGGCGCTGGCCGTCGGTGCGGCCCTGTATGGCGCGGCGGCCAAGACGGTCGACGACGACGCCAGCCAGCGTTTCGAGAACCTGGCGCGCAGCACGCAGTACGGCATTTCGGCCCGCATCAAATCGTATTCCGATCTGACGCGCGGGCTGGTGGCGCTGTTCCAGACCAGCGACGATCTGACACGCCTGCAGTTCCACCAGTACGTGGCCAGCCTGGAGATTCCGCGCCACTTCCCGGCCATCGAAGCGGTGACCTGGGCGCCGCTGGTCACCGACGAGCAGCGCGACGTTTTCGTCGCGCGCGTGCGCGCCGATCGCAGCCTGTCGCCGCAGGGCTATCCGGAGTTCGACATCAAGCCGCCGGGCCGGCGCCCGCACTACGCGGTGCTGACCTATCTGGAACCGGCGCTGATGTTGGGCGAGAAGATGGGCGTCGACGTGGTCGCCAATCCCGCCATCGATAAAATGATGGCGGCCTCGCGCGACAGCGGCCAGGTCAGCGCCTCCGGCCAGCCCATCGTGGTCCAGCATCCGACGCCGCATATCGGCCTGGGCATCCGCTTGCCGGTCTACCGCCGCGACATGCCGGTGGCCGACGTCGCGGGGCGGCGCGCCGCCTATCTGGGATCGGTGGGCATCGGCTTCAGCGTGCCCAAGCTGGTGCAGGGCGCCATCGACGAGATGACCGTGCGCCAGGTGCACCTGATGCTGTATGCCGACGGCAGCAAGGAGGTCGAACAGCGCCGCCTGGTGATCGAGAAGAGCGACCGCCTGCTGTTCAACGATAACGGCACGATGCAGGCCGCGCCCATTCCGGCCTCGGAGCGCCGCCAGTATTACGAGTCGGTGCTGCCGATCGATTTCAACGGCAGCCTGTGGAAGGCGCAGTTCCAGGTCAGGAAGGCCGATCTGCTGACCGGTTTCGATGTGTACTTTCCGTGGATCGCCGGCCTGACCGGCTTTGCCGGGACCATGCTGTTGTACAGCTACTTCTTCGTGCTGTACACCTCGCGCCGGCGCGCGCTCAAGCAGGGCGTGCTGCTCGACACAGTGCTCAACAACGTCGACGCCCACGTCTACATGAAGGACCAGAAGCGGCGCTACATCTACGTCAACGCCAAGATGGCCGATTCGATGGGATTGCCGGTCGAGCAGATCGTCGGCAAGCTCGATCGCGAGCTGATGCCCGCCTCCATCGCCGACGCGGCGTGGGCGCAGGAGCGGCCTGTCTTCGCCGACAACGTCAAGCGCTCCGGCGAGACCCGCTACGTGGGCCGCGACGGCGTGGTGCAGCACCTGTGGACCGTCAAGGTGCCGGTGGAGATAGACCGCGCCGTCACGGCCGTCATCGGCCTGTCGACCGATGTCACCGAGCTGCATCAGCTGAAGGAGGAAGCCGACATCGCCAACCAGGCCAAGAGCGACTTCCTGTCCAATATGAGCCACGAGATCCGCACGCCGATGAACAGCATCATCGGCATGGCCCACCTGGCGCTGAAATCGGTCACGCATCCCAAGCAGCGCGACTACCTGCAGAAGATCTACCATTCGGGCCAGCATCTGCTGGGCATCATCAACGACATCCTGGACTTCTCCAAGATCGAAGCGGGCAAGATGGACCTGGAGGTGCTGGACTTCTCGCTCGATACGCTGCTGTCGAACATGTCCAGCCAGCTGGGCGAGAGCGCGGCCGCCAAGGGGCTGGAGCTGGTCTACGAAATCTGGCCGGGCCTGTCGCAGCAGCTGCGCGGCGATCCGCTGCGGCTGGAACAGGTGCTGCTGAACTTCACCAGCAACGCCATCAAGTTCTCCGAGAATGGCAAGGTGTATGTGCGCGCGCGGCCGCTGGAGGAGCGCGACGGCCATATCCTGGTGCGCTTCGAGGTTGAGGACCACGGCATCGGCATGTCGCCCGAACAGCTGGACCAACTGTTCCAGTCCTTCCACCAGGCCGACACGTCGACCACGCGCCGCTACGGCGGCACTGGCCTGGGCCTGGTCATCAGCAAGCAGCTGGCGGAGCTGATGGGCGGCGGCGTGGGCGTCGACAGCCGGCCCGGCGCCGGCAGCACGTTCTGGTTCACGGCGCGCCTGGCCAAGGGCGTCAGCATGCTGCAGGCCAGCGACGAATCGGTGCAGCCGGATGTGCTGGACAGCATACGCGGCGCCTCCATCCTGCTGGTCGAGGACAATATCTTCAGCCAGCAGGTGGGCCAGGAGTTGCTGGAGGACGCCGGCGCCACCGTCTGCGTGGCCAACAACGGCAAGGAGGCGATCGACCTGCTGCTCAAGGAGCGCTTCGATTGCGTGCTGATGGACGTGCAGATGCCGGTGATGGACGGCTACGAAACCACGCGTTTGATCCGCGCCCATCCCAAATTGTCGGCCACCTTGATCATCGCGATGACGGCCAACGCCGGCCGCGACGACCAGGAGCGCTGCCTGGGCGCGGGCATGGACGAATTTGTCACCAAGCCGATCGCGCCCAAGCTGCTGTTCAACATGCTGTCCAAGTGGATGAGCCAACGGGCGCGCACGGCCAGCTTCGCGCGGCCGCTGGCGCCGCCGCCGCCGTCGTACTTCACCATGGCCGACGGCGCCGCCGCGCCGTTGCAGCCGCCGATACAGGCGATGGAGCCGGGATCGCCGCCGCTTGTCGCGCCCCCCGAAGTGATGGCGCCGCCCGCGCCGGAGCCTGAAGAGGCGGAGCTGCTGGACGTGGCGGCACTGGCCCAGACCTTCGGCGGCAAGGCCGACAAGATGCGCAAGTACGCCTTGCTGTTCCTGGAATCGACCCACGACGGCATGCGCGAAGTCGACGCCGCGCTGGCGCAGGAAGACCTGGTTCACTTGTCCGAGCTTGGGCACCGCATCAAGTCCTCGGCCCGCGCCGTGGGGGCGATGCGCTTCGGGAACCTGTGCCTGGCGCTGGAAAAGGTGCGCCACGACGCCGATTGCGCCAACGCGCGCCAGCTGGTGCTGCAGATGCACGCCATGCTGGCGGTGCTGAACGAGCGCATGGAGCAGGAACTGCTGGCCTACGATCCCGGCTAGAGCGATAATACGGGCTTCATTCCCACGAAGAGCCCTATGCGTTCGAGCATCACCCCCGGCCTGCTGATTTTGCACGGTAATCAAATGGAGCAGCTGCGCGCGGCGGTGTTCCAATGGCTGCGCAATCATCCGCTGGGGGCACTCGAATCGGAAACCATCCTGGTGCAGTCGAACGGCGTGGCCGAATGGCTGAAGATCGCGCTGGCCGAGGAGATGCGAGTCTGCGCCGCCACCCGTGTGGCGCTGCCGGCGCGCTTTTTGTGGGAGACCTATCGCGGCATGCTGGGACGCGAGCGCGTGCCGGTGCGCTCCGCCTTCGATAAAGGGCCGCTGACCTGGCGCCTGATGCGCCTATTGCCTACCTTGCTGGCCGATCCCGTGTTTACGCCGCTGCGCCACTTCCTGGCCGACGGTGAGGCGGAACGCCGCTTGCAGCTGGCCGAACGCCTGGCCGACTTGTTCGATCAATATCAGGTCTATCGCGCGGATTGGCTGGACGACTGGGCGCACGGCCGCGACCAGCTGCAGGTTATGGCCAATTCGGCCCGCAACGAAGCGCAGCCGCTGCCGGAAGACCAGCGCTGGCAAGGCCAGTTGTGGCGCGCCGTGATCGCCGACGTGGAACCGCACGAGCGGGAGCTGGGCCGCGCCACCGTCCACACCGAGTTCGTGCGCGCCAGCGCGGCCGGCGAGGCGCCGCTGGGCCGCCTGCCGCGCCGCATCGTGATCTTCGGCGTCTCCGCGCTGCCGTATCAAAGCCTGCAGGCGCTGGCCTCGCTGGCGCGCTACACGCAGGTGGTGCTGGCGGTGCCCAATCCCTGCCAGTTCTACTGGGGCGACATCATCGAAGGGCGCGAGCTGCTGCGCTCCGCACACCGCCGCCAGCAGCTGCGCAACGGCCAGGACCTGGGCGCGATTCCGCTGGAGGAGCTGCACGCGCACAGCCATCCGCTGCTGGCCAGCTGGGGGCGGCAGGGCCGCGATTTTATCCGCATGCTGGACGAATTCGACGAAGCCTCGGCCGCCGCAGCCGCCGAGAACGACGACGTTGCACCGCTGCGCATCGATTTGTTCAGCGAAGGCGAGGGCGATACGCTGCTGTCCCAGGTGCAGGCGGCGATCCGCGACCTGCTGCCCTTGTCCGAGCACCCGCAAACGCCGCCGCCGGACGACGACCGTTCCATCGAATTCCACGTCACCCACAGCGTGCAGCGCGAGGTCGAGGTGCTGCACGACCAGCTGCTGGCGATGTTCGCCGACGGCGGCGGCCTGCGTCCACGCGACGTGGTGGTGATGGTGCCGGACATCGACACCTTCACCGCCGCCATCCACGCGGTGTTTTCGCAGCACCGCCGTAGCGACCCGCGCTACATCCCGTTTGAAATCGGCGACGTCAACGACCGCAGCGTCAATCCGCTGCTGGTGGCGCTGGAGTGGCTGCTGCGGTTGCCGCAGCAGCGCTGCCGCCAGAGCGAGGTGCGCGACCTGCTGGACGTGCCGGCGCTGGCCGCGCGCTTCGGCTTGGGCGAGGACGACCTGCCCACGCTGGGCGTGTGGATCGAAGGCGCCGGGGTGCGCTGGGGGCTCGATACCGAACACCGCGCCGGGCTTGGCCTGGGCGCGGCGGGCGAGCAGAATTCCTGGCTGTTCGGCGTGCGCCGCATGCTGCTGGGCTACGCCAGCGGCGAAGACGCGGCGTTCGCCGGCATCGAGGCATACGGCGAAGTGGGCGGGCTCGATGCGGCGCTGGCCGGATCGCTGGCGCAGCTGGTCGAAGCGCTGCTGCATTGGCGCGAAGTGCTGGCGCAATCGCACACGCCGGCCGAGTGGGGCGTGCAGGCGCGCGCCCTGGTGGCGGCCTTCTTCAAGACCGGCGAGGAGGGCGACCGCCTGACGCTGGCGCAGCTGGATGATGCGCTCAACAACTGGCTGGAGACCTGCGAGGGCGCCCAGTACGACGAAGCCGTGCCGCTGGCCGTGCTGCGCGAGGCGTGGCTGGGCCTTCTGGACGAGCCGACGCTGAACCACCAATTCGTCTCCGGCGGCGTGACCTTCTGCACGCTGATGCCGATGCGCGCGGTGCCGTTCCGCGTGGTCTGCCTGCTGGGCATGAACGACGGCGACTTCCCGCGCCGCGCGCCCAAGGCGGACTTCGACCTGCTGGCGCAGCCGGGCATGGCGCGTCCGGGCGACCGCTCGCGCCGCGACGACGACCGCTACCTGATGCTGGAGGCGCTGCTGGCCGCGCGCGACAAGCTTTACATCAGCTGGGTGGGACGCAATGTGCGCGACAACAGCGAGCAGCCGCCGTCGGTGCTGGTGTCGCAGCTGCGCGATTATCTGGTCAACGGCTGGCAGCTGAAGGACGAACATCTGCATGCGCGCACCACGGAACACGCGCTGCAGCCGTTCAGCCGCCACTACTTCGAGGACGGCGGCCTGCTGACCTACGCGCGGGAGTGGCGCGAGGCGCATGGCGAGGAAGCCGGCGACGCCGTCGCGGCAGAACTGCCGCCGTTCGACATCGACGACAAATTCCGCCTCAAGCTCATTAGCCTGAACAATTTCCTGCGCCAGCCGGTGCGCTTCTTCTTCCGCCAGCGCCTGGGCGTGATGTTCGGCGACGCCGCGCTGGTGGGCGAGGACGAGGAACCGTTCTCGCTGAACGCGCTGGAACGCTATCTGCTCGAAGACACGATGCTGGACGACGGCGCCGAGGCCGAGGAACTGCATCAGGTCTACGACAAGATGACGGAACGCGCCGAACGTCTGGCGCGCGAAGGCGTGCTGCCGATCGGCTTGATCGGCCAGCAGTACCAGCACCAGCTGGTGCGGGCGCTGGTGCCGGTGCGCTGCGCGTGGCTGACGCTGCGCGAACGCTATCAGCTGCCGGCGCCCAAGGTGGCGTTGAGCCTTCAACTGGCCGGCGTGCAGATCGACGACTGGATCGACCAGCTGCGCAGCAACGGCACCGAGACCGTGTGGCTGGCGCAGATGTCGTCCAAGGTCACGGACAAGCAGGGCAAGCCGCGCGGCGACAAGTTGATCGCCATGTGGCTGCGCCAGCTGGCGGTGGCGGCGGCCGGCATGCCCATCGCCGGCTTTCTGGTGGCGCGCGACGCCATCGTCACGATTAAACCGCTGGCGCAGCCCGACGCGCTGGAAGCCTTGCGGGAGCTGGTCTGTCTGTGGCGCGACGGCATGAACCGTCCGCTGCCGACCGCCTGCAAGACCGCGCTGGCGCTGGCGCAGGGCGGCGATGCGCGCGCCGTGTACGACGGCGGTTTCGAAATCTCCGGCGAGAACGATGACCTGTGCCTGGCGCGCCTGTGGCCGGACTTTGCGGCCCTCAGCGCCGAGCCGGATTTTGCCGATGTCTCGCAAGCGCTCTACGGCCCGCTGGCGGACTGGCTGGAACAATGCATCACGATAGACGCCATCGACGGCGAGGACTCAGCATGAGCAGCAACACCGCCAATTCCCTTGATCCGCTGAGCTTCCCGCTGCACGGCTCGCGCCTGATCGAGGCCAGCGCCGGCACGGGCAAGACGTGGACCATCGCCGCGCTGTACGTGCGCCTGGTGCTGGGCCACGGCGGCGAAGATGCTTATCGCCGTCCCTTGCTGCCGGCCGATATCCTGGTGATGACCTTCACCCGCGCCGCCACGCGCGAGCTGTCGAACCGTGTGCGCGAGCGGCTGGTGGAGGCTGCGGCCTACTTCCGCGGCTATTCGGCGATGGGCTTGGGCGCGGGCAGCGGCGTGGCGCGCGACGATTATCTGGACGCCATCCTCGAATCATATCCAAGCCACAGCGAGCAGCAGCAGGCCGCGCACCGCCTGATGCTGGCGGCGGAGACGATGGACGAAGCGGCGATCTTCACCATCGACGCCTGGTGCCAGCGCATGCTGCGCGAGCACGCCTTCGACAGCGGCAGCCTGTTCGACGAGGAACTGGTCAGCGACGAGCAGGCCCTGTTCGAGGACGCCGCGCACGACTACTGGCGCCAGCAGGTCTATCCGCTGAACGCGGTCTCGCTCGACGCATTGTTGTCGTGCTGGGGCGACGTGGGCGCGTTGAAGAGGTCCATACGGGAGCTGGTCAAACGCGCCGACATCATCGGCGACGGCGCACAAATCGAATCGCTGGGCGAGTTGATCGCCGCCGTGCAGCGCGAACAGCAAGCGCAGTTGGCGAACCTGAAGGCTGGCTGGGTGGAACGCGCCAACCGCATGGAACAATGGATCGCCAAGGAGCGCGTGCTGTCGCCCAAGTGCTTCAACGGGAACAAGATGCGCGCCGAGTCGCTGGTCAGCTGGTTCAACGGCCTGCGCGCGTGGGCCGGGGATGCCGCCACGGTCATGCCCGACATCTCGGACACCGCCTGGAAGCGCCTGACGCCGCACGGCCTGGAAGACGCCTACTCGAAAGGCTACACGGCCTCGATCCCCGAGGACTTCGAGGCCATGGAGCCGCTGAAGAAGGCGCTGGACGAGATCGAGCCGCTGTCGCACGCGCTGTACCGGCACGCCGCGGGCGCCGTCGCCAGGCGCATGGACGAATTGAAGAAGCGCAGCCGCCAGTTCGGCTTCGCCGACATGCTGGACCGCCTGAACGCCGCGCTGCAAGGCGAGAACGCCGCCGCGTTGCGCAAGCGGATCACCGACCAGTACCCGGTGGCGATGGTCGACGAATTCCAGGATACGGCGCCCAACCAGTACCAGATCTTCAACCTGCTGTACCGCGTGGCGGACAACGATCCCGAGACGGGCCTGTTCCTGATCGGCGATCCGAAACAGTCGATCTACGGCTTCCGTGGCGCCGACATCCACAGCTACCTGTCCGCGCGCAAGGCCACCGCCGGCCGCCACTACCAGCTGGGCACCAACTACCGCTCGACCAAGCCTGTGGTGGACGCGGTCAACCACCTGTTCATGTACGCCGAGGGCCAGCCGGCCGAAGGCGGCTTCGGACGCGGCGCCTTCCGTTTCCGCGACCCCGGCACGCGTGAGAATCCGCTGCCGTTCGAAGCGGTCTGCGCCAAGGGCCGCAATGAGCGCATGGTCAACGCGGCAGGCGACGTGCCGGCGCTGGTCATCGCCTGCAGCGCCGCGCAGGATCTGAAGGCCGACAGCTACCGCGAGTTCTTCGCGTGGCACTGCGCCGAGCATATCGTCGCGCAGCTCAACGACGAACGCGCGGGCTTCGACGGCCCGAAAGGCTTCGAGCGCCTGCAGCCGGCGGACATCGCCGTGCTGGTACGCGACCGCAAGGAGGCCGCCGCCATACGCCGCGCGCTGCAACGGCGCCAGGTCGCCAGCGTCTATTTGTCGGACAAGGATTCCGTCACCGACAGTGAGGAGGCGGCCGACGTACTGCGCTGGCTGTCCGCCGTCGCCAGCCCGCTGGACGGCGCGCTGGCGCGGGCAGCCTTCGCCACCCGCACCACCGGCCTGCCGCTGGCGGAACTGGCGCTGCTGTCGTCGGACGAACTGGCGTGGGAGGCGCGCGTCGAGCAATTGAAGGCGCTACACATCGTGTGGCAGCGGCAGGGCGTGCTGGCGATGCTGCGCCGCTTCATCCACGAACTGAAACTGCCGGCGGCCTTGCTCCAGCAGCCCGGCGGCGAACGGCGCCTGACCAACCTGCTGCATCTGGCTGAACTGCTGCAATCGGCCAGCCGCCAGCTGGACGGCGAGCAGGCGCTGATACGCTGGCTCGCCGAGCAGATCGAAGGCGGCGAGGGCGCCGGCGACGAACGCGTGCTGCGGCTGGAAAGCGATGCGGAGCTGGTCAAGGTCGTCACCGTCCACAAGTCGAAGGGGCTGGAATATCCGCTGGTGTATCTGCCGTTCGCCGTCACGGCGCGCAAGGTGGAGCGGCGCAATCGCAGCTTCTTCGAATTCAGCGACGAGGATGGCGTGCGCCAGATCGACATGGCGCTGACCGACACCGCGATGGAACTGGTCGAACGCGCGCGTCTGCAGGAGGATCTGCGCCTGTTGTACGTGGCGTTGACGCGCGCGCGCCACTTCCTGTGGCTGGGCGTGACCGCGCTGGCCGCCCGCAAGGCCGGCGACAACACGCTGCACGAATCGGCATTGGGCTATCTGCTGACCGGCGGCGAGGCGCTGCCGTCGGACCTGATGATGGAGCGCTGGGGCCACGCCTGCAAGGGATGCGACGGCATCAGCATCGAGACGCTGGAGATGGCGATGCAGCAGTTCACGCGCTTGAGCCGCATCGAGGAACGCCCGCCGTTGCTGGAGCCGCAGCTTTACACCGGGCGTTTCGAGCGTGATTGGTCGGTGGGCAGTTTCAGTTCGCTGGCGCGCCGCACCGGGCCGACCGGGACCATCGGCGGCGCCGCGCCGGCCTTGCCCGTACCGCGCGACGCCCTGCAGGAGAACCTGCTGGAAGGCGCGGACATGCCGTCCATCGCGCAGGCGGGCCGCGTGGAGGACGCGCCTTGGCATCGCTTCCCGCGCGGTTCGGTGCCCGGTAACTTCCTGCACGAGCAGCTGGAGTGGATGGGGCAGGAGGGCTTTGCCATCGTCGATCACGAGCACTTCGAATCGCGCCTGACGCGGCGGGTGGAGCGCGCAGGCTGGGGCAACCGCCTGGAAGACACACTGGCGTGGCTGCGCGAAATCGCCGGCACCACCTTGCCGTATCTGGAGGCGCCGCTGAGCGCCATCGATTCGCCGCTGCCGGAGATGGAGTTCTGGTTCCCCAGCGAACGCCTGAGCACCGGCGCGCTCGATGGCCTGTGCGCCAAGCATCTGCTGGGCGGCGTGGCGCGGCCCGCGCTGCCGGAGCGTCAGCTGCACGGCATGTTGAAAGGCTTCGCCGACCTGGTGTTCGAGCACGAGGGCCGCTTCTGGGTGCTGGACTACAAATCGAACGCGCTGGGTGCGGGCGACGGCGCCTATCACCAGCCGGCGCTGGTGGCCGCAATGGCCGAGCACCGCTACGACATCCAGGGCGCGATCTACATGCTGGCGCTGCACCGGCTGCTGCAAAGCCGCCTGGGCGATGAATACGATCCGGCCGAGCATCTAGGCGGCACGATTTTCCTTTTCCTGCGCGGTATTGTGAATCCGCAAACGCGCGGTTGTTACCTGATAGAACCCGATCCGGCGCTGCTGGACGGACTGGACCGCTTGCTGGACGAGTCCGGCACAGCGCAAGCAGAGGCACCGCATGAGTATTGAAACGTCCGCGGCCCTGTTCGCGCAGGTCGACGCGCTGACCGAAAATGGCCAGCTGCGCCGCCTGAGCGGGGTGTTTGCGCGCTTTATCGCCTCGATTGGCGCCAGTTCGCCGCAGTTGATGGCGGCTTGCGTGTTGTTGTCTGAACTCGAGGGGCGCGGCCACAGCTGTTTGATGCTGGATGAACTCGGCGGCGATCCTTCGGGCCAGCTCGGCTGGACCGCCGACGAATGGCGCGCCCTGCGCGACGCCGCCGGCGCCTGGCCCCGGAACGCCGCCGCCTGGCGCGCGCTGCTGGCCGGCTGCGACCAGGTCTGGCCGGTGGGCGACCTGGATTTCCAGCAACCGCTGGTGCTGGACGGCGAGCGCCTGTACCTGCGCCGCTATTGGCGCGACGAAACATTGGTCGCCGAAGCCGTGCGCGGCCGCGCGCTGGGTGGCCTGATTGCCCTCGACGCCGAGGCCAGCACCGCCGACGCGCGTCATTGGCTCGACATCCTGTTCCCGCACGCACCGCGTGGCGGCGCCACCGATTGGCAGAAAATCGCCTGCGC
Organism: Duganella sp. GW821-FHT01E12; assembly: GCF_059422325.1. Classification (NCBI taxonomy): domain Bacteria; kingdom Pseudomonadati; phylum Pseudomonadota; class Betaproteobacteria; order Burkholderiales; family Oxalobacteraceae; genus Duganella; species Duganella sp. GW821-FHT01E12. Next base: position 183,146 of record NZ_JBWKWR010000006.1, on the reverse strand, counting down.
GGTGGCCATGCGCGGCAAGCTGGGCATCATCACCGGCGGTCCCGGCACCGGCAAAACCTACACCGTGGCGCGTTTGCTGGCTTTGCTGTTCGCCACGGCCGGCGCGCGCCAGTCCGGTTTGCGCGTGGCGCTGGCCGCGCCGACCGGCAAGGCCGCGGCCCGGCTCAAGCAGTCGATCGACTCGGCGCTGGACGATCTGGCGGAAAAGGTTGGCGCTGCGCTGCCGCTGCGCGAACTGGCCGCCCGCATGGGCGCGGCCCGAACGCTGCACAGCCTGCTCGGTGCCCGGCCGGGCACGCGCGCATTCCAGCATAACGCCGGCAATCAGCTGGACGTCGATGTGTTGATTGTTGATGAGGCGTCAATGATCCATTTGGAGATGATGTCCGCGCTGCTGGCCGCCTTACCGCCGAATGCGACCTTGATCTTGCTTGGCGACAAAGATCAGCTGGCCTCGGTGGAGGCCGGCGCGGTCCTGGGCGACCTGTGCCACAACGCGGAAGCGGGCGCCTACGAGTCCGAAACATTGTCGTACGTGCAAGCCAGCACCGGCCAACAGATTCCGGACAGCTACGCCGGCAACGGCGGACCCATTGCTCAGCAGACAGTAATGTTGCGCGAAAGCCGGCGTTTCGGCGGCCCGATCGGCGCGCTGGCGCTGGCCGTGAACGCAGGAAATGCTGCCGCATCGCTACAAGTATTGCGGGAAGGAACTGACGGCAAGGTCGCCTGGATCGATCCGGCGCAGTCTTCCGACCTGCTTCAGCTGGCATTGGCGGGCCGTGCCGGCGCCGCTGGCGGCTACCAGGCTTACCTCAAAATGATCAAATCCGGGGCCCCGGACGGCGAGGATGTCGTACATCTTGCGTGGGTGAAATCCGTGCTGACGAGCTTTGAAACCTTCCGGATTCTGTGCGCAGTGCGCGAAGGCGAGTGGGGTGTTGCCGGATTGAATGATGTCATTGAACAAAGATTGCAATCGGCCGGATTGCTGCGAAGAAGCGGCGAATGGTATGTCGGCCGACCGGTCATGGTCACGCGCAACGATTACGGCACCGGCGTTTTCAACGGCGACATCGGCCTGACTTTGCCCGATCCAGCACGTCCCGGCGCGCTGCGCGTCTACTTCTCGGAAGGTGACAATGTGCGCAGTGTTCTTGCCACGCGGCTAAGAAACGTGGAAACCGCGTTTGCCATGACGGTGCATAAATCACAAGGTTCCGAGTTCCAGCATACGGTGCTGGTGTTGCCCAAGGACAGCGGCGGCATGCTGGCGCGTGAGCTGATCTACACCGGCATCACGCGCGCCCGCGACTACTTTACGTTACTCACGCCGAATAGCCAGGTGCTGCTCGACGCCATCGCCCAGCGCACCCAGCGCGCCAGCGGCCTGCGCACGCTGCTCGGCAACTGATTCCTCCCGCGCGACGCCTGTTCAAGGCATCGTCATAGCTAAATCATGCTAATAATTGGCATATAAACACCAAAATCTGGCTTGTGAAGGGCAAAAAAAACCGGACCCTCGGGTCCGGTTTTTGTTTCGGCAGGCTGAAAAGATCAGGCGGCGCGGCGGCGGCGGGTGGCCGACTTGGCGGCCTTTTTGTGACGATGAACCGAAGCCTTCATGACTTTTGGTTCTGCATCCGGGCCGGCAACGAAGCGGCGGATGTTGAAGGCATCCATCAATCGGGCCGAGTTTGCCTTGGCGTTGAGCAACACCAGGGTGGCGTTCTTGCCGGCGGATTTGAAGCGCATGATCAGGCAGCGGCCAGCCTCTTCGGTGTAGCCGGTCTTCGACAGGCCGACGTCCCAACCCTTGGCGCCTACCAGTCGGTTGGTATTGTGGTACTCAACCTGGCGGCCCTTGATATTGATCACGTCCTTGGTGTCGGTGGTGATGCGGCGGATGTCCGGATAGGCCGAGGCGGCGGTTGCCATTTTGACCAGATCGGTCGCGGTGGAGCGGTTGTTCGGCGACAAGCCGGTCGGCTCCTCGATCACGGTCTGGGTCAAACCCAGCGCGCGGATCTTGGCGCTGACCGCTTTCTTGAACGCTTCGGGACCGCCCGGATAGGTGCGCGCCAGCGATGCGGCGGCCCGGTTGTCTGACGACATCAGCGCAAGTTGCAGCACGTCGCGGCGGGCCAGTTCGGCGCCGACCGGCACCCGCGAGGTGCTGTGCTTGATCACGTCCACGTCGGTTTTTTCGATGCTGATGGGCGCATCCATGTCCGGCTTGGAATCGAGCACGACCATCGCAGTCATCAGCTTGGTCAGCGAGGCGATCGGTACTTGAACGTTGGAATTCTTTTCGAGCAGCACTTTGCCGGTGCCGTCTTCGACGACCAGCACCGACTGCGAGCCGAGCGGCACGGCGAGCGCAGCCGCAGTAAACGAACTCAGCAATACAGCAACAATTTTCTTGAGCATGTTAGGTATTCTTGGGAGAGAGGAGTGTATCGGGCGTCAGAAGTTGACGCGGCGCAAAACTAGTCTAGCTATGCGGCAATATTTCCTGAGGATAGAAGATAACATTAAAGTGGTTTCTCGTCTATTGAATGTAACTCCACGATTCTATTTATTTTGTGCTGCGGATACGTCTTAAGGTGCCTCTAAGCATTTGGGGTCAAGTCTGACATTCGGACACGGCCTCTGCCCTAGCGGCCGCTAGGGCAGAGGCCGTGTCCGAATGTCAGACTTGACCCCAAATTTTTGATCGTAAATATTGCCTAGTTGCTGCTGACTTTGGCGATGGAGACCTCGGTGGATTTAACGAGGGCAATGACTTCGCTGCCGACTTTCAAATCCAGGTCATGAATCGAGCGCGACGTGATCACCGAGGTGACGATGCCATGCTGGGTTTCCACGTCGACCTCCGAGACCACCGGCCCAAAGATGATTTCCTTGATCTTGCCGCGGAACTGGTTACGTACATTAATTTCAGAAATGGCCATTGCGCTTCCTTTATCTGGGTTGTTTGCTACGTGTCCAGATTACGGGCTGGCAGGCCATTTGCAAACGAATCGATCCGTATATCTTTATTTGGTCTGGTAGATCTTGTCGAATTCACCGCCGTCGTCAAAATGCTTCTTCTGCGCCGATCTCCAGCCGCCAAAGACGTCATCTACCGTGAACAGCGCGATCTGGCGGAAGTTGGCGTTGTACTTCTTGAACGCCGCCTCCGAGCGTGGACGGAAATAGTGCTTGGCGATCACCTCCTGCGCCTGCTCGCTGTACAGGAAGTTCAGGTAGCCGGTGGCCTGCTTGCGGATGCCCCGGCGGTCGACCACCTTGTCGACCACAGCCACCGGCGACTCGGCCAGGATGGAGATCGACGGGTAGACCACTTCGAAGTTGTTGCCGAACTCGGCGCGCACCAGGTTCACTTCGTTCTCGAACGTCACCAGAACGTCGCCGATCTCACGCTGGGTGAACGTGGTGGTGGCGCCGCGTCCGCCTGCGTCCAGCACCGGCACGTTCTTGAAGATTTTGGTGACCAGCTCGCGCGCCTGCGCCTCCGTGCCGCCCTTCTTCAGCACCGAGCCCCAGGCCGCCAGATAGGTGTAGCGGCCGTTGCCGGCGGTCTTGGGATTGGGAATGACGACCTTCACGCCCGGCTTGGCCAGGTCGCTCCAGTCCTTGATCTGCTTGGGATTGCCCTTGCGGACCAGGTAAATCATGGTCGAGTAGTAGGGCGCGGCGTTGTTCGGGAACTTCTTGGACCAGTCCTGCGCCACCAGGCCCTTGTCGGCCAGCATGTCGATGTCGTTGGCCTGGTTCATCGTGACGACCGCCGCTTCCATGCCGTCGGCCACCGAGCGGGCCTGCTTGGACGAGCCGCCGTGCGATTGGTTGACGTTGATGGTTTCGCCGGTGGTCTTCTTCCAGTCCGCGACGAACAGCGGGTTGATGTCCTTGAACAGCTCGCGGGCCACGTCGTAGGACGCGTTCAGCAGCACGGTTTCGGCGGCGTTCGCCTGCAGAGGCAGGCCCAGCATGACGGCGGAAGCGGCCAGGAACGAGGAAATAAGCACGCGGCGAGCAGGTTTTTTGGTGGTCATAATGAGCTTTCGTAATAACAGACGCCCATGGTGTAAAATTTCGCCCGGAAAAGATACGAATTTTTCGTAATATGCTTAGTAGGTATGGTTAACACGAGGTTTTCAGTAAAAACCGCATAACGATTTTTGAAAACATTCGTGGGCAAAAGCAGGGCCAGCCACTAGGCTGTGAGAGTCAAACGGGCCTCGATCGGGTGCGTCCGCAACGGCTTTTGCTGCTTGGTGTATAGTCGGATCAGGCACTGAAGAAGGCGCGCGGTAAAACAGCGAAGCGCTTCATTTTTGCTAATGGGAATATTTGTGAGCGTACATGAGTCTTGAAATTCGGAGTCTTGAAATTCGTATTGCTGCTTCGACAGATGCGGATGCGGCGTGCACGGTGTTGCGCCGCTCGATCACGGAATGCTGCGATCTGGATCATAAGAACGATCCCGCCATCCTGGATGCCTGGTTGGGCAACAAAACTCCGCAGATGGTGGCGAACTGGTTCAGCTCGCCGACGAATTTTTCGCTGGTCGCGCTCAGCGAAGGCGTGGTCGTCGGCGTCGCGTTGCTGACCGGAGCCGGCAAGCTGGCCCTGTGCTATCTGCTGCCCGAGGCGCGCGGCCAGGGCGTCGGCAAGGCGCTGCTGGCGCGCATGGAGGAGCAGGCGTGCAGCTGGGGCGTGAAGGCGCTGCAATTGCACAGCACGGCCACCGGGCAGGAATTCTTTGCCAAGCGCGGCTATGTCGATGCCGGCAAGGTGCGCTCGCCGTATGGCGTGGAAACAGTGTTCTTCTGGAAGCAGCTGGACGCCGCCGCCGACGCGCCGGACGGCAGCAAACGCAAGCGCTTCTGCAATTGCAACTCCGTCTAACCGCAAATTAGCAGCAAATCTCCAGCTCCCATTCCTGGCGCCGCACCGGCGCCGATCCCACTTCCCGTCCGTTGACAAACAGCTTCAGCTCGCCCGGCGCGAACCGGGTCCAGGCCTCGTTCGACGTCAGCGGCTGGGTCGCGATGACGGCGATGCGGTCGTCCAGGTGGTTGTGCTTGCTGAAGTCGATGCTCAGGTCGCAATCGACCAGCTGCGCCACCGAGAACGGGTATTCGCGCACCACCACGTGCAGCTCGGTGCTGCAATGGGCGAACAGCAGCTCGCCGTTGGACAGGATGAAATTGAAGCTGCCGTACGCGGCGATTTCGCCGGCCAGCGTTTCCAGCGCGCCGAACAGCACGTGGCGCGGCGGCCGCGTTTCAAAGCGCAGCGCCAGGCCGGACAGCAGGTGGCAGAAGGCGCGCTCGCTGTCGGTGTCGCCGTGCGGCGAGTACAGGCTGGGATTCGGATCGAACAGTTTCAGGTCGCCGTTGTGGGCGAAGGACCAGGTCTGCCCCCACAGCTCGCGCGTGAACGGGTGGCTGTTTTCCAGCGAGATGCGGCCCTGCGTGGCTTTGCGGATATGGGCGACGACGTTCCTGGCCTTGATCGGATGGTTGCGGATCTGCGCCGCCAGCGGCGAGTGGGTCGAGGCCAGCGAATCGGTGTAGAGCTTGCAGCCACTGGGCGTATGCAGCGCGATGCCCCAGCCGTCGCGGTGTTCGCTGCCGCGCAGCGCGAAGCCGGCGAAGGAGAAATCGACAGCGGCGGGCTTGCTGCTGCTCATGGCGAGTAATTGGCACATGGTGTTCGGGCGAAGAGTGGCGATGGCCAACGATAGCGGCGCCGTGCCGCAGGTGGAAGGAATGTTTTGGCATATGGATAGCTGAAAGCATTCGTTCAGCTTTGTGGCGCGCGGGCTTACGCTGGCGTTATTGTCAGCGTCTGCCGAGGAGTTCCATGTCATATCCCGTCTTGAAAAAATACCTGGCGCGCCTGTCCGATGCCGGCGGCGCGGGTTCCAGCATCTGGCTCGATCACGAGGGCAAGGCCCACGGGCGCTTTTTCAACTGCACCCTGAGCAGCGCTTTCCAGCCGATCCGCCAGCTGGCGTCGGGCGAGGTACGTGCCTACGAAGGCCTGGCGCGCAGCGTGTCGGCGCAGGACCAGGGCTTGTCGCTGTGGCGGCTGCTCGACCATGCGGCCAGCGACGACGAGTCGATCGAACTGGATCGTTTGTGCCGCATGCTGCATGCGATTAATTTCTTTCGCCAGGCGGGCGAGGGGCCGCAGGACTTGTACCTGAACGTGCATGACCGCCTGCTCAGCGCGGTCAGCAGCAATCACGGCCATGCCTTCCGCCGCATCCTCGACGCGCTGGAACTGCCGCTGCAACGCGTGGTGCTGCAATTGCCGGCGGCCTCGCCGCAGCAGGGTTGGTTGTTGAACTATGTTTCCGACAACTACCGCCGCAACGGATTCCGTTTCGCCGTCAACGTGCCGGGCGCGCGTGCAGGCTTGCAGTTGCTGGATCGCTTGCGGCCCGATGTGCTCAAGCTCGACGCGCGCGAACTGCAGGACGGCGAGGCGCTGTTGGCCTTGCTGAAGCGCAGCGCGGAAGCCAATGTGGCGTTGGTGTTCAAGCGGCTGGAGTCGACGCCGGCCTTGACGGTGCTGCGGCAGTTGGGCGAGGCCGCGAGCGTGCCGCTGCTGGTGCAGGGCTATATGCTGGACGAGCCGCGCGCGGATTTGCTGGCCGTGGAGCGCGAAGCGGCGGCGGCCTGATGGGCCATTTCAAATATGTATCCGCAGTGCTTCATGATAGTCACAATGAATTTGTGTTTTGCGTCGCGACTGCTTAAATGGAATCTCCAACACGGGGGATATCATCATGAAAACAATCTACGTCGCAGTGGTTGTGGGAGGGCTGGCGCTGTCGTCGGCTCTGCAAGCGCAGCAGTCTGAAGATACTTTGCGGGTGCCGGTTCCGGCCAGCCAGGCCCGCATCGAATTACCCGATTCGTATTCCAAAATGTGGCCGGAAAATTACCGCGATCTCATGGCCACCTACACGCTGTCGAACGGCCAGACCTTGTCCATCGTCGGCCGTGGCACCAATGTGTACGCCTATGTGGACCAAGGGCCAATGCACAAGATCGTCGCCACCACACGCAACAATTATGTCGCGCTGGACCGGCAGCTGAAAATGGAAATTGAACTGATCGGCAATGATGGCGCGCAGGGCTGGTTGACGATGGTGGTGCCGGCGCGGAATCTGGCTGACGGCCAGTTCGTTCCGGAGCAGGTGATCCATCTGGCGATGCGCTAGCGCCGCTGGCCGCAGGCTGCGTCCGGTTTTTGCGGGAAATCGGGCGCGTTCCCTTTTTCATTTCCCTCTGCATACGCTATAGTATCCATATCGTTTTTCACGGGTGGGCTATGGCATCGCGCAGAAAGTTTTTACAGCAGGGTTTGGGTTTGGCGGGAGCGAGTTTTTTATCGGTGCCGCTGATTGGATGCGCCTCCCGCGGCACGGTTCAACACAGCGCGGCCGCCGCGCCGAAACCGGCGCCGCATCAGGCCGCCAGCAGCGTCGGCGCGAGCGCGCCGGGCGCCGTGGCGCAGGCCAGGCCGGCCGCCAGCATGCCGCGCGCCAGCGCGCCGTCCGGCTTCGGCGAACTGGCGCCGCCGCCCGATATCTTCGACGCGCAGGCGCTGGACCTGGAGTTCTGGCTCAAGCCGCGCACGATCGACGTGGTACGGCCGGCGTCCGGCGAGCGCGCCAAGCTGCTGTACTGGCGGGATGGCGAGATCATCGAATCGGCCTACCAGGACTTGTGCCATCTGCTGCGCGACGTCAACGGCAAGGAAACCGCGCGCATCGATCCCAAGCTGTTTGAAACGCTGTGGGGCACGCAGGCCTTCGTGGCGCGCTACGGCATCGACACGCCGCTGGAGATTTTATCCGGCTACCGCACGCAGGCGTCGAACCAGAAGCTGCGCGAGGCGGGCGTGCCGGCCGCGCGCCAGTCGCTGCACATCGAGGGCCGCGCCGCCGACATCCGTCTGGCCAGCCTGAATTCCGAAGTGCTGGGCGGCCTGGTGAAGAGTTTCCGCCAGGGCGGCGTCGGCTTCTATTACCGCTCCGGCCCGCGCGGCGGCTGGATCCACGCGGATACCGGCCTCAATCGGACCTGGAAGGGCTGAGCCTCATTCGTAGAAGTACGAATGGTAAATGGTCGGCTTCAGTTCGGCATCGCGGTCGCGGTCTATGCTTTGCGGATCGACCGGACGCTCCCAAAAGATGCGCCATCCCAGCACCTGGTCGCGCTGCACCTCGGGGTGCTGGCGCAGGTAGCCATTGATGAACTGCGTGAACTCGGACTCGTACTCGCGGCGTCCGGGGCCGTACGGAAATTTATATTTCATGGCTGATTTCCTCCCATCGATTAAACTGGCGGCTTAGCAAAGAAAAACTCAGCAGGAAGACTATGCAAGACGATAACAAGCCCGAGCCCCCGCGCTTCCGTCCGGTGCCGTGGAGCGGGCTGGAAACCCCGGCCGATGTGGAACTGTGGATAGCCGAGCACAACCTCAGCCTGCAGGAGCACATCGCCAAGCACGAAACCGGTTACGGCGTGTGTTTCGCGCTGGCCGAAGGGGGCGAGATCTATATGCAGACCACGCAGGACGGCGCCTTGATCCTGGATGTTACGCCGGAAGCGGAATGGGTGTCGCCGCTGATCATGGCCGCCGCACGCGTGGACGAGGCGCCGCAGGGCCGCCTGTGGGTGCTGCCGGACGATAAGCTGATACAGTTGATGATAGGGCTGAGCGGACTGATCGCCAGTTCCATCCTGGTGGTCGGCCATAATTTCGGCCTGCGCCGCCGCATGGGCGCCTGGTAGCGCCCCTCATTGATAAGGAATTTCATGCAAAAACGCGATTTCACTTTCAAGCTGGCGCAGGGCGCGCTGCTGGCGCTGGCGCTGTCGTCGCTGGCCTTGCCGGCGGCGGCGGCCGATCTGCTGGCCACGGTCAAGGCGCGCGGCACGCTCAAGGTGGCGCTGGAGGGCACTTATCCGCCGTTCAACTACAAGGACCAGAAGAGCGGCGAACTGGCCGGCTACGACGTCGACGTGGCGCGCCTGCTGGCCGCCAGGCTGGGAGTGAAAGTGGAGTTCGTCAGCAGCGAGTGGGCCGGCATCCTGGCCGGGCTGTCGGCCAATAAATACGATGTGATCGTTTCGCAGGTCGGCATCAATCCCAAGCGCGAACAGGCTTTCGATTTTTCGGCGCCCTACATTTACTCGATGCCGCAGCTGATCGTGCGCAAGGACGAGAAGGCGGCCTACAAGGCGCTGGCCGACCTCAAGGGCAAGAAGCTGGGCGTGGGGCAGGGCAGCGTGTACGAGCAGCAGGCCAAGGCGGTGCCGGGCATCGAAGTGCGCAGCTACGCGGCCGCGCCGGACACCATGGCCGACCTGGCCAGCGGCCGCATCGACGCGGCGCTCAACGACAGCCTGATGTCGGCCTATCTGCTGAAGATATCCAAGCTGCCGATCAAGGCCGGCGCGCAGGTGGGCGCGGTCGAGCGCATGGGCATCCCTTTCCAGAAGGGCAATCCGCAATTCAAGCAGGCGCTCGACAAGGCGCTGGCCGACGCGGCCGCCGACGGCAGCCTCAAGGCGATCTCGCTGAAGTGGTTCGGCACTGACGTCAGCAAGGCGCCCTGAGCATGGACTGGCAGGGGCTGCTGGAGCTGCTGCAAGAGGCCGCGCCGGTCATGCTGCGCGGCGCCGGCTACACGGTGGAGTTCGCGCTGGCCTCGATGCTGGGCGGCCTGCTGATCGGCTTCCCGGTGGCGGTGCTGCGCATCCTGCCCTACCGCCTGCTGCGCTGGCCGGCCGGCGTGTACGTCAGCCTGATGCGCGGCACGCCGCTGCTGGTGCAGATGTTCGTCATCTATTACGGCCTGCCCAGCGTGGGCATCGAATTCACGCCGGTCACGGCCGGCGTCCTGGCGCTGAGCCTGAACGCGGGCGCCTTCCTGTCCGAGAGCCTGCGCGGCGCCATCCTCGCGGTCAGCAAGGGGCAGTGGGCGGCCAGCTACAGCCTGGGGCTGGGCTACTGGCCCACGCTGCGCCACGTGGTGCTGCCGCAGGCGCTGCGCATCGCGGTGCCGGCCATGAGCAATACCTTGATCAGCCTGATCAAGGATACCTCGTTGGTGTCGGTCATCACCATGACCGAGCTGATGTTGTCGACCAAGGAAGTGATCGCGACCACCTTCCGGCCGCTGCCGCTGTACCTGGCCGCCGCCGCCATCTATTGGCTGCTCAGTTTGTTGTTTGAAGCGCTGCAACGGCGCGCGGAACAACGCTTGAACCGCGCGCATCGCTGAGGCGTCGCCGCGCGCTCGACAGTGCGCGGCTTAAATGCTAGTCTGAACACCTACGCAAAGGGGTGGTATGGAGAAGCCTACGCACAATACCGAACTGCATGGCGGCCGGCAGCCGATCTCCGCCGAGCGCATCGACGGCTTGACCAATATGGCTATCGTGGACGAAGGCGGGGCCATGGCGGCGTTCGGCGAGCCGCCCACGGCCAGCGAACTGAGCGCCGAGCAAGCCTACTTCAACGATATCTACCTGCTGGCGCCGGTCGGCTATTTCGTGCTGGGCTTCGACACCACCATCCTGCAGATGAATGTGGTCGGCTCCGACCTGCTGGGCCTGCCGCGCAACAACCCGGCCAAGGTGTCGTTCCGCCAGTTCGTGGCGCCGCGTTTCCATGACGACTTCGACCGTTTCGTGCGGCAGGCGCTGAACAGCGCCCATCCCGAGCAATGCGCGTTGCAGATGACGCGGGCCCGCAACCAGCAGGGCTTTCCGGTCACGCTGCGCGCCAGCGCCGACAGCAGCGGCCAGGCCATCCGCGTGGTGCTGGAGATGGCCGAGGGCAAGCTGGCGGCGCTGGAGCGCAGCGAGGAACGCTTCCGCCGCATCGTCCACAGCGCCGAGGAAGGCATCTGGGAAATCGACGGCGCCGCCCGCACCAGCTTTGTCAACCCGAAGATGGCGGCCATGCTGGGCTACACCATCGAGGAGATGCTGGACCAGCCGCTGGTGGCGTTCATGGACGACGAGGGCCGCGCCATCCTGGAGCGCAATATCGCGCGCCGCCAGCAGGGCGTGGCCGAGCGCCACGAGTTCAAGTTCCTGCGCAGGGACGGCAGCGAGCTGTGGGCCACGCTGGCCACCAATCCCATCTTCGACGCCGAGGGCGCCTACCTGGGCGCGCTGGCGCTGGTGACCGACATCACCGACAGCCGCGCCACCACCGAGCGCATCTGGCACCAGGCCAATTTCGACGAGCTGACCGCGCTGCCCAACCGCCACATGTTCCAGGACCGGCTGGGCCAGGAGGTCAAGAAGGCGCAGCGCGAAGGCATGCAGCTGGCGCTGCTGTTCATCGACCTGGACGGCTTCAAGCAGGTCAACGACACGCTCGGCCACGCGCATGGCGACACGCTGCTGGTGGAGGCGGCACGCCGCATCGGCGCCTGCGTGCGCAACTCGGACACGGTGGCGCGGCTGGGCGGCGACGAGTTCACCGTGATCCTGTCCGGCATCGAGCAGGCGGCCGGCATCGAGCGCATCACGCAGACCATGCTGACGCTGCTGAACCGGCCGTTCGAGCTGGGCGCGGCCAATCCGTCGATCTCGGCCAGCATCGGCATCGCGCTGTATCCGTCGGACGCGGTGGTGCCGGAGGACTTGCTGCGCCAGGCCGACCAGGCCATGTACGCGGCCAAGGAGTCGGGCCGCAACCGCTACAGCTATTTCACGGCCGACCTGCAGCTGGCGGCGCAGGCGCGCCAGCAGGTGACGCTGGACTTGCGCCTGGCGCTGTCGGAGCGGCAGTTCGAGCTGCACTTCCAGCCCATCGTCAACCTGCAGAGCGGCATGATCGAGCGGGCCGAGGCGCTGCTGCGCTGGCGCCATCCGCAGCGCGGCCTGCTGGCGCCGGCCGAGTTTCTGCAGCATGCCGAATCGGGCGGGCTGATGATGGAGATCGGCGACTGGGTGTTCCGCCAGGCGGCGCTGCAGGCGCGCCGCTGGCAGGACGAGCTGGGGCCGGGCTTCCAGGTCAGCATCAACCAGTCGGCCGCGCAGTTCCGCGGCGACACCGCCCTGTATGTCGGCTGGCTCAACTACGCGGCCGAGCTGCAGCTGGCGCCGCGCAGCATCATCATCGAGATCACCGAGGGCGTGCTGATGGACGGCATCGCCAAGGTGTCCGACCGCCTGCGCGAGTTGCGCGAGATGGGCGTGCAGGTGGCGCTGGACAATTTCGGCACCGGCTATTCGTCGCTGTCCCACCTCAAGCACTTCGGCATCGATCTGCTCAAGCTGGACCACAGCTTCATCCAGCACCTGGCCAGCGACAGCGGCGACCTGGCGATGTGCGAGGCGCTGATCGTCATGGCGCACAAGCTGGGCTTGCGGGTGGTGGCGGAGGGCGTGGAGACGGCGGCGCAGAGCGGCCTGCTGGCGCTGGCCGGCTGCGATTATGCCCAGGGCTATGTGTATGCCGAGCCGATGCCGGCCGCGCAGTTCAGCGAGCTGGCCAGGCGCGGCCTGCCGCGCCTGGTGGTGGAGTGAGGCGGGGGCTGCCGACTAGCGCAGGCTGAGCAGCGAGATCACGCGCTCGCGGCTGATGCCGGCCAGCGCCGAGGTGATCGACAGCAGCGACTGGTAGCCGGGCTGCTTGGCGGTCGAGACGAAGTTCTGCGCCACCTGGTCCATGCCGTCGGTGGTGTCGCTGGGCGTGGCGTCCTGCACCCGGGCGCTCACCTGGTTGAGCGCGGTGTGCACCGAGGCGATCGCCTGTTCCACCTGCGCCAGCGCCTGCACCACTTGCTGCAGCGTGGCGCGGATGGCGTCCACGTCCGAGGTCTGCCAGTTGTCGGGATCGACCGCCGGCGTCTCGGCCTCGGCCTTCACACGGTTCAGCTGCCCGGTCGGGAAGCGGATGCCGCCGCCCTGCACGGCGATGGTGTCGCGCACATTGGTCCAAGACGATTCGGGGGTGGAAAATTCCAGCTGGCCGTCTTCGTTGAGGTCGGCGCGCACGCCGCTCGGCGCCAGCGCGTCGTCGAAGCGCTGGGCGATTTCCTCGTCCGACAGGCCGGGTTCCAGCACCACCGAGCGCAGGTTCTGGCCGCCGCCCAGCGAGATCGCCAGCACTTCGCGGCCGCCGGTGCGCAGGTTGCCGATGTTCATGCCGCGCACCGTGAAGCGGGTGGTGCTGGCCTTGTTGCTGAATTTGAGGCGGGCGTCCAGCGTGCCGCCGGAGGCCGCGCTGCGGTTGCGCCAGGTGTTGCTGAACTGGCGCACCCGCGCGTCCAGCGTGCCGTCGGCGCGCTGGCGGTTGGCCAGGCGGGCGCTCAGGTCGGCCTTCAGGTTGCGCAGCTGGGCCGCGCTCTGTTCCAGGAAGTCGAGCGCCTGCTGGGCGCCGGAGATGTCGCCCTGCAACGGCTGGTCCCAGTTGTTCAGGCCACGGCGCAGCGGCGCCGCCGAGGTCGGCGTCGGCGTGACCGGCGTGGCGGTGGCGGCGTTCTCGCCATTGAGCCCCAGCGCGGTGCCGTCCACCGCGCTGGCATTGCTGGCGTGGCCAGGAACAATGACGGTCGGGTTGGTGTTGGGCGAGATTTGCATAGGGTGCTCGGGTTGGGATTACAGGATGTTGAACAGCGACAGATTGCTGATCTTGGAATACGCCTTGTACGACGATTGCAGCGCCAGATTATAGCCGTTCAGTTCGGTCGCGGCCTCGCCGTAGTCCAGTTGGCCGATGTCCAGGATGGCCGTCTTGTTCGACAGGCTGACGTTGGCGTGGTTGCCGTCCAGCGTCTCGAGCACGTTCTGGGCGCCGCCGAAGTCGGCGATCTTGCCGGCGATCAGGTCCAGCGTGCTGCTGGCGCCGTCCATATTGGCGCCCAGCGCGGCCGTCAGCGAGGGCGAACCCACCGTCAGCGTCGGCGACGACAGTTCGTCGATGGTCGTGTCCATCTGGTTGAGCAGGTCTTCCAGGCCCTTGACGTCGACGTTGGTGGTCTGCGTGATGCCGTTGCCGACCACGGTCTTCTGCTGGTTCTGGTTGCCGGTGAAAGTGTAGCGCGAACCGACCGGCGCCGTCGCATCGTAGGTGATGGCCGGGGTGTCGGTCATGGTGCCGGAGAAGATGTAGCGGCCTTCCTGGTCCTTCTCGTTGGCGCTGTAGAGCAGGCTGTCACGCAGCGACGTCATCGGCTTGACCATGGACTTCAGGTCGGCGGCGGTGTTGCTGCCGTCCGAGGCCCAGACCAGCAGGTCGTGGCTCTGGGTGATGTCGTTGGTCATGCTCTGCAGATAGGTCTCGTTGGTCGACAGGCGGATCTTGACGGCCGCGATGTTGTCGCGGTACTGGCCGACGATGGCTTCCTCGCGCTCCAGGCGCGACAGGCGGACGTTGCCGACCGGATCGTCGGACGGCAGCTGGATCCGGTCGCCGGACGCCATCTGCGAGGTGATCCGGGCCAGATTGCTCTGGTTCTCTTGCAGGCCGCGGTTCATGGTGGCCTGGAACTGGCTGGTGGCGATACGCATACAGGCTCTCCTTAACCGAACATGTGCAAGGTGGCGTCAAACAGGGTGTTGGCGACCGCGATCACCTTCATGTTGGCCTGGTACATATTCTGGAACTCGACCAGGTTGATCGCCTCCTCGTCGGTGTTGACCGCGCTGGTCGATTTCCAGTCGTCCTCGGATTGCTGGCGCACCGTGGTGGCGGTGTTGAGCTGGGCCTGGTTCTGCTGGCTGTCGATGCCCAGCTTGCCGACCACCTGGGTGTCGGCGTCGCCCAGCAGCACGCTGCCCAGCGAGGTCAGCGTGATCGGCTGGGTCTTGATGGCCACCAGTTGCTGCAGGTTGCCGCTGTCGCCGGGCAGGCCGTCGCTGGAGAAGGCCAGGTCGGCGGTCTTGAAGCCGCTGGTCACTTGCAGCAGGCCGGTGGCGCTGGCCGAGTTGAACGACAACAAGGCCGTGCCGGGAACGCCGGGGCTGGTGAAGCCGGCCGCCAGCTGGGTGTTGACCTTGTCGGACATCTGCTGGGCGATCTCGAAGATCGATTTCTGCAGCGGCTTCAGGGTGTTTTCCTGGTAGTCCGCCAGGCCGCCCAGCTGGCCGCCGACCTTGGTGTCGTCGAGCTTGAAGGTGGTGTTGGCAAAGCTCAGCGTCAGCTGCTGCGTGCCGCTGCTGCTGTCGAAGTTCAGCTTGCCGTACAGATTGCTGACCACCAGCGGCTGGCCGCTCTTGAGCGAGACGCTGGCGGTGCCGTCCGGGTTGTTGATCACCTCCACGCCCACCTGCGAGGCCACCTTGTCGATCAGCTGTTCGCGCTGGTCGATCAGGGCCGAGGTGTTGGTGCCGTTGGCGCCGATGGAAATGACCTGCTGGTTCAGCGCGGCGATGCCGGCCAGCGATTCGTTCAGGCCCGGCAGGATCGCCGAGCGCTGCTGCTGGACCGAGATCAGCTGGTTGGCGGTGACGTTGTAGATGCTGTTGAACTGCTGCGACATGGAGTCGGCCGCGGTGATGACCTGCTGGCGCAGCGGCGTCGAGGTCGGATCGACGCCGGCCGCGTTGAGCGCCTTGAAGAAATTGTCGATGCCGTAGCTGATGCTGGATTTGTCATCGCTCATGACCTTTTCCATCTGGGTCAGGTAGGGCTGGACCTGGGTGTGCTGGCCCAGGTCGGAGGCGGCGCGCCACATCTGCTGGGACTTGTAGGAGTCGCTGAAACGCAGCAGCGAGCCGATCTTGACGCCGTTGCCCGGGCTCATGCCGGACGAGCCGTCACCGGCGCTGGCCTGCAGCAGCACGCCCTGGCGGGTGTAGCCCTTGGTTTGTGCGTTGGCGATGTTTTGGCTGACCGTGTTCAGGGCAGCCTGGGCGGCCAGGGCGCCGGACAGTGCGTTGTAAGAGATGCTCATATTGCAAGGGTCTTTCCTGGTGAAGGCCGGAGGACCAGTCGCTTGCAGTGTCGAGGGGCGTCAACTGGTCCGTTAACCGTAAAAGGCGACGGTTTACTGCACCGGATTAAGCGTTACGGAAATATTTTGCGGCTCGGCAATATTCGACGCCGGCGCGGCGGCCCGGCCCGGCAGGCTGGCGTGCATCGCCGCCGGCGTGCCGCCCGGCGGCAGCAGCTGGCGCAGGATGGCGTCGGCCACGCCGAAGGCGCGCTGGCCGGCCAGCTGGTCGGCCACCAGGTTGTCGGCCATGTCCAGCATGTCCTCGTTGATCTTGTCCTTGAACACGCTGTCCTCGGCCGCCAGCTCGCGCGTGCCGGAACGCATCTGGTGCAGCATGTGGCCGATGAAGAAGCTCTCGAACTTGACCGCCGCCTCGGTGGCCTTGGCGCGGTACTTGGGGTCGACGCCGTCGTCCACGGCGGGGGCGGCCACGGCCGGCGTCTCGCTGAGCTTGTCGGCCACGCCGATGCGCATGGTGCTGCCGTCGAATTTGCTGGGATCGAAGTTCATGGCTTTCCTTAGATGACGACCAGTTCGCCTTCGATGGCGCCGGCCTGGTCCAGCGCCTGCAGGATGGCCATGATGTCGTCCGGCGAGGCGCCCAGGCTGTTGACCACGTCGATGATCGCTTGCAGCTTGGCCCCGGCCGGCCATTTGAACATCTGGCCCGAGCCCTGGTCGACGCTGACCTGCGATTGCGGCGTGGCCACGGTGTTGCCCTGCGCCAGGGCGTTCGGCTGGCTGACCTTGGTCGATTCGGAGATCACCACCTTCAGCGAGCCGTGGGTGACGGCGGCCGCGCGCACCCGCAGGCCCTCGGCGATCACCACGGTGCCGGTGCGCGAGTTGAACACCACCTTGGGCGAGTCGTCGCCGACGTCGATCGACAGCGCCTCCAGCTTGGCCATGAAGGCCACGCGCTGGGTCGGGTTGGCCGGGGCCACCACGTCGATGCTGGTGGCGTCGGTGGTGGTGGCGATGTCGCCGAAGCGTTTGTTGATCGAGTCGACGATGTTGATCGCGGTCTGGAAGTGCGGGTGGCGCAGCGACAGGCGCACGGTGGGCTTGGTGGCGAAGTCGGTGGCGATTTCGCGCTCGATCGCCGCGCCGCTGGGGATGCGGCCGGAGGTCGGGGTGTTGACCGTGACCGAGGAGCCGCTCTTGCCGGCCGCGCTGAAGCCGCCCACCACCACGTTGCCCTGGGCCAGCGCGTAGACCTCGTTGTCGGCCGCGCGCAGCGGCGTGAGCAGCAGGGCGCCGCCGCGCAGGCTCTTGGCGTCGCCCATCGAGGACACCACCACGTCGATGTTCTGGCCCTTGCGGTAGCCGGGCGGGAACACCGCCGACACCATCACGGTGGCCACGTTCTTGGACTTGGCGTCGGTGCCGTCGGGCACCTTGACGCCGAACTGCTTGAGCATGTTGATCACCGACTGGCTGGCGAACTTGACCTGGGTCGAATCGCCGCTGCCGTTCAGGCCGACCACCAGGCCGTAGCCCACCAGCGGGTTGTCGCGCATGCCTTCGACGGCCACCAGGTTGCGCAGCACCTGCGCGGCCTGGGCCGGCGCGGGGAGGGCGGCGCCGGCGGCGACACAGAAGGCCAGCGGCAGGGCCAGCAGGCGGTGGAGTAAGCTGAGGCGCTTGCGGAAATTCATGGGTTCACCTATCAAAAACTACGGCCGGTCAGAACGGCATCAGCGGACCGTTGAAGAAGCGCGACAGCCAGCCGGCCGACTGCGTGTCGGCCAGCGTGCCCTGCGCCGAGTAGGCGATGCGGGCGTTGGCGATGCGCAGCGACGACACCTGGTTGTCGGCGTCGATGTCGGCCGCGCGCAGGTAGCCGCGCAGGCGGACGAATTCCTCGCCCTGGTTCAGGGTCAGGGTCTTTTCGCCGGACACGCGCAGCAGGCCGTTGGGCAGCACTTCCTGCACGATCACGGTGATGGCGCCGGTCAGCGCGTTCTGCTGGGTGCTGGTGGCGTCGCCGGCGAAGGTGTTGGAGGCGCCGAGGCCGACCGCGCCCTTGCCGAAGGTCTTGCCCAGCAGGTTGGGGGCGACGATGTTGTCGGCCGAATTCTTGGAGTAGCTGGTGCCGGCCTTCTTGCTGGCCTGCGTGGTTTCCTGCAGGTTGACGGTGACCACGTCGCCGACGCGGAAGGCGCGGCTGTCCGAGGTCAGCGACAGGCCCAGGTCGGGGCTGTAGACGCCGCCCGACGTGCCTTTCGGGCCGATCACGCGCGACACGGTGGGCGGCTCGTCGGACGGGCCGGGCCGCACCGGCGGCGGCTGCAGCGCGGCGCAGCCGGCCAGCAGCGCGGCCAGCACGCACAGCGCGCCGGCCTGGGTGGAACGGACGGCTTTCATTATCGCGCGGCCTGCGACAGGTACTGCAGCATGTTGTCGGCGGCCGACAGCACCTTGGTGTTCATCTCGTAGGTGCGCTGGGCGGCGATCATGTCGACCATCTCCTCGACCACCTGCACGTTCGAACCCTCCAGCGTGCCCTGCTTGAGCTTGCCCCACTGGGCGTCGCCCGGCTTGCCGTCGGTCGGCGTGCCGCTGGACGGCGTCTCGGCAAACAGGTTCTCGCCCAGGGCCAACAGGCCGGTCGGGTTGATGAAGCTGGTCAGGGTCAGCTGGCCCAATTGGCTGGCGGTGGTGTTGCCGGCCAGCGTGGCCGAGACCACGCCGTCCTCGCCGATGGTCAGCGAGGTGGCGTTGGCCGGGATGGTGATCTGCGGGATCAGCGGCAGGCCGTGGGCGTTGACCAGGATGCCGTTGGCGTCGACCTGCAGCTGGCCGGCGCGGGTGTAGGCGGTCTCGCCGTTGGGCTGGCGCACCGACAGGAAACCGTTGCCCATCACCGCCACGTCGAGCTGGTTGCCGGTGGTCTGCAGCGAACCCTGGCTGAACACTTTTTGCGTGCCCACCATGTGCACGCCGTTGCCCAGCTGGACGCCGGACGGCGCCAGCGTGTTGTTGTCGGCGCGCTGGGTGCCGGGCTGCTGTTCGATCGAATAGAACAGGTCCTCGAACACCACGCGGTCGCGCTTGAAGCCGACGGTGTTGGCGTTGGCCAGGTTGTTGGCGATGGCTTGCAGTTTTTCGTCCTGCGCCTGCACGCCGGTTTTGCTGATCCACATTGCTGGATTCATGATTTCTCCCTTGTGTGTAACGTGGACCGGCTCAGCCGCCGATCAGGCGGTTACCGGTTTCGGCCATCGAATCGCTGGCCTTGAACAACTTCATCTGGATCTCGAAGGTACGGTTCAAGCTCATGGTGGCGACCATTTCCTCCACCGCCGAGACATTGCTGCCTTCCAGGTGGCCGGGCTTGACCACCACGGTGGCGTCGGTGGCCAGCGGCTGGCCGCTGCGCGCCACCAGCAGGCCGGCCTCGTTCTTGGTCAGCTCCGACGCTTCGGCCTTGACCAGCTTGAGCTTGTCGATGGTCTGCATGGTGGTGGTGCCGGGGCTCTGGATCGACACCGTGCCGTCGGCGCCGACCGCGATCTTGCTGTACTCGGGCAGGGTGATCGGGCCGCCTTCGCCCAGCACCACGTTGCCGTTGATCTTGAGCGTGCCGGTCTCGTCGAGCGTCATCGCGCCGGCGCGGGTGTAGGCCTCGCCGGTCGGGCCCTGCACCGCGAAGTAGCCGTTGCCGGAGATGGCCACGTCCAGGTCGCGGCCGGTGGCCTTGAGCGTGCCCTGGCGGGTCGACACCGCGTTGGCCTGCAGCTGCGACATGTGGCGGTCGTCGTAGCCGTAGCCGTTGACCGCCTGCGCCGCCGACAGCTCCATATTGGCGCGGAAGCCGCCGGTTTCGATGTTCGCCAGGTTGTTGGCGTGTACCTGCTGGCCGCGCAGGGCCCGTTCGGCCCCGCTCATGGCGGTGTAGATCAGCGCATCCATGGGTCAGCTTGTCCTTAGATGGCTTGCATCAGCGATTGCAGCATGGTGCTCTCGGTCTGGATGACCTTGGAGTTGGCCTGGTAGTTGCGCTGCGACGTCATCAGGCCGACCAGCTCGGAGGTGATGTCGACGTTGGACTGCTCCAGCGAGGCCACGGTGAGCGTGCCGTTCATGCCGACGCCGGGATTGTCGATGTTGGGCTGGCCGGAAGCCACCGACTCGATCCAGCTGGTGTCGCTGACCGCGGTCAGCGAGCCCTCGTCGGCGAAGGTGGCCAGCGACAGCATGCCGATCGGTTGCTTCTGGCCGTTGGTGTACTTGGCGATGATCGAGCCGTCGTCGCCCAGGTCGATGCCCTGGTAGGTGCCGGAGGCGTAGCCGTTGGCGTTGTTGGTGGCGGTGGTCGCTTCGCCGGCAAAGCCGGTGGTGCCGGTGTAGTTCAGCGCGATCGAGCCGAGCTTGGCGCCGTTGGCCAGCGTGAAGCCGGTCAGGTCGACCGCGAA
Organism: Duganella sp. GW821-FHT01E12; assembly: GCF_059422325.1. Lineage (NCBI taxonomy): Bacteria > Pseudomonadati > Pseudomonadota > Betaproteobacteria > Burkholderiales > Oxalobacteraceae > Duganella > Duganella sp. GW821-FHT01E12. The sequence goes on along the minus strand of NZ_JBWKWR010000006.1, from coordinate 162,731 downwards.
GGTGCCGTTGTCCGGCGACGCGGCCGGGGTGGTCATCTGGCCGTTGGCGTCGGTCACGATGGTGGTCGAGGAGCCGGACGGCAGGCCGTCGACCAGGTAGTTGACGGTCACGTCGGTGGCGTTGGCGCGCGAGAAATACTGGGTCAGCGTGTGCTGGCCGCCCAGCGTGTCGTAGATCACGGTGGCCTTGGCCATGTTGAATGAGGCCGGGTCGGGCGGGGTGGCCGGGGTGGCGATGGTCGGGTCGAAGGCCACGGCCGGCACGGTCCAGTCGGCCGACAGGTTGCCGACGTAGTTCATTTTCTGCGTCATCACGGCCGGGATGGCGCCGGTCGGGATCTTCAGGTCGCCCTGGGCGCCCTTGACCGTGGTGCCTGGCGTGATGACGTTGCCCTGCACGCGGCGGCCGGAAGCGTCGACCACATAGCCGTCCTTGGAGCCGCTGAAGATGCCCACGCGGCTAAACTGCGTGACGCCGGTGTTGACGTCGCGCGAGACGAAGAAGCCGCGGCCGTTGATCGAGGCGTCCAGCGAGCGGCCGGTGTTGAGGATGCCGCCCTGCTGGTTGATGCTTTGCGTGTGCGAGCCGACCATGACGCCGGTCGGCTGGTCGCCCGCCACCAGCGACGAGAAGTTGGCGCGCGACGACTTGAAGCCGTAGGTGCCGGCGTTGGCGATGTTGTGGCTGGTAACGTCCAGCGCTTCGTTGATGGCCTGGATGCCAGACAATGCGATATCGAAACTCATGATGGATACCTTCCTTAGAGACTAGATTGGGTGGCAGAAGCGGAGGATTTACCGTTGAAAGCGGTGATGGCGGTCGGCGCGACTTCGCCGATGTTGCCGATGTTCAGTACGACGCTGCCGGACGAGGACAGGCGCACGCTGTTGAGGCGGCCCTGCAGGTCGATCGGCGGGTTTTCCTTGGTGCTGGTCTCGACCGTCATGGTGTAGCTGCCGGCCGGCAGACCCAGCGCGGTGGGGTCGATGGTGAACGGCACGGTGCCGGCCGCCGCCACGCCCAGCGTGACGTTGTGCTTGGTGCCGTCGCTGCCGGTCAGCACCACGCGGGTGTTGGAGCTGGTGGCCGCCAGCGTCATCTGGCCGCTGACCTTGGTCTTGCCGTCGGTGTTCAGCGTGCCGGTCTCGGCCATGACATCCGAACCAACCTGGGCGCCGAGCGCCAGCACCTGCATGCTTTGCAGCACGCTGGCGTTGGAACTGGTCAGCGTGGACAGGTTCTGCAGCGACTCGGTCTGCGACAGCTGGGTCAGCTGCTGGACGAACTGGGCCGGATCGGTGGGCGACAGCGGGTCCTGGTTCTTGATCTGCGCCACCAACAGCTTGGTGAACATGTCCGAGGTCGCGCTGGCGCTGTTGCCGGTGATGCTGCTGCCGGTGGCGGGGGCATTGGTGCTGCTGCCGTTGTTGAGGAGACTGACTGTCATGGCTTAACCTTCACCGAGTTTGAGGAGGGATTGCTGCATCGTGCGGATACGGCCCAGCACTTCGACATTGGTCTCGAAGGCGCGCGAGGCCGACATCATGTCGGTCATCTCGGCCACCTGGTTGACGTTGGGGTAGAACACCATGCCGTCGGCGTTGGCCATCGGATGGCCGGGCTCGTAGACCTTGCGCAGCGGCTCGTTCGATTCGACCACGTCCAGCACCTGCACCTTGCCGCCGCTGTTGCCCATGTCGTTGAAGTTGTCGGCCATGACGGCCGCGAACACCGGCTTGCGGGCGCGGTAGGTGTCGGCTTCGGTGCCGGCCACGGAATCGGCGTTGGCCAGGTTGCTGGCGATGGTATTGAGGCGCACCGACTGGGCGGCCATGGCCGAGCCGGCGATCTCTGAAATATTCTTGAAGGACATGTGGCGCTCCTTATTGACCGTTGATGGCCTTGGCCAGGCCCTTGAGGCTCATGTTGACGAAGGTCAGGCTGGTCTGGAAGTCCGAGGCGTTCTGCGAGAACGCCGCCTGCTCGACGCCGATCTCGACGGTGTTGCCGTCGCGGGTCGGGTGGAAGGGCACGCGGTACATCATGGCGGCATCGTCGTCGCCGCCGATGTCGCCGCCGGCCTCGGCCTGGGTGTTGGCCAGCGTGGCGGCGAAGTCCATGTCGCGCGCCTGGAAGCCGGGCGTGTTCTCGTTGGCGATGTTGGAGGCCAGGATGCGCGTGCGCTCGGCCCGCAGGTGCAGCGCGTCGGCGTGCACGCCCACCGCATCTTTGAAATTAATCGCCATGTTCTTCCCCTGTGTAAGCATTGCTGTAAAACGATGTTGCATGAGTGAAAACCGCCGGCGCCGGGGTAGAATGGCGCCCGGGTGCGGCATGCACCCAAGACGTTCCGGCTCCCGGCATCATAGTAGAGGTATTGCCCATGTTCAACAAAAGTATTGTAACCGCTTTGAGTGCAATGTTGCTGTTTTGCACTCCATTTTCTCCGGCTTTTTCCGCGTCCGCGCCGACCGCCGCCGAACAGGTGCCGCTGGCGGTGGAGGCGGCCGCGCGCACCCATGTGCAGCGCTGGGCCGACAGCAGCGGCCTGGTGGAGCCGAAATTCGAGCTGACCGTCGTGCGCGGCAGCAGGCCGCTGGCCGCATGCAGACAGGCTGTGACGGTCGAAGCGCTCGATACGCGGCTGCCCAGCCGCATGCGTTTCGCCGCCGTCTGCGCCGGCGCGGAAGGCTGGCGGTACGAGTTCGTGGTGCGCACGCAGATCTCGGCGCGCATTGCCGTCATGGCAAGCGATGTGCCATCGGGGAAAGTATTGACCGACGAGGACGTGTTGCTTGAGCGCCACGATATCTCCGGCCTGGCCGACAGCGTGTCCGATCCGCAGGAGGTGGTGGGGCTGGCCGGGCGGCGCGCGCTGCGCAGCGGCGAGGTGTTGCGGATGGCCTTGCTGAGCGAGCCCACCGTGGTCAAGCGCGGCGACGCGGTGCGCATCGTGGCCAGGCGCGAGCAGATCGAGGTCAGCATGGCCGGCGAGGCGCTCGACAGCGGCGCGCGCGGCACGCTGGTGCGGGTGCGCAACGCCAACGGCACCGTGATCCGCGCCCGGGTGACGGGCGCGGCGACGGTGGAGCCGGTCGATATGCCCGTGTCCACTAATTCCCCGACGCAGTGAGCTTGCCGCCGGCGCGTTGCAGCTGCGCCGCCAGTTTGCTGAGTTTGTCCGCGTAGTTCGGATCGGTGGCGTAGCCGCCCTGCGCCAGGCCGTGCGCGAAGGCGCGGGCGTCGCTGCCGGTGTTGAGCGCGGCCTGGTAGCGCGGGTTGCCGGTCAGCAGATCGGCGTAGTCGCGGAAGGCGCTGGCGGTGTCGGGATAGCTGCGGAAGCGCTCGACCTTCTTGAGCATGGCGCCGTGTTCGAATTCGGTGGTGCTGGCGGCCGCCACCGCGCCTTGCCAGCCGCCGCCGGCCTTGATGCCGAACAGGTTGTTGCTGTCGGCGCCGCCCTGGCGCAGCGGATTGCGGCCCCAGCCCGATTCCAGCGCCGCGTGGGCGGCGACGATGTCGGGCGAGACGCCCAGCTTGCCGGCGGTCTCCTCGGCCCAGGGCTTGATCGAGGCCAGGAATTGCTGCTGCAGTGCGGGATCGACGCCGCCGTCGATGGCGCCGGCGCCCTGGTGGCGCAGCGCCATGGCCTGCAGGTTCATGGCCGGCGTGGCGCCATTGGCGCCATGGGCGGCCGGGGCGGGGGAGCCGAAGCCGCCGCCCTGGGCGATGAAGGCGCTGAGGTCGTGCTGGACTTGCTGGAAAGTGGAGGCGAACGCCCCCGGCGACGCCATGCCGCCCAGCGCCGCGGTGGGGCGGCTGGCGCTCATGTTCGATACGGTGGCAGCCGTGGGTGCGGTCGATTGCATCCGGTCAAGCTGGTGCATAAATCTGCTCCTCGCCATGCAGCACGCGCTGCATGATGCTGTACTGTTCTACCAGCAAGTCGCTATTGCGCTTGCCCAGACGCTTGCATTCGATAACCATCTGTTCCAGGGTGGTCCAGTCGTTCTCCATTCTCTCCCGTGCCGAATTTTTCAGCAAGGCAAAAGCCTGCAACATGGTGCCGTCGGGCCCCAATAAGCGTTGTACCAGCGCCACGCGCTGCGTGCGGCGCGCCTGCATCACGTCCACCAGCGCGGAAATGGCCTCGGCCACGGCGGTCAGCTGCGGCCCCTGGTGGCGCACGGCGGCGTCGAATTGCTGGTCCAGCAGGGCGCGCAGCCCGGCGTAGGCCAGCAGGTCGTCGGCGACGCCGGCCAGCAGCTGGCGCATGGCGTCCTGGCGCGAGGCCGGGGCGGACGTCGGGCTTGCGGCATCGCTCACTTCTCGCTCCCGTGGAAGCGCTGGATCAGGCCGGCTAGCTTGGCCGGGTCGAACGGCAGCTCGCCCTTGGCCAGCGCGTCGCGCAGCTGGTCGACTTTTTCCTGGTCGATTTCCGGCATCTCGCGCATCGCCTGCAGCGCCGGCTGCATCACCGCCGATTGCAGCGGCGCCTGCGCGGCCGCCGGCGCGAGCGCCTCGGCGGCTTCGGCCGGGGCCGCTTCCGCCACGCGCTGGACGGCGACGCCGTCGGGACTTCCTGTGGAGATTCTCATACGTGTGCCTCGGGTTGGCTTGGTTTCCATACGTCGTATTATTTGTGGCGGCGCGGGTCGCGCAGCGGGCTGTCGCCGCCGAGCTTGCTGCGCAGTTTTTCCAGCAGGGTGGCGTCGGGCAGCGCCGTGTCGACATCCTCGGTCAGCGCGCTGCTGCCCTCCGGCATGCCGAACATGGTGGCGATCGACTTGGCCTGCGCCGTGGTCAGGATCAGCAATTCGATGCGGCGGTTGACGCCGGCGTCGGCGCGCTTGGTGTCGAGCGGCGCGCGGTCGGCCATGCCCACCACCTGCAGCACCGATTCCGGGTTCATGGTGCCGGCCAGCAGCTGCGAGCGGGCCGACATGGCGCGGTTGGCCGACAGCGTCCAGTTGGAGAAGGCCGCGTAGCTGCGGTCGGCGTACTGCAGCGAGTCGGTGTGGCCGACGATCAGCATCTGGTTCTCCATCTGCCGGAACAGCGGGCCCATCTTGCGCAGCAGGGCGCGGAACTTGTCGGTCGGCACGGCCGAGCCGCGCATGAACATGCCCTGGTGGTCGGTGTCGTGCAGCATCACGCGCAGGCCGTAGGGCGTGATCACCGATTCCAGGTTGCTGGTCAGGCCGGCCTCGGCGCTCATCTTGGTCAGCGCCTTGGACAGCGCCGCCAGGTCGCTCGGGCTGTCGTACTTGATCTTGGGCGTCTCGACCACCGGCTCGGCCTCGCCGGTGACCTTGGTGTGGGCCTCGCCCTTGGCCTTGGCGTCGCCCGGCTCCTCGGTGCTGCCGGTGTGCGGCATCGGGAAGCGGTCGATCAGGCTGCCGCGCGGGCCGCCCACCTGCTCGGGCATGACGCCCTTGCCCTGGTCGGTCTTGGCGCCGTCCGCCTCGGTCAGGATCTGCTCGAGCGACTCGAAGTTGCGGGCCGCCATCAGCCACAGCACCAGGAACAAGCACATCAGCGCCAGGCAGAAGTCCGCGAAGGCCACCTTCCAGGCGCCGCCGTGGTCGTCGTGCTTGTGCTTGCCACCGCCGCGCTTGACGATGGTTTGCTCATGGCCCTTGTCATGCGACTTTAGCACCGCGGCCTCCTCTGCGCGAGCTGTCCTCGGCCGGCGCGCTGTCGCGGCCTTCCAGGTCGTTGATCCAGCGTTCCAGCTGGGCGAAGCTCGGCTTGATGTTGAGCTGGACCAGGCGGCGGCCGGCGTCGATCGCCAGCAGCGGCGGCTTGCCGGCCACGTGCGTCACCAGCACCACCTTGACGGTTTCCTTGTTCGACGCTTCCTGGTTGACCAGCTGCTTCATCATGCTGGAGATCGGGTCGAGGATGCCGTAGCAGAAGAAGATGCCGATGAAGGTGCCGACCATGGCCGCGCCGACGTGCTCGGCGATCTCGCCCGAGGTCGCGCCCTCGCTGACGGTGTTCATGGTGATCACGATGCCCAGCACGGCGGCCAGAATACCGAAGCCCGGCATCGCCTCGCCGATCTTGGCCAGCGACTTGGCCGGCTGCTCGAGCTCGGTGTGGATGGCCTCCAGTTCCTGCTCCAGCACGCCTTCGAGCTCGTGGGCGTTGATCTTGCCCATGGCCATCAGGCGGAAGTTGTCGACGATGAAGGCGAGCAGCTTGGGCTCCTCCAGCACGCGCGGGTAGCGCTGGAACAGCGGGCTGTCCTTGGGCGCCTCGACGTGGGCGTCGAGCGCCTTGAGGCCGCCGGCGGCCAGTTGCAGCAGCTCGTACATCAGCAGCAGCAACTGGCGCTGGAACTCGGAGTCGTATTTTTTGCGGAACACGATCTTCTTGATCTGGGTGACCGCCTCCTTCAGCACGTGGCTGGGGTTGCCGATCACCAGCGCGCCGAAGCCGGCGCCGGCAATCACGATCAGCTCGATCGGTTGCCAGATCTGATGGAAGGCGCCGCCCATCATGAAGAAGCCACCGAAAACACTGCCTAAAACTATGAGGATGCCGACTATTTGCTGCATGATGATTCGCCTTTCCGCGTCATTTTTCTAATCTTGCTTGCGCCCGCTCTGGATCAGGCGCTTTGCAATACTGCCTTCATCTTGCCCAGCGCCGCCTTGTTGAGCTGACAGACGCGGGCGTCGGTCAGGTCCAGCACGGCGGCGATTTCCTTGTAGCTGAGCTCGAATTCGTAATACATCTGCACCACCCGCTGCTCGCGCTCGTCGAGGCCGCGCAGCGCCTGCTCCAGGCTGCGCCGCACCACCAGCTGGTCTTCCGGGCTGGGCGCGCTGTCGTGGCTGACGCTGTCCTGCAGCACCTCGTCGAAGCTGGCGATCAGCTCGGCGTTCTCGTCGAGCTGGTAGGCCTGGTAGGCTTCCGATGTCAGGTTCAGGCCGCTCATGATTTCCTGCTCGCTCGGTTCGTGGCCCAGGGTGCGGGTCAGCGCGCGCACGGCGTCGCGCAGCTTGTGGCTTTGCTGGCGCACCGCGCGCGGGCGCCAGTCCTGGCGCCGCAGTTCGTCGAGGATGGCGCCGCGCACCCGCAGGCTGGCGTAGCTGCCGAAGGCGGCGTCGGGTTCGCCGTAGCGGCGCAGCGCCTCCAGCAAGCCCATCAGGCCGATCTGTTCCATGTCGTCGCGGTCGATGGCGCCGGCGATCTGCGAATTGAGCTGGCGCACGATGCGCTTGACCAGCGGGGCGTAGGACAGCAGGTGTTTCTGCTCGTCGGCCACGCTGTGCGCGGCCGGCGTACCGCCGGGCTCGCCATAATTTTCGGCGTAAGCGTCCGCATATTGCTCTAGATAGGCCATGCCCGCTCCACTGGTCGCACCACTCGTTTTCATGCTTGCCGCAACCTACTCAATGATCAGCTTGCCAATCATGACTTCGGAAAAGGGTTTTTCCCGGCCCTCGTGCTCATAGGTGGCGTCGAAGGCTTTGTTCAGCTCGGCCGCGAACTGGTCGATGGTCATCACTTGCGCGGTGGCCATCGGCAGGTTGGACAGCGTGCGCACCGCCACGCTGCGCAACATCGGCAATTGTTCCTTGGCTTCCTTCTCTTTCTTTTCGCTGGTGGTGATCACCAGGTCGGCCGACATGTAGTGCGACAGCGTGTCGCCGGGCTGGCGCTTGAGCATGATGACCACCTTATCCACCGTCAGGTATTTCGGCGCCGACTTGTCTTCCTTTTCTTCCTTCTTGACCGGCTTCTTGGCCGGCTTGCCGTCGGCCGTGACCGCCGGCTCCTCTTTGCCTTTCGACATGTACCAGACTGCGCCGCCGGCCACCGCTGCGCCGACCACGGCCACCAGCACCAGCGTTATGATCATTTTCATGTTCTTCATCTACTGATTACTCCCGCTCGGACGTCATGGCAAAGGTGGTCGTGTCGTCGTCGGACAGGGCGCGGCCCGGCGTGCGGCCCTCGTCCTGGTCGCGCTGCTGGCCGTTGCGCCCGCCGCTGTCGGCCTGGGCCTGGGCGCGCGAGGACGAGACCGTGACCGAGACGTCGGCATACTGGCGGGTCGACAAGTCCTGGCGCACGCTGTCGCCGATGGTGTTGAGCTGGCGCAGCACCTCGCTGTGGTTGGCGCTCAGGTTCACCTGCAGCGAGCCGCCGCTGTGGCGGATCGAAATTTCGATGCTGCCCATATTGGGCGGCTCCAGCCGGATCACGGCGTGGTCGTTATTGCGTTGCAGCTGCACTTGCAGGCGGTCGCCCAGCGCTTCGCGCAGCGGCTGCTGCCACTGTTCCGGCGCGCCGGCCAGCTTGACCACGGCGGCCGGGGCCGGCGTGGCGCTCTGCGGATTCTGGCTGAAGCCGACGCTGTTGCCGACCGGGGCGGGCGCGGGCGCGCTGCTGCGGCCGACGCTGTCGTCCTTGGCTGCGGACGCGACGGCTGCGGTGGCGCTGGCGGCGCTGTAGTCGCTGGCATCGCTGGCGGCCGGGGCGGCATCGGCGCTGCGCGGCGCCACGCGCGGCAGGACCGGCGTGAAGGCGGCGGTCAGCACCGGCGCGGCGGCCGGGGCAGGGACCGGGCTGGCGGCGGGCGCGGCCGGAGCGGGACCGGCGGCCGGGGCCGGCGTGTCCGACTGGCTCTGCTGGACTTGCGCGCCCAGCGCGGCGCTGTTGGCCATGGCGTAAATGTTTTGCGGCGTGACCACCGGCGTGGCGGTGGCGGGCGCCGGCGTCGGCGTCGGCACGGCGGCGGTGACGGCGGCGTCGTCGCTCGACGGCGCCGGCGCGGACGGCAGCGGCGCCGCAGTGACGGCCACGCCGGCGGCCGACAGGTTCAGGCGGGTGGCGGCGCTGTTCAGGGTCGAGGTGGCGCCCACCGCATCGGTGCGCACGGGGCCGGCGGTGCCGGTGGTGCTCGGGCCGGCGGGCGCCACGGGCAGCGGCGCGGGATTATTCAGCAGCGCACCCAGCATGGCCGGCACCAGCGTATCGGCGGCGGGGGCGGCGGCTGTATCGGTGCCGTCGTCGGCGCCGGCCGCACTGTCGGCGCCGCTGGCGGCCGGGGTCCATGCGGTGTCGGACGCCAGCGGATCGGCCAGTTGCAGCAGCTGGGCAAACAGCGGCGCGCCGCCCTGGGCCTCGTCGGCGGCGGGCTCGGCGGCGTCGCGGGCCGGATGGCTGACCGGATCGTTCTGGCTGGCCGGGACGGCGCTGCGCGTCGTTTGGGCCGGCTTGGGCTGGGCGCTGACCAGCTGGGGTTTGTTGTTGCCGCCCTGCGGCGGCGCCTTGGGCGGAACCCGGCCGACCGGGCTGGCGCCGGCGTTATGACCGGGCAGCGGCGTCGGCATGCTGTCGCGGCCGCCGGGATTGGCGGCCACCGGAGCGGTCAGTTCGGCTTTCGCGGCTTTTGCCGCGGCCGTGGCGCTGGAGAGTGTCATGGTCATGCTTGGATTCCGGTTTCTAACTGTTCGCTGTCTAGGGCATATGCCAGCCAGCCTTCTTTGTTGGCCTGCATCTCGTGCAGGCGCCGTCCCAGCTCTTCAGTGGCGGCGTTGCATGCGCGTACTGCTTCTTCGTGGAGCTCGCGCAGCGCCGCCAGGGCGGCCCGCTCGCTGCTGCTCCACTGGCCCTGCGCCGCCATCTGCGGCAGCGCGGTGGCCATCAACGTGTTCATCGCCGCCAGCGTCTTCCAGTCCTGGGACGCGATGGCGGCGCTCATTTTTTGCGCCATCTGCAGCAAAGTGCGTTGCCTATCCATTTTTGGCCTGTACACCCAGCCAGCCCTTTTTGATGGTGGTCAGCAACGTCGTCACTTCGTCGATGATGGTCGGGTCCAGGCTGACGCCGGCCGTGTACAGGCGGCCGGCGCAGTAGTCGTACAGGCGGCCGAGGTTTTCCACCACCTCGCCGCCGTTGTCGAAGTCAAGCGAACTGGACAGACCGTTGATGATGTCGGTGCACTTGTTCAGGCTGTTGGCCTTGAGCTCGTAGCGCTTGCCGACGATGTGGCCGCGCGCGCGCGCCAGCTCTTCGAGCAAGCCGTCGGTCAGCACCAGCACCAGTTCGATCGGCGACGCCCGTGCCACCTGGGCGTCCAGATTGGTGGAGTGATAACTGCTGTAAGCTTCCTGGTTCAACATGGTGTTCACCGTACTGGTTGTGGTTCGTTAACTTAATTGCTGCTTGGCGAGAACATCGCCGTAAACATATTCGACGTGCTGGTCATCGACGCCTGCAGCTGCTGCAGCGCGCTGAACTGGGCCAGGTAGCGCTTGTAGGAATTGTCGAACTGGGTCTGCAGCGCCACCTGGCGCTTGGCGACGTCGTCCTGCACCTTGGTGGCGGCGGTTTTGCGGCCGCTGATCAGGCCGGTGGCGGAGTTGGTCCAGGTGGTCACCAGCTTGTTCATCTTGCCCAGCACGCCGGCGTCCACGCCCAGGCCGGCGCGGCCGAACAGCGTGTCGATCTTGCCCGGATCGGCGGCCACGGTCTTCTGCAGGCGGGTGGCGTCCAGCGTCAAGGTGCCGTCGCGCGCGGCGGTGATGCCAAAGCTGATCAGCGACTTGCCGCCGGTGACGGCGCGCAGCGTCGAGCCCAGCGCGGCGCGCAGCGCGGCCACGCCGGAATCGTTGTACAGCGCGGCGTCCTGCGAGCGCGGCGTGCTGTCGGTGGGCGAGGTGGGGGTGTGGTCGCCCGGCGCGGTCACCGCCTGGAGCACGCCCAGCAGCTTGTTGTAGGCGTCGACGAAGGCCTGCACGTTGGCGGCGGTGGTGGTGCTGTCGGGGCCGATGGTCAGCTGCACCGGCGTCGCGCCCGGCGTCTGCGCCTGCTTGATGGTGAACTTGACGTTGTCGATGGCGGTGAAGGTGTTGGAAGCCTGGGTGATCTTGGTGCCGGTGTTCTGGTCGCCCATCCAGACGATGGCGTCCTTGGCCACGGACTCGACTTTTTGGGTCGACAGGTCGGACTGCAGGCCGGCGTCGGCCAGGCCGGACACGTCGATCGACGCCACGGCGTTGTTGGCGCCGGTCTGGTTCGAGGTCATCACCAGCTTGGTCTGGCCGTTGACCGTCATGGTCGAGGCGGTGACGCGGGAACTGTTGGTGGCGGCCACGTTGATCGCGGCGGCGATCTCCTTGGCCGACAGCTTGCCGTCCATATTGCTGTCGGCGTTGGCCAGGTCGACCTGGAAGTTGGAGCCGTCGGCCAGCATCACCTTCAGCGAGCCGGCGTTGGTGGCGGCGCTGTCGTTGACGTTGTACGACACCTGGCCGGCGGTGGCCAGCTGCTCGACGTAGAAGGCGTAGGTGCCGGCCGCGGCGTTGGCGCTGGCGGTGCCGGTGGCGATCGCGGTGTTGCTGCTGGTGGCGGCGGCGGCGCTGACGGCGCTGGTGCCGGTCACCAGCGCCTGCATCGACGACTGGAAGGCGCTCAGCGCGCTGCCCAGCGTGGTGAGGGCGGAGACGGTGGCGGTCGCCTTGGCGTTACGGGCGTCCAGATTGGCCTTGGTCGGCGCCACATACGCATTGGCCAGGTTGGTTGCCGTGGTTTGCGGGTCGTAAGTTGGACTGCTGATGACTGCCATGATCGTGCTCCCGGTAAGGATGATTGAAGTGTACCCTGATATAAGGCGACCTTAATCGTTTCCCTATGAAAATATTTCTAACTATTTTTTCGCCACAGCCTTATTTCTGGCCGCGTATCCATAGTTGCGTTGCCAATTCATCATGTTGCTTGCGTTCCTGCACATTTTGCTGGGCCAGCACCACTTTTTGCTGCTTGCTGAGCACCTTGCCCAGCACCTCGCGCTTGGCCCAGGCCGCGTTGAGCGCCTGCTGCGACACGGCCATGTCGGCCTCGTGCATGTGCAGGTCGAGCCGGTGGTTGTCGGCCATCTGCATCACGGCCTGCTTGTAGTCGCCGCAGTTGCCGGCCAGCGCAGGATGCAGGTTGCCGCTGGGACCGCTGTTGGTGTACAGCCCGGTCAGACGCTCCAGGTTTTTCTGATAACGTTCCCGCAGGCTTTCCTTCTCCGCCAGCTCGGTTTGCAGGCGCTCCACCTCGGTGTTGCGCAGGGCCACGAGCGTGGACAGGTTACGGATGTTGTGTTGGCTCATGTCATCAGCTTTTCAAGTTGGTTGATGCACGGTGCGAAGGGCGCTTCTTCCTTGGTGCCCTGGCACAGGAAATCCTCGACCTTGGGGTGCAGCTGCACCGCCTTGTCGGTGACCGGGTCGGCGCCCGGCACGTAGGCGCCCAGCGGGATCAGGTCGCGCACGCGGTCGTGGCGTGCCATGCTGGCCTTGAGCGCGCGCGCCGCCAGCAGGTGTTCGTGGGTGATGACCTGGCTCATGCAGCGGCTGATCGAGGCGCCGATGTCGATCGCCGGGTAGTGGCCGCGCTCGGCCAATTCGCGGGTCAGCACGATGTGCCCGTCGAGCACGGCGCGGGCGGTGTCGACCACCGGGTCCTGCTGGTCGTCGCCCTCGGCCAGCACGGTGTAGATCGCGCTCATGCTGCCGTTCTGGTTCTCGCCGTTGCCTGCCGATTCGATCAGCTGCGGCAGCGCCGAGAACACCGACGGCGGATAACCCTTGGTGGCCGGCGGCTCGCCCAGCGCCAGCGCCACCTCGCGCAGCGCCATCGCGTAGCGGGTCAGCGAATCGACCAGCAGCAGCACGTTCTTGCCCTGGTCGCGGTAGTGGGCCGCGATCGAGTGGCACAGCTCGGTGGCCATGATGCGCATCAGCGGGCTTTCGTCGGCCGGCGCGATCACCAGCACGGCTTTCGACAGGCCGTCCTTGCCGAGCGACATTTCGACGAATTCGCGCACCTCGCGCGAACGTTCGCCGATCAGGCCGACCACCACCACGTCGGCCACGGTCTGCCGGGTCATCAGGCCCAGCAGCACGGACTTGCCGACGCCGGAGCCGGCCATCAGGCCCACGCGCTGGCCCTTGCCCAGGGTCAGCATGGCGTTGATGGCGCGCACGCCGACGTCGAGCGCCTCGGTGACCGGTTTTTTCTTCAGCGGATGGATGCGCGGCGGCAGCGGTTCGAGCGGGAAGTCGCCGGACAGCTTGCCCAGGCCGTCGATCGGCTCGCCCAGGCCGTTGACCATGCGGCCCAGCCAGCTCGAGCCTATCTGCAGGCTCACTTTTTCGTTGGACGGCAGCACGCGCGCGCCGGTGGTCAGGCCGATGGCCTTCTTGAACGGCATCAGGAACGACAGCTTGTCGCGGAAACCCACCACCTGCGCGTCCAGCCATTCGCCGCCGACTGTCTCAATCTGGCAACGCTGGCCGGTGTGCAAGGGACAACCGACCGCCTCCAGCAGCAAACCGGACGCCCCCACCAGGCGACCGGTCGGGGTCGCCATGGGCACGGAACCCAGTTCGAGATTGCGTAAGGCGTCAGCGATCACTCTTCGATCTCCGGTTCATCGCCGCCGTCGGCGGCTTGAAGTTGATTATCGACCTGTTCCATGACAGCCGCAAGACGTTGATGACATCCGGCATCAACTTCATTGTCGCCGGCCTTGATGCGGCATTCGCCCACTTCCAGGCGGGCGTCCGGGATCAGGTTCCAGCGCTTGGAGCGTTTCGGGTCCAGCTCGGCGATGCGCTTGAGCTCCTCCGGATTGAGGAAGACGTCGATCTCCTCGCGGGTGGGCGGCATCGACGCCAGCGTCTCCTCGACCAGGGCCATCAGCTGCACCGGCTGCAGCGCCAGCTCGGCGCGGATCACCTGGCGCGCCACCTTGGCCACCAGGTCGACCACTTCCTTGCGCTGGGCGGCGCGGTAGTCGGAACGCAGTTTTTTCAGGCTTTTCAGCATGGCGTCCACCGGGCGCGCCATCTGGTCGTAGGCCACCAGGGTTTCGTGGCGGCCTTCCTCGCGGCCTTGCTCCTGGCCGGACGCGCGGCCGGCCTCGAAGCCGTCCTCCTGGCCGCGCGCCAGGCCGATCTCGTAACCGTCGCGCTGGCCCTGTTCGAAGCCCTCGCTGACCGAGGCGGCCCACTGCGCGCCGCCGTCGCCGCTCTGGCTGTGGCTGTGCGCCACGGCGCGCTGGTGCGCCAGGTTGGTGAACTGCGCCAGCGGCGGGAAGCGGTAAGCGCGGAACTGCTTCATTCGATCACCTGTTCGGCGAACAGCTGGATCTCGATCTCGCCGACGTCGGCCAGCGCCTTGACGGTGGCCATGATTTCCTGGCGGGTCTGCTCGATGCGCGACAGCGGCATCGGGCCGGCGCGCCGCATCATGTCCTCGAAGGCTTGCGCCTGGCGTTTCGGCATGGTCTTGAGGATGGCGTCGCGGATCGACACTTCGGCGCCCTTGAGCGCGATCGCCCACTGCTCCAGCGGCACTTCCTCGATGATGCGGGTGATCGCCACCTCGGACTGGTTGCCGAGGATGAAGAAGTCGTACATCGACAGCTCGATCTTGGACACCACCTCCGGATCGTGGGCGCGCAGCAGCTCGACCATCTGCGCGCGGTTGCTCGGCAGGCGGTTGAGGATCTCGGCGGCCTGGCGTATGCCTTCCACGCTGGTGCTCTGCGAATCGAAGGAGGACAGGCAGCGCATCACCAGCTCGTCGAGTTCGAGCAGCAGGTCGCGGTCGACTTCCTCCATGCGCGCCAGGTTCAGCAGCACCAGGTCGCGGCCGTCGGCCGGCAGCGCGTCGATGATCTGGCCGGCCAGCGCCGGCGGCAGGAAGGCCAGGAACACCGCCTGCATCTGCACGTGCTCGTTGGAGATGTACTCGGCCAGCCACTTGGGCGAGGCCCACTGCAGGCGCGCCATCTTGGGCCGCAGCTCGTCGCCGTAGATGTTGTTGAGCACGGTGTTGGCGAGGTCGCCGCCCAGCGCCAGGTCCAGCGAGCGCTTCAGGTAGCTGCGCGAGGCGCCGTGCACGCCGGACTGCTGGCGGTAGTCGTCGAAGAAGGTCTGCATCGCGGTCTTGACGGACTCGACCTTGATGCCGCTCATGCGCGACATGACCTGGGTCACCTCCAGCAATTCCTCGCGCGACAGGCAGCGCAGCACGGCCGCGGCCGGCTCCTCGCCTATGCTCAGCAGCACGATGGCAGCCTGCTCCACCGGCGACAGCTGGGCGTTGTGGACTGCGTTGCCGTAGTCTTCGTCGTTCTGCATGTTATTGAGTTCGGCCATTTTTCTGCATCCATTGTTTGACGACTTCGGCGACACGTTCCGGTTCTTTGGCGGCCAGCACTTTCAGGTGGTCGACCATGACGTCGACGGCCGAGCCTGGCGGCGGCAGGTCGTAGTTTTCCAGCAGCGGCACCACCGGCATGCCCGGCTGGACGGTGGCGCCCGGCAGGGCAGGGGCCGCGCCCGGCGTGCCCGGCGCGCCCTGGCCGGCCAGTGCCGGCGCTGCCGCGGCGGCTGCCTCCTTGGCTTCCTTGGCGGCCGCCACGGCGGCCTGCTCGGCGGCGCGGCGCTCGGCGGCGATGCGCGCCAGTTCCTGCGGCGCCGGCGTGAAGCGCACCGTGGCCAGGCGCATCAGCGGACGCAGCAGCAGCAGGTAGCCGAGGATGATGCCAACCGCGTACATCACGTAGGAGCTGATGTCGACCACGTTGTCGCGTTCCTGCCACCATGGGGTCATCGCCGCTTTCGGCGGGAAGTTCATGGCCGACACCACCAGCTGGTCGCCGCGCTCGGTGTTGATGCCCAGGCCGTTGCGCAGGATCTTGTCGATGTTGGCGATTTCGTTGGCGCTCCAGCCGGTCTTGGGCGTGGGCGAGGCGGCCTGGGCCAGCACCACGGCCACGCTCAGCTTCTCCAGGCGGCCACGGCTGCGCTTGGTCTGGGTGATGCTGCGGTCGTAGGCGTACTGGCGGGTGGTGGCGTTCTTGCGCGCGGTGCCGTCGGCCGGGTTGTTGGGATCGTTGGCGGCGGCCGGCTTGGCGGCGTCGGCCGGATTGGCGTTGGCCGGCGGCGGACGGTTAGACAGCGTGCCCGGCACGCCCTGCGCCACGCGGTTGCGGTCCATCTCCTCGCGCATCGCCTCGCTGGTGACTTTCGGATCGGCGCCGTATTTCTCCACCGTCTCCTCGACCTTGTCGTTGTCGACCACGGCCATCACGCTCATGCGGAAGTTGTCGTCGCCGATGACCGGGCCCAGCAGGTTGCGGACGTTGGCCTTGACCTCGTCTTGGATGCGCTTGCCGTTCTCGTTGCTGGCGGCGCCGGCGTCGAAGCCGTCGGCCAGGTCGACGTGCGAGGACAGCAGGTTGCCGGCCTGGTCGACCACGCTCACGCGCTGCGGGCTCAGGCTGGCGACGCTGCCGGCCACCATGTTCACCACGGCGGCGATCGCCTCCGGCGCCATCGTGTGGCCGGGTTTCAGCGCCAGCACCACCGAGGCCGACGACTTCTCGCCGTCGGACGACACGAAGGAGGTCGACTTGGCGATCGACAGGTGCACGCGCGCGTGGGCGATGGCGTCCAGCGTCATGATCGATTGCGCCAGCTCGCCCTCCAGGCCGCGGCGGAAGCGCACGTCCTGCACGAACTGGGACACGCCCAGCGGGTCGTTCTTGTCCATCAGCTCCAGGCCGGCCGGCAGCTGGGCGGTCACGCCCTTGGCGGCCAGCAGCATGCGCACCTTGCCCAGCATGGAGTTGGGCACCAGCACCTGGCCGCTGTCGGGATGCAGGCGGTAGGGGATGTGGTCGGCGTCGAGCACGGTCATCATGTCGGCGGCGGCGACCTTCTCGTGCGCGCCGAACACCGGCTTGTAGCCCGCCTGCACGTTCCACAGGTACATCAGCACCATGGCGGTCACGCCTATCGCCAGCAACAGCAGCGGGTACAGGTTTTTCAGCAGGTTGGGCGGCAGGGACAGCGCGACGGGGCTGGCGCGCCAGCGCTCGAAGGCGGACTTGATGGGGTTGATCACGTTGGTGGCTTTCGCGAAGACTTACAGCGGTAATTTGATGAGTTCGTCCACGGCGCCCATCACTTTGTTGCGCACTTGCATCAACATCGAGAAGGACAGGCTGGCTTCCTGGCTCGACAGCATGGCGCCGACCAGGTCGTCGCTCTTGCCGGCGTCGACATCGGACATCTGCTGGGCAGCGTTGGCGTCGGCATCGTTGACCTTGTGGACCGCGTCCTTCATCGACTGGGCGAAGGAGAAGGCGGGCTGGGCGTCGCCGGCGCCGTACTGGGCGGCCGGGGCCACGGTCTGGGTGGCCAGGTTCTGCGCCGCGTTGGTGAGCGACGCGAGGTCGGCTTGTATCAGGTTAGAGATTCCGTTACTCATCTTGCTATCTCCCGTTCATGCAACGTTAGTCCCATATGTCTACCATAGCCAGATTGCCAGAAAGCAGCAAGTCCCGCGTTGTTTATCTGTGGGTAGCTGTTCTCAATCAAACGACATATCGATGTGTATGTCACAGTCTTGTAAGAAAGGCAGCGTATGGATGCCGATCCGGAGCGGGACTGTGGTGCCGCGGTGGAGTGGAAGTCACAATTGACGACACATAGGAGCGAAGCTGGGCGCCGTACCGCCGCCACGCGGCGCAGACTGTTTTCCTGTGGCAAATATCGTTATAAATCATTCACTAAGCGCCATTTATTCATGTGTGTTGCAGAGCAGCGTCAAACGACTGGAGCGGGTTAAGCTTACTGGCTAGCAATATTCTTGTAAAGGCTTATTTGCCACAAGGAATTACTCGTAAAATATTGTTGGTTGGAAATAATGTGAATTTTGATGTATCCTGTGCTACCGACATCGCATGACTTTAAGTTACGATAGGTAATATTCCCCAAATAGTGCGCTGGAAGTAACCAGTTTTTAGCTGGATAGTGCGATGATGGCGACGTAGCGAAGAATTTCCGACATGGCGAAAACATGACAACGACTAAACAGACAGCGCCACCTCAAGTTCTGGACCCATGCCTGCTGGGGCGGCCGGTGCACTTGCTGCACATCTTTGCCGCCCAGCTGCGCGACGACCTGTCCCAGGCCATGCGGCTGAACATGAACCGCCGCTACTGGGGCGGTTTCCAGGTCGAGGACGTGGCGTTCAGCCGGCTCGAGGGCGACGAGATCCGCAGCCGCTGGCTCAGCTTTGCCGCGCCGGCCGGCCACATCGCCTTCTCGCTGGAGCGCAAGGTGCTGCTGAGCGTGCTGAACTTCCGCTACGGCAGCGGCAAGGCCGACGCCGCCGCGCTGGACGAGAACACGGTGCGGGTCACCGCCACCGAGGAGCGCCTGGCAGTGGTGCTGGGACAACAGTTGGCCGGCACCCTGGCCGGCCGCATCGAGCTGAACCTGCCGGTGCTGGACAAGCCGGCCCCGGCCGAAGGCGAGCCGGAGGTGGCCGACAGCGAATTCAAGCCGGCCCCCGGCTCCCATCCGCCCAAGGGCAGCTGGATCATCACCGTCACGCTGGCCGACATCGCCAGCGGCGCCACCGGCAAGTACTGGTTCGCGCTGGACAAGGTGCTGATGGCCAGCGTGCTGCGCGGCCTGCTGCGCGACCGCGACGCCGGCAAGAAGGCCAAGGCCGTCGCGCCGCTGGCGCAGCGCCTGCAGGTGGGCCTGGTCGGCCGCCTGGCCAGCAAGGAAGTGCCGCTGGGCAGCCTCTACGATTTACAGGTCGGCGACGTGATCCCGATCAGCCTGAACAGAGCGGACGTGCTGCTGGAAGATTCCCGCATCTTCACGGCCGCCGTGACCGAACACAAAGGCAAACTCTGTTTAACCTCTTTTGAAGACGCCGAATAACATGATGAACATGAACGTAGCCAACCCTAGCGACGCCCTGTTGGAAGACCTGTCCGAAGAAATGATCATCGACCAGGTCGGCACCGAGCTGACCGACGTGCCGGCCACGCCGGTGCGGCGCGACCTGCCGGCCATGATGCGCAAGATCCCCGTGACGCTGACGCTGGAGGTGGGTTCGGCCCGCATTTCGCTGCAGGACCTGATGGCGATCGGCCCGGACAGCGTGGTCGAGCTCGACGTGCTGGCCGGCGAGCCGCTGGTGATCAAGGTCAACGGCACCGCCATCGGCCGCGCCGAGGTGGTGGTGGCGGGCGAGAACTACGGCCTTAAAGTGATCGACCTGGACGGCCTCAATCTCGACATGATGACTCCATGACCTGGAGCATGACGCCGCGCCGCCGCCTGGCCGGCCTGACTGGCTTGGCCGGCTTAGCCGGCCTGGCCCTGTGCGCCGCCGGTCCCGCGCACGCGGTCGACCTGCTGGCCAACGTGGTGCCCGGCGCGAAAACCGAGCTGACGGTCAAGACCCAGATCCTGATCATCATGACCTTGCTGGGCTTGCTCCCGGTGATGGTGATGATGATGACCAGCTTCACCCGCTTCGTCATCGTGCTGTCGCTGCTGCGCCAGGCGCTGGGGCTGCAGCAGGGCCTGCCCAACCGCATCATCACCGGCGTGGCGCTGATCCTGACCCTGCTGGTGATGCGCCCGATCGGCGACCAGATATGGAAGGACGCCTTCGTGCCCTACGACCAGGACAAGATCGGCCTGGAGACCGCGCTGCAGATCGCCGAGAAGCCGGTGGCGCGCTTCATGCTCGCCCAGACCAGCAAGGCCGCGCTGCAGCAGATCGCCCACCTGGCCGGCGAGGACAAGATCACCGAGCCGTCGCAGCACGCCTTCACCGTCAAGCTGGCCGCGTTCGTGCTGTCGGAGTTGAAGACCGCGTTCCAGATCGGCTGCATGCTGTTCATTCCCTTCCTGGTGATCGACCTGGTGGTGTCGTCGGTGCTGATGGCGATGGGCATGATGATGCTGTCGCCGCTGGTGATTTCATTGCCGTTCAAGCTGCTGCTGTTTGTGCTGGTGGACGGCTGGACCCTGACCGTCAACACGCTCGTGACCAGCGTGCAGGCGTACTGAAAACGATAGGCGGCTACTATGCTCACTCCCGAAGTTGCCGTCGACCTGGTGGTCGAATCGCTGCACATCGTCATGCTGCTGGTGGTGATCCTGGTCGTGCCCGGCCTGATCACCGGCCTGGTGGTGGCGCTGGTGCAGGCCGCCACGCAGATCAACGAGCAGACGCTGAGCTTTTTGCCCAGGCTGCTGGTGACGCTGCTGGCCATCATCCTGATGGGACGCTGGATGGCCGGCTACCTGATGGATTTCTGCGTCTCCATCTTCACCCGCGCGGCCACGCTGGTCGGCTAGCTTCCTCGCCGTCATGGAACCGATACTGAGCCAGCTGCTGCCCCTGCTCACCGCGCTGTGGTGGCCGTTCTGCCGCATCCTGGCGATGTTCATCGGCGCCCCGGTGCTGGGCGAGGCGGTCACGCCGGTCACGGTGCGCATCCTGATCGCGCTGGTGCTGGCCATTCTGATGCTGCCGCTGACCACCGGCGCCGGCGCCGCCACCATCGATCCCTTCTCCATGGGCGGCATCGCCGCCAGCGCCGAGCAGGCCTTGATCGGCTTCGTGCTGGGCCTGGCCTTCCACTTCGCCATGTCGGTGATCAGCGTGCTCGGCTTCATGGTGTCGTCGCAGATGGGCTTCTCGATGGCGGTGATGAACGACCCGATGAACGGCCAGTCGTCGGACGTAGTGTCGGCGCTGCTGTCGGTGCTGTCGATCATCGTGTTCTTCGCCATCGACGGCCACCTGGTGATCGCCAACGTCATCGGCCAGAGCTTCAAGGCCTGGCCGCTGGGCCACGGCTACCAGCCGCTGCTGCTCAACGCGATCGCCTACAACGTCGCCTGGATTTTTTCCGCCGCCATGCTGCTGGCCATCCCGGTGGTGTTTTCCACGCTGGTGGTGCAGCTGGGCTTCGGCCTGCTCAACCGCGTGGCGCCGGCGCTCAACCTGTTCGCGCTGGGCTTCTCGGTGATCACCATCTTCGGCCTGATGATGCTGGCCCAGGTGGTGCGCTTCATTCCCGATCACTATGTGCGCATGACCAATATGGTGCTGGAGCTGATCCGCCAGCAGATGCAGGCGGCGGTCCATGGCTGACCAGGACAGCGCCGACAAGACAGAGAAGGCTTCACAACAGAAGCTCAAGAAGTCGCGCCAGGAAGGGCAGGTGGTGCGCTCGCGCGACCTGTCGACCGCGATCGGCATCCTGGTCAGCCTGAAGCTGTTCGTCTACCTGCTGCCGGACTACCTGGCCGAGTTCCTGGAGATCTTCCATCAGAGCTATGGGCCGCTGGGCGCCACCGGTTCGATCGACAACGCCATGTCCACCGTGTTTAGCTCGTCGATGTGGTTGTTGATCAAGATGGTGCTGCCGCTGTTCGTGGTGCCGTTCTTCATCGTGCTGGGCGCGATGGTGCCGGGCGGCTGGGTGATCACCACCAAGCACTGGGAACCCAAGATGGAACGGCTGAGCCCGGCCGCCAACCTGGGCCGGCTGTTCAGCGCCAAGCACGGTGTCGAGTTCCTGATCTCGCTGGCCAAGGCCGGCGTGCTGATCGCCGTGCTGATCCACGTGGCCCGTTCGACCGTGCAGAACTACACGCAGCTGCAGCACATGCCGATGGGCCAGGCCATGATGTCGGGTTCGAATTTGATGCTCGACAGCTTGATGTCGCTGGTCGCGGTGTTTATCATCTTCGCTTTGATCGACGTGCCGGCGCAGGCGTATTTCTTCGCCAAGAACCAGCGCATGTCCAAGCAGGACCAGAAGGAGGAGCACAAGTCGACCGAGGGCCGGCCCGAGGTCAAGAGCCGCATCCGCCAGCTGCAGCGGGCGATGGCGCGGCGCAGCGCGCGCAAGACGGTGCCGACCGCCGACGTGGTGATCGTCAACCCGGAGCACTACGCGGTGGCGCTCAAGTATGACCAGAACCGTGCCGAAGCACCGTATGTGGTGGCCAAGGGCATCGACGAGATGGCCTTGTACATCCGCCAGCTGGCGGCCGAGTTCAAGATCGAGGTGATGCCGCTGGCGCCGCTGGCGCGCGCCATCTACAACACCAGCCAGGTCAACCAGCAGATCCCGGTCCAGCTGTACCAGGCGGTGTCGCAGGTGCTGAACTATGTATTGCAATTGAAGGCATTCCGTACCGGACGGCGCAACGCCGAGCCGGTGTATCCGAAAGAAGTCGATGTCCCCACATCCATGAGCGAGGCTAGTAAGTCATGAATTTTTTGAACAGGCTGGTCGCAGAAGCGCGTCGCCATAAGTTCGCCACGCCGGCATTCCTGCTGGTGATCCTGGCGATGATCATCCTGCCGTTGCCGCCGGTGCTGCTGGACGTGATGTTCACGTTCAACATCGTGCTGGCGCTGATCGTGATCCTGGTGTCGGTCTCGGCCCGCAGGCCGCTGGACTTCTCGGTGTTCCCGACCGTGATCCTGGCCACCACCATGATGCGGCTGACGCTGAACGTGGCCTCGACCCGGGTGGTGCTGCTGCACGGCCATGAGGGCACGGCCGCGGCCGGCCAGGTGATCGAGGCCTTCGGCAAGGTCGTCATCGGCGGCAACTACGTGGTCGGCATCGTCGTGTTCGTGATCCTGATGATCATCAACTTCATGGTGGTGACCAAGGGCGCCGAGCGCATCTCCGAGGTGTCGGCCCGCTTCACCTTGGACGCCTTGCCCGGCAAGCAGATGGCGATCGACGCCGACCTCAACGCCGGCCTGATCAACCAGGAAAAGGCCCAGGCCCGGCGCCAGGACGTTGCGGCCGAGGCCGACTTCTACGGCGCCATGGACGGCGCCTCCAAGTTCGTGCGCGGCGACGCCGTCGCCAGCATCCTGATTCTGATCATCAACATGGTCGGCGGCGTGGCCATCGGCGCGCTGATGCAGGACATGTCCTTCGGCGACGCCTTCCGCCAGTACGCGCTGCTGACCATCGGCGACGGCCTGGTGGCGCAGATCCCGGCGCTGCTGCTGTCGGCCGCGGCCGCGATCCTGGTGACCCGCATCTCGGACTCGGGCGACTTCGAACAGCAGGTCGGCGGCCAGGTGCTGGCGTCGCCGCAGGTGATGCTGAGCGCGGCGGGCATGATGCTGATCCTGGCCATGGTGCCGGGCATGCCGTGGCAGATGTTCGGCCCGTTCGCGCTGGTGCTGGCCTATGTGGGCTGGCGGCTGCTGCAGCGGGTCAAGGCGCCCGACACCAGCAACCTGGACGCCATCGAGGCGGCGCTGCGCGACGACCGCGCGCCCGAGCTCGACTGGCACAGCCTGCCGGCCGTGCAGCAGCTGCAGGTGGCGCTGGGCTACAAGCTCGTCAGCCTGATCGACAAGGCCCACGGCGAGCCGCTGACCAAGCGCGTCAAGGGTGTGCGCCAGAGCCTGTCCGAGGCCATGGGCCTGCTGCTGCCGCCCATCGTCGTGCGTGACGACCTGGGCCTGAAGCCCTCGCAGTATTCGGTGATGTTGTCGGGCAGCGTGGTGGCCCAGGCCGAGGTGTTCGCCGACCGCCTGATGGCGATCCCGTCGCCCAATATCTACGGCCAGATCGACGGCATCCCCGGCATCGAGCCGGCCTACGGCATGCCGGTGACCTGGATCGAGACCAGCGAGAAGGCCAACGCGCTGGGGCTGGGCTACCAGGTGGTGGAGGCGCCGAGCGCGATCGCCACCCACTTGTCCAAGCTGATCCGCGAATACCTGCCGGAGCTGTTCCGCCACGAGGACGTGCCGGCGCTGATGGACCGGCTGTCGGCGCTGTCGCCCAAGCTGGCCGCCTCGCTGGACAAGGCGCTGACGCACACGCAGATGCTGCGCGTGTTCCGCGTGCTGCTGGCGGAGAACGTGTCGCTCAAGGACATCGTGCCGATCGCCACCACGCTGGTCGACAGTTCCGAGACCACCAAGGACCCGATTCTGCTGGCGGCCGAGGTGCGCTGCGCGCTGCGGCGCCAGATCGTCACCGGCCTGTTCGGGCAGAAGACCGAGATGCAGGCCTTCAACCTGGGCGGCGACCTGGAGAACATGCTGCTGGGCTCGCTGAACCAGGCGCGCCAGAGCGGCAAGGTGGTGCTGGACAACTATCCTATCGATCCGCACCTGCTGGCGCAGCTGCAGGTCAATATGCCGGTGGCGCGCGAGCAGATGAAGCAGCAGGCCACGCCGCCGCTGCTGCTGGTGCTGCCGCAGATCCGGCCACTGCTGGCGCGCTACGCGCGGCTGTTCGCGCCCGGCCTGCACGTGCTGTCCTACAACGAGATTCCGGAAAACCGCGAGGTCAGCATTATCGGCACCGTCGGCTGACCCCGGCCGCGCCCGGCAAGATGCCGCCCCGTCCACGGACAGGGCGGCGTCGGCGCACTTGCCCGCCGCTGCCATATCGACCCGCCCGGCGCCAGCGCCCGGCGGGTTTTTTTATGCCGCAGGCTTCAGGCCGATTCGGAGAACAGGTCGTCCGGCGGCAGCGGCTGCGACAGCAGCACGGCCAGTTCCGCCATGGCCTTGAAGATGGCTTGCGTGAGCGCCGCCGTGTGGGCGCGGGTAGGGTGGGTGTGTTCGCCGCTGACGGCCGGCAGCTCGCGCCGCAGGCGGCAGCGCAGTATCGTCAGGCCGCAGCGGCTGACGGTGGCCGCCAGCTGCGGCAGCATTTCGCGCATGTGCTGCATGGCCGAGGTCTGGGCCGCGCCCACTTCCAGCGCCACGCCGTTGCCGGTGGTCGGCTCCATCTGGATCACCACCCGGCCCACGCCCGGCAGCATCAGTTCCAGCCGCAGCGCCACGCGCGAGCGGCGGCGGCGGTTGGCGCGGTCCTGTTCCTCGTCTTCCTTGACGATGACCTTGAGCACCAGCCGCTCGGCGCCCCAGGCGTAGACGGCGAAGCGCCACGGTTCCATCTCGGTCACCAGCGGCAGGCCGGGGCGGCCTTCGCGCATGGCGGCCGGCGTGTGGTCGGCCATGAACAGGCTGGACGGCACGTGCTGGCCGCTGGCCTGTTCCAGCCAGGCGGCGCGCTGTTCGGCGTAGGTGCGCACCATGACCTGCCACGAGGCGGCCATCATCTGGGTGTCGGGCGGTTGCCAGACCAGCTGGCGCGACAGGAAGACTTGATTGGGGCGCATCGCGGCCGGATCGGCGGCGTTCGGCACCTCGGCCAGCGCGGCGGCCAGCGCTTCGACCCCCGATTGCGGTAGCGGCAAGCCTTCGGGACCGTCCAGCAGCACGCCGACCGCGCCGGGACCGCCGGGCGCCAGCGGGCCGACCGGGTAGTCGACGTCCAGCGGTACTTCGCCGGGCGCGCGCGCAACCGGTCCTGGCTGCGTAGGCTGCCGGTCTGGGATGCCCAGCGGGCGCGAAGTAGGTCCGATGCGGTCTAAAGCCATCAAGCTCGCTCTCGAAAAAATCCGATGAAAAAAAAGCCAACCGATAATCCGGTTGGCTCCTTGTATTCCTGATCCGCGAGCAGATCAGGAAGGCGCTACGATTACTGCAGCAAGGACATAACCAGGGACGACGTGCTGTTCGACTGCTTCAGCATGGCGGTGCCAGCTTGCAGCAGCATCTGGCTGGAGGTCATGTTCGACGATTCCGAAGCGAAGTCGGTGTCCATGATACGGCCAGTTGCAGCTTTGGTGTTGGTCGAAATGTTCGACAGGTTGTTGTACACGTGGTCCAGACGGTTAGCGGCCGCACCCAGCGACGAACGCACGCCGCCGACCAGGTCGATGGCGGTGTTGATGACGTCGATGGTGTTGTTGGCGGCGGTCTGGCCGGCAGCGTTGCTGACCGATGCGGTACCGTCGGTGCCGTCGGAGATCTCGGAGCCGACCGTCGCGCCAGGTGCTGCGTAGCGGGCGGTAACGCCGCTCAGGCCGGTAGCGCCGGTCAGGGTGGTCATCGCGGCCGACAGGTCGATCGACATGGTTTCTGCCTTGGTGGCGCCGATCTGGAAGGTCATGGCCGAACCGATCGTGCCGCCGTCCATCAGCTTGGCGCCGCCGAAGGTGGTGTTCTTCATAACGTTGTTCAGTTCGTTACCCAGCGCGTCGAACTCGGACTGCAGAGCAGCCTGGTCTTTTGCGGTCGACGAGGCATCGGCTGCCTGGGTGGCCAGGTCTTTCATGCGGGTCAGCATGGTGGTGACTTCGTCAAACGCGCCTTCGGCGGTTTGCAGCATCGAGATCGAATTCTGGGTGTTGCGCATAGCCATGGCCATGCCGCTCGATTGTGCTTTCAGGCGGGTTGCAATTTGCAGGCCGGCAGCATCGTCCATGGCCGAATTGACACGGAAACCGGTGCTCAGGCGAGTCTGGGAGGTCGACAGCGCCATCTGGGTGCGGGAGATCGAGTTCTGTGCGGAAAGGGCCGCAGCGTTAGTGTGAAGGCTCAGCATGAAATAACTCCTGGTAGGTGGATTCAGTTCGGAGCAACGGATCCTTTGTGCTCTCCCAAGTACAAGACGACCGTATCTGGAAGGACATTAAATGCTTTGTGGAAATTTATAAAATATTTTTCCATGGAGGCTGGAATACCGCTGTTTTGGCCTGCTGCGCAGCCTGTCCATCGCTCGATTATGAGACGGTTTTGCCGCGCCGGCGCAATAAATCGTTCCTGGAATAAAAAAACAGCGCGCCACCAAGGACGCGCTGTCGAGCTGTTGTTGCTTTTTTGTCTTACATATTCGGATAGTTCGGGCCGCCGCCGCCTTCCGGCGTTATCCAGACGATGTTCTGGGTCGGGTCCTTGATA
Organism: Duganella sp. GW821-FHT01E12; assembly: GCF_059422325.1. Lineage (NCBI taxonomy): Bacteria > Pseudomonadati > Pseudomonadota > Betaproteobacteria > Burkholderiales > Oxalobacteraceae > Duganella > Duganella sp. GW821-FHT01E12. The sequence continues at coordinate 136,071 of NZ_JBWKWR010000006.1, read as the reverse complement.
TCGCAGGTCTTGCAGTGCACGCAGTTCTGGGCGTTGATCTGCAGGCGATCCGCGCCCTCGTCGGTCTTGACGAACTCATACACGCCGGCAGGGCAGTAGCGCGCTTCCGGGCCCGCGTACTGGGCCAGGTTGACGTCCACCGGCACGCTCGGATTCTTCAGGGTCAGGTGGACGGGTTGGTCTTCGGCATGGTTGGTGTTGGAGATGAACACCGACGACAGGCGGTCGAAGGTCAGCTTGCCGTCCGGCTTGGGATAGCTGATCGGCGTGAACTGCGAGGCCGGCTTCAGGCATTCGTGGTCGGCGTGGCTGTGGTGCAGCGTCCACGGCGCCTTGCCGCGGAAGACCAGCTGGTCGATGCCGGTCATCAGCGAGCCCAGGTACAGGCCCTTGTTCAGCCATGGCTTGACGTTGCGCGCCACGTGCAGTTCCTCGTGCAGCCACGACTGCTCGAAGGCGACCGGGTAGGAGGCCAGCTCGTCGTGCTGGCGGCCGGCGCCCAGCGCCTCGAACACCGATTCCGCGGCCAGCATGCCGGATTTGATGGCGGCGTGGCTGCCCTTGATGCGGCTCATGTTGAGGAAGCCGGCGTCGCAGCCGATCAGCGCGCCGCCCGGGAACACCAGCTTGGGCAGCGACTGCAGGCCGCCGGCGGTGATCGCGCGGGCGCCGTAGGATATGCGCTTGCCGCCTTCGAAGAAGGTCTTGATGGCCGGGTGGGTCTTGTAGCGCTGGAATTCCTCGTACGGCGACAGATAGGGATTCTCGTAGTTCAGGCCGACCACATAGCCGACCATGACCTGGTTGTTTTCCAGGTGGTACAGGAAGGAGCCGCCGTAGGTCTTGCTGTCGAGCGGCCAGCCGGTGGTGTGGACCACCAGGCCCGGCTGGTGCTTGGCCGGGTCGATTTCCCACAGTTCCTTGATGCCGATGCCGTACGACTGCGGGTCCTTGCCCTTGTTCAGGTCGTACTTGGCCATCAGCTGCTTGCCCAGGTGGCCGCGCGCGCCCTCGGCGAACAGCGTGTACTTGCCGTGCAATTCCATGCCCAGCTGGAAGTCCGAGCCGGCTTCGCCGTCGCGCTTGACGCCCATGTTGCCGGTCGCCACACCCTTGACCTTGCCGTCTTCGGAATAAAGAATCTCGGCGGCGGGGAAGCCGGGGAAGATTTCCACGCCCAGCGCCTCGGCCTGCTGGCCCAGCCAGCGCACCACGTTACCCAGCGAAATCACATAGTTGCCATGGTTTTCGAAGCAAGCCGGCAGCAGGAAGTTCGGGGTCTTGATGGCCTTGGTTTCGGTCAGGAACAGCACGCGGTCTTCGGTGACGGCGGTGTTGAGCGGCGCGCCTTTTTCCTTCCAGTCCGGGATCAGTTCGGTCAGCGCCTTCGGGTCCATCACGGCGCCGGACAGGATGTGGGCGCCCAGTTCGCCGCCTTTTTCCAGCACGACGACCGACACTTCCTGGCCTTTTTCCGCGGCCAGTTGCTTGATCTTGATGGCCGCCGACAAGCCCGCAGGGCCGCCGCCGACGATCACGACGTCATACTCCATCGCGTCGCGTGGGCCGTACTGTTCAACTAGATTTTGTGGCTGTGTCATGGTCTGTTCTTATAGTGGTCAAATAGGTGGAGGAAAATTTAAGCACGAGTGTGCTTCTTTTTCGTCCGGAATGCAATGTGGGCGCCATTTTGAGGGACATTATTAGACACTGCAATCTAATACTGGCGATTTGTGTAATCATAACGATTCGACAGTCTACGCTGTCGGGAATTCGTCACCAATACCAAATACTAGGAGTAGCTCGTGGGCATAGAAGTCAACTTTGAGGGAAAAATTGCGCTGATCACCGGCGCCTCCAGCGGTCTCGGAGCCCGGTTTGCCAAAGTGCTGGCCCAGGCCGGCGCCCAGGTGGTGCTGGCCTCGCGCCGCACCGAGCGCCTGAAGGAGCTGCGCGCCGAGATCGAGGCCGACGGCGGCGCCGCCCATGTGGTCAGCCTGGACGTGACCGACTACGCCAGCATCAAGTCGGCCATCGCCCATGCCGAGACCGAGGCCGGGCCGATCGACATCCTGGTCAACAACTCGGGCGTGTCGACCACCCAGCGGCTGGTCGACGTGACGCCGGAGGATTATTCCTTCGTCATGGACACCAACCTGCGCGGCGCCTTCTTTGTGGCCCAGCAGACCGCCAAGCGCATGATCGCGCGCGCCAAGGGCGACCCGAGCAAGAAGCACCGCATCATCAACATCGCCTCGGTGGCGGGGCTGCGGGTGATGCCGCAGATCGGCGTGTATTGCATGAGCAAGGCCGGCGTGGTGCAGATGACCAAGGCCATGGCGGTGGAGTGGGGCAAGTATGGCATCAACACCAACGCCATTTGCCCCGGCTATATCTCGACCGAGATCAACGAGGAATATTTCGCCAGCGAGCAGGGCCAAAAGCTGATCAACATGCTGCCGCGCAAGCGCCCCGGCAAGCCGGAGGACCTGGACGGGCTGTTGCTGCTGCTGGCGGGGGAGGATTCCAACTTCATCAACGGCGCCATCATCTCGGCGGACGATGGCATGACCGCGACCTGATCAGAGCTGCAGGCCGACCAGCTTGTGGACCAGTTCCGACGAGGTGGCGGCCGAGAATTTGCGCATCAGCTTGGCGCGGTGCATCTCCACCGTGCGCGGGCTGAGGTCGATCTGGCGGGCGATGGTCTTGCTGGTCTTGCCCTCGACCAGCAGGGCGGCGATTTCCCGCTCGCGCGGCGTCAGCTCGGCCGTCACCGGGCGTTTTTCGCTGACGTCCTCGAAGGTCCAGATGCCCGGCCCCAGCGGTTCGGACGCCTTCATCGCATGGCCGGTGACGTGGCACCAGAACAGTTCGCCGTTCGCGCGGCGCATGATGCGCTCGTCCGAATAGCGGCCCCTGGCGTTCATGATGGGGATGATGCGGTCGCCGGTGCGCAGGAACTCGTCCATGGTCGGATACAGCACCACGAAGGACTGGCCCTGCAGCTGTTCGCGGGGGTGGCCGAACATCGCCGCCAGCGCCTCGTTGCAGGACTGGATGACGCGGTTTTCCGAGATGCACATGCCGACCGGCGCGTGCAGGAAAATGGATTCGTAGTCGATGACCGGGGCTGTGTTCATGTGTGGTGGCGGCAGGTAGTTCTACGGTATTGTGCTTTTGATTTGCGTATTCTATGCTGAGACGCCTCGTCGCTAGTGCATTTAACAATGTTAGCAACGTATTTAGCAACATAATATAAGGGACACCCATGAACAAGATCTATCCTGACGCCGCCGCAGCGCTGGCGGGCGTCGTACAAAACGGCCAAACCATTGCCGTCGGCGGGTTCGGACTGTGCGGCATCCCTGAGGCGCTGATCGGCGCGCTGCGCGATTCCGGCGTCACCGGCCTGACCGCGATCTCCAACAACGCCGGCGTGGACGGCTTCGGCCTCGGCCAGCTGCTGGAAACCCGGCAGATCAAGAAGATGATCGCCTCCTACGTGGGTGAGAACAAGGAGTTCGCGCGCCAGTACCTGGCCGGCGAGCTGGAGCTGGAATTCACGCCGCAGGGCACGCTGGCCGAGAAGCTGCGCGCCGGCGGCGCCGGCATTCCAGCCTTCTTCACCAAGACCGGCGTCGGCACCATCGTCGCCGAGGGCAAGGAAATCCGCGAATTCGACGGCGAGCAGTACGTGATGGAACGCAGCCTGGTGGCCGACGTGGCGCTGGTCAAGGCCTGGAAGGCCGACAAGGCCGGCAACCTGGTGTTCCGCAAGACCGCCCGCAACTTCAACCCGAACGCCGCGATGGCCGGCAAGATCACCATCGTCGAAGTCGAGCAGCTGGTGGAGATCGGCGAGATCGACCCGGACGCCGTGCACCTGCCGAGCATTTTCGTGCACCGCATCGTGGTCAACGCCACGCCGGAAAAACGCATCGAGCAGCGCACCGTGCGCGCCAACTAAGAACAACGGAGAGCAAATATCATGGCATGGACTCGTGACGAAATGGCCGCGCGCGCGGCGAAGGAATTGCAGGACGGTTACTACGTCAACCTCGGCATCGGCTTGCCGACGCTGGTGGCGAACTACGTCCCGGCCGGCATGGAAGTGTTCCTGCAATCGGAGAACGGCTTGCTGGGCATAGGCCCGTTCCCGACCGACGACGAGGTCGACGCCGACCTGATCAACGCCGGCAAGCAGACCGTGACGGCGCTGCCGGGCGCGGCGTACTTCAGCTCGGCCGACTCGTTCGGCATGATCCGGGGCGGCAAGATCAACCTGGCAATCCTGGGCGCGATGCAGGTGTCGGAACATGGCGACCTGGCCAACTGGATGATACCGGGCAAGATGGTCAAGGGCATGGGCGGCGCGATGGACCTGGTGGCCGGCGTCAAGCGGGTGGTGGTGCTGATGGAGCACGTCGCCACCGCCAAGGACGGCACGACCTCGCACAAGCTGCTGAAGCAATGCGACCTGCCGCTGACCGGCGTCGGCGTGGTGGACCTGATCGTGACCGACCTCGGCGTGATGGAAGTGACCGGCAAGGGCTTGAAGCTGACCGAGCTGGCGCCCGGCGTCAGCAAGGAGCAGATCCAGGCCGCCACCGGCGTGCAGCTGGACACGTCGGCCGTGTAAAGCTGGCCAGCGCGACAGGAAGGCGCGCCTCGGCGTGCCTTTTTTATTGGTAAAACAACAGTGTTTTGCTGGTTGCCTTGGCTTTTTTCTAAAACCCTTGCGGCTGGGAAATATCCCCACTAAAATGTTGAGTAATTAACTACATAATTTCTCAATGAAAACCTCCCTTCCGCGCACTGCGCTATGGTGTTTGGCCAGCTGCCTGTTGTGCATGTGGAGCCCGGGGACGCTGGCCAAAGAGGCTGCGTACAAGACTGCTGAGGCCGGGGCATGGGTGGTTCCGGTGTCGCCACTGCATGCCGCTGCCGCCAAGGCGCCGTCGCCGCGCGGCGGGGTCGCATACCTGTTGCAGGACTACCAGACACGGGTAGACCAGCGCAGCAAGACTTCGTATGTCCACACGGCCAAGCAGGCGCTTGATGGCGCTGGCGTGCAAAACGTCGCGAACATCAGCATCAGCTTCGACCCTTCCTATCAACGCCTGACGTTGCACGCGATAAATGTCATCCGTGCCGGCGCGATTTTGCCGCGCCTGCCTGGTGCCGATGTGCATTTACTCCAGCGTGAAAAAGAGCTTGAATACCTGATCTACGATGGCAGCATGACTGCCAGCGTCGTGCTGGACGATGTCCGGATCGGCGATATCGTCGAATACGCCTACAGCGTGGAGGGTAACAACCCCGTCTTTCAGAACAAGGTCACGGGCAAGGCGGACCTGGAATGGAGCGTGCCGGTCGAGCATGCGTTTGTGCGTCTGCTGCTCCCTGCAGACCGTCCGATCCAGATTACTCTGCGCAATAGCAAGTTGCAGCCCAAGCTCAGTGAAGCGGGGGGCTACCGCGATTATCGTTGGGAGCTGCGCGACATCGCGGAGCTGCGCCCGGACAGCGGCGCGCCTGCATGGTACGAGCCCTATGCCTCGGTGCGGTGGAGCGAATTTCAGGACTGGGCTGCGGTGGTGCAATGGGCCTCGCCCTTATATCAGCCGCAGCGCGATATGAGCCCGACGCTGCGCCAGGAGATCGCGCGCATCGCCCAGATGCACCCTGAGCCGGCGCAGCGCATCGCTGCCGTGTTGAAACTGGTGCAGCGCGAAATCCGCTACATGGGCATAGAAGTGGGGGCCGGATCGCACGCGCCGACCGCGCCGTCGATCGTTTTCCAGCGCCGCTTTGGCGATTGCAAGGACAAGGCGCTGCTGATGGTGACCATGCTCGACGCGCTGGGCCTGGAGGCTGCACCGGCGTTGGTGAATACTGTCGCCACGCGCGACCTGGTGAACTGGGAGCCGACGCCGGCCGCCTTCAACCATGTGATGGTGCGTGTCAGGCTGGATGGCAAGGTCTACTGGCTGGACCCGACGCGCGCCGTGCAACAGGGCGACCTGAGGCACCTCTACCAGCCTGACTACGGCTACACGCTGGTGCTGGAGCCAGGCGCGCGCGGCTTGACTGCGATGCCGTCGGCGCAGTCCAACCAGAGGACGGTTCACACCTTGTTCGACGCCAGCGCCGGCATTGCGAAGCCGGTCAGTTTCACGGTGACCAGCACGGTGCTCGGGAGCGGCGCCGACGGTCTGCGCGAGCAATTGGCTGGCAACAAGGCAGATCTGACCACGCAATATCAGAATTTCTATGCACGCCGCTATGCCCGCATCCGGACTGACGAGCCCTTGCAGATACGGGATGACGCGGTTGCCAATGCGCTGACGCTGGTCGAGTCCTATCAGATCCCCGGTTTCTGGGAGCGCAGCGGCAAACCCGGCCGGCTGGAGGCTAGCATCGAAGCGTCGGAGATCATGGCGCCGTTGAAGGCGCCGGATGCAATCAGCCGCAACGCGCCGCTGCGCCTTGATTATCCGAACGACATCACAGAAGAAACGGAAGTGCGCTTGCCCAGCAGCTGGACACTGAAACAGCGCCGCACTGCCGTCAGCGACCCGGCTTTCGAATTTTCCTACGAGGTGCTGCCGCAGGCCGACAACAAGAGCGTACTCATCAGAGCCACTTACCGGGCCTTGCGCGACCACGTCGCGCCTGGCGACATGGGTAGCTATGTCGCCCATCTGAAAACAGCGCGCGAGTCGCTAGGCTATCAGCTGAGCACAAATGACGACGGCGCGCCGTTTGCGGGGGAGTCGGCGGAATCGAATTCGGCCAGATCCGGCCAGTGGACGGCGCTATTGATGGTGGCCGGGGTGCTGCTGCTGATTTGGCGGCCTGTCGCGGCGCGCTGGCGCGCCGCCGCACCGGAACACCATGAGGTCAACCAGCGCCTGGCGCTGGCACTGCTGCCGCCGGTGGCGACGGCCGTGTTGATCTTGCTGCCAGCGGTATCGCTCGAGTTCTCGCTGTCGGCGTCCGCAGTGATTTGGGCTTTACTGTCGCGGTATATGTGGCGCACCGTATCCATGGTGCCGGCAACGCACATTGCCTATGGCTGGGCGCAGCGCTGTTATCGCTTGGGTAACGATGAATTGCTGATTTTCTGGCTGTCGTTGGCTCGAAAACTGCCACCGCTGATCGGTTGGTGCGTCATCGGTGGCTTCGTCGCCAAGCTGCTGGCTTGACCCGTTACACTCGCGCAGGCACGCCCGTGCTGGGTCTTGCCGACGGCTGCCTGCAAAACAGTTTATACAGTATGGCGATTTCGCTGTGGCCGTCGTGGTGCAGGTCGCCGATGCGGATGGCGGATAGGATCAAATCGGCGAGTGGGTTTCCTTCCCGGAATGTAAAGGAAAAACGCCCCGCAGGCCGTCATGCGGCGTGCGGGGCGTGGCCGGGCCAAGGCTGATCAGTGCGCGTGGCGGGTCAGCGGTTGCAGGTCCGGGTCGGTCACGGTCGAGCCGGGATTGTTCAGTTCCTTGTGCAGCGTGTCGTGGTTGAGCTCTTTCTCCCAGTGCGACACCACCACCGAGGCGACGCCGTTGCCGACGAAGTTGGTCAGCGCGCGGCATTCGCTCATGAAGCGGTCGATGCCCAGGATCAGCGCCATGCCGGCCACCGGTATGGTCGGCACCACCGCCAGCGTCGCCGCCAGCGTGATGAAGCCGGCGCCGGTGATGCCGGACGCGCCTTTCGAGGTCAGCATCGCCACGCCGAGGATGGTCAGTTCCTGCGTCAAGGTCAGGTCGGTGTTGGTGGCCTGCGCCACGAACAGGGCGGCCATGGTCATGTAGATGTTGGTGCCGTCCAGGTTGAACGAGTAGCCGGTCGGAACCACCAGGCCCACCACGGACTTAGAGCAGCCCAGGCGTTCGAGCTTGGTCATCAGCGAAGGCAGGGCGCTTTCCGAGGAGCTGGTGCCCAGCACGATCAGCAGTTCTTCCTTGATGTAGTTGATGAACTTGAAGATCGAGAAGCCGGTCAGGCGGGCCACGGTGCCCAGCACCACCACCACGAACAGGAAGCAGGTCAGGTAGAAGCAGCCCATCAGCGTGGCCAACGGTTTGAGCGAGGCGATGCCGTATTTGCCGATGGTGAAGGCCATCGCGCCGAACGCGCCCAGCGGGGCGACTTTCATCACGATGCCGACCACGCCGAAGATGGCCGACGACAGGTCGTCGATCAGCTTGGTGACCGGCTTGCCGCGCTCACCCAGCAGCGACAGCGAGAAGCCGAACAGGATGGCGATCAGCAGCACTTGCAGGATGTCGCCCTTGGCGAAGGCGTCCACCACGGTGTTCGGGATGATATTCATCACGAAGTCGACGGTCGACTGGTGTTTGGCTTTTTCGGTGAACTCGGCGATGGACTTGGTGTCCAGCGTGGCCGGGTCGGCGTTGAAGCCGGCGCCTGGGCGGATGATGTTGGCGACGAACAGGCCGATCACCAGCGCGAAGGTGGAGATCACCTCGAAATACAACAGCGCCTTGCCGCCGACGCGGCCGATCTTCTTGATGTCCTGCATGCCGGCGATGCCGGAGACCACGGTGCAGAAGATCACCGGTGCGATGATCATCTTGATCAATTTGATAAAGCCGTCGCCGAGCGGTTTCATGGCGACCGCGTCGGAAGGGTAGAAGGCGCCCAGCAGGATGCCGCATGCGATGGCGAACAATACCTGGACGTATAGAACTTTATAAAACGGCTTTTTCACGGGGTCTCCTCGTGTTCTTGTGAGGAGGCCATCATCCGACAAAATAAGAGACATCACCATTGTGGTTAACCGCATTCACAACAGTGATATCCCTTATGCAAGGTTACTGGGCTACCCAGCCGCCATCCATATTCCACGCCACGCCACGCACCTGCTTGGCCGCGTCGCTGCACAGGAACACTGCCAGCGCGCCCAGTTCCTCCGGCGTGACGAACTCGCCGGACGGCTGCTTGTCCGCCAGCAGGGCCTTCTTGGCGTCCTCGTTGCTGATGCTGTCCTTGGCGGCGCGGGCGTCGACCTGCTTCTGCACCAGCGGCGTGAGCACGAAGCCGGGGCAGATGGCGTTGACGGTCACGCCGGTGGTGGCGGTCTCCAGTGCGCTGGCCTTGGTCAGCCCGATCAGCCCGTGCTTGGCGGCGACATAGGCCGACTTGCCGGCCGACGCCACCAGCCCGTGCGTGGAGGCCAGGTTGATGATGCGGCCCCAGTTGTTGGTCCGCATGCGCGGCAGCACCAGGCGCGAGGTGTGGAAGGCCGAGGTCAGGTTGATGGCGATGATGGCATCCCACTTCTCGACCGGGAAGTCCTCGACGTTGGCCACGTGCTGGATGCCGGCGTTGTTGACCAGGATATCGACGCCGCCGAACTTGTCGCCGGCGAAGGCGATCATGTTTTCGATCTCGGCCGGCTTGGACATGTCGGCGTTATGGTACGCCACCTGCACGCCGAATTCCGCAGCCAGGCCGGTCTGCAGCTGGGCGATCTCGGCGGCGTCGCCAAAGCCGTTCAGCAGCACGTTGGCGCCTTCCGCCGCCAGGGTGCGGGCGATGCCCAGGCCGATGCCGGAGGTGGAACCGGTCACCAATGCCGTCTTGCCGCTCAAAGTCTTGTTTGCCATAGTGTCCTCAGTGGGGTTGGAGATTAAAGTCGTGCTGCGCTACACTTCGGTAGGATTTTAAGCGTAACGCCCGGTAAAATGGTATTTCTAAACAGCATTGCACAAATCACTATAAAAACCACCAAGGAAGTCGCATGTTCGAAGCAAAAATAAAGTCTGTTCAATGTCTGTCTCTGGCTGGTTTGCACCGCATGTCGTACAAGGAATGGGGAGATGAGAGCAACCCGAACGTGCTGGTGTGCGTGCACGGCGTCACCCGCGTCGGCGACGACTTCGACAACATGGCGCGCGCGCTGGCCAGCGACTACCGCGTGATCTGCCCCGACATCGTCGGCCGCGGCCGTTCCGGCTGGCTGAAAAATCCGCAGCTGTACCGCATTCCGCAGTATGTCAGCGACATCGTCACCCTGCTGGCGCGCGTGCTGCCGGACGGCGAACAGGCGAGCGTCGACTGGTTCGGCACCTCGATGGGCGGCCTGATCGGCCTGGGCCTGGCCTCGCTGCCGGACAACCCGATCCGCAAGCTGATCCTCAACGACATCGGCCCGGTGCTGGCGCCGGTGGCCTTGCAGCGCATCGGCGACTACATCGGCCAGGACCTGCGCTTCGAAACGTTCGACGACGCCGCCAAGTTCATCCGCGACGTCTCGCTGACCTTCGGCCAGCACACCGAGGCCGAATGGCATAAACTGGCGAGCGACGTGCTGCGCCAGGATAAGGACGGCAAGTGGATACGCCACTACGACATGGGCCTGGCCCTGCCGTTCCGCTCGGCCACGCCGGAATCGGCCGCGGCCGACGAGGCGATGCTGTGGGCGGCCTACGACGCGATCCGCTGCCCGACGCTGCTGGTGCGCGGCGCCGAGTCCGACCTGCTGACCGCCGAGACGGCGGCGCAGATGACGCAGCGCGGCCCGAAACCGGCGCTGGTGGAAATCGCTGGCGTCGGCCACGCGCCGACCTTCATCCACGACGACCAGATCGCCATCGTCAAGCAATTCCTGTTGGGTTAATGTAAAGAAGAAAAGTATGGAAATCAAACGACTGCATGTAGGCAAACGCTTGTCCGAAGCGGCCATCCACAACGGCACCGTGTATCTGGCGGGCCAGATCGCCGACGACAAGACCCAGGACATCCGCGGCCAGACCCGCGAAGTGCTGGGCCACATCGACCGCCTGCTGGCTGAAGCCGGCAGCGACAAGACCTGCATCCTCAGCACCACCATCTACATCGCCGACCTGGCCGACTTCGCCGGCATGAACGAGGAGTGGGACGCCTGGGTGCCGAGCGGCCACACGCCGCCGCGCGCCACCGTGGAAGCCAAGCTGGCCGATCCGGCATGGCGGGTAGAGATCATCGTCGTCGCGGCGCAGCGCTAGGGGCATCATGGTTTCTATCACCGCGCTCACGAGCGCAACGTCGGAGCAGCTGGTCCAGGGCCTGTCGCCCGACGACAGCGCGCGCATGCTGGCGGCGCTGGACTTCGCCAGCGGCGCCTACGGCGACAAGGTCTGCGCCAGCGGCCAGCCGGCCATCGACTTCGCGGTCGGCGTGGCCGGCACGCTGGCCTTCATGCGCACCGACGTCGAGACCCGCATCGCCGGCCTGATGTTCGAGCTGACCCTGCTCGACACGGCGCAGGCGCCCATCATCGAACCGCGCTTTGGCCAGGAGGTCAGCGACCTGGTGGCCGGCGTGCGCCAGCTGATACGCCTGCGCGAACTGACGCAGACCCAGGGGCAGGGCCAGCCGGGCGCAGTCGCGCGCGGCCGCAACGCCGCGCAGATGGCGGTGGCGCAGGTCGAAACGCTGCGCAAGATGCTGCTGGCCATGGCCTCGGACATGCGCGTGGTGCTGGTGCGCCTGGCGTCTTGCGTGACGACCCTGCGCTACTTCGCCGACATCAAGCTGTTCAACGAGATGACCAGCGCCTACGGCCGCGAAACGCTGGACCTGTACGCGCCGCTGGCCAACCGGCTGGGGATCTGGCAGCTCAAGTGGGAGCTGGAGGATTTGTCGTTCCGCTTCATCGAGCCGGAGGCGTACAAGCGCATCGCCAAGATGCTCGAGGAAAAGCGCATGATGCGCGAAGGCTTCGTCACCTCGTCGATCGCGCGGCTGCAGTCGGAGATGTCGGCGGCCGGCATCCGGGCCGAAGTGTTCGGGCGTCCCAAGCACATCTACTCCATCTGGAGCAAGATGAAGGGCAAAGAGCTCGACTTCACCGACCTGTACGACGTGCGCGCCTTCCGCGTGATCGTGGCCGACGTCAAGACCTGCTACACGGTGCTGGGCGTGGTGCACAACATCTGGACCCCGATCCCGAAGGAATTCGACGACTACATCTCGCGGCCGAAATCGAACGGCTACCAGTCGCTGCACACGGTGGTGACGGCCGAGGACGGCCGGCCGCTGGAGGTGCAGATCCGCACGCAGGAGATGCACAGCTTCGCCGAGTATGGCGTGGCGGCGCACTGGCGCTACAAGGAAGAGGGCGGCTCCAACTTCGCCGGCCAGAAGTATGACGAGAAGATCGCCTGGCTGCGCCAGCTGCTGGCGTGGAAGACCGACGTGGCCGACGCCGTGGTCGGGCAGGAAGAGCAGCAGCGCGAGTGGGTGGAGAAGCTCAAGTCCGCCGCGCTGGACGACCGCATCTTCGTGCTGACGCCGCAGGCGCGCGTGCTGGAGCTGCCGGTCGGCGCCACGCCGGTGGACTTCGCCTACCACCTGCATAGCGACGTCGGCCACCGCTGCCGGGGCGCGCGCGTGGACGGCGTCATGGTGCCGCTGAACACGCCGCTGAAGAACGGCCAGACCTGCGAGATCATCACGGCCAAGGGCGCGCCCGGCACGGCCGGTCCATCGCGCGACTGGCTCAGCGATGAGTACACGGTGGCCACCCGCACGCGCTCCAAGATTCGCGCCTGGTTCCATGCGATCGACATGCAGGAGACGCTGTCGCATGGCCGCGCGATGGTGGAGAAATCGCTGCAGCGCGAAGGCAAGACGGCGGTCAACCTGGAAGCGCTGGCCAACAAGCTGGGCTTCGCCAAGGTGGACGACCTGTTCCTGTCGGTGGGCAAGGACGAGTTCAGCCTGCGCCACGTCGAGCAGGCGCTGCACGACACCGGCGAGCCGGCCGAGCCGGAAGACGCCGTGGTGCTGGGCAAGAGCAAGGCGTCCAGCGTGGACCAGGGCGCCAAGTCGGGCGTGCTGGTGGTGGGCACGGACGGCTTGATGACGCAGCTGGCCAAGTGCTGCAAGCCGGCGCCGCCGGACGGCATCGTCGGCTTCGTCACGCGCGGCAAGGGTGTGTCGATCCACCGCACCACGTGCAAGAACTTCGCCGAGATGCGCGCCAAGGCGCCGGAGCGGGTGATCGTGACCGAGTGGGGCCGGGCCGGATCGGACACCGTCTACCCGGTCGACATCTTCATCCTGGCGGGCGACCGCCAGGGTCTGCTGCGCGATATTTCCGAGATCTTCTCGCGCGAGAAGATCAACGTCATCGGCGTCAACACGCAGAGCGCCAAGGGCTTCGCGCGCATGACCTTCACGGCCGAGATCGGCGCCACCGCGCAATTGCAGAAAGCGCTGAACGCCATCGCCGAAGTGACCGGTGTCCAGGAAGCCCGGCGCGCCTAAGCTTCGGCCAGCATCGCGGCCCGCACCGAGGGGCGGGCCGCGATGCGGCTTGAATAGTCCGCGACGGCCGGCCAGTTGTCCAGGCTGATATCAAAGAAGGCAAACCATCCCAGCACCGTGTACAGATAGGCATCGGCCACGGTGAACTTGTCGCCCATCAGATAGTCCTGCTGTTGCAACGTGTGCTGCAGGAACGTCATGCGCTTCTGCAGCTTGTCGCGGAAGATGGCGGTGGCGGCCTCAGGCATCGCGCGATTGAACAGCGGCGCGGCGCCGGCGTGGATTTCGCTGCCGATGAAATTCAACCACTCCTGCAAGCGCACGCGCTGCCAGCTGCCTGGCGGCGGCGCCAGTCCGGCCGACGGGTTCAGGTCCGCCAGATATTGAACGATGGCCACGCCTTCGGTCAGCACCTCTCCATTCTCCAGTTCCAGCGCGGCGACATAACCTTTCGGGTTGATGCTGCGGAAGTCCCTGCCCTCGGCGGTCAGCTTGGTTTGATTGTCGACGCGTACCAGCTCGTAAGGCAGGCCCAGCTCCCGCAATACGATGTGCGGCGAGAACGAGCAGGTATGCGGTGCGAAATATAGCTTCATATTGGATTCCTTAAAAACGATGAGGCTACACTGTAGGCGCCGGGTTGTTGGCTGTAAAATTAATGTTTCATAAGCTAGGTATTAGGTTTTCTAATGATGAATTTGGCCCATTGGCGCCTGCTGCTTGCGGTCGCCGACACGCGCAACATCTCGCGGGCGGCGGAGCAGGTCGGCATCACGCAATCCGGCGCCAGCCAGGCGCTTGCGCAAATGGAGGCGTCACTGGGCGCGCAGTTGTTGATACGCGAGCGGCGTGAGGTCAGCGTCACCGCGTTCGGGGAGCAGGTCGTCGCGCATGCCCGCGCGATGCTGGTGGAGTTCGATGCGATCCGTTCGCTGGCCCATGCCGCGCAAGGCTTGCATGCCGGCCGGATTCGGGTGGCCGGCTTCCCGTCCGTGATGACCACCGTGCTGCCGCCGCTGCTGCAGGCCTTCAAGCGCCGCCATCCGGGCATCGACGTCGTGGCGTTGGAGGGGACGGACGATGAGGTGGAGCAGTGGCTGGCGGATGACACGGTCGAGTTGGGTGTGGTGCTGAATCCCGCGCCGGGGCGGGAGGCTATCATCATCGGCCGCGATGCCTGGGTGGCGGTGGTGCCGACCCATCATCCGCTGGGGCGCCGCTCAAGCGAGCAAGGCATCGCATTGGCCGAGTTGGTCAATGAACCGTTCGTGCTGGCGACCGGCGGCTGCACGGTGCATGCGCAGAGCCTGGCCGAACAGGCCGGCGTCACGCTGACCGATATCCGCGTCACGGTGCGGGACCTGGGCAGCGCTGCCGTGCTGGTCAGAGAAGGGCTGGGCGTGTCGATCATACCCGAATCGGCGTTGCCGGAAGACCGGCGCGGACTGCGCATCATGCAACTGCAGCCGCGCCTGTATCGCGAGTTCGGCCTGCTCCGTTCGCAATCCGGCCGCGCCTCCGCTGCCGCCCAAAAACTTTGGGGTCAAGTCTGACATTCGGACACGAGCTCTTCCGTAGCGGGCATGCTACAGAAGAGCTCGTGTCCGAATGTCAGACTTGACCCCACCGGTTTTAAGCGATGATTTTCGCGACGCGCGCTTCGATGGCTTGGGCCAGCAGGTGGATGTGGTAGCCGTCGACGAAGCCGTGGTGGGCCAGCACCGACATGGTCATTGTCAGCCTGCCGTCGGCGCGCGGGTCGCTGAAACGGCCCCAGGCCAGCGAGGGAATGTCGTAGTTCTCGTGGCGGTAGATCGGATGCTCGATCGCCACCAGCTTCAGCCACGGCATGCAGGTGATGTGCACGTTGCGCTTCTTGTCGAGCGGGCTCAGCGCTTCGGTGGTGTTGATCAACGCGTCGCTGGCTTCGGCGATCTTCTTGGCCTCCACGCTGCGCGCCACGAACTCGCGCAGGTCCGACGAGCGCGTGAAGCGCGCGAAGTTCAGGTTGTTGTCCCGGTTGAGCACAGTGTACGACGCCATGAAATCGTCGATCTTGATGACTTCGCCCTCGTAGACGCGGTACATGAAGTTGTCGTTTTCCTTGAGCGAGTTCAGCACGCAATACAGGAAGAAGTGGAACGGCGGCAGCTTGTGTTCCTTGCAGTAGGGGCGGAAGTCCGCCACCTCCAGTTCGAAGCTCAGGTTGACCAGCGGGTTTTCAAATGAGGCAAAGGCATTGTATCGGTCGCGGCGTTTTTCAAAATTATGCATCGTGGGTTACTTCTGCTTGTAAGGTGATGTGGTCGATGCCGTGCTTTTCCAGCAGCATGGACTTGATGTTGAACAGGATCTCGGGCCAGCACGCGAGGTCGGTGATTTCGACATGGCCGATCAGCGCCGGGTGGCCTGGCGACATGTCCCACACGTGCAGGTCGTGCACCGAGCGGACGCCGTCTATCTTGCCCAGGTCGGCGCCGACGCTCAGGTAATCGATCTGCTCCGGCACGCCGCCCATCAGGAAGTGATACGACTCGCGCAGCACGTCGACGGTGGATTTCAAAATCAGCAGCGCGACAAACAGCGACAGCAGCGGATCGATCTGCATCCAGCCGGTGTAGTAGATGACGGCGCCGGCGATCAGCGCGGCCACCGAGCCCAGCAAGTCGCCGATCACATTGACCAGCGCGGCGCGCGTGTTCATATTGCTGTCGCCGCGCGACAGCATATAGGCCAGCACCACGTTGATCAGCAGGCCGATGCCCGCCACCACAAACACGGTGCCGCCTTGCACCTGCTCCGGCTGGGAGAAACGCTGCACCGCCTCGAACACGATCCAGCCCACCAGCAGCAACAGCACCAGGCTGTTGACGAAGGCCGCCAGCGCCTCGGCGCGGCCGAAGCCGAACGAATGGCGTGCCGACGGCGGCCGCTTGGCGATCAGCTGCGCCAGCAGGGCCAGGCCCAGCGCGGCCGCGTCGGTGACCATGTGGCCGGCGTCGGAAATCAGCGCCAGCGAGTTGGACATGAAGCCGGTCACGACTTCGACCACGGCAAATCCCAGGGTCAGCGCCAGCGACCATGCCAGCACCGACTGGCTGCGTTGTACATTGTAGTGGGCGTGCTGGGCGTCGCCGTCGCGGTGCTCGTGCAGGTGGGCGGACGGCGAGGGCGGCTGCTCTACGCTAGTGTTGGCGCGGGTTTCGGCTTGCATCGGCTTCTTGTTGTAGTGGGAACTCCCATAGTTTAAAGGATGTCGATGACTAGCGTATGGCATCCTCATAGTGCAATTTGTAAATGTTTCCTATGAATGCCCTTGTTTTTCTTCGGATCGCTCTCTATAATGCTGGTCTTCGGG
>NZ_JBWKWR010000006.1:0-119330 GCF_059422325.1 Duganella sp. GW821-FHT01E12 | reverse complement strand
GCGGTTAGTTCAGCTGGTTAGAATACTTGGTCGACATCCAAGGGGTCGCAGATTCGAATTCTGCACCGCCCACCAGATTACGTAGTAAAGCAGTAAAAGCGCAGTAAAATAGCAGTACCACGGGCGGTTAGTTCAGCTGGTTAGAATACTTGGTCGACATCCAAGGGGTCGCAGATTCGAATTCTGCACCGCCCACCAGAACATGTAAGAGCGAGAAAGGCAATCCGGTTATGACACCGCGAACTACTACCAAGCTTTGGGAGTGACGCTAGTCGATCGGGATTCTTTTGCTCAAAAAAAGAAAAAACGCGGCTAGTCCGCGTTTTTTTTCGTCCGCGTTTTTATTATCATTTTTTGTACCACTACCTGGCGCCCGCGCCGAAATGGAGATCGTTATGCTTTCAGTTCGCCTTCCCGATGGTTCTGCCCGTGAATTCGACGGCCCAGTCACCGTTGCACAAGTGGCGTCCAGCATTGCAACCAGCCTGGGCAAGGCCGCGCTGGCCGGCAAGGTGGATGGCAAAGTGGTGGATACCTCTTTCCTGATCGAGAAAGATTCCGACCTGGCCATCATCACCGACAAGGACCCTGAAGGTCTGGACGTGATCCGCCACTCGACCGCACACTTGCTGGCCTATGCGGTGAAGGAGCTGTTCCCCGATGCGCAAGTGACCATCGGCCCGGTCATCGAAAACGGCTTCTACTACGACTTCTCGTACAAGCGTCCGTTCACGCCTGACGACCTGGTCGCCATCGAAAAGAAAATGGCCGAGCTGGCCAAGAAGGACGAGCCGGTCACCCGCAAGGTGCTGCCGCGCGACGAGGCTGTCGCCTACTTCAAGTCCATCGGCGAAGCCTACAAGGCCGAGATCATCTCGTCGATTCCCGCCGACCAGGATGTATCGCTGTACACCGAAGGCAGCTTCACCGATCTGTGCCGCGGCCCGCACGTGCCGTCGACCGGCAAGCTCAAAGTGTTCAAGCTGATGAAGTTGGCCGGCGCCTACTGGCGCGGCGACAGCAAGAACGAGATGCTGCAGCGTGTCTACGGCACCGCCTGGACCAAGAAGGAAGACCAGGAGCAGTACCTGTTCCAGCTGGAAGAGGCGGAGAAGCGCGACCACCGCAAGCTGGGCAAGCAGCTGGACTTCTTCCACTTCCAGGACGAGGCGCCGGGCCTGGTGTTCTGGCATCCGAAGGGCTGGACCATCTGGCAGCAGGTTGAGCAATACATGCGCAACAAGTACCAGGTCAACGGCTACCAGGAAGTGAAGGCGCCGCAGATCCTGGACTCCAGCTTGTGGGGCAAGACCGGCCACTGGGACAACTATCGCGAGAACATGTTCGTGACGGAGTCGGAAAACCGTTCCTACGCGCTGAAGCCGATGAACTGCCCGGGTCACGTGCAGATATTCAACAGCAATATGCGTTCGTACCGCGACCTGCCGCTGCGCTACGGCGAGTTCGGCCAGTGCCACCGCAACGAGCCCTCGGGCGCGCTGCATGGCATCATGCGCGTGCGCGGCTTCACCCAGGATGACGGCCACATCTTCTGCACCGAAGAGCAGATCGAGCCGGAAGTGGTGGCCTTCCACACGCAGGCGATGGAAGTCTACAAGGACTTCGACTTCAACAACATCGAAGTCAAGCTGGCGCTGCGTCCGGACAACCGCATCGGCACCGACGAGGTGTGGGACGAGGCCGAGGACGCGCTGCGTTCGGGCCTGCGCGCCTGCGGCGTGACCTGGACCGAATTGCCGGGCGAGGGTGCCTTCTATGGTCCGAAGATCGAGTACCACCTGAAGGATTCGCTGGGCCGCCCATGGCAGGTCGGCACGATGCAGGTCGACTTCTTCATGCCGGAGCGCCTGGGCGCCGAATACGTGGCGGCCGACAACAGCCGTCAGGTGCCGGTCATGCTGCACCGTGCGATCGTCGGCTCGATGGAGCGCTTCATCGGCATCCTGATCGAGAACTACGCGGGTGCCTTGCCGGCGTGGCTGGCGCCGGTGCAGGTATCGGTGCTGAACATCTCCGATGCGCAGGCCGAATATGTGGCGCAAGTGGCTGAAAAGCTGCGCCGGAGCGGGTTCCGCGTGCAGACCGATTTGCGCAACGAGAAAATAACCTATAAAATACGTGAACATTCCGTCCAAAAACTGCCCTACATCCTTGTAGTTGGCGATAAAGAGCGGGATGCCAATACCGTGGCTGTGCGGGCACGGGGCAATGTCGATTTGGGCGTCATGTCCATCGATGCCCTGATCGAGCGACTCCAGCAAGACGTCGCCAACAAAGCCTGATCGCGCAGTCCTTCATTAGATTTTAAAAGGAATCACCATAGCTACTGACAAGTCGCATCGCATCAATGGCGAAATCACTGCCCCTGAAATGCGTTTAAGTGGGGTCGATAACGAGCCTCTCGGTATCGTGACTTTGGCCGAAGCCTTCCGCCTGGCGGAAGAAGCAAACGTCGACCTGGTCGAGATCGCGCCTACCGCGGTCCCGCCGGTCTGCCGTTTGATGGACTACGGCAAATTCAAGTATTCGGAGCAGAAGAAGGCTCACGAAGCGAAATTGAAGCAGAAAGTCATCTCCGTGAAGGAAGTCAAATTCCGTCCGGGCACCGATGACGGCGACTACAATATCAAGCTGCGTAACCTTATCAAGTTCCTCGACGAGGGCGATAAAACCAAGATCACGCTGCGTTTCCGCGGCCGTGAAATGGCGCACCAGGATATTGGCTTCCGTATGCTGGAACGCCTGAAAGCCGATCTGGAGCCATACGGCCAGGTCGAGCAGTTCCCGAAGATGGAAGGCCGCCAGATGATCATGGTCCTGTCTCCGAAGAAAAAGAAGTAATCTTGCCGTAACCGCAAGCATAAGAGGCGCCCCGGCGCCTCTTATAATTTGTGGTGCAGAATTGCAGCATCTGGTCTATAATTGCCGGCTGTTGTAATGTAGTGGACTCGCATCTGCTGCAAAAACAAGTGAAAGCAGGCATCTAAGTGTGACGTAGTGTCACCACCTGCAATCCTGTTTGATATGGAGCTACCCAAGAGGGTAGATTGCTATGCCAAAAATGAAAACCAAAAGCTCCGCGAAAAAACGTTTTCGCGTGCGTCCAGGTGGTACTGTTAAATCGGGTATGGCGTTCAAGCGCCACATCCTGACCAAGAAGACCACCAAGAACAAGCGTCAGCTGCGCGGCACCCGTAACATCAACGCTTCGGACGTCACGTCCGTCATGCGTATGATGCCAACCGCTTAATCTCACAACTAAGGAGTTACTATGCCTAGAGTAAAACGTGGGGTTACAGCTCGTGCCCGTCATAAAAAAGTATTAAACCTGGCCAAGGGTTACCGCGGTCGTCGCAGCAAGGTATACCGTATTGCCAAGCAAGCAGTGATGCGCGCTGGCCAGTACGCTTACCGCGACCGTCGTAACAAGAAGCGCGTCTTCCGCCGTCTGTGGATCGCTCGTATCAACGCCGCTTCCCGTGAGCATGGCGTTACCTACAGCGTCTTCATGAATGGTCTGAAGAAAGCTTCGATCGAACTGGACCGTAAAGTCCTGGCCGATATGGCAGTGATGGACAAGCCAGCGTTCGCTGCGATTGTCAACGCTGTGAAAGCAAAAATCGCTGCTTAATACGCATTGATTTGGACGCGCGATCCCGGCAACGGGTCCGCGACTGAGAACGGGGCAAAGGTTGAAACCTGTGCCCCGTTTTTGATTGAGGATAAGAAAAACGCATGGACTCCCTGGAACAACTCGTCGCCTCAGCAGTGCAGGATTTCGACGCGGTCAAAGATGACGCCGCCGCACTGGAAAATGCCAAAGCCAAATATCTGGGCAAGACCGGCCAGATCACCGAATTGATGAAGGGGTTGGGCAAGCTCGACCCTGAAGCGCGCAAGGCGCAGGGCGCCCTGATCAATGCTGCCAAGGGGCAGATTGAAGCGGCGCTGACGGCCCGGCGCGACGCGCTGGCCGACGCCCAGATGCAGGCCCGCTTGAACGCCGAGGCCATCGATGTCTCGCTGCCTGGCCGCGGACGCGCCGGCGGCGGCATCCACCCGGTGATGCGGACCTGGGAACGTGTGGAAGAGATCTTCCGCTCCATCGGTTTCGACGTGGCCGACGGCCCCGAGATCGAAAACGACTGGACCAACTTCACGGCGCTCAACAGCCCGGAAAACCATCCCGCCCGCTCGATGCAGGACACCTTCTACATCGAGGGCAACGACAGCGAAGGCAAGCCGCTGCTGCTGCGCACGCACACCAGCCCGATGCAGGTGCGCTACGCCCGCAGCCACACGCCGCCGATCAAGGTGATCGCGCCCGGCCGCACCTACCGCGTCGACAGCGACGCCACCCACTCGCCGATGTTCCACCAGGTCGAGGGCCTGTGGATCGCCGAGAACATCAGCTTCGCCGACCTCAAGGGCGTGTACCTGAACTTCGTCAAGGCCTTCTTCGAGACCGACGACCTGCAGGTGCGCTTCCGTCCGTCGTACTTCCCGTTCACCGAGCCGTCGGCCGAGATCGATATCGCCTTCGGTTCCGGTCCATTGAAGGGCCGCTGGCTGGAGATTTCCGGCTCGGGCCAGGTCCATCCTTCGGTGGTGCGCAACTTCGGCCTCGACCCGGAAAAGTACATCGGCTTCGCGTTCGGCTCCGGCCTGGAACGCCTGACGATGCTGCGTTACGGCGTCAACGACCTGCGCCTGTTCTACGAAGGCGACCTGCGCTTCCTGAAGCAGTTCAACTAACAATAACGAAACGGTCGAGCGCCGCCGAGGCGCGCGCTCCCGTCGGACTATCTTTGAAGGCTTGATTATGCAATTCTCCGAAAACTGGCTCCGTACCATGGTCGATCCGAAGATGACTTCGGACGAACTGGCCCATCTGCTGACGATGTCCGGCCTGGAAGTGGAAGAAGTCGAAGCGGTGGCGCCACCGTTCTCCAACGTGGTCGTCGGCCACGTGCGCGAGATGGCCAAGCATCCGAACGCGGATCGCCTGAACGTCTGCCAGGTCGATGTCGGCACCGGCACCTTGCTCAACATCGTGTGCGGCGCGCCCAATGTGCGTCCCGGCCTGAAGGTCGTGTGCGCGATGGCCGGCGCCATCCTGCCGCCCGGCGCCGACGGCAAGCCGTTTGAAATCAAGGTCGGCCAGCTGCGCGGCGTCGAGTCGCAGGGCATGCTGTGCTCGGCCAAGGAACTGAAATTGTCGGAAGAGGGCAGCGGCCTGCTGGAACTGCCGGACGACGCGCCGGTCGGCCAGAACTTCCGCGACTACTACGCGCTCAACGACCTCAAGTTCACCATCAAGCTGACCCCGAACAAGGCGGACTGCCTGTCGGTGCTGGGCGTGGCGCGCGAAGTGTCGGCCCTGACCGGCGTGGCGCTGCACGTGCCGGCGTTCCGCCCGGTCGCCGTCAACAGCGCCGAAGTGCTGCCGGTGAAAATCTCCGCGCCGGACCTGTGCGGCCGCTTCTCCGGCCGCGTGATCCGCAACCTCAACGCCAAGGCCGCCACGCCGGACTGGATGAAGCAGCGCCTCGAGCGCAGCGGCCAGCGCTCGGTGTCGGCGCTGGTGGACATCTCCAACTACGTGATGCTGGAGCTGGGCCGTCCCACCCACGTGTTCGACCTGGCCAAGATCCACGGCGGCCTGAACGTCCGCTGGGGCAAGGCCGGCGAAACCCTCAAGCTCCTGAACGGCAACACGGTCACCGTTGACGAATGGGTCGGCGTGATCTCGGACGACAAGGAAATCGAATCGCTGGCCGGCATCATGGGCGGCGACGCCACGGCCGTCTCGCTGGAGACCGAGGCTATCTACCTGGAAGCGGCGTTCTGGTGGCCGAACGCCATCCAGGGCCGCGCCCGCAAGTACAACTTCTCGACCGACGCGGCGCACCGCTTCGAGCGCGGCGTCGACTACGCGACCACGGTCGAGCACATCGAACGCATCACCTCGCTGCTGGTGGAAATCTGCGGCACGCCGACCACGCAGGTGGGCCCGGTCGACGACCAGATCGTCAATGTGCCCAAGCGCGCGCCGGTGCAACTGCGCACCGCCCGCGCCCAGAAGGTGATCGGCGTGGCGCTGGACGATAAGACCATCGCCGACATCTTCACCCGCCTGGCGCTGCCGTTCACGCTGGCCGACGGCGTGTTCTCCGTGACCGCGCCGTCGTACCGCTTCGACATCGAAATCGAGGAAGACCTGATCGAGGAAGTCGCGCGCGTCTACGGTTTCGAGAACATCCCGACCGTGGCGCCGGTGGCCGCCAACACCATGATCATCGCGCCGGAAAACACCCGCTCGCTGTTCGCCGTGCGGCACCAGCTTGCCGACCTGGGCTTCCAGGAAGTGGTCAACATGAGCTTTGTGGAAGCGGCCTGGGAGCAGGACTTCGGCGGCAACGCCAACCCGATCAAGCTGCAGAACCCGATCGCCAGCCAGATGAGCGTGATGCGCTCGACGCTGATCGGCAGCCTGGTGGCCAACGTGCGCTACAACCTGAACCGCAAGACCAGCCGCGTGCGCCTGTTCGAGATCGGCGCGGTCTACCTGCGCGACGACAGCGTGGCCGACGGCCCGCTGACCGTGGCCGGCTACCACCAGCCCAAGCGCGTGGCCGCCATGGCCTACGGTAACGTGGCCGACGAGCAGTGGGGCCAGGACAACCGCGCGGTCGACTTCTTCGACCTCAAGGCCGACCTGGAGCATTTGTTCGCGCCGCTGCCGCTGCGCTTCGTTAAGGCCGAACATCCGGCGCTGCATCCGGGCCGCTCGGCGCACGTGCTGCTCGACGGCAAAGTGGTCGGCTTCATCGGCGAACTGCATCCGCGCTGGCTGCAAAAGTACGAACTGCCGCACGCGCCGGTGGTGTTCGAGGTCGATGCTGTTGCCTTGCAGCAACGCACTGTGCCAGAATACGCCGAGATTTCCAAGTTCCCGGGCGCCACGCGCGACCTGGCCGTGGTGGTCAAGCAGCATGTTCCAGCGCAAGATCTGCTGGATGCGTTTAATGCAGCAGTGCAATTAAGTCCGCAGGGCAAGATCGTGCAAGCCATTGTTTTGTTTGATGAATATCGTGGCAAAGGACTGGAGGCGGACGAAAAATCGCTTGCTTTCCGCTTTAGCTTGCAAGATACTCAAAATACGCTGCAGGACGATGTGGTGGAAGCGGTGATGAGCGCGGCCGGCGTGGCCGCCACGCAAAAACACGGCGCCCGTCTGCGCACGTAAAGAGCTTGGGCGTCGTTTCCGCGCCAGCGGGAACGGCGTGGTTGATCGATCATCTGGGAGTCCGGCCTGTGCCGGACTCATTCGTTCTTAGATAAGGCAGGGCAGGAAAATTAATAACAACGACGTAGATTCCGCCGTACTCCAATCCGCATTGGCTGCCGATTTGCATCGGGCCATGCAGGTGGCCAAGGTACGCCAGGATGCGGAAAAAGATTTGCCTACGCTGACCAAGGCGGAGCTGGCCGAGCTGTTGTTCGAACAGGTCGGCCTGAACAAGCGCGAGGCCAAGGACATGGTGGAAACCTTCTTCGACGAGATCCGCAACGCGCTCGAGCGCGGCGAGGCCGTCAAGCTGTCCGGTTTCGGCAACTTCCAGCTGCGCGACAAGCCGCAGCGTCCGGGCCGCAACCCGAAGACCGGCGAAGAAATTCCGATCACGGCGCGGCGCGTGGTGACCTTCCATGCCAGCCAAAAACTCAAGGGCATGGTCGAAGAGAGCAATCCGATGGCGCGCGCCGCCTGAGTTGGGACTGAGCCGTGATGAATGACCGCCTCGCCAAATCCGAACTGGTTGTGCTGCCGCCCATCCCGGCCAAGCGCTATTTCACGATCGGTGAAGTGAGCGAGCTGTGCGGCGTGAAGCCGCATGTGCTGCGCTACTGGGAGCAGGAGTTCACGCAGCTCAAGCCGGTCAAACGGCGCGGCAACCGCCGCTACTACCAGCACCACGAGGTGCTGTTGATACGCCGCATCCGTGAACTGCTGTACGAGCAGGGCTTCACCATCAGCGGCGCCCGCAATAAGCTCGACAGCCGCGCGTACGACGCCGCGGCGGCGGAGTATGATGGCAGCTTGGCTGTCAACGGCTTGCCGGCGGCGGACGTTCCTGCTCCGCTGGACCGCGAAATGATACGCGGCGAACTGCTGGCGATACTGACTTTGCTCAAGCAGTCCTAGGGCGCACTACTGCCGTGAAATGCGGCTAGCGGAGTGATTGCTGCTATAATTTCAACATTATTCACATCAGCTACGCTGATAGACGGTGGCGTGAAGTCCGTTGGGGCCCATGGCGCAACAGCCGGACAAAACGAGGGGAAACAATGATACGCGTTGCCATTTGTGACGACCATCAGATAGTAAGAGCGGGATTCAAACAGATTTTTTCGTCGGCGGACGATTTCGACGTGGTGGCGGAAGCCGGTACCGGGCGTGAGGCGCTGGAAATCGCGCGGCGCGAGATTTGCGACGTGCTGTTGCTCGACATCGCCATGCCCGACCAGAGCGGCATCGACACCCTGCGCACCATCCGCCAGGGCCAGCCGGATCTGCCTGTGCTGATCCTGTCCGGTTATCCGGCCCAGCAGTACGCGCTGAACCTGTTCAAGATGGGCGCCAACGGCTACCTGAACAAGGAGTGCGAGGCGGACGAGCTGATCTCCGCCGTGCGCACCGTGTTCCAGGGCCGGCGCTACGTCAGCTCCACCGTCGGCGAACTGCTGGCGCAAAGCTTCGACCGCGATCCGAACACGGCGCTGCATACCGAGTTGTCGGATCGCGAGTTCCAGGTCTTCCTGCGGCTGGCGCGCGGCGCCACCGTGTCCGACATCGGCGTGGCGCTGTCGCTGAGCATCAAGACCGTCAGCACCTACCGCACCCGCATCATGGAAAAAATGGGCATGCAGTCGAATTCCGACCTGACCTACTACGCGATGAAGAACAATCTCCTCGATTAGCAAGTTGCGCCAAAGCGCCCGCAGCTTCGTTGCGGGCGCTTTGGAGCAGCTTGCCAGGGGGCGCGCACTGTTGCCGCAGCCCCAATCGGCATTCCTTTCCCCATCGGTCTATAATCCGGCTAGTGTGGCGTATGTCCGCCCCGGATTAACCCTTGTGAAGGAAACTCATCAGGATGTATTTCACTGTCGAAACAGCGCCGCATCACCGCCTGCCGCTGTACAAGACCGTCTTGTGCGTGACCTGTGCGCTACTGCTGATCGTCAACGGATTCAGCCTGTTCCACAATTTGCAAGCGTTGCGCGGCGCGCAGGTCCAGCTGGGCCAGACCGCGCGGGTGGCGGATCGCCTGCAATACCTCAACGTGCTGGTGCTCGACGCCGAGAGCAGCATGCGCGGCTATTTCCTGTCCGGGCGCGACGCCTACCTGGGGCCGACCAAGACCGCGCTGGCCGAGACCGAAATCGAATTCAAGGAACTGGAAAAGCTGCTGGCGGACAGCCCGTCGCAGCTGAAGAACCTGGCGCAGCTGCACACGCTGGTGCGCCGCCGCCTCTCCATCATGAGCCAGGCCATCGACGTCTACCGCGAGGGCGGGCTGGACGAGATCGTCAAGATCGCCAAGCTCAGCGACGGCCGCGCCAGCATGGACGAGATCCGTCTGCAGGTGGTCATCATGGAGCAGGAGCAGAACGAGACCTTGGTCACGCGCAGCGCCACGTTCTACCAGGAATACCAGAAAGCCGTGTTGCTGGGCATGGGCATCAACGCGCTGGCCATCTTCGTGCTGGTCATGTTCTACCAGCTGGTGCGGCGCAGTTTCGCCAACCGCGCCCAGGTCGAGCATGCGCTGCAGAGCGCCAATGAAAACCTGGAGTCGCAGGTCGAGCAGCGTACCGAGCAGTTGTCGGTGCTGTCGCGCCACCTGATCAGCATCAGCGAGGAAGAGAAGGTACGGCTGTCGCGCGAGCTGCACGACGAGATGGGCGCCAACCTGACCTCGATCAGCATGGATATCGCCGCCGTCACCCAGCAATTGCAGAAGACCGATCCCGAACTGGCGGCGCAACTCAAGCGCGCCCGCGCCACGCTGGTGGAAACGGTGGAGATGAAGCGCCGCATCGTCGAGAACCTGCGCCCCAGCCTGCTCGACAACCTGGGCTTGTGCGCCGCCATCGAAAGCTATTGCAGCGAATTCAGCCGTCTGGCCCAGGTGCGCTGCGATTGCGACGTCGCCGCTGAAATCGAAAGCGCGGCCCGCCAGTCGGGCGACCTGTCGATCGCCTTGTTCCGCATCGTGCAGGAATCGTTGACCAATATCCGCAAGTACGCCAAGGCCAGCCGTGTGACCGTGACCCTGGGCCGCAACCAGGGCGGGCTGGTGCTGCGCATCATCGACGACGGGATAGGCATCGCCTCCAACACCATCGTCAAGCCCATGTCGCACGGACTGCTGGGCATGCGCGAACGGGCCTTGCTGTTGGGCGGCACGCTGACCATCCGCCGCGGCCGCAACGACGCCGGCACCTGTATCGAAGTTTCCATTCCCTTGCGCAATCGCGCACCGGTTGAAGAGCGCCGGGCCGACGCGACAACGCTGCCGCCGGCCATCAGCGACGTGCTTAGCAGCGTGCTACATCCACCAGCAGACGCTCGTACTCAGACTTCGCCACCTTGTAGCACTCACCCGCATACGCCTCCAAGCCTGACCGATCAAGCACAGTGATGTTGCCGCGGCGGTAGGCGATCAAGCCTTCGTCCTGCAGCTTGCCGGCGGCGGCGGTGATGCTTTCGCGGCGCACGCCCAGCATGATGGAAATCATTTCCTGCGTGACCTTCAGCTCGTTCGACGGCGAGCGGTCCAGGCGGTCCAGCAGCCAGCGGCACAGCTTTTGTTCGATCGAGCTGTGGCGGCCGCCGACGGCGTTCTGCGCCATCTGCGCGAACAGCGCGGTGTTGTAGCGCATCAGCAGCGCGGGCAGGGCGCCGCCCTGGTTGAAGGCGTCGCGCAGATGCTGGGCCTTCATGCGGTAGCCGTAGCCGGCCGCCTGCACCACGGCACTGCACATGGCGCGCTCGCCTTCGAACAGCGACACGCCGACCACGCCCTCGTGGCCGACCACGGCGATCTCGGTGGTGGCGCCGTCTTCCATCACGTACAGCAGCGAGACGATGGCGGTGGTCGGGAAGTGCACGTAATCCATCGCGCCGCCGAACTCAAACAATTCTTTGCCGAACGGCAGGGTGACCAATTCCAGATGATCAAACAGCGATTCCAGCACTTCGCGCGGGAGCGCGGCCAGCAACTCGTTCTGCTGGGCGCCGCTGTAGCTGACAACAGGCCGTGACGCAACGTTGAATTCTTTCGAGTTCACCGTCATGCGTGGCGCTGCGGTTTTGTCGGTTGCGTTAAGTTGGGTGTTGTTCATTTTGTTCCTCACAATCTGGCTGTACAAGAGCACCAAAGGCATGCTTCAGTGTTGCCATAATTTTGAAGTCTTTGTTAGATTGCGAACATAAGAGGAGGGGACGCACCCGTGTAGGCTTGCAACATGGCACTTTGTAGTCCTAGTCCTACACGAGCTCTGTTTTTCTCGGCAGGGCGCGTGCATAATGCACAAATTCAAATCACGTGGCGCACAAATCATGCATGTACTTGTGGTGGAGGACGACGCGGTGCTGGCCGATGGCCTGAGCCGCGTGCTGAGCGGCCACGGCATGGCGGTCGAGGTGGTCGGCAACGGCACCCAGGCCGACGCGCTGCTGCAGCGCGCCGAGCACACCGAGGTGGTGGTGCTCGACATCGGCCTGCCCGGCATCGACGGCTTCGAGGTGGTGCGGCGCCTGCGCGCGCGCGGCAGCCAGGTGCCGGTGCTGCTGTTGACGGCGCGCGACGCCATCGAGGACCGGGTGCGCGGCCTGGAGCTGGGCGCCGACGACTACCTGGTCAAGCCCTTCGCCACCGCCGAGCTGGTGGCGCGGCTGCGGGCGCTGGCGCGGCGCAACACGCCCAAGCCGGCCGTGCTGGCGCTGGGCGACCTGACGCTGGACCTGTCGGCCAAGCGCGCCCGCGTGCGCGACAAGACCATCGAGCTGTCGGTGCGCGAGTGGGCGGTGCTGGAATACCTGTTGCAGCATGGCGCGCGCGTGGTGTCCAAGCAGCAGATCATCGACGCCATCTTGCCCTGGGGCGACGACCTGACGCTGAACGCGGTGGAGGTCTACATCTCGCGCCTGCGCCTGAAGATCGCCGACGCCGGCGTCTCGATCCGCACCATCCGCGGCTTCGGCTACATGCTGGAGCAGGCCCCGGCCTCGCACGCAGAATGAACAGCATCCGGCTGCGGCTGCTGAAATGGCTGATCGGCCCCATCCTGCTGATCAACCTGGCCGGCGGCGCGCTGACCTATATGCTGGCCTGGCTGCCGGCCCAGCAGGCGTTCGACCAGGCCCTGTCCGACGCCGCCGCCGCGCTGGGCGCGCGCCTGGGCGCCGACGGCGGCCGGCTGCGCATCGACCTGCCGCGCCAGGCCGAGCAGGTGCTGCGCACCGACGACGCCGACGCCGTTTATTTCGTGGTGCGCGACGCGGCCGGCCACGCCATCGCCGGCGACGCCGATTTTCCGCCGCTGCCGGGCGCCGCGCCGCAGCACGCCGCCGGGCGGGCCGTGCCCTTCGACGCCAGCCTGCGCGGGGAGGCGGTGCGCGGCGTGGCACTGCGCCTGAGCTTGCCCTCCGCCGCCGGCGCGCCGCTGCAGGCCGACATCGGCGTGGCCAAGACGCTGCGCAAGCGCACCCAGATCCGCCAGGCCGTGGCGCGCGCGCTGGTGCTGCTGGAATCGCTGTTCGCGCTGGCCTGCGTCGGCCTGATCTGGTTTTCGGTCAGCAACGGCCTGCTGCCGCTGAACCGCCTGCGCGCCGGCCTCAACGCCCGCGACGGCGACGACTTCGAACCGATCGCGGCCACCCAGGTGCCGTACGAGCTGGAGCCGGTGGTGTCGGCCTTCAACGGCTTGCTGGACAAGGTCAGCGAGGGCGCGCGGGCGCGGCAGGAATTCCTGGCCAACGTGGCGCACCAGCTGCGCACGCCGCTGGCCGGCCTCAAGACCCAGCTCGAATGGCTGGGCGCGCGCCACGCCGAGCCGGAGACCGCGCAATCGGTGCGACTGATGCTGTCGGCCACCGAGCGCATGATACGGCAGACCAACCAGCTGCTGGCGCTGGCCCGCGCCGAACCCGGCCAATTTGAAAAGACCCGGCTCGAACCGGTGGCGCTGAACGCGCTGGTGGAGGAGGCGATCCAGTCCTTCGTCGACCGCGCCACGCGCAAGTCCATCGACCTCGGCTTCGACCTGCGGCCGCTGACCGTCATGGGCGACCGCTTCCTGCTGCGCGACCTGATCGACAACCTGATCGACAACGCCATCCGCTACACGCCGGCCCACGGCACGGTGACGGTGGCCTGCCGGCCGGACGGCGAGGGCGGCTGGCTGACCGTCGAGGACAACGGCCCCGGCATCCCGCCGGCCAAGCGCGAGCAGGTGTTCAGCCGCTACGTGCGGCTGGACGACCAGACCACCGGCAGCGGCCTGGGCCTGGCCATCGTGCGCGACATCGCCACCGTGCACGGCGCCACGCTGGCCATCGGCGAGGGCGCCGGCGGCCGCGGCGCGCTGTTTTCCGTCCATTTTCCCTGAATATTTGCCGCTGTCAGGAATTTGTCAGCATTTCCTCAGGGTAATGCAAGCTAGGCCCGCTACACTCCAGCCATGTGAACAGTCAGCGGGAGCGGGCCATGAAGCGTGTCCAACAGGGCTTTACCTTGATCGAGATTATGGTCTCGGTGGCCATCGTCGGCATTTTGATGGCGGTGGCGATCCCGGCCTACAGCGACTACGTGACCCGCGGCCGCCTCAGCGAAGCGTTCACCGCGCTGGGCGGCGCCCAGCCGGCGGCCGAGCAGTTCTGGTCCAACAACCGCACCTACGTCGGCTTTGACGCCGTCAGCACCTTTCCGGCCGCCACCGCCAATTTCCGCTACGCGCTCAGCGTGGCCACCGCCTCCAGCTACACGCTGACGGCCACCGGCATCGGCAAGATGAACGGCTTCGTCTACACCATCGACCAGAACGGCACCCACGCCACCACCGGCAGCCCGGCCGGCTGGGGCGTGAACGCTTCGTGCTGGGTGGACCACAAGGGTGGCGCATGTTCCAACTGACGCCGCCGGCCCGGCGCCGCCAGCGTGGCCTCACGCTGCTGGAGCTGCTGCTGACGCTGACCATCTTCGCCTTCATGCTGGCGATTGGCATCCCGAACGCCAGCAACTGGCTGCTGAGCAACCGCGCGCGCAGCGCCAGCGAGTTCTACGCCGACGGCTTCAGCCTGGCGCGCCGCCAGGCCGTCATGCACAACAGCTTCAGCCGGATCTCGCTCACGCCCAACGTCAACAGCGGGCAGATGGACTGGCAGGTCGACATCTGCTTCGTCTCGCCGGCCACCCAGTGCGGCGCGGCCGAAGCCGGCTGGTCGACCGTCAACGCGCCGGCCGCCAACGACCCCGAGGGCGCGGCCGGCTACAAGTCGGTGCAGCGCCTGGCCGACTCGCTGCCGAACTCGGAGGTGCTGCTGCCCACCACCCAGCCGGAAGGCAGCTCGCAGGTCTACTACACGCCGGTCGGCTGGGTCGACACCCGCTTCGCCCAGCGCCTGACCAGCTTGCGCCTGGACCCGGCCGCCAGATACGCCGGCGAGGTGCCGGCGGTGGCGCTGGTGGTCACGCTGGCCGGCATGGCCAGCAAATGCGATCCGCGCGTCGCCGCCAACGATACCAGGGCCTGTCCACCATGAAACCGTCCATGCACCCCCGTCCATTGCGCCGCCAGGGCGGCATCGCGCTGCTGGAGGCGATGCTGGCCATCGTCATCCTCGGCATCGGCCTGATCGGCACCATCGGCCTGCAGGCGCGCGCCTACTCGGCGCTGTCGGACGCCAGCCTGCGCGCCGAGGCCACGCTGGCCGGCGAGAAACTGCTGGGTGTGATGAACGCCGACAGCAACAACCTGCTGAACTACGGCGTCGTCGAGGGCGGGGCGGCCACCGCCGCCGCCCAGCCCTGGGTGGACGAAACCGCGGCCGCGATTCCGGGCGCCATCATCGGCGTGACGGTCACGCCGCAGCAGCTGCGGGTCCAGGTGGACATTTCCATCAAGTGGAAGCGCAAGGCCGGCGACGCCCTCAACCAGCATCTGGTCACCTCCTATATTGCGATCTGAGCCATGAACGCTTTCTTGCCACGCCGCCGCGGCGGCTTCTCGCTGGTGGAACTGATGGTCAGCGTGGTGATCGGCCTGCTGGCGCTGCTGTTCGCCACCCGCCTGATCATCAGCGGCGAGCAAAACAAGGATGCCGCCGTCGGCGGCTCCGACAGCATGCAGAACGGCATGCTGGCGCTGTTCTCGCTCAGCAGCGACGCCACCGAGGCGGGCTGGGGCCTGAACGATCCGATGCTGGCCGGCTGCGACACCGCGTTCTCGGACGCCAACGGCTATGTGCTGCCGGTGATGCAGCGCGGCGGCGCCAACTTCACGCCGCTGGCGGCTGCGGTGATCCAGTCCAACGGCGCCGACCCGGACGTGATCTCCTTCAACAGCGGCACCTCGCAGGCGGGCGCCGGCTCGGTCAAGCTGTTCGCCGACTACACGACCGGCAACACGATTACCATCGACAACCGCAACCCCTACGCCTTCAACGACGGCGACGTGCTGGTGGTGGCGCCGTTGACGCCGGGCAGCGGCCGCTGCACCTTGTTCCAGCTGTCCGGCTTTGGCGCCGCGCCCAACAGCACCATCCTGGTCAGCAGCGGCGGCCGCTACCGCTTCAATCCGATCGACGGCCTGGCCACGCCGTACAAGCAAAACCTGGCCTACATCTACAACCTGGGCGCGCCGACGCTGCTGCACTTCCACACCTGGACGGTGGCCAACGGCGTGCTGCTGTTGCGCGCCGCCGAGCTGGCCGGCGCCGAGCAGGCCGGCGTGTCGGTGACCGACAACGTGGTCAGCATCAAGGCCCAGTACGGCTTTGACGCGCGCCCGCCCGGCCCCAATCCCTACGACCCCAGCCCCGGCGCGGACGGCATGCAGGTCACCCGGTGGAGCGCCACCATGGTGGACGCCGACAGCGACGGCGTGGTCGGCAGCCCCGGCGACTACCAGCGGATCGCGGCGGTGCGCATCGCCGTGGTGGCGCGCAGCAAGAACACCGAGAAGCCGAACTCGGCGGGGCAGTGCAGCGCCACCACCGTGCGCCCGACCGTGTTCGCCAGCGGCGTGCCGGCCGGCGTGGCGGCGGTGCCGGTGCAGGTCAACGTGGCGGTGGCCGGCGACCCGGTCGCGTGGCAATGCTATCGCTACCGCGTGTTCGAGACCATCGTGCAGATCCGTAATTCCCAATGGAGGCCGTGATGCGCCTGCCTTCCCGACAACGCGGCATCGCGCTGCCCATCATGCTGATCATGCTGACGGTGATGCTGGTGAGCAGCATCTACCTGCTCAAGTCCAGCACCTCGACCACCCTGACCACCGCCAACCTGGCGTATGACGCCTCGCTGAGCAAGTCGGCCGACCTCGGCATCCACACGGCGTTCGCCTATCTGCGCTCGATGCCGTCCGCCTCGCTGCTGGAGAACAGCCAGCCGGCCGCCGGCTACGTCGCCACGCTCACGCCCACCTGGACCGCCAGCACGCCGGCCTTCTGGCAGGGCTCGGTCACCCTGCCGGCCGACGCGGCCGGCAACCGGGTCGAGTACGTGATCCACCGGCTGTGCGACTTCGCCGGCGCCTTCAACGCGCCCGGCAACCGCTGCCTGCTGACCTCGGCGCGGCCGAATTCCAAGTCGCCCACGCCGTTCGGCAAGAGCGGCCGCTCCGACAGCCCCAACTACCTGGACCAGCCGCAGCTGCACTACGTGGTCACGGCGCGCATCGTCGGCGCGCGCGGCGGCAATGTGATCACGCAGGCGGTCGTCATGAAAGGGCCGTGAGGCCGCAGTCTTTTCGAATGGAACCATCATGAACAAGCCTACTTCCACGCTGGCCGGCCTGATCCTCGGCGCGGCCCTGTGCACGCCGCTGCTGGCCGCGGCCGGGACCACCCAGATCGCCCAGGTGCCGCTGCTCAACATCACCGGCACCGGCACCGTCAAGCCCAATCTGATGCTGCTGTTCGATAACTCCGGCTCGATGGACCAGACCTACACGCCGGACTACGTCAACGACAACCTGTGCCGCAGCGCCGCCACCCTGCAGGCCGGCATCACCGCCTGCGCGGTCGGCCATCCGCCGTTCATGAGCCCGGATTTCAACAAGCAGTACTACAACCCCAAGATCCGCTACCTGGTGCCGATCAAGTCCGACGGCAGCTACTATCCCGAGCAAAACGCCGCCAACACCAGCAACTGGACCTCGGTCAGCGGCGACGGCTTCGGCGCCCACAAGGCCGACCTGTTCGGCAACACGGTGTCGTCCAACATCAACCTGGTGACCGGCTTCCCCGACCTGAAGTGGTGCAACGGCAGCGGCACCTGCCAGTTCAACACCGCCAGCTACACCTACCCGGACGCCACCTACCAGACCGCCACCGCCATCACCACCGGGCCGTACTACTACACCATCGGCGTCGGCCAGTACTGCACCGACGAGACCATGAAGACCTGCGTCTCGACCGCCGTCGGCGCGTCGGCCCCGGCCGGCTATCCGGTGCCGGTCAAGGTGCGCTGGTGCAGCGACAGGCTGCTCACCCAATGCCAGGGCAAACGGGTGGGGGTCTACATCTATCCGGCCTATTCGATGCCGGCCGGCGCCACCGCGTCCTACGGCACCATCGCCATCGGCGCCTCGGCCACCGCCAATGCGCTCAGCATCAGCAGCGTGGTGGTCAACGGCAGCACCACCATCACCAACGCGGCCGTCACCGCCGCCACCGGCACCAACAGCCTGATCAAGCAGCAGACGCTGGCCAGCGCGCTGGCCGCCAACATCATCGCCACCTCGGTGGGCAAGGGCGCCGCCTCCACCAGCCTGTACTACGCCTGCGTCAAGACCCCGACCGGCCAGGCCACGGTGCCGGCCTGCAGCGTGTTCGGCATCACGCTCAGTTCCGACAACGTGGTGGCGGTGCTGCCGGTCAGCTGCACCGGCAGCGTCAGCGTCAACAATTGCGTGACCTTCTCGGACAGTTCGCGCGCCGGCTGGGGCATCGCGGTGACCGCGCCGTCGACCGTGGTGACGGCCTACGCGCCGGCCAGGGCGGTGGTCACCTTCGCCGGCACGGCCACCTCGTCGTCGCTGACCGCCATCCTCAAAAACCTGAGCTACGCCGGCAGCACGCTGGTGGGCGGCACCTCCAGCAGCACGCCGACCTACCTGAGCCTGGGCAAGGGCCAGTCGCCGTCGCAGATCGCCTCCGCGCTGGTCGGCAAGATCGGCACCGGCGGCACCATCAAGGCTTACCTGGGCAACAGTAGCAACTGCCCGGCCGGCTACACGGCCACCAGCGTCTGCCTGCTGAACTGGGCCTCCACCGACAACAGCGCCACCATCAGCGCCTTCACGATGGACAACCAGGGCTCGGTCACCTGGGCCAGCACCGGTTCCAGCGGCTACGTGGCGGCCGTCAACGACGCCATCCCGACCAGCACCACGGCGCTGTCGGCCGGCTCCGGCGCGCCCAATCCCTTCGTGCGGGTCAACATCGTCAGCGGCCAGACCTATCCGAAGGCCAGCGACCGCAGCGACTGCGCCGGCACCACCTGCACCTACGCCGAGGAGATGAACAACTTCGCCAACTGGTATGTGTACTACAAGAGCCGGCTGCAAATGATGAAGACCTCGATCGGCATCGCGTTCTCGGCCATCACCGCCAACTACAAGGTCGGCTACGTCAGGCTGTCGGTCGCCGGCATAGGCGGCGCCATCGACCTCAAGCCGGCCGACTTCACCGGCAGCGCCCGCGCCAGCTGGTACACCACGCTGTACAACACCACCACCTCGGGTTCGACGCCGATCCGCACCGCGATGGACAACGTCGGCCGCATGTTCGCCAACCTCACGCCGTACAACTACGCGGCCGGGCAGGAAGTGGTGCAGTACCCGTGCCAGCAGAACTTCATGATACTGACCACCGACGGCTACTGGAACGGCACCTCCACCGCCAACGTGGTCAACAACGACAACGTCGAGAACCCGGCGCGCTTCTGCACCCAGGCGCGCGGCTGCGTCGACACGCGGGCGCAGTCGCAGCCGTCGATCTCGGACGTGGCGCTGCACTGGTACAACGGCGGCTCCAGCACCACCACGGTGTCGCTGCGGCCGACGCTGGAGCCGGACATGAGCAAGCCCGGCTCGGTGCCGGCGGCCGGCGGCGAGAACACCCACCTGCACATGAACACCTACACGCTGGGCCTGGGCGTGGACGGCGTGATGACCTATGAGCCGAACTACGACACCGCGCCCAAGACCGGCGGCGATTTCTACAACCTGATCACGGCCGCCAGCAGCGGCTGCCCGTGGAACGGCGGCGGCGGCTACGTCTGGCCCGACCCCGACGTCACCAACAGCGCCAGCACGGTGCAGGAGCGGGTGGACGACCTGTGGCACGCGGCCATCAACGGCCACGGCAAATACTTCAGCGCCCAGGACCCGAAGGACGTGGTGGGCGGCCTGAGCGAGGCGCTGTCGAACATGCAGGTGCACGTGGGCGCGGCTGCGGCGGCCGCCACCTCGACCCCCAACATCACACTGACCGACAACGACATCTTCTCCGACACCTTCACCACCGTGAAGTGGTACGGCGAACTGTCCGACAAGAAGATCGACAGCACCACCGGCAGCGTCGGCAGCACCGCCACCTGGACCACCAGCGACACGCTGGGCAAGAAGGTCGGCAACAGCAGCGACACCCGCACCATCTACATGTACAACACGGCCGGCGCCAACGCCAGCACGCCCAGCGAATTCCGCTTCGCCAACATGACCGGGCCGGCCGCCGGCTGGTTCGCCAACAAGTGCGCCTCGCTGTCGCAATGCGTGCTGCTGTCGGCGTCGGACAAGGCCATCGTCAACGACGGCAACAACATGGTCAACTACCTGCGCGGCCAGCAGCAGTACGCCGACGACAGCCTGTTCCGCGCCTACACGCTCACGCTCAACACCCCGTCCGGCGCCACCGGCCCCATCCCCATCGTGCTGGGCGACATCGCCTCGTCCAAGCCGGCCTTCGTGCGCGACCCGCGCAACGATTATCCGGACCCGGACTACGCCGTCTTCAAGGACACCTACGGCAACCCCAGCAGCGCCAAGTACCGCAGCGGCACCGTGTTCACCGCCGCCAACGACGGCATGCTGCACGCCTTCGACTCGGCCAGCGGCGGCGAGCTGTGGGCCTACGTGCCGCGCATCACGATGAAAAAACTGTACGCGCTGGCCGGCACCACCTACGGCACCAACCACCAGTTCACCACCGACGGCTCGCCCGAGGTGGCCGACGTCAAGGCCGGCGCGGCGGGCTGGCGCACCGTGCTGGTGGCCGGCCTGAACGGCGGCGGCCGCGGCTACTACGCGCTCGACATCACCGACACCGCCAATCCCAAGCAGCTGTGGGAGTTCTGCGCCGACGCCGCCGTCTGCGCGCTCAACGACGGCGACCTCGGCCTGACCTTCGGCAATCCGCAGTTCGGCACGCTGGCCAACGGCCGCTGGGTGGTGTTCCTGACCTCCGGCTACAACAACGTGCCCGGCACCGACGGCGTCGGCACCGGCACCGGCAAGGGCTATCTGTACGTGCTGGACGCCTACACCGGCGAGCTGCTCAACAAGATCAGCAACAACTCGGGCGACACCACCACGCCGTCCGGCCTGGCCAAGATCTCGGCCATCAGCAACGATCCGGGCGCCGACCCGCGCATCCAGTACGTCTACGGCGGCGACAACCAGGGCCAGATGTGGCGCTTCGACCTGAGCGCGGCCTCGGGCGCGGTCACCGTCAACCTGATGGGCAACGCCGGCACCTCCAAGCCGATCACCACGCGCCCGGACGTGACCATGTGCGCGGTGCAGGTCAGTTCCGTGGTCAACGGCGTGCCGGTGACGACCACGGCCGGCGTGCGGGTGGTGCTGTTCGGCACCGGCCGCCTGCTGGACGTGCCGGACACCTCCGACACCTCGGTGCAGAGCCTGTACCTGCTCAAGGACAGCGGCACCCTGATCAGCGACATCCGCGGCTCGACCATGGTGAAGCAGACGCTGAGCCTGCTGGGCTCCAGCAGCAACGTCAACACCTATCAGATCACCGCCAACCCGGTCGACCTGACGCAGAAGGACGGCTGGTACTTCGACTGGTCGGTCAACGCCGGCGAGCGCATGAACCTGGACCCGCAGATCGTCAGCGGCGTGGCCAACGTGGTGACCAACCTGCCGACCTCGTCGTCGTCGTGCTCGGTGGGCGGCTCCAGCAATCTGTACCAGGTCAACGTCTGCAACGGCCAGGCGATCGGCACCCATCCGGTCGGCGCGACCTTGTCGAACACCTCGGCGGCGGTCGGTTTCATCATCATCCGCCTGCCGAACGGCCAGCTGAAGATGATCACCACGCTGGCTGACGGCACCAACAAGACCTCGCCGCTGTCCGAGCAAACCTCGGTCGACGCCCACCGCACGGGCTGGCGCCGGGTGAAAGGGGAGTAGGCGGGGGCAAACAGTTCACACGGCGGGGCCAACTATCGGTAAAATCGAGGGTTTTGCAGCCCCGCCTCAGATCGCGAACAAATGGTCAACGATATCGAAAACGCAACACCCGAGAATAACGACGACGCCCCGGCCACGGCCAGCGCCCGCACGCCAGCGCTGATTGCGCGCGAAGTCCAGCGCCGCCGCACCTTCGGCATCATTTCCCACCCCGACGCCGGCAAGACCACGCTGACGGAAAAACTGCTGCTGTTCTCGGGCGCGATCCAGATGGCCGGCACGGTCAAGGCGCGCAAGAGCGGCCGCCACGCGACCTCCGACTGGATGGAAATCGAGAAGCAGCGCGGCATTTCGGTCGCCTCCTCGGTGATGCAGTTCGAGTTCCGCGACCACGTGGTCAACCTGCTCGACACCCCGGGCCACCAGGACTTCTCGGAAGACACCTACCGCGTGCTGACGGCGGTCGACTCGGCGCTGATGGTGATCGACGCCGCCAAGGGCGTGGAGGCGCAGACCATCAAGCTGCTCGACGTCTGCCGCATGCGCAACACGCCGATCGTCACCTTCATGAACAAGATGGACCGCGAGACCCGCGATCCGCTCGAGCTGCTGGACGAACTGGAATCGGTGCTGAAGATCCAGTGCGCGCCGGTGACCTGGCCTATCGGCATGGGCAAGAACTTCCGCGGCGTGTACCACCTGCTCAACGACACCATCATGCTGTTCAAGGCCGGCGAGGAAAAGGCCGACGGCGCCTTCGAGATCATCAAGGGCATCGACAATCCGCGCCTGATGGAGATGTTCCCGCTGGAGATGGACCAGCTGAAGATGGAAGTGGAGCTGGTGCACGGCGCCTCGCATCCGTTCGACCTGGAGCAGTTCCTGGCCGGCGTGCAGACGCCGGTGTTCTTCGGCTCCGCGATCAACAACTTCGGCGTGCGTGAGATCCTGTCGGCGCTGGTGGACTGGGCTCCGGCCCCGCGCGAGCGCGACGCCACCGTGCGTTCGGTCGATCCGACCGAAGAGCCGTTCACCGGCTTCGTGTTCAAGATCCAGGCCAATATGGACCCGGCCCACCGTGACCGCATCGCCTTCCTGCGCGTGTGCTCCGGCCGTTTTGAGCGCGGCATGAAGGTCAAGCATTTGCGCCTGGGGCGCGAGATCAAGGTGTCGTCGGTGGTGACGTTCATGGCGTCCTCGCGCGAGCAGGTGGAGGAGGCCTACGCCGGCGACATCATCGGCCTGCCCAACCACGGCAACATGCAGATCGGCGATTCCTTCTCCGAGGGCGAGATGCTGACCTTCACCGGCATACCGTACTTCGCGCCGGACTTCTTCCGCTCGGTGCGCATCCGCAATCCGCTGAAGATCAAGCAGCTGCACAAGGGCTTGCAGCAGCTGGGCGAGGAGGGCGCGGTGCAGGTCTTCAAACCGGTACAGGGCGGCGAGCTGGTACTGGGCGCGGTCGGCGTGCTGCAGTTCGAAGTGGTCGCCAGCCGTTTGATGAACGAGTACGGCGTCGACGCCGTGTTCGAGGGCACCAGCATCAGCAGCGCGCGCTGGGTCTCCAGCGACGACAAGAAAGCGCTGTCGGACTTCGAGGATGCGCTGGGCCACAACGTCGCCTACGACGCCGCCGGCAACCTGGCCTACCTGGCCACGTCCAGCGTCAACCTGCGCCTGACGCAGGAGCGCTGGCCCAAGCTGCAGTTCCACGCCACCCGCGAGCACTCGGCCAAGCTGGTGTAAGCAGTCCCCATGCCGCCGGTGCGTCCTGCACCGGCGTTTTTTTTCCTTTCGATTTTGTTTGACAGCGGGCGCTTTTCGGCATAATGTATTAGTCAACTAATACACCAATACGAAGCGATGACCTCCCATACCGCCACCCTGTACTCGATCGCGACCGGTTCGCCCGAACCGATCTACCGCCAGCTGATCGAGCAGACCCGCCGCCTGCTGGCCGCCCGCGTGCTGGCGCCGGGCGACGTGCTGCCGTCCGTGCGCGAGGTCGCGCTGGCGCTGGCCGTCAATCCCATGACCGTCTCCAAGGCCTACAACATGATGGAGACCGAGGGCCTGCTCACGCGCAGCCGCGGCATCGGCATGCTGGTGGCCGAGCGCAGGGCGCATGCCCACAACATCCGCGAACGCGAGGCGCTGCTGCGGCCCACGCTGGAGCGGGCCGCCGAGGAGGCGCGCCAGCTGGAACTCGATCCCGATGCCGTACTTGCCCTGTTCAATAAAATCCTGAAGGAAGCGCTATGAAATCATCCGTCGTCAATGTCGCCAACCTGCATAAATCGTTCGGCGGCCAGCAGGTGCTGCAGGGCGTGAACTGGGACATCGCGCCCGGCCAGGTGGTCGGCCTGCTGGGCCGCAATGGCGCTGGCAAATCGACGCTGCTCGAATGCCTGCTCGGCCTGCGCGAAGCCGACGACGGCGCCAGCACCCTGTTCGGCCAGCCGTCCACCCAGCTGGGCGACGCGGTGCGCGCCAGGATCGGCTACGTGCCGCAGAAGTCGGACCTGTTCGAGTGGCTCACGCCCATGCAGATGCTGGACTACTTCAAGGCCCTGTACCCGCGCTGGAACGCCGCCAAGGTGGACGGCCTGCTGGAGCGCTGGGGCTTCGCCGGCGAGGCGCGCCACAAGCAGATCGGCCGCCTGTCCGGCGGCGAGAAGCAGCGCCTGTCGATCATCCGCGCGCTGGCGCACGACCCGCAACTGCTGGTGCTGGACGAGCCGGTGGCCAGTCTCGATCCGGTCGGCCGCCGCGACTTCCTGCACGAGCTGGTGGACGGTGTGATCGAGCGCGACACCACGGTGATCTTCTCCACCCACATCCTGTCGGACCTGGAGCGGGTGGCGCTGGACGTGGCCTTCCTCCAGGGCGGCAAGATCACGCTGCAGGCGCCGTTGGACGAGCTGCTGGAAAGCGCGCACCGCATCACCGGCACGGCGGCGGCGCTGGCGCGCCTGCAGCTGCGCGACGAGATCCGCCGCCAGCAGGACCGCAGCGGCGGCGTCAGCATCGTGGCGCGGCTGAGCGGACAGGAGGCGGCCGACCTGCGCGCCGGCCCGGACCTGCGGGTGGAGACACTGAGCCTGGAAGACCTGTTCGTCGAGGTGACCAAATGAACGCGGCCTACTCGCAATTGCTGCTGCAGGTGGTGCGCGACCGTTGCGCGAGCCGCACGCTGGTGCGCGTCAGCGGGCTGTTTCTGCTGGTGGCGGTGGCGGCGCTGGTGTTTGCGCGCTACGTCGAACGTCCGGATATGGGCTGGTCGGTGTCGGCCGGCGCGGCGGCATTCCTGATCCTGGCTTGGGGCGGTGCGCTGCTGAAGAGCGCCGTCCAGCAAAACCAGCCGGCCTACGCCTGCCTGGTGCCACAGCTACGCCGCCGCCTGATCGTGTTGACGCTGGCGCTGCAAACGGCCGTGGGGCTGCTGGTCGCCACGCTGGCCGCGGCGGTGTTCGGACATTTCGGCTATGCGCTGGCGGGCGCCGGCTTCTTCTTCTGCTTCATGCTGTACGCGCAGCGCTACGCCTTGGTGGCGTTGCTGCCGTCGATACTGATCCTTGCATCGGTCTCGGTACTCAAGGCGCCTTTGCACGCGCTGTGGGAATCGATACGCTGGCTGGGCGAACCGGCGCTGACCGGTATCGGCTTGATCGCCGCGGCGCTGTCGTGCGGGTTCGCGCTGCGCGCTGCATTCCCGCGCGGCGGCGACAAGCACTGGAGCTGGCATGCGCGCCATGCGGTCTGGCTGCGCGGCGGCACGCTCAAGCAGGGCGGGGCATCCCGCTGGAACCGCTGGAGCATGTGCCTGCGGCCTGGCTACCGCGCGGCGCTGCGGCGCGACACCCGTGGCGGCGCGGCGCAAGGCGACATGCTGCTGCATAGTCTTGGGCCGTCCGCCCACGCGGGCAGCTCCTATGCCTATGTGCTGCTGATCGCGCTGGCGGTGGCGGTGGTGTGGAGCACAAGCGGCGACGTGGAGTCGCTGCGGCTGATGATGCGCAACTTGCTGATGCAGGCGTGCGTGTTGTACGCGGTGGTGCTGTACGCGACGGAACTGCAGAAGGGCGCA
This sequence comes from Duganella sp. GW821-FHT01E12, assembly GCF_059422325.1. Taxonomy (NCBI): domain Bacteria; kingdom Pseudomonadati; phylum Pseudomonadota; class Betaproteobacteria; order Burkholderiales; family Oxalobacteraceae; genus Duganella; species Duganella sp. GW821-FHT01E12. Next base: position 93,496 of record NZ_JBWKWR010000006.1, on the reverse strand, counting down.
GCCCGGCACGGCGCCGAACAGGCCTTGTATTTGCTGACACCAGGCGCTCCGGCTGCCGCGCAGCTCAATCGCGTGCTGGGGGCCGCGTTGCTGAAGCGATTCATGCGGGTGTGGCTGGCGGCAGCCGTGTGCGCGGCCCTCTTCGATATGCTGATGCTGGGCGGGCTGCGGCTGTACGCGTCGACCTGTCTGCTGTCCGCGCTGCTGCTGCCGCTTTCCTGCACGCTGCTGCGCAATTACGCGACGATGCAGGCGTCGTCGAACCAGACCGCCTTGCTGGTGACGACCTTCCTGGCGACGATGACTTATCTGATCGTGCTGGGCATCGAGCGCACGGTGCCGGCGTTCCCCTTGTTCTCGGCCGCCGCGGCCATCGCGCTGGCATCCTTGCTGGCGCTGGGCTGGCGTTGGCGGCGATTGATGGCGTTGCCCGCAGTGCTGCCGGCCGGGCGCCTGCTGGGCTGAGCCTGAGCCGCGCCGCTACTTGGCCGGCGTGGCCAACGGCTTGCCCTTGTCGACCACATACACGCCGACCAGCTTGAGCGGCACCGTGCCGACGTTGAGCGCGTCGTGGACGACGCCGGCCGGGATCACGAACGCTTCGCCGGCCTTGACCCGGCGCGGATCCTCGCCATCGATGCGCAATTCGCCTTCGCCCTGCAGCACGTAGCTGATCTCGTCGCCCGGATGCGAATGGCGGCCGGCGACGCCGCCCACGTCCACCTCGACCCTGGCGACCACCGCCTCGCGGCCCGGCACCGAGACGTCGGCCTTGGTGACCATGGTGCGGTGAAGGGCGGAGGCCTGGGCGTGCGCGGAGCCGGCCGTGGCGGCAAGCAGCAGGGCGGCGATGGCGGTCAGGACATGGCGGGCGGGCAGGCGGAGTGGCATGGCTCTTCCTTTCAGTTGAGGTGCGAGGCGGGCGAGGGCCGCCAGCCGATTGTACGCCGCTGCGCGCCGCGCTGTATGCCGTTATTGGTGGCGCCCCAGCCACAGCGCGTCGGCCACCGAACCGATCCAGCAGACCATGCAGACCAGCACCGCGCCATTGGTGACCGGATTGTCGATGCCGGAGCTGTGTACGCGCTCCAGCACCAGCACCGGATCGAGCGGCAGCTTGCCGCTGCTGGCTTCATCGATCAGCGTGGCTGCCACGGCCAGCGTGGCGCGCAGCAGGTAGCCGCCGGCCAGCAGCGTCGGCACGATGAACAGCAGGCCGCGCGCGCCGCGCCGCAGCACCAGGTGGCCCAGGCCGGGAAACAGCAACGCCGAGATCAGGGCGGCCTTGATCGATGCTTTCATGATGCTCCAGTGGTGGAATTTGACTAAACGCAAGATTGCGCAGCCGCAAGCGGCTTAGAGTACAACATCTTACATGCAGGAGAGAATCATGCGCGCTATATTCGGTATCGCCCTGTTGCTGTGCTCTGTGTGCGTGCACGCCGCCCCCAACGAAAAAGACGCGGTCGCCTTGGCCGAGAAGGGCGCGCAATTCGTGCGCGCGCACGGCAAGGCCGAGATGATCGCCCGTATCAACCGCAAGGACCCGGAATTCAACCAGGGCACGCTGTACCTGGCGATGCGCGACCTGAACGGCATCACCATCGCCCACCCGACCAACGCGCTGATCGGCAAGAACCTGCTGGAAGTGCCGGACGCCGATGGCAAGCCCTTCCGCCAGGAGATGCTGGCGCTGGCCAAAGGCAAGGGTTCCGGCTGGGTCGACTACAAGTTCCGCAATCCGCAGACCGGCAAGGTCGAATCCAAGAGCACCTACGTGCTGCGGGTGGAGGATGTGACGCTGGAAGCCGGCATCTACAAACGCTGAGCCGCCGACATGCTCAGCAAACTGCGAATAGGGCCCAAGCTGCTGCTGGCGCCAGGCGTGGTGCTGATCCTGCTGATCGTGCTGTCGGCCGGCGCCTTCGCCGGACTGGTGCGGCAGAACCACCTGCTGGAGGACATGGTGCAGCAGCGCGCCGTGCGGCTCAAGGCAGCGGCCGACCTGGTGGCCAGCGCCAACCGCGCGCACTCCGAAATCTACCAGCTGCTCACCTGGATCAACGCCAGCTTCTCGCCGGCCCGCATCGACGCGCTGGTGCGCGACATCCATGCCCGCCACGCCGCGCTGGACCGCCAGTACGCCCAGCTGGAGATCGCCACCCAGGGCGATCCCGCCGAACGCCGCTTCGTCGCCCAGTCGCAGGCGGCGCACGCGCTGTACGTGAAGGCGATCGGCGACGTGATCGAATTGAGCATGGTCGACCAGTCGATGGCGACCAACGCCATGTCGAAGGCGGAGCGGGCGTTCGATGTGGTGGCACGCCGGCTCGATGAGCTGTCGCGGCTGGAGGCGGCGCTCAGCGCGCGCGCCTACAACGACGCCGAGGCCGAGTTCAAGACGCTGGCGACCGCGATGCCGGTCGTGGTGTTGCTGTCGATCGCGCTGTCGCTGCTGGTGACGATGCTGGTGCGGCGGGCGATGCTGAAGGAGGTGAGCGAGATCGGCGCCGCCGCGATCGATCTGGCCGAGGGCAACCTGACGGTGAAGAGCCGGGTCTACGGCAAGGACGAAATCGCCGAGACCTCGCGCGCGCTTGACACCAGCATCCGCAACCTGAACACCACGTTGAAGACCATCCTGGCGTCGGCGCAGTCGATCGACACGGCCTCGCGCGAGATCGCGCAGGGCAATGTCGACCTGACGCAGCGCACCGAGGCCCAGGCGTCCACACTGGAAGAGGCCAGCAGCTCGATGAAAGAGCTCAGCGACACCGTCACGCAGACCGCCAACAACGCGCAGCTGGCCAACCAGCTGGCGCGCTGCGCCACCAACTTCGCGGTGCGCGGCGGCAGCGTGGTGCAGCGGCTGGTGGTGACGATGGCGGCGATCCGCGGCAGCTCGCGCAAGGTGGTGGAGATCGTCGGCGTCATCGACGGCATCGCCTTCCAGACCAATCTGCTGGCCTTGAACGCGGCGGTGGAGGCGGCGCGCGCGGGCGCGCATGGCGAGGGCTTCGCGGTGGTGGCGGGCGAAGTGCGCACGCTGGCGCAGCGCTCGGCCACGGCGGCGCAGGAGATCAAGCAGCTGATCGCCGAGTCGGTGGCAGAGATCGAGGGCGGCAGCCGCTCGGTCGAGGAAGCCGGCAGCAGCATGGCGGAGATTGTGGCGTCGGTGCAGCAGGTGGGTGATATCATCGACCAGGTCAGCGCCGCCAGCGTGGTGCAGGCGCAGGGGCTGCAGGGCATGCACCAGGCGATCGTCGAGATGGATCAGGTGACGCAGCAGAAGCTGGCGCTGGTCGAGCAGGCCGCCAGCGCGGCATCGAGCTTGCAGCGCCAGGCGATCAATTTATCGGAGGCGGTGGCGATGTTCAAACTGGACGAGGGGATGGAGCCGCCGCCATCCAAACTCCCCGCCGGCACGCCCCGCGTAGTCCGCCTGCGCCTGGCGTCGGTGCGCAATTGATGCGTTCAGGCGCCCTGGCGGCTGGCCGGATTTGCGCGGGACCAGCGGTCGCTGGATTGTTGCAGGTATTTTTTGAAGACGTAACCCCAGGGCATGGCGATCGGGATGATGATCACCACCGTGCACTGCACCAGGATTTCCATCGTCCCCTCGTCCAGCGTGCCGGTACGCCACGCCGGCAAGACGACCACCAGCATCCAGATGATTTTCCACGTCAGCTCCCACAGCAGCACCGGCAGCATCTGCAGGGGATAGCGCACGCCCAGTGCGCATAACAGGCCGAACGCCGCCAGCATGCAATTGACCACGCCTCCCATCAGGCTCCACGGCTTGTCGTGATGGAGCACGCCAGGCCATACCACCAGGCCCAGTCCCACAGCGATAATCAGATACACAGCTCTCAGCATATACAGACGTACTAGTGAAACTTCGTTCATTTTGTGGCTCCTGGTGGTGGTGCTGGTGGGTTTACTCGACTTCCTTCAAAATCTTCTCGATTGCCGATACGCGCGCCTTCAGGTCCGCCAGCGAGGTGTCGATGGAGGTGAGCGCTGCGGCGGCCTCTGCATGCGCCGCGACGGCCTTCTCGGCGATCACGCGGTACGCTTCCTCATGGGAGAACCGCAGCTTGGCCTGCTGGATCGCGGAAAAATGCCGCATCGCCGCGATGACCACGATGGCCAGCAGCGGCAGGCCTATCGTCAAAAGATATACATGCTCAGCCATAATTGCCTCTATTGTTCAGGGTTGGTGGACAACGACTTGACCGCCTCGGCAATCAAGGCCGGTGTCAGCTCGAAGTCGAAATTGCTAACGTCAAAATAGTTCAGCGCCTTGCCGTCCTGCGACAGCTCCATCTGGCTGACGACCAGGCCCGCATCCTCCAGCTTTTGCAAATGCAGATGCAGCAAGGGCCGGCTGATGCCCAGCTCGCGCGCCAGCTGGCTCACATAATTGCGGCCGCCCGACTGCAGCGTCGCAACGATGCGCAAGCGGTGCGGATTGGACAGCGCCGCAAGCATGCTCAGCAATTGGTCCCCGCTAGGAGTTGGCGTTTTCGATTTCATGTGTAAAGAATATCTGACATGTGAAAAGGAGTCAACCACATATGATAAAAATTTGGCGGGCATAAAAAAACGCAGGCCGGGCACTAAGGCCCGCCTGCGTCGTGCGGATGGCGCGGCGAACCGCGCATCCCCTCATTTACCCGTTCATTACTCGTAGTCGCTCATCGGCGCGCAGCCGCAGAACAGGTTGCGGTCGCCGTAGACGTTGTCGGCGCGGCCGACCGGCGGCCAGTACTTCTGCTTGCGCAGCGACGGCACAGGATAGGCCGCCACTTCGCGGCTGTACTTGCGCTCCCACTTGTCGGCGGTCAGCACCTCGGCGGTGTGCGGCGCGAACTTGAGCGGGTTGTCCAGCTTGTCGAACTCGCCGCTTTCGACCTTGGCGATCTCGCCGCGGATGGCGATCATCGCGTCGATGAAGCGGTCCATCTCGGCCTTCGATTCGCTCTCGGTCGGCTCGATCATCAGCGTGCCCGGAACCGGGAAGCTCATGGTCGGCGCGTGGAAGCCGAAGTCCATCAGGCGCTTGGCCACGTCCTCGTTGCTGATGCCGGTGGCATCCTGCAGCGGACGCAGGTCGATGATGCACTCGTGCGCCACCAGGCCGTCGTGGCCCGAGTACAGCACAGGGAAGTGCGGCGACAGACGGCGCGCGATGTAGTTGGCGTTCAGGATCGCGGTCTCGGTGGCGGCGGTCAGGCCTTCCGCGCCCATCATCGCGATGTACATCCACGAAATCGGCAGGATGCTGGCCGAACCGAACGGCGCGGCGCTGACCGAACCGATGCCGGCGTTGTCGCGGATGTAGCCGTTCGAACGCTGGTTGGGCAGGAACTTGGCCAGGTGCGCGCCTACGCCGATCGGGCCGACGCCTGGGCCGCCACCGCCGTGGGGAATGCAGAAGGTCTTGTGCAGGTTCAGGTGCGAGACGTCGCCGCCGAACGAGCCAGGAGCCGCCACGCCGACCAGCGCGTTCATGTTGGCGCCGTCGATGTAGACCTGGCCGCCGTGGCCATGGACGATCTCGCACAGTTCCTGGATGCCTTCCTCGAACACGCCGTGGGTCGATGGGTAGGTCACCATCACGCAGGCCAGGTTCTTCGAGTGCAGTTCGGCCTTGGCCTTCAGGTCGGCCAGGTCGACGTTGCCGCTGGCGTCGCAGGCGGTGACCACCACCTGCATGCCGACCATATTGGCCGACGCCGGGTTGGTGCCGTGCGCCGACGACGGGATCAGGCAGATGTTGCGGTGGCCTTCGCCGCGCGACTCGTGGTAGGCCTTGATCACCAGCAGACCGGCGTACTCGCCCTGCGAACCGGCGTTAGGCTGCAGCGACACGGCGGCGTAGCCGGTCAGCGCGCACAGCATCTCTTCCAGCTGCGAGATCATCTCGCGGTAGCCGACCGTCTGCGCGTCCGGCGCGAACGGGTGGATGTTCGAGAACTCGGGCCAGGTGACCGGGATCATCTCGGACGTCGCGTTCAGCTTCATGGTGCACGAACCCAGCGGGATCATGGTGCGGTCCAGCGCCAGATCCTTGTCCGCCAGGCTGCGCAGGTAGCGCAGCATTTCGGTTTCGGAGTGGTAGCGGTTGAAGACCGGGTGGGTCAGGTAGTCGCTGGTACGCGACAGCGATGCCGGGAACGACAGCGCGACCGCCGCTTCCACGGTGTCGAAGTCCGGGCCGTGGGCCGGGCCGCCGACAGGGTGGGCGAACACGGTCCACAGCAGCGCGATGTCTTCGCGGCTGGTGGTCTCGTCCAGCGACACGCCGACGTGGGTGGCGTCGATCACGCGCAGGTTCACGCCGTGCGAGTGGGCCGACGCGTGCAGCTGCTCGGCGCTCTTGACGGCCACGGTCAGCGTGTCGAAGAAGGTGTCGTTGGTGACGGTGTAGCCCAGCGTCTTCAGGTTGGCGGCCAGCACGCCGGTGTAGCGGTGCACGCGCTGGGCGATTTGCAGCAGGCCTTTCGGGCCGTGGTAGACGGCGTACATCGACGCCATCACCGCCAGCAGCACCTGCGCGGTGCAGATGTTGGAGGTGGCTTTTTCGCGGCGGATGTGCTGCTCGCGGGTTTGCAGCGCCAGGCGGTAGGCCTTGTTGCCCTGGGCGTCGATGGTGACGCCGACCAGGCGGCCCGACATGCTGCGCTTGAATTCGTCGCGGGTCGACAGGTAGCCCGCGTGCGGGCCGCCGAAGCCCAGCGGCACGCCGAAGCGCTGGCTGTTACCGACCACCACGTCCGCGCCCCATTCGCCCGGAGGCGTGAGCATGGTCAGCGCCAGCAGGTCGGCGGCGACCACCACCATCGCGCCCTTGGCCTTGATGGCTTCAACGCCGGCCTTGTAGTCGCGCACCACGCCGTTCACGCCTGGGTACTGCAGCAGCACGCCGAAGCAGTCGCCCACGGCGGCCAGTTCGGCCGGGTGGAAGGTCTTCACCTCGATGCCCAGCGGCTTGGCGCGGGTCTCGACCACTTCGCGGGTCTGCGGCAGCACGTCGTCGGCCACGTAGAACACGTTCGACTTCGACTTGCCCACGCGCTGGATCAGCGTCATCGCTTCGGCGGCGGCAGTGCCTTCGTCCAGCATCGACGCGTTGGCGATGCCCATGCCGGTCAGGTCGGTGATGGTCTGCTGGAAGTTCAGGATCGCTTCCAGGCGGCCTTGCGAGATCTCCGGCTGGTACGGGGTGTAGGCGGTGTACCAGGCCGGGTTTTCGAAGATGTTACGCAGCACCACGCCAGGCGTGACGGCGTTGTAGTAGCCCTGGCCGATCAGCGACTTGAGCACCTTGTTCTTGGAGGCGATTTTCTTCAGCTTGGACAGCGCTTCCTGTTCCGGCATCGGCTGCGCGTACGCGCCCAGCGGCAGGGCGCCTTTGTTGCGGATGTTGGCGGGGACCAGGGCGTCGATCAGGGCTGCGCGCGAGGCGTAGCCGAGTACCGACAGCATGGCTTCCTGTTCTGCGGCGTCAGGGCCGATGTGGCGGGCGATGAAGGCGTCGCGGGCTTCGAGTTGGGTCAGGCTGGTGCGGGTCATGATTTGTCAGGGCCAATAAGGATGCGGATTGCCGGCGCGGCGCGCGGGCAAAGATGGGCGAAAACGCAAAGGGCCAGCGTGCTGCTGGCCCTCTGGCGGAATTACGCTTCGGTGGTCTTGCCGTAAGCGGCGGCGTCCAGCAGGCCGTTGATCGCTGCGGCGTCGGCCGGCTTGATCTTGAACAGCCAGGCGGCGTAGGCGTCGGCGTTGATCGACTCCGGCGCGTTGACCACGTCGTCGTTGACGGCGATGACTTCGCCGGCGACCGGCGCGTAGATGTCGCTGGCGGCTTTGACCGACTCCACCACGGCGGCGTCGTCGCCGGCGCCGTAGGTTGCGCCGACTTTAGGCAGTTCGACGAAGACGATATCGCCCAGCGCATCCTGCGCGAATTCGGTGATGCCGACGGTGACGGTGCCGTCAGCTTCAGCGCGTACCCATTCGTGGGATTCGGTGTACTTCAGGTCGGCAGGAATATTCATGTAAGGCTCCAGAAGGGTGATAGGGTGATTCGATATTAAACAGCCAGGATTTTACCGTTGCGCACGAACGGCAGCTTGACCACCGACGCGGCCAGTTTCTTGTCGCGGATCTCGACATGCACGGTGTCGCCGACGGCAACGCCGTTGGGCACGCGCGCCAGCGCGATCGCCTGTTGCATGGTCGGGCTGAAGGTGCCGCTGGTGATCTCGCCGACGGCGTCGGTGCCGGCCACGACCACCTTCTGGTGGGCGCGCAGCACGCCGCCTTTTTCGCGCAGGATCAGGCCGACGAACTGGGCGTTCTGGCCCATCGCCTGCAGCGCGGCCTTGCCGATGAAGTCGCGTTCGGAGACCAGGTCGATGGTCCAGGCCAGGCCGGCGTCCAGCGGGTTGACGGTTTCGTCCATGTCCTGGCCGTACAGGTTCATGCCGGCTTCCAGGCGCAGCGTGTCGCGCGCGCCCAGGCCGGCCGGCTTGACGCCCGCCGCGGCCAGCGCGTTCCACAGCTTCTCGGCCTGCTCGGCGGCGACGCCGATTTCAAAGCCGTCCTCGCCGGTGTAGCCGGTGCGGGCGATCATCGCCTCGCCGAAGGCCGCGCTCTGGGCGAAGGCCACGTTGAACGGCTTCATCTCGGCCGTGCCTTCCTTCGCTTCGGGGATGACCTGCCACACCTTGGCGCGCGCGTTCGGGCCTTGCACGGCGATCAGCGCCATCGCGTTGGCGCCATCGCGGCGCTGGGTGATGGTCAGGCCGCTGTTGGTGGCGGCGTTCTGCTGCTGCATCCAGGCCACGTCTTTTTCGGCGGTGCCGGCGTTGACCACCAGGCGGAACCAGCTCTCGTTGATGAAGTAGACGATCAGGTCGTCGATGACGAAGCCCTGCGGGTTCAGCATGCACGAGTACAGCGCCTTGCCCGACACCTGCAGCTTGTCGACGTTGTTGGCCAGCAGGCCGCGCAGGAAGGCGCGCACCTTGTCGCCCTTGATGTCGACCACGCACATGTGGGCCACGTCGAACATGCCGACGTCGGTGCGCACGGCGTTGTGTTCCTCGATCTGGGAGCCGTAGTTGACCGGCATGTCCCAGCCGCCGAAATCGACCATCTTGGCGCCGGCTGCGCGGTGGGCATTATTGAGTGGGGTGGCTTTGAGCGTCATAATTCCTCGGTCCAAATCGAATAGGGGTTAACAGAACATACAAGGAAACGCCAAAAAAGAAGCTGATTCCACAATGATCGCAGACCCCTCTGTCCTTGGTACCTGAGAGATTACGGGAGGAGGCTGGCTCCTGGTTCCCGTGCGCCCCTTCGGTGGGCCGCCGGCTTGCGCCGCGGCCGCTCTCCAGAGTTGGTCCAGTTGGCATCCCGTCGCATGTCTGCACACGGCGGTCGCGCTGGTCCCTTGATCGGTCCTTTTGCCTGAGAGTTTTTGGGTAGTGCCCCTTCGGCGGCAACGCTGGTTTGCCCTCTCCCGATCAAGACTCGGGAATATATGTCAGAAGTATCGTGTTGTCAATCTGAAGCCGGTTTTCCGCGCGCACGAATGAAATGCAATAATGAAGCTCGAAAAACAACTATTTGCTAGAATAAATCACACTTATTCGAGAGCCCAGCCATGAGCCAAGATTCCACTACTTACGAGGGCCATGCGTGGTTCACCCTGTCAGGCGACGTCAACAGCGACATGGTGCGCCGCGTCTTCGACGCCGTTGCCGACATGACGGAAGACCGCATCACCACGGCCCACATCCTGATCCAGTCCAACGGCGGCTACGTCAGCGACGGCATCTGCCTGTACAACTACCTGAGCAAGCTGCCGATCAAGATCGTCACCTACAACGCCGGCGCGGTCGCGTCGATCGCGGTGATCCTGTTCCTGGCCGGGGCCGAGCGCTACGCCAGCGACACGGCGCGCTTCATGGTGCACAAATCGCACGCCAGCGCGCCGCACGGCGCCCGGCCGGACGCGCTGCGCATCATCGTCGAAGGCTTGCAGGCGGACGACGCGCGCACCGAGCAGATCCTGCGCGACCACGTCCAGCTGACCGACGAGCACTGGCGCACGCACGAGTATTCGGACCTGCACCTGACGGCGGCCGAAGGCTTGAAAGTGGGGATGATCAATGCGGTGAAGGATTTCGTGCCGCCGCGCGGACAGCGGGTGGCGAACATCTGACGAGGCTTGCGGCGCCCGTGGCGGCGCCGCATGGACCGCGCTGGCCTGCCTAGCGGTCTTTTTTGCCGGACTGCTTGTTGGCGTCGTTCTTGTGGCTTTGACGGCCAGCTTCCACGTGCTGCTCATGAGTGCCGCCCTGGGTGCCGCTGCGCGACCCGCTGGACGAGCCCTGGTCGCCCGACTGCTTGCTGCCGCCGGAGGCCGGGCCCTGCTTGCTGCTGCCGCCTTTTTGATTCGAGTTCATGTCGATTCCTTTGCAAAAGTGAAAGAGCGTACTCGCCAGAACCGCGCCGGCGCTTGCATTCCTGCGCGTTTTTGGTATCGCAATGATGCGGGCTCGATCCGGCGATCGCTATCGGAATACCTCTTGGTGGCGTGTAGGAGCATGCCTTGCCGCCCTCCTAAAATTCCTCCCACTCGACTTCTTTGTTGCTGTGTCCGCCTGGAGCCGGACGCGGCGCGGGGGAGGGCTTGCGGTGTGCCGGCGCCGGCTGCAGCGTCCGCGCCGGCCGGGGTGGACGCGCGGTCGGTGCGGCGGGCTTGTTGGCCGCCGCGGCCGCCTTCGGCGCGGCGGCGACGGCCTGCGCGGCAAGCGCGCGGGCAGGGGGCGTCTCGGCCTCGCCCGGCGCGGAAAACACGCCGATCGCGTCGTTCAGCTTGCCCGTTTCGCCCTGCATCGCGGCGGTCGCGGCGGCGGCCTGCTCGACCAGGGCCGCGTTCTGCTGCGTGGCCTGGTCCATTTCCGCCACCGCCTGGTTGACCTGCTCCAGGCCGGCGGTCTGCTCGGCGCTGGCGTCGGCAATCTCGCCGATCAGCCCGGTCACGCGCTGGACGCTGCCGACCACCTCGTCCATCGTGTTGCGCGCCTGGTCGGCCAGCTGCGTGCCGCGCGCCACCTTGTCGACCGAATCGGCGATCAGTTCCTTGATCTCCCTGGCCGCTGCCGCGCTGCGCTGGGCCAGGCTGCGCACCTCCGACGCCACCACCGCAAAGCCGCGCCCCTGTTCGCCGGCGCGCGCCGCCTCCACGGCCGCGTTCAGCGCCAGGATGTTGGTCTGGAACGCGATGCCGTCGATAACGCCGATGATCTCGGCAATCTTCTTGGAGCTGTCGTCGATCGACGCCATCGTGCCCACCACTTGTTCGACATCGGCGCCGCCGCGCTGCGCCACGGCAGACGCCGACAACGCCAGCTTGTTGGCCTGCATCGCGTGGTCGGCGTTTTGCTTGACGGTGGCGGTCAGCTGCTCCATCGAGGACGCCGTCTCTTCCAGCGACGCGGCCTGCTGCTCGGTGCGCGCCGACAGATTCAGGTTGCCTTCGGCGATCTCGCGCGCGGCCACGTCGATGGCGCGGGCGCCATGCTGCACCTGGCCGATGATGGACAGCAGGCTGTCGTTCATGTGCTGCATCGCCTGCAGCAGCTTGCCGGTCTCGTTGTTGGCGGTGTCGCCGATGCGTGTGCTCAGGTCGCCGTTGGCGATGCGCTGCGCCACCAGCATCGCCCGCTGCAACGGCGCCGAAATCGAACGGGCCAGCCACAGCGCCAGCAGCGCGCCGCCGAAGATCGCCATGCCCAGCGTGCTCATGGCGACGATGCGGGCGCCGTCGTACAGCGCGTCCGCCGCGTGCGCCGCCTGCTGGCTGCCGGCTTTTTGCGCCGCCAGCAGCTTGTCGAGCTGGCCGTTCAGCGCGTCCATCGTCTGCTGCGAGCGGCCCTTCAGCGCGGCGGCGGCTTCGTCTTTTTTGCCCTCGGCGGCCAGGGCCATCATGCGTTCGTGCTCGGCGCCGTAGTCGGCGGCCAGGCGCTGCATCTCCGCGCCCAGCAGCTTCACCGGCGTGTCGGCCAGCAGGCGCGCCAGCTGGCCCGCGTGGCCGCGCAGCGCGGTGTAGGCGGCGCCGAGCTTGCGGTCGGCGTCGATGATGCTATCCTTGTCGCCCACTACCACGTGTTCCAGCTTGCGCACTTCCAGCAAATCGTTGCGCAGGGACAGCACGGCTATAGTCTGCGGCAACCATTTGTCGGACAATTCGGAGGAGGCGTCGTCGATGCGGGCCATGCGCGACAGATCGCTCAGGCCCATCAGCGCGGTCAGACCGAGCAGGATGGCAAAGGCGGCCAGCAGCTTGCTGGACGTTTCCAGGTTATGCAAAAATTTCATGGCGGGTCCTCGGTGGCGACGGCAGGAATTTGTTATGTTAGGGAAACTTCAACCTTGTCCTTTGCGCCCCGTCAATGCTGGGTTTCACGTCCTTAAAGTTGTGGGAAAACACAAAAATACGCGAAATATTGCACAGTCTTTCCTTTGGGGTATTGCCATGCGGAAAGAATGTGTAAGAATGTGGTAAACCGATATTCCACGTTACGCAGGTCACACCATGGTTGCATCTTCCACAACGCCCCCAGCGCCGAAAAAGACGGTCTCGCCGCGGCATGCCTTGTTGGAGGAGTTGATCGGGATCGCCACCAAGCATGCCGGCGACCAGTACCTGGATCTGGCGACCCGTCTGGCCGGCGCGCTGATCGATGCCACCGGCGGCGATCCGCGCACCATGCAGCAGCGCATCCGGGCCGGCAACCAACTGCGCAACCGCAACTTCGCCTTCCTGCACCTGGCTTCCAGCACGCTGGAAAAGGCGCTGCGGCGCGAGATCGCCGAGCTGTCGCCGGCGGTCAAGGGCAAGCCGCGCGAGAGCGAACAGCCGCTGTCGCTGGTGCCGTTCGAGGAGATGGACAACAAGGTCGCGCTGAGCGGCGTCAGCAAGCCGTTCGAGAGCCTGTATGCCGACCAGTTGCAAACCTTGAACGTGCGGCTGGCCTTCCTGCTGGACCGCGACATTTTGCGCGTGAGCCAGAACCCGTTCCGGCCCGAAGTGTTCCTGGTCGCCTTGCAGCAGGCCTGGGTCGAATTCGATACCGACGCCGACGCCGCGCCGCTGCTGCAGCCGCTGATCAAGCCGGGCATGTTCATCGAACTGGGCCCGATGCTCGATGCGCTGAACCTGGCCCTGCAAAGCAAGGGCGTGCTGCCCGGTTCGGTGGACGGCTTCAAGGGCCGCAAGGCGGACAAGCTCAAGGCGGCCGCGCCGTCGCGCGTGCGCGGCAACCAGGCGGCGCTGGCGCAGCAGCTGCGGCAGTTCTTTGCGTCCAGCGACGTGGCGGGGTCGGCGGCCGGCGAGATCGTCGACAACATCGCAGACGGCCTGATGCAGGGCGTGGATCTCAGCATTCCCGATTTGCCGATGTCGGCCTTGAATTCGGGCGCCGTGTGGGTGCCCAATGCGGCCGCCGCCCAGTCATCCGCGCAACCCATCGGACAAGCCGGCGTTGGCGTTGGCGTGGTCGCGGGCACGGGCGCTGTCGCGCACGGCTTGGCGCAGGCGCCAGCGGGATCGCATGGCGTGGCACATGGGGCTGTGGCCGTGGCGCCCGGCGGCGTGTTGATGGCTCCCGGTTTTGCTGCCGGTGCGGCGGGCGCGCCTGCGGTCGCCGCCGGCGGATTCATGCCAGCCGGCGCGGTGCAAGGCGCCTGGGTGCAAGGACCGGCGCAAGGCCTGGTGCCCGGCGCCATGAGCAACGAGGACGCGCAGCGCCTGTCGCAGATCGGGGCCAAGCAGCCGCTGCTGGCCTACCTGGCGCAGCTGCAAAAAGCGGTGCCATACGAATCCATCGGAACGCTGGGCACAGTGGCCGGCATCGCCGCCATGCCCGCTGCGACCGGGCCTGCCGACGCAGGCGCGGCGCCGGTCGCAGCAGGCGGCAACGTCTTCTATCTGCCCAACATCAAGGCCAGCATGCCGCAGGGCAGCCTGTCGCGCACGGACGAGAGCACCATCGACCTGCTGTCGGCGATCTTCGACACCGTCTTCCGCGATCAGAACATCTCGCAGGAAATCCGCGATCTGATCCGCTTCCTGCAGATCCCGGTGCTGAAGGCTGCGCTGGTCGACAAGAACTTCTTCTTCCAGGAAGCCCATCCGGCGCGGCGCCTGATCGACCTGCTGTCGCGCATGGGCTGGGAGCAGCGCAAGGGGCCGGAAGACCCGCTGTTCCAGGCGATGCAGCGCAGCGTGGACCGCGTCGGCCGCGATTACGATCATGAACTGTCGGTCTTCACCGAGGCCGTCAACGAACTGGAGGCGTCGATCCAGGCCGAGGAGCGCGCCGCCGCGGCCGCAATCGCCGAGCCCATCGCCGCCGCGCTGAAGCAGGAAAAGATGGCCGAGTCGAGCAAGCTGGCCAGGAACGCCGTGGCGCTGCGCATCGGCACCGGCGAAGTGATCGCCGTGGTGGAGGCCTTCCTCGAGCAGCGCTGGGTGTCGGTGCTGACCATCGCCTACAGCATCGAGGACGACAAGCCGGGTGCCGTCAACAACGCCACCAAGACCATGGACGACCTGATCTGGAGCGTGCGTCCCAAGCTCAACGCGGAGGACCGCAAGCAGCTGATCGCCAAGCTGCCGGTGCTGTTGTCCACGCTGAACAAATGGCTGGACATCATCAAATGGCAGGACGCCGACCGCCTGCAATTCTTTGCCGAGCTGGCCGAATGCCACGCCTCCATCGTGCGCGCTCCGCTGGAGATTTCGCCGGAGCGTCAGCTGGAGATTTCCATGCAGGTGGCGCAGCAGGCCGCCGAACGGCGGCTGGAGCTGCAGGCCAAGGCCGAAGAGGCCGCCAAGGCGGAAGCCGAAGCGCGCGCCCAGCAGCAGCCGGCTCCCGAAGAGGAGGACGCCGCCATCGAAGTCGACAGCCTGACGCGCGGCATGTGGCTGGAGTTCGAGCAGGAGGACGGCGGCAGCCGCAAGGTCAAGCTGGCGTGGATCAGTCCTTTGCGCACGCTGTACATCTTCTCGACGGCGGCGCGGCAGGAAGCGTTCTCGATGTCCGGCGAGCAGCTGGCCAAGCGCTTCCTCGAACAGACGGTGCAAGTGGTGCGCAGCGAAGGCGTGGTTGCCGTCGCCCTGTCGCAAGCGCTGGCCCGCAATGCCGACAACGACGCCGCGATCGATCTTCCCACCAGTGCGTTCGGTTGAACTCGGGTTGAAAGTTATAAAAATGATTTCATTGAAAGTAAATGGTGATAGGATGGTAATAAGGCGCTAGCGGCTGTTCGAGCCGAACGGAGTCAACCTCTGGAGGTGCGGCATGTTTCCTGACACAACGAAGACAGATGCGGAGCCGACGCCGCCTGATTATCCGCAGTCTCTTCCTGGCTTAGCGCCACATGATGGCTCGTCGAGCAGTACAGCGGCGTCCCTGCTGCAACCGCGCGCCCGTCCGCGTTTTCCTTCGGGCTTAGGATTCGGGCCTTCTGGCGGCATGTCGATTAGTGCGCCGGTATCCCAGCTGCTGGCGGACGGCTCTCTGAGCAGTGCGGCAGCCGCTATGTCGTCTGTGGCGCCGACGCAGTCTATCGCGATGTCCGGCGGGCCACCGAGCCGGGCAAATCAGATCGGAGCTGCCAAGCGGGAGGATGCAAGTTTCCACTATGAACCTGAGACTGAGCGCAAACCCAAGAGTGCTCAAACGCCGGGTACAGATTTCTTTTCTCTAAACAACACTTGGCTCCGCGATGATGCATGCATGATCATCGGCAGTGACAATGTCGGCATTTCCATATTGCGGGCGGTCTTGGACTCAAGGAAGGAGAGCATGCAAGGGAATGCTTGGGCGCCGGTATGCTACGCCCGCGATCTTGTTGAGAAGATGCTGCATACAAAGCCCTATGACAAAAATGCAAATAAAGCTTGGGTCAACCAAGAGCTTAAATCGACGACTTTGACGCAAGTTGAAGTTTACCATTCGGCAAGCGGCCTGTTGCTTGCAAGCCTCTCTCAGGATCTCGGATGTGCTCTGATGACCAAGGAGGCGTTGGCTAATCGATTTGAGCAAGAGTATCGAAGCAGCGACAAAAAAAACGAACTTGGCGCGACGGCGAAAGAGGTGTCCGCAGCACTGGCGGCAGGGTTCACTGATGTGGCACAATTTGACCTCGAAGACATTCAACGCAGACCTATCCATGGCGTACGCCTGACCAGACCTGCTGGCAGCGTTGCGGACCCATCAAGTTCAAGTACGGCGGCTTCTCATGGCATACCGGCGTCGTCCTCAGGTGGAAATACATCGGCGTTCGGGCCAAGCCGAACATTGGCCAGCGCCAGCTCCCATGTTCAACGACAAATTAGCCGTGGCTATGATTCTGGTGGCAAGGAAGCCAAAGACAGCGGATATAGCGGAGGTAGCCGGGACAGGTCTGGTTACAGCGGTGGCGGGTACAGCCGCAGCGGAGCACACCAATTCCGGAACGGATATGGATATGAGAATAGGTCCTCCACTTCTGCCGCAGCGGCCAGCAATTCCACTGACAGATCTAAGAATTCATGGCGGCGGGAGGTTAATCCGCCAACTTCCACGTCCAGCGCAGCAAGCGTCCCGTCCACCTCGCCGTCAGGCCTTGGTGGCGTCACCCCACAATCTGTTAGTGTGACCCAACCAGCTACCCCGCTCGTTATGCCTGGCACCGTTCTGCGCGCTCCAACGCTGCCGCCGAAACAATAGTCAAGCAGTGTCCTAGCTACGGTTCGTCAAAGTCAGCAGCGCGCCGCCCATGCCGACGAAGATCACGCCGGTAGTGCGCTTGGCCAGGCGGGTGCGGGCGATGCTCTGCTTGACGCTGCGCTTGAGCCACGAGGCGCACGCCACATAGAAAAAGTGCGACAGCAGCGTGCAGCTGGTGAAGGTCGACGTCAACAGCACGAAGCGCACCGGGTCCACATGATCGGGCGGCATGAATTGCGGGAACACGGCGGTGAAGAACAGGATCGCCTTGGGATTGCTGACCGCGACCAGCAGGCCGCTGCGGAAGGTGCTCAGGCGGCTTGCTTCGGCCGCATTCGCCGCCGGGGCCGGCGTGGCGGCGGCCTCCGTCACCAGGCCGGCGTGGCGCCATGCCTTGATGCCCAGGTAGATCAGGTAGGCCGCGCCGGCCACCTTCAGCGCGCCGAACGCCAGCGCCGACGTCTTCAACAACAGACCCAGGCCGGCCACCGCCGTGGTCGCCACGATGAACACGCCCAGCGCATTGCCCGCCGAGCTGTACAGCGCCCGCCGCGCGCCCAGTGTGGTCGCGGTCGAGATGGCCATCAGCACGCCCGGTCCCGGGCTGAACGCCGCCGCCAGCGAAACCGATAAGAACAACAGCCAGGTCGATAAAGTCATTGCTAAACTCCAAAAAAAGTAAGTGTCAGGGCAGGCCGTTACAGCCGTGGATGCGAAAACCTTCGCGTTCGTTCAGCCGGGCAAACCAGGCGTCGACGGCGGCCAGCGCAGGGCGCGCCATCGGCATCGAGCGCCAGCGGTTGGCCGACAGCCCGAGCACGATATCGGCCAGGGCCAGCGAGCCGCCGCAGATGTAGGGGCCGCCGGCGGCCAGATGCGCGTCCAGCAAGCCCATCAGCCGGTTCCATTCGGACACGCTGGCGGCCAGCGCCGCCGCATCGCCATGCGCCGGGCTCTGCCGAATCATGGCCATGAAGGCATAGCGCCAGGCGTTGTTCAACTCGGTGGCTTGCCAGTCCATCCATTTTTCCACCTGGGCGCGCGCCATCGGTTCCGCCGGCAGCAGGTCGGTGCGGCCATGCTTGGCGGCCAGGTAGCGGCAGATGGTGTTTGATTCCCACAGGCTGTGCCCGTCGTCGATGATGACCGGCACCATGCCGTTAGGATTCATGCGCAGGAATTCCGGCGTGCCGGTCGGCAGGAAGCCGCTGCCATACTGCTCCAGGCGGTAATCGAGGCCGATTTCCGCGCACGTCCACAGCACTTTGCGGACGTTGATGGACGAGGATTTTCCGAGGATGGTAAGCATGGCTGGCAGTATGCCACGCCCCGACGGAGCGCGTCGGCCGGCACCGGTTTTCACGTCACACTGTTGTCGCGCAGCAATTTTCGATAGAATGCGCCCGCATGTGTTTTAATGATGCGGTGCAAAAACAACGACAAGGCGTTTCTAGATGATGATGTGGTGGCATGGTTTGAGTGTGACGGGCAGTTTGGCGGTGACCGGGCCGATCGGCGTGGCGATCGCGGTCTGGCTGCTGGCCGGTAAATCCTGGCGGCTGACGGCGGCCTGGTGCGTCCTGTTCGGCATCGGCATGGCGCTGGTGGTCGCCACCAAGATGGCGTTTGTCGGCTGGGGCATCGGCGTTGAATCGGTCGAGTTCGCCGGCTTCAGCGGCCATGCGATGCGCGCCGCAGCCGTCTTCCCGGTCGCGTTCTTCCTCGCCTTCCGCGCTTCGCCGCAGCAATTGCGCCTGTTGGGCACCTTGCTGGGCGTGCTGCTGGCCGTGCTGATCGCCATCTCCCGCGTCTACGTGCAGGCGCATTCGGTGTCGGAATCGGTGACCGGCTGCCTGCTCGGCCTGGTGGTGGCGGCGATTTTCATCTGGTACGCCAGCACCGAGCACCACATGGCGCTGGGCCGGCTGCTGGTGGTGTTGTGTATTCCCGTGGTGCTGATCGCGCCGCGGGTGGAGCCGATTCCGGCCGAAACCTGGATCACCCAGGCGGCGCTCTGGTTGTCCGGCCACGACAAACCGTACACGCGAGCCATTTGGCGCGAACCCAAATCCCCGTTACGATAGGCGCACGCTCCGTCCATGACGCGTTTTCGGCCTGATTTGAAGCGCAAAATGGTATTATTGTGAACTTTTCCAGCCCACACCCCAGATAACAACGTGCGTCTATCTTCCATCAAATTGTCGGGATTTAAGTCTTTCGTTGATCCCACCAATTTCCAGGTGCCGGGTCAGTTGGTTGGCGTGGTGGGTCCCAACGGTTGCGGCAAGTCGAATATCATCGATGCCGTGCGCTGGGTGCTGGGCGAATCCAAGGCTTCCGAACTGCGCGGCGAGTCCATGCAGGACGTGATTTTCAACGGCTCGACGCACCGCAAGCCGGCCGGGCGCGCGTCGGTCGAGCTGGTGTTCGACAACAACGAGGGCAAGGCTTCCGGCCAGTGGGGCCAGTATGCCGAAATCGCCGTCAAGCGCACGCTCACGCGCGACGGCACCTCGACCTATTACATCAACGGCCAGCCGGTGCGCCGGCGCGACATCCAGGACATCTTCCTCGGCACCGGCCTCGGCCCGCGCGCCTACGCCATCATCGGCCAGGGCATGATCAGCCGCATCATCGAATCGCGCCCGGAAGAACTGCGCGTGTTCCTGGAGGAGGCGGCCGGCGTCTCCAAGTACAAGGAGCGCCGCCGCGAAACCGAGAACCGCCTGCACGACACGCGCGAGAACCTGCTGCGCGTGGAGGACATCCTGCGCGAACTGAATTCGAACCTGGAAAAGCTCGAAGGCCAGGCCGCCGTCGCCACCAAGTTCCATCAGCTGCAATCGGACCAGGAAGAGAAGCAAAAGCTGCTTTGGCTGCTGCGCAAGATCGAAGCCGAGAACGAGCAGAAAAAATACTTCCGCGAGATGGAGCAGGCGCAGAACGACCTGGAAGAGCAGACCGCCAAGCTGCGCAACGTCGAGCTGTCGCTGGAGCAGATGCGCCAGGCGCACTTCGCCGCCGGCGACCGCCTGCACACGGCGCAGGGCAGCCTGTATCAGACCAACGCCGAAATCGGCAGCCTGGAAGCGCAGATCAAGTTCGTCATCGAATCGCGCAGCCGCCTGCAGGCGCAGCTGGCCGCGCTGACCGCGCAGCGCGACCAGTGGCAGCAGCAGGCCAGCGAATACGGCGGCCAGATCGAGGAAGCCGAGTTCACGCTGGAAGAGCTGTCGGCCAAGGTCGAACAATCGCAGATGATGGCCGAGCAAAAGGCCGAGTCGCTGCCGATGCTGGAGCAGGTGTGGCGCGAGGCGCAGACCAAGAGCACCGAATCGCGCGCCCGCATCATGCAGGCGCAGCAGCAGCTGGAGCTGGAATCGGCGCACCAGCGCAACGCCAACAACATCCTCAACGGTCTGGCGGTGCGGCGCGAACGCCTGCAGCAGGAAAAGAGCGGCCTCAATCTGCCGGACAGCGCGCACCTGAGCAACCTGCGCATGCAGCTGGAGGAAAAGCAGCTGGCGCTTGAAGAACAAGGCTTCCTGCTCGAAGAGGCGCTGGAACAGCAGCCCAAGCTGGACGAGGAACGTCAGGCCGCGCAGCAGCAGGTCAACACCGAGACCGCCGCCAATGCGCAACTGGAAGCGCGCCTGAACGCGCTGCGCCAGTTGCAGGAGCGCGTGCAGACGCAGGGCAAGGTCACGCCGTGGCTGCAGAAGCACGAGCTGGATACGCTGCCGCGCCTGTGGCAAAAGTTGAACATCGAATCCGGCTGGGAGACCGCGCTGGAATCCGTGCTGCGCGAGCGCACCTCGGCGCTGCAGATGTCGAACATCGAATGGGCCAAGGCCTTCTTCAGCGACGCGCCGCCGGCCAAGCTGGCGCTGTTCGCGCCGTCGACCGCCGTGCCGCCCGCGCCGGTGGAAGTGGCCGGCCTGAAGCCGTTCCTCAACCTGCTCAAGCTGAACGACCCCGGTCTGCGCGGCCTGCTGCAGGACTGGCTGCACAACGTCTACATCGCCGAGGACACGGCCGAAGCCTTCGCCGAACGCGCCAGGCTGCCGGCCGGCGGCTGCTTCGTCACGCGCCAGGGCCACGCCGTTACGCAGGGCAGCGTGCGTTTCTACGCCGCCGACTCGGAGCAGGACGGCATGTTGGGCCGCCAGCAGGAAATCGACAACATCACCAAGCAGCTGCGCGCGCAGCAGATGCTGGCCGACGAAGCGCGCGCCCGTTCGGTGCGCGCAGATGCCGCCGTCTCCGAGCTCACGCGCCGCCTGACCGAGTACCGCGCCAAGCTGCAAAGCCTGCAGCAGTCGGTGCACACCCTGCAGCTGGACGTGGTCAAACTGTCGGAGATCGAGGCGCGCTTCAACCAGCGCAGCAACCAGATCGAAGCCGACCTGGCCGAAATCGCCGCGCAGGAAGAAGAACAAACCCAGGTTAAGATGGAGTCCGAGGAGAAGTTCGAGCAGCTCGATATGGAGCTTGGCAACCTGCAGGGCGACCACGAGGAAGGCCAGACCCTGTTCCTCGAAAAAGAGCAGCGCCTGGCCGACGCCCGCGAAGCCCTGCGCGACCTGGAACGCGCCGCGCAGGAAGCGCAGTTCGCGGAGAAGTCCCAGCGCAGCAAGATCGAGGAGTTCCGCCGTTCCATCGCCACCGCCAGCGCGCAGGTGGTGCAGGTCACGCAAAGCCTGGAGGCGGGCCAGAACGAACTGGCCAACCTGGAATCCGGCCAGGCCAACGACGGCCTGCAGGAACTGCTGGACCGCCGCACCAGCCAGGAAAAGGCGCTGTCCGACGCCCGCCATGAACTCGACCAGATCACGCAGCAGCTGCGCATGTTCGAGGAAGGCCGCATGTCGACCGAACGCGCGTTGCAGCCGCAGCGCGACAAGATCATGGAGATGCAGCTGAAGGAACAGGCCGCGCGCCTGAACCAGGAGCAGTTCGCCGCGCAGCTGGCCGAGGTGCAGGCCGACGAAGCCGCGCTGGCCGAGAAGCTCCATCCCGATATGAAGGCCTCCTACCTGCAGGGCGAGGTCACGCGCCTGACCAATGCGATCTCGATGCTGGGCGCGGTCAACCTGGCGGCGCTGGACGAACTGGCGACGGCCTCCGAACGCAAGAACTTCCTCGACGCGCAAAACGCCGACTTGAACGAGGCGATCAACACGCTGGAAGACGCCATCGCGCGCATCGACAAAGAGACGCGCGATCTGCTGCAAGACACCTTCGACCGCGTCAACGGCCACTTCTCCGAACTGTTCCCGATCCTGTTCGGCGGCGGCCAGGCAAAGCTGATCATGACCGGCGACGAAATCCTCGACTCCGGCGTGCAGGTCATGGCCCAGCCGCCGGGCAAAAAGAACGCCACCATTCACCTGTTGTCCGGCGGTGAAAAAGCGCTGACCGCAACGGCGCTGGTGTTCTCGATGTTCCGGCTCAACCCGGCGCCGTTCTGCCTGCTCGACGAGGTCGACGCGCCGCTGGACGACGCCAATACCGAACGATTCTGCCGGATGGTCAAACGCATGTCTGACCACACCCAATTCCTCTTCATCTCGCACAACAAGATTGCGATGGAGATGGCCAATCAACTGATCGGTGTGACGATGCAAGAGCAGGGCGTATCGCGCATCGTGGCGGTGGATATGGAATCCGCCGCAAACTTCGCTTCCGAGGCACAAGCAGCATGACAGACCTACAAATGAGTTTGATCGGAATCGCCGGCGTATTCGTCGCCGGCGTTTTCGGCTACAACAAGATCCAGGAATACAAAGCCAAGAAGAGCGTGGAACGCGCCTTCTCGACCGACCATGACGATGTGCTGATGCGCACCGGCGATGCGCCGCCGTCTGGCGTGCGCCACGAGCCTAGCTTCTCGCTCGACAGCGCGGCGCCTGGCGTGGCCGGCGGCGAAGCCTCCGCGGCAGCGGCGGCGCTGGCCGCCGTCGCCGCCGAATTCGAAAGCGATCCCGCCGATCCGACCGCGCCGCCGGACGCACCGCACGCCAACAGCGTGACCCCGGCCGCCGAACAGGCCACCGCGCTGGTCGATCCGCTGATCGATTGCCTGCTGCCGCTGGCGCTGGAAGGCCCGGCGCGCGGCGACAAGCTGCTGCCGGTGCTGCAAACGCTGCGCATGGTCGGCAACAAGCCGGTGCACTACATCGGCCTGGCCGTCAGCGGCGAATGGGAGCCCATCGTGCACGGCGGCGTCTACACCAAGCTGCAGGGCGGCGTGCAACTGGCCAGCCGCAGCACCGCGCTGAACGAACTGGAATACTCGGAACTGGTCACCCGCCTGCGCGCGATGGCCGACGAAATCGGCGCCGAGCCGGAAATCCCGGACATGATCGAAGTGATGGCCGAGGCGCGCAACCTGCACCGCTTCGTCGCCGGCCACGACGCGCAGCTGGGCGTCAACCTGCAGACCAACGGCGCGCCGTGGGCCATCACCACGCTGCTGGGCGCATTGGAGAAGCAGGGCTTCGACGTGCGTCCCGACGGCCGCTACGTGATGCCGGACGGCGAGGGCGGCCACCTGTTCTCGCTGTCGACCAACGTCACGCTGGCCGAGGAAACCACGCCGCGTCTGACGTTGCTGCTGGACGTGCCATGCGTGGCGCCGTCCCGCGACGGCTTCGGCGCCATGGTCGCATGCGCCAAGTCGCTGGTGGGCCGCCTGGACGCGACCATCGTCGACGACTACAACCAGCCGCTGTCGGACGCCTCACTGGCGGAGATCGCCGGCCAGGTACAGGATTTTTACGCCGAGATGAACGACGCCGACATACCGGCCGGTTCGATCCGCGCGTTGCGTTTGTTTAGCTAGCAGGAAGCGGTAATGACTGAAGTGGATTACAAGGCGCGCATCGAATCGTTGAGCGCAGAACTCAACAAGCACCTGCACGCCTATCACGTTGAAGACGCGCCCACCATCCCGGACGCGGAGTACGATAAGCTGTTCATCGAACTGCAAAAGCTGGAAGAAGCCCACCCGCAGTTCGCGCTGCCCGATTCGCCCACCAAGCGCGTGGGCGCGGCGCCGCTGCCTCAGTTCGATCAGGTCACCCACACGGTGCCGATGCTGTCGCTGAATAACGGCTTCACCGACGAGGATATCGAGAACTTCGACCGCCGCGTGCGCGAAGGCCTTGATGCGGCGGCCGCCGTCGAATACGCGGCCGAGGTCAAATACGACGGCCTGGCCATCAACCTGCGCTATGTCGACGGCCTGCTGGTGCAGGCGGCCACGCGTGGCGACGGCTACACCGGCGAGGATGTCACCACGAATATCCGCACCATCCGCTCGATTCCGCTGCGCTTGAACACTCCAACGCCGCCGGCCGTCCTCGACGTGCGTGGCGAAGTCTTGATGTTCAAGAGCGACTTCGAAGCGATGAACGCCCGCCAGCGCGAGGCCGGCCTGAAGGAGTTCGTCAATCCGCGCAACGCGGCGGCGGGCAGCCTGCGCCAGCTCGATTCGCGCATCACCGCGTCGCGCAAGCTGAGTTTCTTCGCCTACGGCGTCGGCGCGCTGGAAGGCGCGGAGATGCCGCTGTCGCACTCCGCGCTGCTGGACTGGTATCGCGGCATGGGCCTGCCGGTGGCGAAAGAGGCGGACGTGGTGCGCGGCTACGACGGCCTGATGGCCTACTACAAACAGATCGGCGAAGCCCGCCCGACCATGCCATACGAAATCGACGGCGTGGTCTACAAGGCCAACCTGCTGCAGGACCAGCGAACGCTGGGCTTTGTTTCGCGCGCGCCGCGTTTCGCGCTGGCGCACAAGTTCCCAGCCGAGGAAGCGCTGACCACCGTGCAGGCGATCGAAGTGCAGGTCGGCCGCACCGGCGCCATCACGCCGGTGGCGCGGCTGGCGTCCGTGTTCGTCGGCGGCGTTAACGTCACCAACGCCACGCTGCACAACGAGGACGAAGTGCGCCGCAAGGACGTGCGCGTCGGCGACACGGTGATCGTGCGCCGCGCCGGCGACGTTATTCCCGAGGTATTGTCCGTGGTGCTGGAGCGCCGGCCGTCGCCGGAGCCGGAAGCCTATGTGCTGCCCAAGACCTGTCCCGTGTGCGGCTCGCACGTGGTGCGCGAAGAGGGCGAGGCGATCGCGCGCTGCTCCGGCGGCTTGTTCTGCTCCGCCCAGCGCAAAGAGGCGATCCGCCACTTCGCCGGCCGCCGCATGATGGACATCGAAGGCCTGGGCGATCGCTACATCGATAACCTGGTCGAACATGGCCTGGTGCAGCGGGTCGCCGACCTGTACGCGCTCAAGCTGGAAGACCTGCTTGAAATGAAGCGCCTCGCCGACGAGCGTGAAGGCACCACGCCGGAGACTGTCGCACAGGGTAAGATCGCCACCAAATGGGCGGACAACCTGCTGGAAGCCATCGCCGCCAGCAAGAACCCGCCGCTGGAGCGCATGCTGTTCGCGCTTGGCATCCGCCATGTGGGCGAATCGACCGCCAAGACACTGGCCGAATGGCTGGGCCGCTTCGACCTGGTGCGCCGCGTCCCTGCCGCGCTGCTGCGTGTGCTGCCCGATATCGGCGGCATCGTCGCCGAGTCGATCGCCGACTTCTTCGCCGAACCGAAAAACCAGGAAGCCATTGACGCCTTGCTGGCCGCCGGCGTGGCGCCGACCGGCGAGCATGCGCCCAGCGCCAAGCTGCGCGAAAAGCTCGACACCGTCAAACTGATGGCCGCACTGGGCATTCCGAAATTGACGGAGCCGCGCAGCAAGCAGCTGGTCGAACAGGAGGTGACGCTGGAAGTGCTGGCGCACCTGCCGGTGTTCACGGTGTTCGGCCTGCCGGCTGGCGTGGCCGAAGCGTTGGAAGCCTGGATGGCCGAACCTGGCCACCGCGAACAGCTGCTGGCGCTGGACCAGCTGCGCAACGATCTGCTGGCGCAACTGCCGGAGCAGGCGGCCGAAGGTCCGCTGACCGGCAAGACCTTTGTATTGACGGGCACTCTGCCGAATCTGAGCCGCGACCAGGCTGGCGCCATGATCGAAGCTCAGGGCGGCAAGGTATCCGGTTCGGTATCCAAGAAAACGCACTACCTGGTAGCAGGGGCCGATGCGGGCAGCAAACTGGCCAAGGCTCAGGAGCTTGAAGTCACCATACTGGACGAGGCAGGCCTGCTGGCACTGCTGGAAGCCAAATAAAACAAGATCGATATCATGTCCAAAATCAGAAAAGCAGTATTCCCGGTCGCCGGTCTTGGCAGCCGCTTTCTTCCCGCGACCAAGGCGCAGCCGAAGGAGATGCTGCCCATCGTCGACAAGCCGTTGATCCAGTACGCGGTGGAGGAGGCGGTCGCCGCCGGCATCACGGAAATGGTGTTCATCACCGGCCGTAACAAGCGCGCCATCGAGGACCATTTCGACAAGGCCTACGAACTGGAAGCGGAACTGGAGGCGGCCGGCAAGAAAGCCTTGCTGGAGCTGGTGCAGAACGTCATTCCGAAGAATGTCAACTGTATCTACATCCGCCAATCCGAGCCGCTGGGCCTTGGCCACGCGGTGCTGTGCGCCCGCCCCGTCATCGGCGACGAACCGTTCGCCGTGCTGCTGGCGGACGATTTCATGGATACCGCCGACGGCGTCAAGCCGGTGCTGGCGCAGATGACCGACCTGTATGGCTACGAGCGTTGCAGCATCCTGGCGGTGCAGGAAGTGCCGCGCGCGGCCACGCGCCAGTACGGCATCGTCAGCGCCTCGGCCTATCAGCCCAAGCTGGAGCTGGTGCAGGGCATCGTCGAGAAACCGTCGCCGGAGGTGGCGCCGTCCACGCTGGCCGTGGTGGGCCGCTACGTGCTGTCGGGCCGTATCTTCCAATACCTGGAAAACCTCGGCACCGGCACCGGCGGCGAGATCCAGCTGACCGACGGCATCGCCGCGCTGATGAAGGACGAACGCGTGCTGGCCTACCGCTACGACGGCCAGCGCTACGATTGCGGTTCCAAGCTGGGCTACCTGAAGGCGATGACGGCCATGGGTCTCAAGCACCCGGAAACCGGCGCCGAATACTGCCAGTTCCTGCGCGATATGCAGTGCGAGATCGAAGGAGCCGGCAAATGACGGTGCGCGAAATCCTGAAGATGGGAGATCCTCGCCTGCTGCGCGTGGCCGAACCTGTGACGGAATTCGATACGCCGGCCATGCGCGAGCTGATCGCCGACATGTTCGACACCATGTACGCGGCCAATGGCGCCGGCCTGGCGGCGCCGCAGATCGGCGTCAACCTGCAGCTGGTGATCTTCGGCTTCAAGCAGAACGCGCGCTATCCCGACGCGCCGCAAGTGCCGGAAACGGTATTGATCAATCCTGTCCTCACGCCGCTGTCGGACGAAAAGGAAGAGGGCTTCGAAGGCTGCCTGTCGGTGCCTGGCCTGCGCGGCAGCGTGCCGCGCTTCACCCAGCTGCGGTATGAGGGCGTGGACCAGTTCCAGCAGCCGATCAGCCGCGATGTCGATGGCTTCCATGCGCGCGTGGTGCAGCATGAAGTCGACCATCTGCTCGGCGTGCTGTACCCGATGCGCATCGCCGACTTCTCCAAATTCGGCTACACCGAGGTGATGTTCCCCGGCCTCGATCCCAACGACGACGATTAAGGCGGGAAGATCATGAGTGAAGGTCCGGTGCGCCAGCCGGCGCAAAAGGTCATCCGTCCACGGGTGGGCAACGACCGCGGCGTGTTCCAGATGGGGACTTCGCAGATCAAGCGCGTGGGCCTCGGGCCCAGGTACTGGGGCGACATCTACCATTGGATGCTGACCCTGAGCTGGCCGCGCTTCTTCCTGCTGGTCGGGGTGCTGTACATGGTCACCAACGTGGGCTTCGCGCTGGCGTTCTACCTGGTGCCAGGCTCGGTCGCCAATGCGCGACCCGGCTCCTTCCTCGACACCTTCTTCTTCTCGATCGAAACCCTGGCCACCGTCGGCTATGGCTACATGAACCCCGGCTCCACCTATGGACACATCGTCGCCTCGACCGAGATCCTGCTTGGCATGGTGGAGGTGGCGACGGTAACCGGTCTGCTGTTCGCGCGTTTCTCGCGGCCCACTTCGCGCATCATGTTCTCCGACGTCGCCGTGATCACGCCATTCAACGGCGTGCCGACGTTGATGCTCAGGTCGGGGAATGAACGCGGCAACCTGATACTGGAAGCTTCCGTGCGCGCCACGTTGATCCGCCGCGAGATGACGCTGGAAGGACAGATATTCACCCGTTTCTACGACCTGCAGCTGGAGCGCGAGCGTTCCGGCGTGTTCGCGCTGACCTGGACCATCCTGCACAAGATCGACGAATCGAGCCCGTTCTGGGGTAAGACGAAGGAAGACCTGCAAAAGGAGGGCGCCACGCTGTCGGTGGCCGTCTCCGGCACCGACGATACGCTCAACGATTTTGTCCACGCGCGCCAGACCTACTCGGCGGAGCATATCTTCTTCAACCACCACTTCGCCGACATCATGTCGGACAAGCAGGATGGCAACGTGCGGATCCTGGACTACAGCAAATTCCACGACATCTACCCGGACGGATCGACCGGCGGCAGCATGCCCGGCGCGGCGCTGGCGCACCCCGGCTAACCGGCGCCCAGCAGGTCGCGCGCGTTCAGCAGCGCGTAGACGATATCGGGATGTTTGTTCAGGCAGCGGCGCACAGCCGCCGGCACCTGCTCGCGCGTGCGGCGGCACAGGCCTGGCTGCTCCGCCAGGCGGATCTGCAGGCCCATCACGGTGCGCACGCCATTCGCGCTGGGTGTGATCGTCAGGCGGATGCCCAGCTGCTCCTGCATGCGCTGTTCGATGCGGCCCAGTTCTTCGTAGCTGGCGATGTTCTCGATGCGGGCGATCAGCACCTTCTCCTGTTCGCGGGTGAGGCGCAGGATGCGGATGTCGGTATCGTCGGGCGCCTTGTCCCATTGTTCCAGCAGCTCGTCGCGCCGGCATTCGCAGGCGCCCGGCGGGCATTCTTTTCGAATCTGGAAGGGCAATGCTTCAGGCATGGCGAAACGGCTCGGCGACAACACGCGGGAGCTAAATTCTACTCCGAACCCCCGCGTCGTGCGGCACCAAATTATTATTGTATATATAATATTTTTTTAAATTCAAACTGACGCCTCATGAAAAATACGTATTCGATGCTGCCGCTGTTCGCCGCGCTGTGGGTGACGCTGCCCGCCGTCGCCGGCCCGGAAACGCTGGAGCGCTGCCCGCCGACGGTCAAGCCATGGTTGCCCTCTGGCGCCAGCCAGAACGCCTGTTCGCAATATGCGTCCAATGCCGGCGTCGGCGCCATCAATTACGGTGGCTCGTACAAGATGGCGGCGTTCAGCAAGGATGGTAAGCTGGCCGGTCTTCGCAATCCCGATCTGGGCCGCGAAGATCCGACGCCCAAAGATGCCTACGATCCCGCCGCATGGGAGCAGTCCGGCAGCAGTGGCCCGGTTGGCGAGTTGTGGTGGGGCCGGCGCGACAATATGCATTTGTTTGTCGGCCAGGAGTCGAAGGTGCGCCTGACTGTGGAGGCCAGCCGCGGGCCTGTGCCTGGCCCGGCGGAACGGCAGGCGCGCATGCTGGCGATAGTGGCTCAGGCCCAGGCGATGGCGGCCAACAAGCCGGTTCCGCAATCGGCCTATGACAATCTGCTATTCATACACCGCAGCATGGAGTACCGCCAGATCGGCGGCACCGACGCGACGTTCCGTGGCGGGTTGGGTGGCGACGGCTTTATCCCGCCCGGAAAAATATCGGACGCAAAACTCAAACTGGACAACCTGCCTGCCTACAAAGGCGTGCTCAGTTTCGAGATGAAGGTGGACGGGGTTGCGCGCCGCTTCAGTTTTCCTGTGATGCTGGATCAGCCCACCGACCATCTGATCGCCGCCGCCGTCAACGGCGACAGCTACACCCGGTGCGAAAAGCGCCCGAACCGCGGGAAGATTGAATCGACGGCCTGTCCGCTGAATAACGAGAACTTCCCGGAGCGCTACGATGCAGAGGGTGCGTTTTTCGGCGACCACGCTTCGCTGGCGGCGGTGAAGGTTTACATGACGGTCAATTCGCCGGCGCGCAATCGCCATGAGGATATCGCCACCGCC
This sequence comes from Duganella sp. GW821-FHT01E12, assembly GCF_059422325.1. Taxonomy (NCBI): domain Bacteria; kingdom Pseudomonadati; phylum Pseudomonadota; class Betaproteobacteria; order Burkholderiales; family Oxalobacteraceae; genus Duganella; species Duganella sp. GW821-FHT01E12. The sequence continues at coordinate 63,567 of NZ_JBWKWR010000006.1, read as the reverse complement.
GTGATTATCCTGCGCGCCGAGGCGTCACCGCCGGTCGCTGGCCGCTGACGCCTGCAGGCGGTGCTGCAACAACGCCAGCACCGCCGCCTCTTCCGGTCGCAGCGCGTGCAGGCCATCCTGTAGCTGCTGCTTCGCGCGGCTGCGCGCCGCCTTCAACATCGTGCCGTCCAGGTAGCACTCGATCACGCTCGGATGCACATAGCATTTGCGGCAGATGGTGGGCGTATTGCCCAGTTTTTTCGCCACCGCTTCGATGGCCTGCACCACGTTCCGTTTGGCCTGGGCTTCGGAGTCGAACTGTTCGTATTCGCCCAGCGCCACCGCCGCCAGCACCGTGCCGGACCAGGTGCGGAAGTCCTTGGCGGTATAGTCCTCGCCGGCGATGGCCTGCAGATACTCGTTCACGTCCGACGATCCGATGGCGTGAGGAAGGCCGTCGTCGCCGATGTACTGGAACAGCTCCTGGCCGGGCAGGTCGCGGATGCGGCGGATGATGCTGGCCAGCCGCCGGTCCTCCACCGCGACGGCATGATGCACGCCGCTCTTGCCACGGAAGCGGAATTCGACCTTGCCGCCGTCCAGCCGCACATGGCGGTCGTGCAGCGTGGTGAGGCCGAAGGATTTGTTCGCGCGCGCGTACTCCTCGTTCCCGATCCGCATCATGGTCGCCTCCAGCAGGTAGACGATGGTGGCCAGGACCTTCTCGCGCGGCAGGCCTGGCAGCTGGAGCGCGGCGCCGACCGCGCGGCGTATCGCGGGGAGGGCCTTGCCGAAGCCGAGGAGGCGGTCGTACTTGGATTCGTCGCGGTGGCTGCGCCAGCGCGGGTGATAGCGGTACTGCTTGCGGCCGCGCGCATCGCGCCCCGTCGCTTGCAGGTGGCCGCGTGGATGAACGCAGATCCAGACGTCGGTCCAGGCGGGAGGAATCGCCAGCGATTTGATGCGGGCCAGCGTGTCGGCGTCCTTGATGGTGTGGCCGTCGGCGGCGACGTAATGAAAGTGCTTGCCGCGCTTGCGGCGGGCGATGCCGGGCAGGTAGTCGTGCACGTAGCACAGGCCCGCCGACCTGGCGGCGGCGCTGGGGGCGAACAGGGCGGCTTCGCCGGGCGCCGCAGGCGTATCGCGTTTCATCGCTATCCTTGGTGGGCAGATTATCGGAAATCGTACCCGGCAAGGACTAGCGATGTTGTGCGCTAACGCACGCTTTAGTCCATGCGCTTGAGACGCTGGCCGACGATGCTCCACTTGCAGGCTTCACCGTCGACGGTGCCGGTCAGTACCCAGCCGGTGCCGATCTTCTCGACGCCGATCTCGCATTCCAGTTCCTTCGTCAGCTTTTCGGCCCAGCCGCGCGCCGCGCCCTGGCCCTTGAAGAGTTCATTGCCTTCGTAGATCACGGTGGCGTCGAAAACGGAGGCGGCAAAAATAGTCATGGTGGTCTTCCAAAAAAATCAAGCCGTTATTGTGCCACCAAATGCGCCCAGCCGGCGCTTCCTCCTGTCCCTCCGATACCACTACGTCATTCGACGTATTCCTCGCACCTTGTCTGCTGGCTAACCTTGCAGCATCCAAAACCGAAAAGGGGAACAAGATGGGTGTGAAACGGGGAATGCTGCTGGCGGCGGCAGTGGCGGTGGCAGGTAATGCGTGCGCCGGCGCCACGATCAATTTTGGCGACGACAAGTCGGTCAGCGTGGGCTTCGGCATGCGCGAGAGTTACACCAGCGCTGAAAACGCGGCGCCGAACGGCACCAGCCGTTCCAGCGATTTCAACCTGGATTCGGCACGGTTGTTCCTCGGCGCTTCGCTCAACAAGAACATCAAGGGCATGCTGAACACCGAATGGGACGGCGACAAGATCCGCATCCTGGACGCCGCCGGCCAGTTCGCCATTTCGCCGGAGCTCAACATCTGGGCCGGCCGCCTGCTGTCGCCGAGCGACCGCGCCAACATGGCCGGGCCGTACTACTCGCTGGGCGGCGGCTACTGGGCCGGCGTGGCCTCGCGCTATGGCTATAACGGCGGCATCTTTCGTGGCCGCGACGACGGCGTGGTCGTATGGGGCAATGCCGCCGAGGGCAAGCTGGGTTATTCATTCGGCGCCTTCGAAGGCCACACCTTCGGCATCGGTTCGATGACGCAGTCGCAGGCCAAGGCGGCCGGCGTGAAGACCGACGACTCGCTGATGTACGCGGGCCGCCTGCAGTACGACTTCTGGGATGCGGAGCCAGGCTACTACGGCACCGGCAACTACCTCGGCGGCGCGGACATCCTCTCCATCGGCGTGGCGGGACGCTACCAGAAGGACGGCATTCTCACCGTCGCCAAGAGCGGCAAGTACAGTTCCTACAACGTCGACTTCCTGATGGAGAAGCGGGTCAAGGGCTCCGGCGCCTTCGCGCTGGAAGCCGCCTGGTACGACTATAACACCGACGACATCATCAAGTCCGAACAGGGCAAGGCTTATTCCGCCGGCGCTTCCTGGATCTTTGAGGAGAAAGCCGGCTGGGGCAAGTTCCAGCCATTCGTGCGCTGGCAGAAGTTCGCCGCCGACACCGACATCGACACCAAACAGTACGACGCGGGCGTGAACTACATCATCGACGGCTACAACGCGCAGGTCAGCGCGGTGTACTCGAAGACCAAGATCACCAAGGCCGCCGATACGGACAAGTTCTCTGTCACCTTGCAGCTGCAATTCTAATTCCACCACACGGAGCTATCTCATGCAAAATCGACGCAATTTCATCGCCTCCCTGAGCCGCATCGCCGCAGCCACCGCCATGCTGGCCGCCGGGGCGCAAGCATCCGCCGCCGACACCATCAAGGTCGGCATCCTGCACTCGCTGTCCGGCACGATGGCTATTTCCGAGACGTCGCTGAAGGACGTGGCCTTGATGACCATCGACGAAATCAACGCCAAGGGCGGCGTGATGGGCAAGAAGCTGGAGGCGGTGGTGGTCGATCCGGCCTCCAACTGGCCGCTGTTCGCAGAAAAGGCGCGCGGCCTGATCGCACAGGACAAGGTGTCCGTGGTATTCGGCTGCTGGACGTCGGTGTCGCGCAAGTCGGTGCTGCCGGTGTTCAAGGAGCTCAATAGCCTGCTGTTCTACCCGGTGCAGTACGAGGGCGAGGAGCTGGAGAAGAACGTGTTCTACACCGGCGCGGCGCCCAACCAGCAGGCCATACCCGCCGTGGAATACCTGATGAGCAAGGAGGGCGGCGGCGCCAAGCGCTTCGTGCTGCTGGGGACCGACTACGTTTATCCGCGCACCACCAACAAGATCCTGCGCGCCTACCTGAAGAGCAAGGGCGTGAAAGACAGCGACATCGACGAGGTGTACACGCCGTTCGGCCACTCGGATTACCAGACCATCGTCGCCAACATCAAGAAGTTTTCGGCCGGCGGCAAGACGGCGGTAATCTCCACCATCAACGGCGATTCCAACGTGCCGTTCTACAAAGAGCTGGGCAACGCGGGACTGAAGGCGACCGATGTGCCGGTGGTGGCGTTCTCTGTGGGTGAGGAGGAGCTGCGCGGCGTAGACACCAAGCCGCTGCTGGGCCATCTGGCGGCGTGGAACTACTTCGAGTCGGTGAAGAATCCGGTGAATACGGAATTCATCAAGAAGTGGAAGGCTTATGCCGCCGCCAAGAAGCTGCCGAACGCGAACACGGTGGTGACCAACGATCCGATGGAAGCGACCTACGTCGGCATCCATATGTGGGCGCAGGCGGTGGAGAAGGCCAAATCGACCGACACCGACAAGGTGATCGCGGCGATGGCCGGCCAGACCTTCAAGGCGCCATCTGGCTTTACGTTGACGATGGACCCGACCAACCACCACTTGCACAAGCCGGTGTTCATCGGCGAGATCCGTCCCGACGGCCAGTTCAGCGTCGTGTGGAAGACGCCTGGTCCGGTGCGCGCGAATCCCTGGAGTCCGTACATTCCGGGTAATGAGGGTAAGCAGAAGCTGTAACCCGGTAAGGCGGGGTCTGACCCGGTCGGGTCAGACCCCTGTTCGCCGCTGTGCGGGGTAAACGGTATCACCTGAGGAATGCATCTTGAAAAAACTCCTGCTCCTGGCCTGCCTGCTGCTGTCCTTCGCGGCGCACGCCGCCATCGACAGCGCGCTGCTGGTCCCCTTGGCCGGCGGCGACCCCGACGCCCGCGTCGACGCCATCGTCAAGATTGGCGCGCTGGCCAACGACGACGCCACCCGCCTGCTGACGGCCCTCAAGAACGACGCGCTGTACGCCACACCGGACGGCCGCATCTTCATCGTCAGCGACGACAAAGCCTACAACCCGGCCACCGGCGAAACCGGCCCTCTACCCGAGGGCCTGGACGGCGTGATGGTCAACAACCGCCTGCGCGGCGCCGTTGACGACGCGCTGTCCGCACTCAAACTGTTCTCGTCAGACCGCGCGCTGCGTCTGGCCGCCGCCACCGAGCTGCAAAGGAGCGTCACGCTGGCACAGGCCCCGCTGATCGAAAAAGCGCTGGCGAAGGAACAGGACCCGGACATCCGCACCATGCTGCAGCTGGTCGCCGGCACCGCCAACCTGCAATCGCCGGATGCCGCCAAGCGCAAGGCCTCCGTCGAAGCGCTGGCCGACAGCAGCAACGCCAATCTGCGTCCGCTGCTGCTCGCTATGCAGAGCGATAAGGAGCCAGATCAAGCTGTACGCGTGGCCGCCGCCCACACCCTGCAGGCGCTGGACAGCCGCCTCGCGCGCACCGAATTTGTCGGCAACGTCTTCTACGGCATCTCGCTGGCCAGCGTGCTGCTGCTGACGGCACTGGGCCTGGCCATCACCTTCGGCCTGATGGGCATCATCAACATGGCCCACGGCGAGCTGCTGATGATAGGCGCTTACACGACCTACCTGTGTCAGCTCGGCTTCCGCAACTACTTCCCCTCGGCGGTGGATTGCTATCTGATCGCCGCGCTGCCGGCCGCCTTTCTGGTCACGGCCGCAGTCGGCATCGCGCTGGAGCGCACTGTGATCCGCTGGCTTTATGGCCGCCCGCTGGAAACGCTGCTCGCCACCTGGGGCATCAGCCTGATACTGATGCAGGCGGTGCGCACCATCTTCGGCGCGCAGAACGTCGAAGTGGCCAATCCATCGTGGATGTCGGGCGGCGTGACGGTGCTTGGCTCGCTGGTGCTGGCCTACAACCGCATCGTCATCATCGTCTTCGCGCTGCTGGTGGTGGCCGGCGTCTGGCTGATATTGAACAAAACCCGGCTTGGCCTGTTCGTCCGCGCCGTGATGCAGAACCGCCGCATGGCTGGTTGCGTCGGCGTGTCCACCGCGAAGATCGACATGATGACCTTCGGCCTGGGCTCCGGCATCGCGGGGCTGGGCGGCGTGGCCTTGTCGCAGCTGGGTAACGTGGGGCCGGACCTGGGCCAGAGCTACATCGTCGATTCCTTCATGGTGGTGGTGCTGGGCGGCGTCGGCCAACTGGCGGGCACCATCATCGCCGCGCTGGGACTGGGCGAAGCGAACAAATTCCTGGAACCGGTGGCGGGCGCGGTGCTGGCCAAGATCGCCATCCTGGTCTTCATCATCATGTTTATCCAGAAGCGGCCGCAGGGCCTGTTCGCCATGAAAGGCAGGAGCGCCGAATGAATCAACCATCTCTCTTTTCGCACCGGGCGTGGAGCGGAATCGCCGCCTGCTGCGTGGTGCTGGCCGCGCTGCCTGTGCTGAACCTGGCCTTCGCGGACGGACATCCGCTGCACGTGCCAAGCTACATGGTCAGCCTGGTCGGAAAATTCATGTGCTACGCGCTGGCGGCGCTGGCGCTCGACATGGTGTGGGGCTATGCCGGCATCCTGTCGCTGGGCCACGGCGTGTTCTTCGCGCTGGGCGCCTACGCGCACGGCATGTACCTGATGCGCGCCATCGGCAGGGAAGGCGTGTACCAGAGCGACCTGCCGGACTTCATGGTCTTCCTCGACTGGAAAACCTATCCCTGGTACTGGACCGCCACCGACAGCTTCTGGTACTGCCTTGCGCTGGTGGTGCTGGTGCCGGGCGTGCTGGCGTTCGTGTTCGGCTTCTTTGCCTTCCGCTCTCGCATCAAGGGCGTGTACTTCTCGATCATCACGCAGGCCATGACGTATGCCTTCATGCTGCTGTTCTTCCGGAATAACACCGGCTTTGGCGGTAACAACGGCTTCACGGACTTCAAGCGGATACTGGGCTACTCCATCAGCGCACCCGCCACCAAGGCCACGCTGTACCTGGTCACGCTGGCGATGCTGGCCGGCTCGCTGCTACTGTGCCGCTGGATCGTCAAGTCCAAGCTGGGGCGCGTGCTGCAGGCGGTGCGCGATTCGGAATCGCGGCTGATGTTCATCGGCTACAACCCGCTGTGGTTCAAGCTGTTCGTGTGGACGTTGTCGGCGGTGCTGTGCGGGATCGCCGGCGCGCTGTACGTGCCGCAGGTCGGCATCATCAACCCGTCCGAGATGTCGCCGGCGAATTCGATCGAGATGGTGATCTGGGCGGCGGTGGGCGGACGCGGAACGCTGCTGGGGCCCATCATCGGCGCGTTCTCGGTCAACGGTTTGAAAAGCTGGTTCACCGGCGCCTTTCCGAATCTGTGGCTGTTCGCGCTTGGCCTGATCTTCATCCTCGTCACGCGCTACCTGCCGCAAGGGCTGGCGGGACTGGCCGCGCGCTGGCGCAAGGAGCAGGCATGAGCGCCAACGAACATTTGAACATCTCGTCGGGGCGCGTGGCGGAGCCTGGGCTGGACACCACGCACGGCGCCATCCTGTATCTGGAAGAAATCACGGTGTCGTTCGACGGTTTCCGCGCCCTGAATAAACTGAGCCTGGACATTTCGGTGGGCGAGCTGCGATGCATCATCGGTCCTAACGGCGCGGGCAAGACCACCATGATGGACGTCATCACCGGCAAGACGCGGCCGACCTCCGGCACGGCGTTCTTCGGTCAGACCATGGACCTGAGCCGCATGACGGAATACCAGATCGCGCACGCTGGAATAGGCCGCAAGTTCCAGCGCCCGACCATCTTCGAGCAGCACACGGTGTTTGAAAATCTCGAACTGGCGATGAAGACCGACAAGCGCGTGCGGCCCACCTTGTTCGCGCGCCTGTCGTCCGAACAGCGCGGCAAGATCGACGAGATCCTTAAGCTGATACGCCTGAACGGCAGCGAGCGGCGGCCTGCGGGCCTGCTGTCGCATGGGCAGAAGCAGTGGCTGGAGATCGGCATGCTGCTGATGCAGGAACCGCAACTGATCCTGCTCGATGAACCGGTGGCCGGCATGTCCGACGCCGAAACGGCGCGCACGGCGGAGCTGCTCAACGAATTGCGCGGCAAGCATTCGATCATGGTGGTGGAGCACGACATGGCGTTCGTGACGGAGATCGCGCAGCAGGGCGTGGTGACGGTGCTGCACGAAGGCTCGGTGCTGGCGCAGGGCACGATGGCGCAAGTGCAGTCCGACGAGCGGGTGATTGAAGTTTATCTGGGGCGCTGACGAATATGCTGCAAGTCGAAAAAATCAATCAGTACTACGGCTCCTCGCACACGCTGCGCGGCGTGTCGCTGGAACTGGAGCGGGGCAAGTGCATGGCGCTGTTGGGCCGCAACGGCGTGGGCAAGACCACGCTGCTCAAATGCCTGATGGGCGTTCTGCCCGTATCTGCTGGCGCGGTCAGGCTGGAAGGGCGCGACATCACGCGCATGGCGCCGCACCAGCGCGCGCGGGCCGGCATCGCCTACGTGCCGCAGGGACGCGAGATCTTCGCGCGGCTGACGGTGGAGGAGAACCTGCTGATGGGCCTCGCCACGCACAGCGGCAGGAAGGCGTCCACCATCAAGGGCGAGGTGTACGAATTGTTCCCGGTGTTGAAGGACATGCTGCACCGGCGCGGCGGCGACCTGTCCGGCGGCCAGCAGCAGCAACTGGCGATCGCGCGGGCGCTGCTGGCGGAGCCCAAGCTGATTATCCTCGACGAGCCGACCGAAGGCATCCAGCCCTCCATCATCAAGGACATCGGCAACGTGATCCGGCTGCTGCGCCAGCGCGGCGACATGGCCATCCTGCTGTGCGAGCAGTACTTCGATTTCGCCCACGAACTGGCCGACCAGTTCATCGTGCTATCGCGCGGCGAGGTGGTGGCATCCGGCCCGCAGACGGCGATGAGCGACCCGGAAGTCAAGCGCCACCTGGCTGTCTGAAGGTTGCGGGGCGTGCCTGCGCGGCGCCATTGATTGGCGTTGCCTCGGTGGGGCGTGAGACAAGCCGTGAGAAAGCGTGCATTTTGGTGCTTGTATTTTATGCTACATTTCTCGTCTTGCCACATTGAAGAAACCATGAAACCGCAACTGACGCGTTATGTATTTTTGCTGGTGCCACTCTTGCTGGTTGTGTTGTACTGGACGTCGAGTCGCCCTCCCGGCGATACGGGAGCGTTCACGCAGCGTGCGCCGGACCATGCCACACTCGCGGAGGCCCGTCCGCGCGTCCAGCAAGGCCTGCCCTCCATGCCCATGCCCGACCTGCGCCGCAGCCTCTCCCAGCAGGTGGATCAGTTGATCGCCACCGGCCGGCCAGCGGACGCCTACGACGCTTTCTGGCTGGTGCAGACCTGTATCAATTTTCAAAGCACCGGCCACACGGGCGTCCCCGACGGGGACTTCATGCGGCCGCCGAACGACGCCGAGAAGTTTGCGAAAAAACTGCTGTGCGCGGATTTGACCGAGCGGATGAAGACCGCGCGGTTGGAGCATCTGGCCGTGGCGGTCAAGGCCGGCGTCGATAGCGCGGACCTGGGCTTCCTGCAAGCCGGCCCGTTCGGCGATCCGTCGGCGTTGACGTCGCGGCCCGACGATCCCTTGGTGCTGGCGTGGAAGGCGGAGGCGCTTGGCTACCTGGAGGCTCAGGCCCAGCAGGGCCGCATCCACAGCATGATTGCGTTGGTTGGCGAGTACAAGGAGGACGCCGAACTGGCAAAGCAGCATCCGCTATCGGCGTTGCGCTTTGCGACCGCGGTACACGGCTACTATGAAAGTCTGCTTTACAGCGCTCCGGCGTCGATCGCCAATCCGCTTCCGGACGAATTCCTGCAGCAGTTGTCGCAGGGGCTGACGCCGGAACAGGTCAAACTCGCGACCGCGCAGGGCAAGCAGCTGCTTGAGCGCGTCATGAAACCGGGCCACTAGACAATCGCCCGGAATTTGGCCGCTGCTACGATTGCTGATAAAGTGTCGGTCCCTTTTTATTTGTCAGGTTTGCCGTGGAGTTGCGTTTGCTTTTTTATATCCTCGATCTGATCGGCGTTGCCGTCTTCGCCGCCAGTGGCACGCTGGCGGCGATGGCTTCCCATCTGGATTTGTTGGGAGTGATGGTGCTGGCCGCGATGACCGCCATCGGCGGCGGCACCGTGCGTGACCTGCTGCTGAACCGCCATCCGGTCTTCTGGATCGAGGACCCCAAGCCACTGCTGGTGATCGTTGGCTCGGCCATCTTCACCATCGTCTGGGTGCAGGTGCTGCCGATACCGACCGACGCCTTGCTGATCGCCGACGCACTGGGGCTGGCGCTGTTCGCCATGTCCGGCGCCAAGGTGGCGGAGGCGCAGGGCTGCCGCGCGCTGATCGTCATCCTGATGGGCACACTCACCGGCGTCGGCGGCGGTTTGGTGCGCGACATCCTGGCCGCCAAGGTGCCGTTGATACTGCGCCAGGACATCTACGCGACGGCGGCCATCGCCGGCATCCTGCTGTACATCCTGCTGAAGAAGGCCGGCATGCCGCCGCGCTGGGCCTTCGGCGCCGGCCTGGTTTCTATCGTGGTGGTGCGCCTGCTGGCGATTCAACTGGGCTTGCGTCTGCCGTCGTTCTGAGCCGCAGCTTGCCCATCGCGACCGCCGCCGCCGAGGTGCGCGTTTCCACACCCAGTTTGACGAATACGTGTTCCAGGTGCTTGTTCACGGTGCGCGGGCTGGTGCCCAGGATGTCGCCGATGTCGCGGTTGGTCTTGCCCTTGATGACCCAGTTGAGCACCTCCGATTCGCGCTGCGTCAGTTTGAAGGATGCCATCAGCTTTTCGATCTGCGCGCTGTCCGATTCCTCGCGCAGCACGATCATCCACTGCTCGTTTTCGCTGAACTCCGCGGCCGAGAAGATCAGGCGGCGGCTGGCCCGCTGCAGCGTCAGCGGCGGATGCGACTGGCCCTGGCTGTGCGCCAGCTGCGTCGCCGCCAGCCACGCCGTCAGTTCCGTGTCGACCGAATAGCCCTGCATCAGCGTGCGCGCCAGCGGCGTTTGCCAGACGATCTTGCCGTCGCGCGGCGTCATCGCGATCACCGCGTTGCCGAAGGCATCCAATGCGCTGCGGGCCTGGTCCATCAGGCGCGCCGTCTGCATGTGGGCGGCGATCCGCACCAGCACCTCGCTGGTGCGCAGCGGCTTGCTGACGTAGTCGTTGCCGCCAGCCGCGAAGGCCGCCACCACATGCTCCGCTTCCGTCAGCCCCGTCATGAACACCACCGGAATGTGGCGCGTGGCCAGGCTGGCTTTTAGATGGCGGCAGGTTTCGAAGCCGTCCATGCCAGCCATGACGGCGTCTAGCAGGATGATGTCCGGCTGCGCCTCGGCGGCGCGCTGCAGGGCCGTCTCGCCGTTGTTCGCCACCAGCACCGTGTAGCCCGATTCGTCCAGCGCGTCGTGCAGCACGGCCAGGTTTTCCGGCACGTCGTCCACCACCAGGACGACGGCGCGGTCAGTGTTGAAGTTCATCGTTCTGGTTCTTTCGGAGGTAGTCGGCCATCGCGTCCAGCTGGAAGCGGGCGGCGTAGTTGCGCATGGTTTGAGTGAAGTGCAGGTAGCGCCCATCGAGCGCGCTGATTTCATCGAGCTTGTTCTGGATGCCGCGCACGTAGCCGATGCGGACCAGCTCATTCAAGGCTTGCAGGTGTGCGGTGGGCGGCAGCACCAGCTGCTTGAGCTCCGGCGCGGTCAGGCCGCCCGCCACCTCGATGTTGATGGACGGCTGCGTGATCCATTCCAGCGACAGGCGCTGGCCTATCCAGTCCAGCAGCTCTGCCACGTTGACCGGCTTGACAATGAAGTCCGCCGCCGTGATTCCGGCCGCGTTTTCCATGCCCTTGTCGAAGGCGTTGGCGGAGACGATGGCGATCGGCACCTGCGACAGCTGGCGGCGGCGCAGGATGTAGCTGGCCTCCCAACCGTCCATCGCCGGCATGGCCAGGTCCATCAGGATCAGGTCCGGCTGGAAAGAGGCGTGCAGGTCCAGGCATTCCAGGCCGGATTCGGCCAGCGCCACCTCGAAGCCCAGCGGCTGCAGGATGTTGAGCAGCATCTCGCGGTCCACCCGCTCGTTGTCCACCACCAGGATGCGGCGCCGTGTGCCGCGATAGCCGCTGCGCTGCGCCGCCGGCTGCTCCATCTGCCGCAGCTCGCGGGCGGATGCGTGCACGCTGGGCAGGAACAGGCGGATGTGGAACACGCTGCCTTGCCGCGGCGTGCTGCGGATATTCAGTTCGCCGCCCATCAGCTGCGTGAGCATCTTGGAGATCGGCAGGCCAAGGCCGGTGCCGCTGGCGTTGGCGTGCGCGCTGGCGCTGCCGCGCGAGAAGGGCTCGAAGATATGGTCGATCTCCTCCTGCAGGATGCCGGGGCCGGAGTCCTCGATTTCGAACGAGGCCATCTCGCGCGCGTACTGCAGCCGCAGCACGATGCCGCCATCGCTGGTGAACTTGACCGCGTTGCCGAGGATGTTGATGAGGATCTGCCCGAGCCGCTTGCGGTCGGCGCGCACGATGCGCGGCAGCACGCCGGTCAGCTCGTAGCGGAAGGCCAGGCCCTTGTTGGCCGCCTGCAGTTCGAACATGCGCACGATCTGGCCGATGAAGTCGGGGAAGTTCAGCTCCTTCATGTCGAAGTTGAATTTACCGCCTTCGATGCGGGCGATGTCCAGCGTCCCTTCGATCAGCGACAGCAGGTGCTCGCCGCTGCTGCGGATCACGCGGATCGCCTGCTGGCGGTGCTCCGGTATCGACGGGTCGTTGTCCAGCAGCTGCGCGTAGCCGAGGATGGAATTGAGCGGCGTGCGGATCTCGTGGCTGATGCCGGCGATGTAGCGGCTCTTGGCCTGGTTGGCCAGGTCGGCGGTCTTCTTGGCCTGCTGCAGCTGGGCGTCGGTCTGGCCGTGCAGCTCGATCTCGCGCGTCAGCAGGCCGGTCTGGCGGTTCGACTCCTCCTGCGCCACGCGCCGGCTCTCGCTGGTCAGCACCAGCCACCAGGCCACGATGCCGCTGGTGAGCAGCAGCGCCGCGAAGATCTTGAAGAACACCAGCCGCAGTTGCGGCAGCAGCGCGGCGTCGCCGGCCGGCAGCACGGATTGTTCGTGGTAGTAGATCAGGCCGAGCAGCGCGCCGAAGAACAGCACCGTCACGATCATCAGCAGCAGGTAGTGTCCCAGCCCGCTGCTCAGGTAACGCCACAGCGATCTGGGCAGCATCGCCTTCATCGCCGCCTGCCATTGCGACGACACCTTTGCGTGCGGCTTGCAGATGTCGTTGCAGCGCGCGTCCAGGCAGCAGCACAGGGAACAGATCGAGCCTTGATAGGCGGGGCAGTGCGCCATGTCCTCGGACTCGTACTCCTTCTCGCAGATCACGCAGGTCTTGCTGTGCACGTGCACCGGCTTGCGGGCGATATAGTACTTGCCCTTGGTGGCGACGGCGATCAGCGGCGAGGCCACGAAGGCGGTCAGCAGCGCGATGAAGGCGGAGAAGGCCTGCGCCTGGTGGCCGAACAATCCCATGAACGCCGCCACCGACAGCGCGGACGCCAGCAGCATGGCCCCGACGCCGACCGGGTTGATGTCGTACAGGTAGGCGCGGCGGAACTCGATGCCCTTGGGGCTCAGGCCCAGCGGCTTGTTGACCACCAGGTCCGCCACCACCGCCGTGATCCACGAGATGGCGATGTTGGAGTACAGGCCGAGCACCTGGTCGAGCGCCTGGAACACGTCCAGCTCCATCAGCAGCACGGCGATCAGCGCGTTGAACACGGCCCACACCACGCGCCCCGGATGGCTGTGCGTGAGCCGCGCGAAGAAGTTGGACCAGGCCAGCGAGCCCGCATAGGCGTTGGTCATGTTGATCTTGACCTGCGAGATCACCACCAGCAGCGCGGTGGCCAGCAGCGCCGCCGACGGGTTGGCGAACACCTGGCCGAAGCCGGCCAGGTACATCTGCGTCGGGTTGACGGCCTGCGCCAGCGGCACCGCGCTGCTCACTGCCAGGAAGGCCAGCAGCGCGCCGCCCAGCATCTTGGCGATGCCGAGCAGTATCCAGCCCGGCCCCGCGATCAGCACGCCCATGTGCCAGCGGAAGCGGTTGGTGGCGGTCTTCTGCGGCATGAAGCGCAGGAAGTCGACCTGCTCGCCGATCTGCGTGATCAGCGCCACGCCGACCGCCGTGGCGGCGCCGAACATCAGCACGTTGAAGTGGCCGTTCTCGCCGGAGCGGCCGGCGTAGCGCAGCAGCTGCGGCAGCAACTGCGGCTGCTTGTGCAGGATGGCGATGAAGGGCAGGGCCATGAGCACCAGCCACACCGGCTGCGTGAGCATCTGGATGCGGCTGATCAGCGTGACGCCGTGCGTCACCAGCGGGATCACGATCAGCGCGCTGACCATGTAGCCGAGGTAGAGCGGCAGGTGGAAGTACAGCTCCAGCGCGTAGGCCATGATGGCCGCCTCCAGCGCGAACAGGATGAAGGTGAACGAGGCGTACACAAACGACGAGATGGTCGAGCCGATGTAGCCGAAGCCGGCGCCGCGCGTCAGCAGGTCCATGTCGACGCCGTAGGTGGCGGCGTAGTAGCTGATCGGCAGGCCGGTGAGGAAGATGATCAGGCCGACCGCCATGATGGCCCACAGCGCGTTGATGAAGCCGTAGTTGACGGTGATGGTGCCGCCGATCGCCTCCAGCACCAGGAAGGAGATCGCGCCGAAGGCCGTGTTCGAGACCCGGAACACCGACCATTTGCGGAACGCGCGCGGCGTGTAGCGCAGCGCGTAGTCCTCGATGGTTTCGCTGGCCACCCAGGTGTTGTAGTCGCGCCGGATCTTGACGATGCGTTGCGTCGGTTCGGTCTCTGTTGTTGTCATGCCGGGCCCATAAAAAAAGCAGCTGTTTAAGCTGCTTTTTTAAGCAAGTTGCATGCCCGGCAAGTTCAGCGCTGTTTGGCGTGGTTGAGTTTGTCCAGCAGGCGGGCCAGCTCTTCCTGCATCGACGGCGACAGGTTGAGGAACTGGCAGCCGATCTGCACCTGCTCGCCCAGCAGGAAGGAGCGGAAGGTGCGCGATAGGCGGATCTCCAGGTCGGCGATCATCACCGAATCCGGGCCCAGCTCCAGCCGCACGCGCTGCAGCTTGCGGCCGACGTACAGGCCGACGCAGTCGCGCGGCGGCGCCCGCATGCCGACGCCGCCGGCCGAGAAGTCGTACAGCTGCAGCTCGTAGGGCTTGCCGTTCAGGACAAACGAGGCCATGTAGTAGATGCCCAGCGGGGTTTCCAGCCGGGTCGAGGCGCGGCGGTTCAGCACCTGGCATTTGAGCGGGAACTCCAGCGGGATCAGCGTCGGCTGGCCCGGCGTGCAGGCCCAGTCCGGAGAACTGAGCTTGAACTGGATCTTGGCCGAGCGCAGCCAGGCCACGAACACGGCGTCGCCGGGCGGCAGGAATTCGCCCTCGTTCAGTTCCAGCACAAAGTAAGGGTTCTCGGGGTCGACCGACTTGATGCGCGCCATCACCACGTTGGTGGTGCTGGACGGATAAATCGAGATCGGGTCGCCGTTGTCGGCGAGCAAAGTCAGGGAATCGCCGATGTCATGCTCATCGGTCATCTCGTGCGGCTTCGAACCCGCCGGTATGGGTTCCACAGCATCTTTTAGGCTGGGCGGGCCGCGGCGAAATTCATTCGGTATAGGATCGTTCACGACGGCATATCTCTTTGGTAATGACTCTACGATGCGAGGTCGATCCACACAGTTTACAATCTATTCGCGCTCTTGGCTTGCTAAATAGCAAGAATATTTAGCTCACTGTGCGTTCTGGTCCACGCCGGCCTGATCAGAACTGTTCTTCGGGGCGCAGATAGCGCCACTGGCCCACCGGCAGGTCGCCCAGCTTGACCTTGCCGATGCGCACACGTTTCAAACCGACAACCTTGAGGCCGACCATGTCGCACATGCGGCGGATCTGGCGTTTCTTGCCTTCGCGCAGCGTGAAGCTGAGCTGGTCGTCGTTCTGCCAGCGCACCTTGGCCGGCAGCAGCGGCTTGCCGTCCATCCACAGGCCGTGGTTGAGCTTTTTCAGGTCGCTGTCCGGCAGCTTGCCCGGTTTGGTGTATTCGACGCGCACCAGGTATTCCTTGTCGACGTCGGTGGTCTCGCCGATCAGGTGTTTGGCCACGCGGCCGTCCTGGGTCAGCACCAGCAGGCCGACCGAGTCGATGTCGAGGCGGCCGGCCGGCACCAGCGAGCGCAGCTGGGTCGGGTGGAAGATCTCCGGCGACGGATCGTCCGGCCAGCGGTTCTCCGGCTTGACCAGCACCACGGCCGGCTGGTAGCCGTCCTCGGCCTGGCCGCTGACGTAGCCCATCGGTTTGTTGATCAGTACGGTGACGCGCTTGGACTGCTCGGCGGCGGCCTGGCGCTCGACGGTGACGCGCTGGCTCGGGTAGATCTTGGTGCCGAGTTCGGAGACGACCTGGCCGTCCACCCGTACCCAGCCGCGCGCTATCCACTCGTCGGCCTCACGGCGCGAGCACAGGCCCAGTTCGGACATGCGTTTGGACAGGCGTAATAATTCTTCGGACATGATGCATTTTCTATGAAAGGTGAAGCTAAGTTTATACCTTGATCGCGTCCAGCAGGTCGGTTTCGAGCTGGATCTGGCTGCGGGCGTTGTTGAGTGTGGCGCCGTCGATGAGGAACACGTCCTCGACGCGCTCGCCCAGCGTCATCACCTTGGCCGTGTGCAGGTTGATCTTGTACTTGGTGAGCACGTTGGCGATCGAATACAGCAGGCCGGTGCGGTCGTTGGCGGCCACCGACAGCAGGTAGTACTGGCCGCGCTCGTCCGGGCGCAGGTCCACCGTCGGCTGGATCGGGAAGGTGCGCGACAGCCGCGACAGCCGGCCCTTGCCCGGCGCCGGCAGCGGTTCCGGATTGGTCAGCAGCGCGCACAGCTCGTGCTCGATCAGGCTGATGATGTCGCGGTAGCTCTTGGCGAAGCTCTGCTCGGTCACCAGGAAGGTGTCGAGCGCGTAGCCGTGGCGCGTGGTGTGGATCTTGGCGTCCAGGATGCTGAAGTTCTTGCGGTCGAAGTAGCTGCAGATGCGCGCGAACAGGTCCGGCTGGTCCTTGATGTAGACCGCGATCTGCAAGCCCTCGCCAATCGGCGCCAGGCGGCACTTGACCACCGGCTTGTCGCTGGTGAAGCGGTCGTACAGCGCGCGCGTCTGCCAGGCGATGTCGGAGGCGTCGTGGCGCAGGAAATAGGCGACGTCGAGCTGCTTCCAGAACGCTTCGTGCGCGTCCGGCGGCAGGCCGTACAGGCGCAGCGTGGCCAGCGCCTCCTGCTGGCGGTTCTTCAGTTCGTGGTCGGCGCTGTGCGGCTCGCCGCCCAGCACGCGCAGCGTGATGCGGTACAGGTCTTCGAGCAGCTTGGCCTTCCACGCGTTCCACACCTTGGGGCTGGTGCCGCGGATGTCGGCCACCGTCAGCAGGTATAGCGCGGTCAGGTGGCGCTCGTCCTTGACCACCCTGGCGAAGGCGGCGATGACGTCCGGGTCCGACAGGTCCTGCTTCTGCGCCACCTGCGACATGGTCAGGTGGTTCTCGACCAGGAATACCACCAGCTCGGTGTCCTCGGCGCTCAGGCCGTGCTCGACGCAGAACTGTTCGGCGTCGACCGTGCCCAGCTTGGAGTGGTCGCCGCCGCGGCCCTTGGCGATGTCGTGGAACAGCGCGCCCAGGTACAGCAGCCACGGCTGCGGGAAGTTGGCCATCAGCTGGCTGCAGAACGGGTATTCGTGCGCGTGCTCGGCCATCGTGAAGCGGCGCATATTACGCACCACCATCAGGATGTGCTGGTCCACCGTGTAGACGTGGAACAGGTCGTGCTGCATCTGGCCGACGATCTTGCGGAAGTTGGGCAGGTAGCGGCCCAGGATGGACAGGTCGTTCATGCGGCGCAGCGCGTGGATGATGCCCACCGGCGCCTGCATGATGCGCAGGAACAGCGCGCGGTTGACCGGATCGGCGCGGAAGGCGGCGTCGATCTTGAAGCGCTCGTGCCACAGCGCGCGCATGGTGCGCGAGGTCATCCCTTGCAGCGAAGGGCGCTCGGTCATCAGCACGAAGATCTCCAGCATCGCCGACGGCGTGGTGGCGAAGGTGTCGTCGTCGCTGATGTCGATCAGGCCGTTGACGTCGTTGAAGCGCTCGTTGATGCGCACCGCCTCGCCCGACTTGGGGAACAGCCGTTCCTCGATGTTCTGCAGCAGGATGGTGTTCAGTTGCGTGACGGTCTTGGCGGCCCAGTAGTAGCGCTGCATCAGGTACTCGCTGGCGCGGCGCATGTTGACGCCGCTGCCGGTGGCCTGCAGGCCCAGCGACTCGGCGATCGCGGTCTGCACGTCGAACACCAGGCGGTCCTCGCGGCGGCCGGCGTGCAGGTGCAGGCGCACGCGGATGTCCTTGAAGGCGCGCTCCTTTTCCATCAGCTGCTTGGCCTCGGTCTGCGTGATCAGGCCGCTGGTGGCCAGCGTGCGCCACGAGTTGGCCAGGCCGGCGGCCTTGACCATCCACAGGATCACCTGCAGGTCGCGCAGGCCGCCCGGGCTTTCCTTGCAGTTCGGCTCCAGGCTGAAGGCGGTGTCCTCGTACTTGGCGTGGCGCTGGCGCATCTCCAGCACCTTGGCGTGGAAGAAGGCGCGCGGGTCCATCGCCGCCTGGTAGCGCTGCTGCAGTTGCTGGAACAGCGGCTCGTCGCCGACGATCAGGCGCGCTTCCAGCAGGCTGGTCTGCACGGTGATGTCGGCCGCCGATTCGCTCAGGCACTCGTCCACGGTGCGGATGCTGTGGCCGATCTCCAGGCCCAGGTCCCACAGCAGCTGCACCAGTTCCTCCAGCTTGGCGGTTGTGGCGGCGTCCGGCGCCTGTTCCAGCAGGATCAGCAGGTCGACGTCGGAATAGGGGAACAGCTCGCCGCGGCCGTAGCCGCCCACGCCGACCAGCGCGGTGTTGGCCGGCAGCCGGGCCTCGTGCCAGGCCGTGGTCAGCACCGCGTCCACGCTCTGGCGCAGGCTGCGCAGCAGCTTCTCCGGCATGCCGTCCGCCTGGAAGCCGGCGATGACGACCTGGCGGTCGGCCTTCAGCTGGCGCTTGAGTTGTTCGCGCAGTTCCTTCTTCATCGCCGCGGCTGGCATCCCGGACCTATGCCGCGACGGCAGCGGCGTTGGTAATGAACGCCGGCGGCGGCGGGCTGCCGGCCGACAGCGTCAGCACCTCGTAGCCGGTCTCGGTGACCAGGATGGTGTGTTCCCACTGGGCCGACAGGCTGCGGTCCTTGGTTTTGATGGTCCAGCCGTCGCCCATTTCGCGGATCTCGCGCTTGCCGGCGTTGATCATCGGCTCGATGGTGAAGATCATGCCCGGCTGCAGCTCGTCGAGCGTGCCGGGGCGGCCGTAGTGCAGCACCTGCGGTTCCTCGTGGAAGATCTTGCCGATGCCGTGGCCGCAGAACTCGCGCACCACGCTGTAGCCGGCCTTTTCCGCGTGCTGCTGGATCACGTGGCCGATGTCGCCCAGGCGGGCGCCCGGCTTGACCTTGGAGATGCCCAGCCACATGCACTCGTAGGTGATGTCGGACAGGCGCTTGGCCAGGATCGACGGTTCGCCGATGAAGAACATGCGGCTGTTGTCGCCGTGGTAGCCGTCCTTGATGACGGTGATGTCGAGGTTGACCACGTCGCCGTTCTTGAGCACCTTGTCGCCGGGGATGCCGTGGCAGATGACGTCGTTGACCGAGGTGCAGATGGCCTTGGGGTAGGGCGTGTAGCCGGGCGGGCAGTAGTTCAGCGGTGCCGGGATGGTGCCCTGCACGTTGACCATGTATTCGTGGCAGAGGCGATCCAGTTCGCCGGTGGTCACGCCGGCCTTGACGAAGGGCGTGATGTAGTCCAGCACTTCGGAGCCCAGGCGGCCGGCCACGCGCATGCCAGCGATATCTTCGGCGGATTTAATGGAAATAGACATAGTGGATCGCAATCAGCAAAGTAAACGGTAAAAACGCAGGCGGCGAGCGGATCGGATCGGCTCGCGGCGTGCAAATATGTTGAAATTATAAACGACGCGGGGCGGCCCCGCTCGGGAATGCAAGGGTGGTGCCCGGCGCGGCGCACGGGCACCCGTGGGATTCAGTCCGGTTGGCGGCGCTGGCGGCGGCGCGCGGCCACGCCCAGGATGCCCAGGCCGGCCAGCAGCATGGCCCAGGTGTCGGCTTCCGGCACGGCGGTCGGGCTCGGCGAGATGCCGTCGCCGTCGCCGCCCGGCAGGAAGGGCGGCAGCGGGCGCGGGTCGATGATGACCAGGTTGCCGTCGGG
Organism: Duganella sp. GW821-FHT01E12; assembly: GCF_059422325.1. Lineage (NCBI taxonomy): Bacteria > Pseudomonadati > Pseudomonadota > Betaproteobacteria > Burkholderiales > Oxalobacteraceae > Duganella > Duganella sp. GW821-FHT01E12. The sequence continues at coordinate 43,870 of NZ_JBWKWR010000006.1, read as the reverse complement.
GTCGGTCTCGAATTCGAACGTTTCAGGCAGTTCATACTCTCCGACGCCCGGTTTGGCCTGCTTGGCGGCGTCCAGGGCGGCTTGGCGTTGCTGGCGAGCACGGTCGGCCAGTTCTTTTTCGGTCAATTCCTCCGGCTCGTAGGGTTCGGCGTCGACCAGGCCCAGGTCCTTGTCGCCCAGTTTGTTGCCCAGCTTGGCCACCGGAGGCGGCGCCACCACCGGCGCCTTGGCGACGGCGTCCGGCTTGCGGCTGATGCGGCTGACGTTGCCGCAAATCTTGGGCACCAGGATGCAGTGCTGGTCGACGCAGTAGACCGCGCCCGGTTCCTGGCGCTGCGCGCTCCATTTGCTGCGGGTGACGGTGGCGCACACCGAGGCGGCGCCGAAGTGCATGTCGCGGATGGCCGGATCGTACTTGTTCTTGCCGTTGATGCCGTCGCGGGTGATGGTGACCTGGTCGTCGGACTGGCCTTCTTCCATGCGGCGCTTGAGCGTGCTGCGCACGGCGGCCGGGATGTCGGTGTAGCGGTCGATGGCGGCGGAGGTCTGGCCGGTGTAGGGGTTGACACCCGGATGATCCCAGGAGCAACTAGGCTGGACAGTGGAGGCTGCGGCAAGCGTCACGGCTAACAGGATGGACATGGGGTTGCTCCTTCATCAAGGATTTGAGTCTTGCAAATCAATATCTATTAATCATATGTAATTTTAGTTTTCAGCATGATATTACAAAATCATTACTTATGCTCAAAAATTTAAGCTTGGAAATTGATATGCAACAAGCGGGTGCAAAATTTTGGCGTGGCGCACCGATTTGGGGCGCGAGGGCGGCGCAGGCGTGTGGTGCTTGCCTAAGTGGCTGTTTTCAGGGTAGAATCTCGGGTTGCTTGAATTCGGTTTGAGCAATGTTGCAAAATCAAGTTGTTAATTTTTATTAATAAACGCGAATCCGGTCGACAAGGGTGCCTCTATGGTGACTGATCGGATTCCAGACCCAACCCTGGAGTTTAATATGTCCGTAACTATGCGCGAAATGCTGGAAGCCGGTGTCCACTTCGGTCACCAAACCCGTTTCTGGAACCCAAAGATGGCTCCGTTCATCTTCGGTCACCGTAACAAGATCCATATCATCAACTTGGAAAAGACGATGGGTATGTATCAAGAAGCGATGAAACACGTGAAACAGGTCGCTTCGAACCGTGGCACCATCCTGATGGTCGGCACCAAGCGTCAAGCCCGCGAAATCATTGCTGCCGAAGCGGCACGCGCAGGCGTTCCTTTCGTCGACCAGCGTTGGCTGGGCGGCATGCTGACCAACTTCAAGACCATCAAGACCTCGATCAAGCGCCTGAAAGACATGGAAGCCTCGATCGAAGACGGTTCGGTTGAGAAGCTGTCGAAGAAAGAAGCGCTGATGTTCCAACGCGAAATGATCAAGCTGCAAAAATCGATCGGCGGCATCAAGGACATGGGCGGCGTTCCTGACGCAATCTTCGTCGTTGACGTTGGCTACCATAAAGGCGCCATCACCGAAGCCGCAAAACTGGGCATCCCAGTTATCGGCGTGGTCGATACCAACCACTCGCCAGAAGGCGTTCAGTTCGTCATTCCAGGCAACGACGACTCGTCGAAAGCCATCACTCTGTACGCCCGCGGCGTCGCAGATGCGATCCTGGAAGGCCGTGCTGCTGCCGGTAACGAAGTAGTTGAAATGGTTAAAGCTGCAGCTGGCGACGAATTCGTCGAAGTTTCCGAACAGGCTTAATTGTTCGTAACAAGCTGTAAGGAAAAAGGGGTGGCCAACAGCTCCCCCTTTTTTTTAACGTAAATGGTTAGAGCAGCGCTCACCATCCCACCCGAACACCGAATACAGGAGAATCACATGGCAGCTATTACTGCAGCAATGGTAGGCGAACTGCGCGCGAAGACTGACGCGCCTATGATGGAATGCAAAAAAGCACTGACCGAAGCCGAAGGCGACATGGGTCGTGCTGAAGAGATCCTGCGCGTCAAGCTGGGCGGCAAGGCCTCGAAAGCATCGGCACGCATCACCGCCGAAGGCGTTGTTGCCACCTTCATCGCCGGCGGCGTAGGCGCGCTGGTTGAAGTCAACTCCGAAACCGACTTCGTCGCCAAGAACGACGACTTCCTGGCCCTGGCGAACAACGCCGCGCGCCTGGTCGTGGAACACAACCCAGCCGACGTCGCCGCCCTGCTGGCGCTGCCGCTGGACGGCAAGACCCTGGACGAAGTGCGCGCAGCACTGATCGGCAAAATCGGCGAGAACATGTCGATCCGCCGCTTCCAGCGTTTCGAAACCACCGGCAAGCTGGCTTCCTACCTGCACGGTTCGCGCATCGGCGTGATCGTCGACTTCGACGGCGCCGACGAGCAAGTTGGTAAAGACGTGGCCATGCACATCGCCGCGATGAAGCCAGTGTCGCTGTCGTCCGAGCAGGTTCCAGCGGAACTGATCGAAAAAGAGCGTTCGGTTGCAAAACTGAAGGCCGAAGAAGACGCAGCCAAGGCCGCCGCCGAAGGCAAGCCAGCGCAATCGCCGGAAATCCTGGCCAAGCGTCTGGAAGGCTCGGTACAGAAGTTCCTGAAAGAAGTGTCGCTGCTGAACCAGGCTTTCGTGAAGAACGACAAGCAATCGATCGAGCAGATGCTGAAAGAGAAAGCGACCACCGTCAAAGCCTTCACCATGTACGTGGTGGGCGAGGGCATCGAGAAGAAGGTGGACGACTTCGCCGCAGAGGTAGCCGCACAGATGGCTGCTTCCAAAGGAGCGTAATACCAAAGAAAACGGGCCGAGAGGCCCGTTTTTTTAGCCCGACCAAAGTTTTACCCGCAGTAGCAGAAGTCATTCAGTCGTTCCCGGCGCCGACCAAGGTATCATAGGCGCCGGCAGCCTTACCCGAATAAACCCAACTTAGGAGCCTCGTCTCATGTCAAAACCAGCCTACAAGCGCGTCCTCCTCAAATTGTCCGGCGAAGCCCTGATGGGCGATGATCCTTACGGCATCAACCGCGGCACGATCGAACGGATGGTCGCCGATGTGGCAGAGGTCGCGAAACTGGGCGTGGAACTGGCGATCGTCATTGGCGGCGGCAACATCTTCCGTGGCGTCGCCCCCGGTGCGCAGGGCATGGACCGCGCCACCGCCGACTACATGGGCATGCTGGCCACCGTCATGAACGCGCTGGCCCTGGCCGACGCGATGCGCCATGTCGGCATCACCGCCCGCGTGATGTCGGCGATCGGCATCGAACAGGTGGTCGAGCCGTATGTGCGCCCGAAAGCCTTGCAGTATCTGGAGGAAGGCAAGGTCGTCGTGTTCGCGGCCGGCACCGGCAACCCGTTCTTCACCACCGACACCGCGGCGGCATTGCGCGGCTCGGAGATGAGCGCGGAGATCGTGCTCAAGGCCACCAAGGTCGACGGCGTGTACACCGCCGATCCGAAGAAGGACCCGAACGCCACGCTGTACAGCTCCATCACCTTCGACGAAGCCATCGCCAAGCATCTGCAAGTCATGGACGCCACCGCCTTCGCGCTGTGCCGCGACCAGAAACTGCCGATCAAAGTGTTCTCCATCACCAAGCCGGGCGCGCTGATGCGCGTTGTCATGGGCGAGGATGAGGGTACACTGGTTCACGTTTAAACACTATCCCGATTACAGGAGAGCAGCAATGTCCGTAGCTGACGTTAAAAAGAGTGCGCAAGAACGCATGATCAAATCGCTGGAAACCTTGCGCGCCGATCTGGCCAAGGTTCGCACCGGCCGCGCCCACACCGGCATCCTGGACCACGTACAGGTCGAGTACTACGGTTCGCCGACCGCGCTGACCCAGGTCGCCAACGTGACCCTGATCGACGCCCGCACCATCGGTGTGCAGCCGTTCGAGAAGAAGATGGCCGCCACCATCGAGAAAGCCATCCGCGACGCCGACCTGGGCCTGAACCCGTCGGCGCAGGGCGACATGATCCGCGTGCCGACCCCGCCGCTGACCGAGGAACGCCGCAAGGAGATGGTCAAGCTGGTCAAGAGCGAGGCGGAAGACGCGAAAATCGCCGTCCGCAACATCCGCCGCGATGCCAATGAAGGCATGAAAAAGCTGGTCAAGGACAAGGCGATCTCGGAAGACGACGAGCGCCGCGGCACCGACGAAGTGCAGAAGCTGACCGACAAGTTCATCGTCGACATCGACAAGATGGTCGCCGAGAAGGAAAAAGAAGTTCTGACGGTTTAACACCCGCCGGCGCCAGCAGCCGACCTTGCTCCGGTATGCCGGGATGGGGTCGCTCTGGCGTCTTGTCTTTTTGCGTCACACCTGCAATACTTTATACTTTGGCACCAAAGTTTTCATGAAATATACGAGTTCGACTACTGAGGTTCCAGACGCGCCGTCCGTGCCGCGCCATGTCGCGATCATCATGGATGGCAACGGCCGCTGGGCGACCAAGCGCTTCCTGCCGCGCGTGGCGGGCCACGTCAAGGGCGTGGACGCGGTGCGCACCGTGGTCGAGGCCTGCGCCCGCCGCGGCGTCGAGTACCTGACCCTGTTCGCCTTCAGCTCCGAAAACTGGCGCCGTCCGGAAGAGGAAGTGTCGCTGCTGATGCGCCTGTTCGTGACGGCGCTCGAACGCGAAGTCTCCAAGCTGCACGCCAATAACATCCGCCTGCGCGTGGTCGGCGAGCTCGGTCGGGCCGACGAAAAGCTGCGCGGCATGATCGCCGCCGCCGAGCGCAAGACCGCCAACAACACCCGCATGACCCTGACCGTCTGCTTCAACTATGGCGGCCGCTGGGACATCATGCAGGCGGTCGGCCAGATGGTGCAAGCCCACCCCGGCGCCGCCAACTTCACGGAAGAGCAGCTGGCGCCGCACCTGGCGATGGCCTACGCGCCCGAGCCCGACCTGTTCATCCGCACCGGCGGCGAGCAGCGCATCTCCAATTTCCTGCTGTGGCAGCTCGCCTACACCGAGCTGTTCTTCACCGACACCTACTGGCCCGATTTCTCGATCGAGAGCCTCGACGAGGCGATCGCCTCCTACCAGCACCGGGAGCGGCGCTTCGGCCGCACCGGCGCGCAACTGGCAGAAAAGACAAGCTGATGCTGAAAACTAGGATTATTACCGCTGTGGTCTTGCTGGCGGTGCTGCTGCCGGTCCTGTTCTTCAACTATTTCCCAGCATTCGCCGTCGTCGCCACGCTGTTCCTGGGCGCGGCGATGTGGGAGGCGGCGCGCCTGTTCGGCCTGTCGACCATGCGCGCCCGCGTGGTCGGCGTGGCCGCCGCCGTGCTGTTCGTGTTCCTGCTGCAGCACTCGGGCAAGCCGGGCGCGCTGACCGCGCTGTACGGCGCGGCCTGCCTGCTGTGGCTGATCCGTTACGCGCCGTCGCTGGGCCTGGGCCTGCCGCCGCTGGCCGGTGCGGCCAACTGGTCGCTGGCGATCACGTTCAGCTTCGCCATCTTCGCCTGCTTCTTCGCCATCGTCGGCCTGTACCGGCACTCCGCGCTGTACCTGCTGTCGGTGATGGTGCTGGTGTGGATCGCCGACATCGGCGCCTACTTCTCCGGCAAGGCCTTCGGCAAGCGCAAGCTGGCGCCGTCGATCTCGCCGGGCAAATCGTGGGAGGGCGCCATCGGCGGCGGCATCGCCGTGCTGGCCATCGCCTCGATCAGCGTGCTGCTGGCCTCCGCCCAGCCATGGTTGCAGGACACCTTCGCCTTCCAATTGCAGGCGCGCTTCGGCTGGCCGCTGGCCTTGCTGGTGCTGCTGCTGATCGTCGCCGCGTCGGTGATCGGCGACCTGTTCGAATCCCAACTCAAGCGCCGCGCCGCCATCAAGGACAGCAGCAACCTGCTGCCGGGCCACGGCGGCGTGCTTGACCGTATTGACGCCTTGATCCCGGTCCTGCCGATGGCCGCGCTGATCGGCTCCTGGTTCTGAAAGAATAACTATGCAACGCATCACCATCCTTGGCGCCACCGGTTCGATCGGCGTGTCCACGCTGGACGTGCTCGCCCGTCATCCCGAGCGCTACGGCGTCTACGCGCTGTCGGCGCATAGCCGCGTCGAAGAACTGGCGGCCCAGTGCATCCAGTTCCGCCCCGCGCGCGCGGTGGTCGGCACGGCGGCCGGCGCCAGCCAGCTGAGCGCGCTGCTACGCGCCGCCGGCGTCAACACCGAAGTGGAATATGGCGAGGCGGCCCTGTGCAGCATCGCCAGCGCGCCCGAAGTCGACACTGTGATGGCCGCCATCGTCGGCGCGGCCGGCTTGGCGCCGACGCTGGCCGCGGCCCGCGCCGGCAAGAAGGTCCTGCTGGCCAACAAGGAGGCGCTGGTGATGTCCGGCCAGCTGTTCATCGACGCCGCCCAGCAGGCGGGCGCGGTGCTGCTGCCGATCGACAGCGAACACAATGCCATCTTCCAATGCATGCCGCAGTTCGGCGGCCGCGTGCCGGCGGTGCGCGACGAGGCGGCCGGCATCGCCAAGATTCTGCTGACCGCTTCCGGCGGCCCGTTCCTCACGCGCGACGTCGCTACGCTGGACGCGGTCACGCCGGAGCAGGCCTGCAAGCACCCCAACTGGTCGATGGGCCGCAAGATATCGGTCGATTCGGCCACGATGATGAACAAGGGCCTGGAGGTGATCGAGGCGCACTGGTTGTTCGGGGCGCCGGCCGAGCGCATCGAGGTCGTCATCCATCCGCAATCGGTGATCCATTCGATGGTGTCATACATGGACGGCTCCGTGCTGGCGCAGCTGGGCAATCCCGACATGCGCACGCCGATCGCCCACGCGCTGGCCTACCCGGAGCGCATCGCCTCCGGCGTGGCGCAGCTGGACCTGACGCAGATCGCCACGCTGCAGTTCGAGCGTCCCGACTTCCAGCGCTTCCCCTGCCTGGCGCTGGCGTTCGACGCGCTCAAGGCCGGCGGCACCGCGCCGGCGCTGCTGAACGCTGCCAACGAGGTCGCGGTGCAAGCCTTCCTCGATTTGAAGATCGGCTTCCGCCAGATCGACCGCGTGATCGCGCACGTGGTGGAGGCGCTGCCGCACGGCGCCGCCGACAGCATCGCGGCCGTGATGGCGCAGGACGCCGCCGCGCGCGCCGCCGCCCAAACCTATATCGCCGGACTGGCAAAATGAACTTCCTCCAAACCGCGCTGGCCTTCGCCGTCTGCCTGGGCTCCCTGATCATCTTCCACGAACTGGGGCACTATCTGGTGGCGCGCTGGTGCGGGGTGAAGGTGCTGCGCTTCTCGGTCGGCATGGGCAAGGTGGTGTGGTCGCGCCGTTTCGGCCGCGACCAGACCGAATGGGCTGTGTCGGCGCTGCCGCTGGGCGGCTACGTCAAGATGCTGGACGCCCGCGAGGGCGACCTGGGCGACCTGCCGGCCGAAGACCTGAAGCGCGAATTCACGCGCCAGAACGTGTGGAAGCGCATTGCCATCGTGGCCGCCGGCCCGCTGGCCAACTTCCTGCTCGCCATCGTGCTGTACGCGGGCTTGTACCTGCACGGCGTGGAAGAACCGACCAGCAAGATCAGCGTGCGCGCCACGGAGACGGCGACCGCCGCTGCCGCCGCAACCACGCCCACCGCCGCATGGAGCGCCGGCCTGCGCAGCGGCGACGTGGTCACCGCCGTCAACGAACAGCCGGTGGCCGTGTGGTCGGAGCTGCGCTGGAACCTGATGCAGGCCGCCATCGATAAGGCCGAGGCCCGCATCGCCGTCGAGCGCGCGGGGCAGGGCCGTTTCACCTTCGTGCTGCCGGCCGCCGCGCTGGCGGCGCAGGATCTGGAGGGCGACGTGCCGGGCAAGCTGGGACTGGGCGTGTCCCGTCCGGCGCCGGTGGTGGAGGACGTGATCGCCGGCGGTCCCGCCGCGCGCGCCGGCCTGCAAAAGGGCGACCTGCTGCTGTCGGTGGACGGCGTGCCGGTGGCCGACGGCATCGCCTTCATCGAGGTCATTCGCGGCGCCGCCGGCAAGACGGTACGGGTGGCGGTGCGCCGCGCCGGCCGGCAGCTGGTGCTGGACATGGTGCCGCAGGCCGAGCAGGCAAAGACCGGTAAGGGAACTGTAACAGTCGGTAAGATCAGCGCTTACATCGCGCAGCAGCCGGATATGATCACCGTGCCATCGTCCCTGATTGCGGCCGTCGGCAAGGCGGTGGCGCGGGTGTGGGACACCAGCGTCATGTCGGTCAAGATGATCGGCAAAATGATCACCGGCGAGGTCTCGCTGAAGAACGTCACCGGCCCGATCACCATCGCCGATTACGCCGGGCAGACCGCGCGCATGGGGGCGGCCAGCTATCTGAGCTTCATCGCCTTCATCAGCATCAGTTTGGGGGTGATGAATTTGCTACCGATTCCGGTTCTAGATGGGGGGCATTTGCTGTATTATTCGCTGGAAGTTTTAACTGGGCGTTCTGTGCCGGAGCGTTTTGGAGAGATTGCACAGCGCCTGGGCATAGGCTTGTTACTGACGCTGATGCTGCTGGCGGTGTTTAACGACGTCGCGCGGCTGCTGTAGCAGGTTCGCTTTGTATATGAGTAGTTCGTTGATTTAGCCATTGAATAACCCCAATGAAATTATATTCTGACCGTATTACTTCATCTTCCTTTCGCCGCAGCCTGATCGGCGCCGCTGTCCTGGCGCTGTGCGCCGGCAGCGCCATGGCCATCGAGCCCTTCGTCATCAAAGACATCCGCGTCGAAGGGATACAGCGCACGGAAGCCGGTACGGTCTTCAGCTACCTGCCGGTGCGTGTCGGCGAAACCTTCAACGACGACAAATCGATCACCGCCATCAAGGCGCTGTACGCCACCGGCTTCTTCAAGGACGTCAAGCTGGAAGCGGACGGCAACGTGCTGGTGGTGCTGGTCGAGGAGCGTCCGGCCATCGCCAAGGTGGAGTTCACCGGCACCAAGGAATTTGAGAAGGACACGCTGGTCAAGGCGCTCAAGGACATCGGCGTCGGCGAGACCAAGATTTTCGACAAGGCCTCGGTCGACCGCGCCGAGCAGGAGCTCAAGCGCCAGTACCTGTCGCACGGCCTGTATGGCGTGAAGATCGTCACCACCGTCACGCCGATCGAGCGTAACCGCGTCAACATCACCTTCGCGGTGGACGAGGGCGATATCGCCAAGATCAAGCAGATCAACATCGTCGGCAACAAGGTCTTCTCGGACAAGGAACTGAAGGACCAGCTGGCGTTGAACACCGGCGGCTGGTTCAGCTGGTACACCAAGGCCGACCAGTATTCCAAGACCAAGCTGACCGGCGACATCGAGTCGCTCAAGTCCTACTATCTGAACCGCGGCTACATCGAGATGCAGATCGATTCGACCCAGGTGTCGATCACGCCGGACAAGAAGGACATCTACATCACGATCAACATCACCGAGGGCGAGAAGTACAAGGTCTCCGGCATCAAGTTCGAGGGCGAGACCTTCGGCCGCGAAGAGGAACTGCGCTCGCTGGTGCTGCTGCGCCCGGGCGAAACGTATTCCGGCGAGCGCCTGACCGCCACCAACAAGCTGATCTCCGACCGCCTGGGCACCTTCGGCTATGCCTTCGCCAACGTCAACGCCAACCCGGAGATCGACCAGCAGAAGCGCGAAGTGGCGTTCACCTTCTTCATCGATCCGGGCAAGCGCGCCTACGTGCGCCACATGAACATCGCCGGCAACACCACCACCCGCGACGAAGTGATACGCCGCGAGTTCCGCCAGTTCGAGTCGTCGTGGTACGACGCCAACAAGATCAAGCTGTCGCGCGACCGCGTCGACCGCCTGGGCTACTTCAAGGACGTGACCATCGACACGCCGGAAGCGCAGGGCACCTCCGACCAGGTCGACGTCAACCTGACCGTGGTCGAGAAGCCGACCGGTAACTTCCAGATCGGCGGCGCGTTCTCGCAGTCCGAGAAGTTCACCTTCCAGGCGGCGATCCAGCAGGCCAACTTCGCCGGTTCGGGCACCACCGTCGGCATCGAGTTCAACACCTCGAAGTACAGCCGCACGCTGTCGTTCTCGCAGACCGACCCGTACTACACCGACGACGGCATCTCGCGTTCGTACGAGGTCTACCTGCGCACGCAGCAGCCGCCGGCGCTCAACATCGGCAGCTACACCATCCGCCAGCAGGGCGGCCGCATCAGCTACGGCGTGCCGTTCTCTGAAGTGGACACGGTGTTCTTCGGGATCGGCGTGGAGCGCTCGCGCATCACCACCGACGCCACCTCGCCGGTGCGCTTCAAGGACTACGTCACCACCATCACCGGCAACAAGGACGGCATCGGCACCGCCACCACCAACGCCGTGCCGCTGACGGCGGCGTGGGCGCGCGACAGCCGCGACTCGGCGCTGACGCCGACCGTGGGCCGCTACCAGCGCTTCAACTTCGAGCTGGACGTGGTCGGCCGCCAGAAATACTACCGCGCCGTGTATGAGCACAACTGGTTCAAGCCATTGACCTCGAAGATCACCCTGGCGCTGAAGGGCGAGTTCGATTACGGCCATGGCTTGGGCAATAGCAGCTATCCGGTGTTCAAGAACTTCTACGGCGGCGGCATCGGTTCGGTGCGCGGCTACCTGAGCTCCTCGCTGGGCGCGGTCGACCAGGTGTACGGCGACGCGCTGGGCGGCGCCTCGCGCATGCTCGGCGCGGCCGAACTGCAGCTGCCGTTCCCCGGCTCGGGCCAGGACCGCAGCCTGCGCTGGTTCGGTTTCGTCGACACCGGCCAGGTCTACCAGGAAGGCCAGAAGATGCGCGCTTCCGAGCTGCGCTACTCGTCGGGTCTGGGCATCAGCTGGATTTCGCCGGTCGGCCCGCTCAAGTTGAGTTATGCTAAGCCCTTGAACGCCAAGCCGGGCGACCGCCTGGAACGCTTCCAGTTCCAGATGGGGACCGGCTTCTAAGGCGGGCCTGGTGCTAATGAGTAATAAAATTTACATCGGAGAAATAAGTTGAAGACTGTGTCCGCTACCCTGAGCAAATCTCTCGCCGTGCTGGCACTGGGCTGGTGTGCATTGGCGCCGGCGCAGGCCCAGACCTCGGCCTCGCGCATCGCCTGGCTCAGTCCCGAGCGCATCTACAACGAGTCCAAGCTGGCCAAGCTGGCCGGCGAGAAGCTGCAGGAAGAGTTCAAGAGCCGCGAGAAAGCCATGCAGGATATGGCCGGGCGCCTGAAGGCGGCGTCGGAAAAGCTGGAGAAGGACGTGCCGACGCTGGCCGAGGCCGACCGCGTCAAGCGCCAGCGCGACGTGTTCGAGCTCGATAAGGAATACCAGCGCCGCCAGCGCGAGTTCCGCGAGGACCTGAACCAGCGCACCAACGAGGAACGCCAGGCGATCTCGGAAAAAGCCACCAAGATCATCAAGCAGATGGCGGCGGTGGAAGGCTTCGACATCGTGCTGCAGGATGCGGTCTGGGCCAGCCCGCGCATCGACATCACCGACAAGGTGCTGGCCGCGCTGGACAAAGACAAGTAAAACACATCAAGATTGGATCACCCGATGGGCACTCGACTAGGGCAATTGGTCGAACGCCTCGGCGGGCAGTTGGTGGGGGACGCGAACCTGGAAGTGACCGGGATCGCGCCACTGACGGACGCCGGCGTTTCGCACATCAGCTTTCTCAGCAATAGCAAACTGCGCGCGCAGGCGCTGCAAAGCCAGGCGGCGGCGCTGATCGTGTCGGCCGCCGACGACGCTTTTATCGCCGCCGGCTATGGCGGCGCGCGCATCGTCACCAATAACCCGTACGTGTATTTCGCCCGCGCGGCGCAGTATTTCGAATCGTTGACGGCCATCGTGCCGGCGCCCGGCGTGCACGCCAGCGCGGTGGTGGCGGACGACGCCCGCATCGACGCCAGCGCCCACGTGGGCGCGCGCGTGGTGATCGAGAGCGGCGCCGTGATCGGCGCGCGCGCGGTGATCGACGCCGGCTGCTACATCGGCCGCGACGCGGTCATCGGCGAGGACACGCACTTGTTCGCCAACGTGACCTTCCAGGCGCGCTGCGTGATCGGCAAGCGCGGCATCATCCATTCGGGCGCCGTGATCGGCACCGACGGCTTCGGATTCGCCAACGAGGGCGGCGTCTACATCAAGATTCCGCAAACCGGGCGGGTGGTGATCGGCGACGATGTGGACATCGGCGCCAACACCACCATCGACCGTGGCGCCTTGGCCGACACGATACTGGAGGACGGCGTGAAGCTGGACAACCAGATCCAGATCGGCCACAACTGCCATATCGGCGCGCACACGGCGATGGCCGGCTGCGTCGGCGTGGCCGGCAGCGCGAAGATCGGCAAGTATTGCACCTTCGGCGGCGCCGCCATGGTGCTGGGCCATCTGACCATCGCCGACAAGGTGCACGTGGGCTCGGGCAGCATGGTGTCGCGCTCGATCCTGGAGCCGGGGCAGTACACGGGCTTTTATCCGCTGGCCAAAAACAGCGAGTGGGAAAAATCGGCCGCCATCGTCCGCAATCTGTCGACGATGCGCGATAAAATCCGCGCGCTGGAAAAAACAATTAAAACATTGACGAATCAAGACGAGAACTAAAATCATGACCACAACCACCCCTGTCACCTCCGAATCCACCTGCACCAAGAAGTGCCTGGATATCCACGCCATCAAGCAGTACCTGCCGCACCGCTACCCCATGCTGCTGGTGGACCGCGTGCTGGACTGGGAGTCGGGCAAGACCATCACGGCGATCAAGAACGTCACCGTCAACGAGGAGTTCTTCAACGGCCACTTCCCGCACAAGCCGGTGATGCCGGGCGTGCTGATGATCGAGGCGATGGCGCAGACCGCGGCCATCCTGTCGTTCCTGACCATGGACATCAAGCCGGACGAGAATTCGGTGGTGTACTTCGTCGGCATCGACAACGCGCGCTTCAAGCGTCCGGTGGAGCCGGGCGACCAGCTGGTGATGAACGTCGAGATCCTGCGCGTGGCGCGCGGCATCTGGAAGTACAAGGCGGTCGGCTCGGTCGACGGCCAGACCGCGGTCGAGGCGGAACTGATGTGCACCATCCGCAGCGCGGCCGACGCCAGCCAGCCAGCCGGGAAGTAATCATGGCCAAGATTCACGCCACCGCCATCGTCGATCCGAAGGCGCAGCTCGACGAATCCGTCGAGGTGGGGCCGTATTCGGTGATCGGCCCGAACGTGGTGATCGGCGCGCGCACCGTGGTCGGCCCGCACGTGGTCATCGAGGGCAACACGACCATCGGCAGCGACAACAAGTTCTTCCAGTTCTCGTCGATCGGCGCCGCGCCGCAGGACAAGAAGTGGAACGGCGAGCCGACCCGCCTGACCATCGGCGACCGCAACACCATCCGCGAGTTCTGCACCTTCAACACCGGCACGGTGCAGGACAAGGGCGTGACCTCGCTGGGCAACGACAACTGGATCTCGGCCTACGTCCACCTGGCGCACGACTGCCAGGTCGGCAGCAACACCATCTTCTCGAACAACGCGCAGATCGCCGGCCACGTCGAAATCGGCGACTGGGTGATCATGAGCGGCTTCGCCAATGTGCACCAGTTCTGCAAGATCGGCGCGCACGCCTTCGTCGGCATGAGCACCTCGCTGACCCAGGACGTGCCGCCCTTCGTTCTGTTGAACGGCAATCCGGCGCAGGCGCACGGCGTCAACATCGAGGGCCTGAAGCGGCGCGGCTTTACGCGCGAACAGATCAACGGCATCCGCACCGCGTACAAGCTGATCTACCGCTCCGGCCTGACGCTGGAGGAGGCCAAGGTCGCATTGCAGGCCGAAGAGGATGCGATGCCGGCGGCGGCGGAGCAGATCCGCTCGATGCGCGAATTCCTCAACATCGCCAGCCGTGGCATCGTCCGCTGAGCTGATGGCCGGGTCGCCCATGTCGGTGGCGCTGGTGGCGGGCGAGCCGTCGGGCGACCTGCTGGCGGCGCGGCTGTTGTCCGGCCTGCGTCCGCATCTGCCGGGCGCGCGCTTCCACGGCATCGGCGGCGAGCACATGATCGCGCAGGGCTTCGAATCGCACTGGCCGATGGACAAGCTGACCGTGCGCGGGCTGCTGGCCGTGATCCCGCGCTACCGCGAGATCAAGGGCATCCAGAACCAGCTGCGCGACCAGCTGCTGGCCGAGCGGCCGGCGGCCTTCATCGGCGCCGACTATCCGGGCTTTAACCTCGGGCTGGAAGAGCAGCTCAAGGCGGCCGGGATTCCGACCATCCACTACATCGGGCCGCAGATCTGGGCCTGGCGCGGTGGACGCATCAAGAAGATCATCCGGGCGGTGTCGCACATGCTGGTGGTGTTTCCCTTCGAGGAGGAGATCTACCGCCAGGCCGGCGTGCCGGTCAGCTATGTCGGCCATCCGCTGGCGGAGCTGATCCCGATGGCGCCGGACGTGGCGGGCGCGCGGCGCGCGCTGGGCATGCCGGAGGACGCCAATGTGGTGGCCATCATGCCGGGCAGCCGCATGTCGGAGATCAAGTACAACACGGTGGCCTTCATCACCGCGGCGCGCCTGCTCAAACAGCGCGACCGGTCGCTGCGTTTCGTGGCGCCGATGGCGGGCGAACGGCAGCGCAAATACTTCCTCGAACTGGTGGCGCAGGCCGGCCTGCAGGACGTCGAGGTGCAGCTGCTCGACGGCCAGTCGCACACGGCGATCGCGGCGGCCGACGCGGTGCTGGTGGCGTCGGGCACGGCGTCGCTGGAGGTGGCGCTGTTCAAGAAGCCGATGGTGATAGCCTATCGGATGGCGGAGCTGGAATGGCAGATCCTGCGCCACTTCAACTACCAGCCTTGGATCGGCTTGCCGAACATCCTGGCGCGCGAGTTCCTGGTGCCGGAGCTGTTGCAGAACGCGGCCAATCCCGAGGCGCTGGCGGAGGCCATGTGGAAGCAGCTGAGCGACGCGCCGCACCGCCTGCGGCTGGCCGAACGCTTCACCGACATGCATCACAGCCTGCTGCGCAACAGCGCGGTGGAGAGCGCGGCCGCCGTGCTAAAAGTAATCAAAGCTTAAGAGTCTCAACGTGAAAAACCCAACCCCCGGCCTGTTCGACTTCCTGCCCGACTCGCCCGATGAAATCATTTGCGGCGTCGACGAGGCGGGCCGTGGCCCGCTGGCCGGCCCGGTGTACGCGGCGGCCGTAATCCTGGACGTCTCGCGCCCCATCGAAGGCCTGCGCGACTCCAAGAAGCTGACCGAGGCCAAGCGCGACATGCTGGCCCCGCTGATCAAGGCCAACGCGCTGGCGTGGGCCATCGCCGAGGCGTCCGAAGAGGAAATCGACAAGCTCAATATCCTGCAGGCGTCGATGCTGGCGATGCGGCGCGCGGTGGAGGCGCTGAGCACCGTGCCGACGCTGGCCCTGATCGATGGCAACCGCTGCCCGGTGATGAAGATCCAGAGCATCGCCGTGATCGGCGGCGACGACAAGGTCGATGCCATCTCGGCCGCCTCTATCCTGGCCAAGACCGCGCGCGACGCCGCGCTGGTCACCCTGCACGCGCAATATCCGCAGTACTGCTTCGACCAGCACAAGGGCTACGGCACCGCGCTGCACCTGGAGCGCCTGCGCGAGCATGGCGCCTCGCCGGTGCACCGCCGCTCGTTCGCGCCGGTGCGCAAGGTATTGGAAGAATTCGCGCTGCGCGCCGGGGGAACCGCATGAAGACCATCACCTCGCGCGACAACGCGCAATACAAGGAGCTGGTCAAGCTGGCCGGCAGTTCGCAGGCGCGCCGCAAGTCCGGCCGCACGCTGCTCGACGGCGTGCATCTGTGCCAGGCCTATTTGCAGCTGCGGGGCCTGCCGGAGCAGTGCATCGTCAGCGAAACCGCGCTGCACAATCCGGAAGTGATGGAGATCGTCGGCCAGCTGGAGGCGCAGCACGCGCACGTGCTGGGATTGCCCGACGCGCTGTACAACGCCGTCAGCCAGGTCGAACACGGCGTCGGCGTGATGTTCATGATCGAGACGCCGGAGCGCGCCGTGACCGAGCCGCTGGCCGTGTCGGCGGTGCTGCTCGATAACGTGCAGGACCCCGGCAACGTCGGCTCCATCCTGCGCAGCGCGGCGGCGGCCGGCATCACCCAGGTGTACTGCAGCGCCGGATCGGCGTTCTGCTGGTCGCCCAAGGTGCTGCGCGCGGCCATGGGCGCGCACTTTGTGCTCGACATTTTCGAGAACGTCGACCTGGCGCAGCTGGTCGCGGCCTCCAAGGTGACCTCGCTGGCCACCAGCGGCTACGCCACCCAGCGCCTGTACGACGTCGACCTGCGCCAGCCGGTGGCGTGGCTGTTTGGCCACGAAGGGCAGGGCGTGGCGGACGACCTGCTGTCCATGGCGACCCATCAGGTGGTGATTCCCCACCTGGGCCAGGTGGAGTCGCTGAACGTGGCCGCATGCGCGGCAGTATGCTTTTTCGAGCAAGTCAGGCAGAATCAAGCTTAATTGCTCACTTGGCAGCCTTATTGGAGCCGTATATGGATATCGCGCAGTTGCACTTTCTGGTAGCCGAAGGGGATCAGGTACAACGCCACGCGCTGGCCGATATCCTGGTGCACCTGGGCGTGGGCCGGATCACGCAGGCGCCCGACGGCCACACGGCGCTGCGCCACTTCAGCGCCGGCATCACGCCGCCGGTGGACATCGCCATCATCGACCTGGCGCTGCCGGGCATGGACGCGCTGGAGCTGATACGCCGCCTGTCCGAAGCCAAATCGCGCGTTGGTGTGGTGGTGGTGGGCGCGCAGTCGAACGCGGTGCTGTTTTCCGTGGAGACCATGGCGGCGGCCTACGGCATCAACATGCTGGGCGCGATCGGCAAGCCGGTGATCGGCAGCCGGCTGGAGGCGATCATCGCCGACTATCTGCAGCCCTCGGAGGCGCGCGCCGCCGCGCGTGAGCAGGTGCCGCACATCTCCTTCGCCGAAGTGGGGCAGGGCTTGCAGATGCGCGAGTTCGATCCCTACTTCCAGCCCAAGATCGAGCTGGAGACGGGGCAGGTCAAGGGGCTGGAGATGTTCGCGCGCTGGCGCCATCCGCTGTACGGCGTGCTCGGGCCGGCGTCGTTCATGCAGGCGCTGGAGGATAACCGCCGCATCGATTTCCTCGACTGGAGCATGATCGAAAAATCGGTGGCGGCCTGCCGCACCCTGCACGACCAGGGCATACCGATTTCGTTCTCCATCAATGTCGACCAGAGCACGCTGGCGCACCCGCAGTTCATGGAGCAGATCGCGGCCTGTCTGGACCGCCACCGCATCATGGCCGACTACATCACCTTCGAGATGACCGAATCGGCGGTGCTGACCACCGACCCGCATTTCCTCGAACGGCTGCTGCGCCTGCGCATGAAGGGCTTCGGCCTGGCCATCGACGACTACGGCACGGGGCGCAGCAATCTGCAGCTGCTGGCGCGCATACCATTCTCCGAACTGAAGATAGACCGCAGCTTTGTCGACGGCGCCTCCAAGCGGCAGGCCATCGGCACGGTGCTGCGCTCCTGCCTCGGGCTGGCGCGCAACCTGGACCGGCGCTCGGTAGCGGTCGGCGTCGAGACCAAGCAGGATTGGGATTTCCTGCAGGGGCTGGGCTGCACCTACGCCCAGGGCTACTACATCGCCAAGCCGATGCCGGTCGAGGAATTCCCGGCCTGGCTGGCCGACTGGCAGCACTTCTTCTGAAGCGCGGTGGCTCGGCGGCGCGACGCCGGCGAGCTACATGGACACGTTCGTGGTGTCTCCACTACCGCGACAACGACCAGACGCTGGATCTACAACCCTCGGTTTTTCGCCTGATCACGGTATGCCGGCTCCGCCGAGCCGCCGCATCCCTCGCGGCTCGGCCCTCCGAACCCGGTCGCCGAGCAGTTGCTGGACAAAGTGACCAGCGACGAGCAGATGGCTGCCGCGATGCCGTTCAACGAAACCAAGCCTCTGGAATACGGCGACGCCGCCTTCACGCCGCACGCGGGCGAGATCCGTCCGCCGTCGAGCGCCTTCGCCACCGCCAGCACCAGGTCCGAGACGGTGGCCTCACCCAAGGCCGGCGACGGCCACCCGGACCTTATCCACTCGGTCAAGCCGGAGCCGCACAGCGGCATACTGCAGGCGGCCAGCGCGCACGACACTTTCTGGGACTTCGCCTCGCTCAGCCCCGAGATCACCCACATGCTGATGTGGCACCTGTCGGATCGCGCGATCCCGCGCAGCTACCGCATTATGCCGGGCTTCGGCGTGCATACCTTCCGGGTGGTGAACGCGCAGCGACGGCATGCACCGGCAGTCGGTCAACCGCGGGCGGGTGAGTCACGAGCCCAATTCGCTGGCCGGCGGCTGTCCGTTCCAGGCCGGCGCCAGGGGCTTCGTCAGTTTCCCCGAGCCGCAGCAGGCCAGCAAGGTGCGCGGCAAGCCGGAGCTGTCCGCCGACCCGGGCGGCACGCCGCTCAACCGGGACGTCGCGGCGCTGAAGTTTGTGCGGTTGCGATATCGGCACGACAAGCCGATGTTGGCCGTCGGCAATGGCGCGCAGCTGCTGTACGCGGCCGGTATCCCGGCATCACATCGTCGAGCGCGGCGAGGATCCGATGGCGCTGGTGCAGTTCGAGGCGGCGCTGTCGCGTCACCGCACCTACGCCTGCGAGACCGATCCGCCTATCGTTTGATTTGCCCAGCAGTATTCCCGCCAATTAAGTTGATCAGAGTATTGGGGAGGGGGGAGGTTACGCGGTCATTCTAGCAAACCTCCTATTTTCTCCCCTGTTTTTTTCGGCTTTTCCATATTTTTTCCGAAAATCCGGGAATAGTTTAAATTTTGAAAAATTCGAAGAAAATAGAAGAGAAAATCGAGGTTTTGCTAGAAGGAGCTGGGTGGAGTGCCCGATATGCATCCTCTTAAGGATTGGTGAACACGGAGAGTCCTTGAATAGCCGCTAATTCTGCACTCGCTCCACGCTAGACATGCTAGGCATGTGAGATACGGGTTTCCGCTTGTGCGAAAAGTCGTTGATAGCGGCGGGGATGTGTATTTCTATTTTCTTTATAAAGGGCGAGGCTTTAAATCCGCAGGAATGAAGGTGAGGAATCGGGTTGCTAGCGTGCAGATTTTTAGCCTGTTTATGCCATTAGTTGGCATGGGAAAAGGGTAAGCGTCGGCCTAAGACATTGTCAGGTTGCAGAGGGGGCGAGCTGAATCGAGGTTTCAGGATACTTCGATGAGTTGAAGTCGCTATTGCGGACGCGTTATTTTTGCGGCGGGGGGATAAGTAAAACCAACAGCTGTTATGCCTAATTTAAAAAAAGCTCCTTCCGCCGACGGTTGGCAATTTGTTGCCATTCAATGCTTTCGCCTCAACTAAGAATTGGTGGAAGGAGGTCTTGGTCCGGTTAACTTATTGAGTTAATTTAATATTCCCGCCGATTAGGCTTAATCTCTTGCAGAATAGTGGTGGAGATTTCTTCGATCGATTTGGTGGTCGAAGATAACCAGCGGATGCCTTCGCGCTTCATCATCATCTCGGCCTCGTTGACCTCGTAGCGGCAATTCTCCAGCGCCGCGTATTTGCTGCCGGCGCGCCGCTCGTTGCGGATCTCGGACAGGCGCTCCGGCGTGATGGTCAGGCCGAATATCTTGGACTTGAACTCGTACAGCGACGACGGCAGCCTGCCGCGTTCGAAATCGTCCGGGATCAGCGGATAGTTGGCCGCCTTGATGCCGTACTGCATCGCCAGGTACAAGCTGGTCGGCGTCTTGCCCGAGCGCGACACGCCCACCAGGATCACGTCCGCCGACGACAGGTTCTTGTGCGACTGGCCGTCATCGTGCGCCAGCGAGAAATTGATCGCCTCGATGCGGTTCTTGTACTCCTCGCTGTCGACGATGTTGTGCGAACGGCCGATGGTGTGGGTCGACTTGGCGCCCAACTCTTGTTCCAATGGCGCAACAAAAGTCTGGAACATGTCCATGTACATGCCTTTGCACTGGCGGATCACATCCGACAGCTCGGTCTTGACCAGGGTCGAAAAGATAATCGGGCGTTGACCGTCGGTTTCAAACGCCTCGTTGATCTTGCGCACCGCGTCGTGCGCTTTATCAAGTGTGTCGATGAAGGGCAGCCGGATCTGGCGGAAACGCAGCTCGAATTGGGTCAGCACCGAGTGACCAAAGGTTTCTGCCGTGATGCCGGTGCCGTCCGAAACGAAGAAGACCGTGCGGGCCGCCGAGGGCAGAGGAGGACGTTGTTCTTGTGTCATGTAAAGTTGGCCAGTCATTATTGTGAATCGTCAATTTGGGCCGCAGGCTGTAGAATGGGCGCCATAGGTAAGATTGTGCTGCACGACGACCAGAATAACAAGAAACAAAGTCTGCGCCTCGCTGGAAGATTTCTATCATCAAAAAGGTGTCATTATGTCCAACGCAGCATTGAAGGAGCAGAGTAACGGAGCGGTATACGTCGCATCGTTCGAACATTTACGCATGACGGACGTTGAATCCGTCGGCGGTAAAAACGCCTCATTAGGCGAGATGATCAGCCAGCTGGCCGGCGCCGGCGTGCGGGTTCCGGGCGGCTTCGCCACCACGGCCCAGGCTTTCCGCGACTTCCTGTCGCACAGCGTCGACGGCGGCAAGCCGCTGGCCGACCGCATCGCCGACCGCCTCGCCGATCTGAACATCGACGACGTGCGCGCGCTGGCGCAAGCGGGCGCCGAGATCCGTCAATGGATCGTCGAAACCCCGTTCCAGCCGCGCCTGCAGCAGGAAATCGAGACCTTCTACCACCAGTTGGTCGCCGATTCCAGCACCGAGATGTCGTTCGCCGTGCGCTCCTCGGCCACCGCCGAAGACTTGCCGGACGCTTCCTTCGCCGGCCAGCAGGAAACCTTCCTCAACGTGGTCGGCATCGACAACGTGCTCGACGCGATGAAACACGTGTTCGCCTCGCTGTACAACGACCGCGCCATCTCCTACCGCGTGCACAAGGGCTTCACGCACGCCGAAGTGGCCCTGTCGGCCGGCGTGCAGCGCATGGTCCGCTCCGACCTGGGCGCGGCCGGCGTGATGTTCACCATCGACACCGAGTCCGGCTTCAAGGACGTGGTGTTCGTCACCTCCAGCTACGGCCTGGGCGAGACGGTGGTGCAGGGCGCGGTCAATCCGGACGAATTCTACGTCCACAAGCCGATGCTGGAAAAAGGCAAGTCGCCCGTCATCCGCCGCAACATCGGCTCCAAGCTGCTGAAGATGGAGTTCACCAACGAAGCCAAGGCCGGCCGCTCGGTCAAGACCGTGGACGTGCCGGTCGAACTGCGCAACCGCTATTCGCTGAACGACGCCGAAGTGGTGGAACTGGCCAAGTACGCCGTCATCATCGAGAACCACTACGGCCGTCCGATGGACATCGAGTGGGGCAAGGACGGCCGCGACGGCAAGCTGTACATCCTGCAGGCGCGTCCCGAGACCGTCAAGTCGCAGCAGAAGACGACCGACGTGCAGCAGCGCTTCAAGCTGAAGTCCTCCGGCACGGTGCTGGCCGCCGGCCGCGCCATCGGCCAGAAGATCGGCGCCGGCCCGGTGCGCGTGATCCACGACCCGGCCGACATGGAACGCGTGCAGCCTGGCGACGTGCTGGTCGCCGACATGACCGACCCGAACTGGGAACCGGTGATGAAGCGCGCCTCGGCCATCGTCACCAACCGCGGCGGCCGCACCTGCCACGCGGCGATCATCGCCCGTGAACTGGGCGTGCCGGCGGTGGTCGGCTGCGGCGACGCCACCGAAGTGCTCAAGGACGGCACCTTCGTCACCGTGTCCTGCGCCGAAGGCGACGAGGGCAAGATCTACGACGGCCTGCTGGAAACGGAAATCTCCGAAGTGTCGCGTGGCGAGCTGCCCAAGCTGGCGACCAAGATCATGCTCAACGTCGGCAATCCGCAGCTGGCCTTCGACTTCCAGTCGGTGCCAAACGCCGGAGTCGGCCTGGCCCGTCTTGAGTTCATCATCAACAACAACATCGGCGTGCACCCGAAGGCGATCCTGGAATATCCGAACATCGACGCCGACCTGAAAAAGGCCGTGGAGTCGGTCGCGCGCGGCCACGCCTCGCCGAAAGCCTTCTACGTCGATAAGCTGGCCGAGGGCGTGGCGACCATCGCCGCCGCCTTCTGGCCCAAGCCGGTCATCGTGCGCCTGTCGGACTTCAAGTCCAACGAGTACAAGAAGCTGATCGGCGGTTCGCGCTACGAGCCGGACGAGGAAAACCCGATGCTGGGCTTCCGCGGCGCGGCGCGCTACCTGGCGGCCGACTTTGCCGGCGCGTTCGAAATGGAATGCCAGGCCATGAAGCGCGTGCGTAACGACATGGGCCTGACCAACGTCGAGATCATGGTGCCGTTCGTGCGCACGCTGGGCCAGGCCGAGAAGGTCGTCGACCTGCTGGCCAAGAACGGCCTGGTGCGCGGCGAGAACGAGCTGCGCCTGATCATGATGTGCGAAGTGCCGTCGAACGCGCTGCTGGCCGACCAGTTCCTCGACCACTTCGACGGCTTCTCCATCGGTTCCAACGACCTGACCCAGCTGACCCTGGGCCTGGACCGCGATTCCGGCATGGCCTTGCTGGCGGCCGACTTCGACGAGCGCGATCCGGCCGTCAAAGCGCTGCTGTCGATGGCGATCAAGGCTTGCCGCGCGCGCGGCAAGTACATCGGCATCTGCGGCCAGGGGCCTTCCGACCATCCGGACTTCGCGGTCTGGCTGATGGAGCAGGGCATCGAGTCGATGTCGCTGAACCCGGACTCGGTGATCGACACCTGGCAGAAGCTGGCGGCTTTGCAAAAGTAATAAAGTGTTGACGCAGGCGTAAATTGGTTTAGACTGGGGTTATCGAATTGAGTAGCAAATAACACTATCAATACCAACGCACCTTGCAGCAAGAACCCTCGCAGCCCGCACCGGGAAGCGGGGGTTTTTGCATTTTCAAACCTGAGAGGAGTGCATCATGGCTGACTGGAGTTTTTGGTTGATGGCCGCGGGCGTTACCGTGATCCTGGAACTGTTCAGCGGCACGTTCTATCTTTTGATGATCGCCATCGGCCTGGTGTCGGGCGCGCTGGCGGCGCTGCTGGGCTTCGGCATGGCGCTGCAGACCTTGTTCGCCGCCGTGGTGGGCATAGGCGCCACCGTGCTGCTGCGGCGCAGCCGCTTCGGCAAGCTGGTCAACCGCACCCGCCCCGAGCACGACCCCAACGTCAACATGGACATCGGCCAGACCGTGCACGTGCCGGCCTGGCAGGACGGCGTGGCGCGCGTGATGTACCGCGGCGCGTTGTGGGACGTGGAGCTGGCGCCGGGCGCGGCGGCGGTGCCGGGGCCCTACAAGATTCGTGAAGTACGCGGCAGCTGCCTGATCGTGGCGGCTTGAGATCTACCCACTGGAGAGTTTTATGGATATCAGTTTCGGCAACGTCACCTTCATCATTTTCATCCTGGCCCTGGTGTTCGTCTTCAAGACCATCAACGTCGTGCCGCAGCAGCACGCCTGGGTGGTCGAGCGGCTCGGCAAATACCACGCCACGCTGGGCCCCGGCCTGAACATCGTGATCCCCTTCGTCGACCGCGTCGCCTACAAGCATGTGCTCAAGGAGATCCCGCTCGACGTGCCGCCGCAGGTCTGCATCACCAAGGACAACACGCAGCTGCAGGTGGACGGCATCCTGTACTTCCAGATCACCGACGCCATGCGCGCCTCGTACGGCTCGTCCAACTACATCTCCGCCATCACGCAACTGGCGCAGACCACGCTGCGCTCGGTGATCGGCCGCATGGAGCTCGACAAGACCTTCGAGGAGCGCGACCATATCAACACCGCCATCGTCAACGCCATCGACGAATCGGCCGCCAACTGGGGCGTCAAGGTGCTGCGCTACGAGATCAAGGACTTGACGCCGCCGAAGGAAATCCTGCACGCGATGCAGGCGCAGATCACGGCCGAACGCGAGAAGCGCGCGCTGATCGCCGCCTCCGAGGGCCGCAAGCAGGAGCAGATCAACATCGCCAGCGGCGAGCGCGAGGCGCAGATCGCCCGCTCCGAGGGCGACAAGCAGGCCGCCATCAACCGCGCCCAGGGCCAGGCCGCCGCCATCGTCGCGCTGGCCGAGGCCAACGCCGCCGCGCTGCGCCAGGTGGGCGCGGCGATCCGCGAGCCGGGCGGCGAGGACGCGGTCAACCTCAAGGTGGCCGAGCAGTACGTGGGCGCCTTCTCTCAGCTGGCCAAGACCAACAACTCCATCATCATCCCGGCCAACCTGGGCGAGATGAGCGGCTTGATCGCCACCGCCATGCAGGTGGTCAGATCGCAGAAGGACGCGCCGCTGGTCAAGCCGGCCAAGGCATAAGGAGGCGCGGCGATGGGTACATGGGCGGTGGACGCGTTCGGCAACGACTACGCGCAGGATTGGGCGGAAGACCTGGCGCAGACCAGCAATCTGGAGGCGGTGGAAAACACGCTGGACGTGGCGCTGGAACATCCGGGCGAAATGCTGGAGGCGCCGTTCGCGGCCGAGGCGCTGGTGGCGGTGGAAGTGCTGGCGCGGCTGCAGGGCAAGGGCGGCGAGCGCAGCGAGGACAGCGCGGCGGTCGACGCCTGGGTGGATGCGCGCAAGGCCAAGGCCCGGGTGCGCGCCGACCTGGCCGACAAGGCCGGCCGCGCCATCGAGCGCATCCTGTCGGAACAGTCGGAATTGCGCGAACTGTGGGCCGACAGCGAACATTACGCGGACTGGCGCGCCGCGGTCGAAGCGTTGCGGGCACGCATCGCCGCCTGAAACGACAAAACGCCCCGGAGGGCGTTTTTTGTTGGGCGCGTGCCCGGATTACTTGGCGGCCTTGCGGCGGCGCGCGGCCACGCCGACCAGGCCCAGGCCCGCCAGCAGCATGGCATAGGTTTCCGGCTCAGGCACGGTGGTGGTCAGCGAGACATTGTCCAGCGAGGTGCCCAGGCTGTCGTCGCGGCCGATGGCGGTGAACGTCAGGTCCATCGCCGAACCGTTGCCAGTCAGCGTGTAGGTGCGGGTTTCCCAGCCGCCGCCCAGCGAGTTGTTGACGCTGTCGACAGCGCCGCCGCCCCAGCTCACCGCCAGGCCCTGCGACGCGCTGTCCACGCCGGCGCGGTCCTGGAACTGGAAGCTCAGCGTGTATTGCTGGCCGAGGTTGGTCAGCACGGTGTGGCTAAGGCTGCTGTTGTGGTAGGTGTCCAGCTCGACGAAGTTGACGCCGTCGGCGGCCACGCCAGCCACATTGTTGCGCAGTTCGATGCCGTAGGGGCCGCCGGTCCAGTCGGTCAGGTTGGCGTAGTTGCCCCAGGTGCCAGCGGGTTGCAGATCGGCCTCAAAGCTGCCGTTCAGCAACAGCTCGACCGGCGCGGCAAAGGCGCTGCCGGTGGACAGCAGGGCGGCGAGCGCGGCGGATTTGATCAGATTCATGGTTTTCATTGTTGTTATCCCCTCGGTGTTGTTTATTGGAAACTGAATTTCAAATATGACAATGAGTAGTGTAATTCATGAATCGCTTTTCAGCCAGCACTTTTTTACCGAAAGTGGCTGGAAACCCGCATGGTTGTGGCGTTAGCGCATATCGACGCGGCCGTATAGCCCTTGCGTTTCGTCGCCCGGCCCGGCGGCGAAGAACAGCGTGTTGGTGGGCTGGCTGTTGACGCCCGGGCCGAAGGCGATGCCCCACAGGCCGTCGATCACGATGGCGCTGCCGTCGGCCTTGGACAGGGTGCCGGCCATGGCGCCGCTGGCGGGATCGTAGGCGTTGATCTTGCCGTCGCCGAAGTTTCCGACCAATAATTTGCCGCTGTAGCTGCCGAAGTTGGACGGCGCCAGCGCCATGCCCCAGGGCGCGTTGAGCGCGCCGCCCATCGCCAGTTGCTTGAGCAGGTTGCCGGCGGTGTCGAACACGTCGACCGCGCCCAGGCCGGCGCCGGCCACCTCGTCGTCGCCGCCGCTCTCGCGCTGGGCGTAGGCGACGTAGATGCGGTCGCCGATGGCCTGGATGCCGAACGGCGCGTAGTTGGCCGGCAGCGACGGGTCGCGGAAGGCGCCGGCCAGCGTCACCTTGTTGAAGGCGGCGTCGAAGACGTCGACGCGGTTGTTATGGAAATCCGCCGCGTACAGATAGTTGGCGTTGTTCCAGGTGGCGATGGCCAGGCCCTTGTAGACCGCCTGCGCGGCGGCGCCGTCCACCACGGCCGGGGCGTTGTTGCGGTCGGTCGCGGGCGACCAGGCGGCGATCTTGCCGCTCTCGGTGGCGAACAGGAAGGGGCTGGCGCGGAAGTCGGCGCTGCCGTTGTAGACGATGCCGGTGGGCGCCGGCGGCGTGGCCACCACCAGCGACTGCGGCACGCCGTTGCCGTCGTACAGCGTCGAGCTGGAACTGCCGTTGTTGGCGACCCAGACGAAGCCGGCCGGATTGAAGGCGATGCCCCAGGCGTTGACCAGCCGGGCGTCGGTCTGGGCGGCGGCGCCGGCGGTGTCGGCCACCAGCTTGGTGACGTTGAACAGGGTGGCGGCCGGCGGCATCACGACTGGCGGCGGCGCCATGGGTGTGTCGTAGCCGCCGCCTCCGCAGGCGGACAGGGCCAGCGCGGCCATGGCGGTGAGAGTACGGGTATGCATGGCGGCTCCTTTCGGGAACGGGGTTGTGATCCCGTGGATTCCCGTTGGCCGGCGCGCGGTTCTCCGCCTAGAACGCGTAGGTGGCGCCCAGCACCCAGGCCTGGTTGGGCCGCTGCGGCACGTAGTTGTAGACGATGCCGTCGTCGCGCGTGTGCTCGCGGGCCAGCTGCACCGTCCAGTTGCCGTACGGGACGCTGGCGCCCAGCCGGAAGTCGTAGCGCGAACTGGTCGGCGTGACCGGCCACTCGCGCCCGCGCAGCGTGCGCAGCACGCCCGCGTGGGCGATCAGGTTGACGCTGGGATGGACCGGATAGAACAGGTTGGCCTCGCCGTACACGGCGCGCGCCGGGCCGCCGAAATAGCGCGGCGCGTAGTACAGCCGCGCGGTCAGGCGCTCGCCCGAGGCGCCGGCGTAGCACTCGTTGTAGTCGGCCGAGTGCAGCTGGGTGTAGGTGGCGCGGCTGCAGCCGGCCTCCACGCTCCAGCCCGAGCGCAGCCGCAGCGCGTAGCCGCCATAGGCCTGCAGCTTGGCGCCGCGCTGCCCGTCGATCGAGGTGCCGCTGGCGAACGCGCCGCCGTACCAGCCGCTGGCGTCGTCGAGGTTGACGGTGAGCTGCGGCGCCGGCCGGCCGTCGCCGAGCGACTGGCCGCGGTAGCGGTAATCCGATTGCAGCGCGACGCTGCCGCTGAAATCGGTTTGCGCCGCGGCGGGCCGCCACGGCAGCAGGGGCAGTAAGGCAAGACAGGCGAGGGCGGCGGCACGCGGCGTCACGGACCCACGCCACGTTGCGTGAGATTGGCGGCGGCGCAGGAGCAACTGCAATGGCGAAGCAAGCGGGAAATAGTGGCGCATGCGTCAATATTAACAGCGTTCAGCCCATCGCCCGGTTGCAGCAGCCGCCGCAACTGCGCCGGCGTGGCCCTGGGCTGCAGCTGCGCCATCAGCGCCAGCATGCCGCTGACGTGGGCCGCCGCGTACGAGCTGCCGCTGACGAAGGACCAGCGCCCGCCGGGCGCCGTGGTCGGGACGTCGTCGCCGGGCGCGAGCAGCGCGGGATCGCCGTCGATGCCGGACGCCGGCGCGGCCTTGCCGCCGACCGGCTGCGAGGCCACCGCGAGCACGCCGCGATGGCTGGCCGGAAAGGCCGGCCCGGCGGCCCTGGCGTCGACGGCGCCGACCACGCCGATGCCCCGTTCCAGCGCCACGTCCAGCAGCCGGTCCAGCAGGCGGTCGGGCGGGCCGGCCAGGCTGAGGTTGATGACCTGGGCGCCGTTGACGATCGCGTAGTTGATCGCCTTGCCGAGCGTGAAGCTGTTGCAGCGCGTGGCCAGGTCGGGCTGCTGCCAGCAGGCGCGCAAGCCCATCAGCCGGGCCTGCGGCGCCACGCCGACGATGCCGCCGTTGCCGGCGCGCGCCGCGATGATGCCGGCCACGGCGGTGCCGTGGTTTTCCGCCGGCGTGGCGCCGCCGTCCACGAAGTTGGCGTTGACCGTCAGCTGGCCCAGCAGGTCGGGATGGCTGGCGTCGATGCCGCTGTCGACCACGGCCACCTTGATGTCGCGCCCGGTGGTCTCGCGGTGCAGCTCGGCCACATGCCAGTAGCGGGCGGCCGGCTGCACCGGATACAGCGCGTCGGCCTCGGCCGGGGGAGCGGCGGCCGCCATGCCGTCGAAGCTGGCCACCGGCTGCGCCCATTCCACCTGCGGATCGCGCGCCAGCCTGGCGATGACCTGCGCGGCCGACTCCTGGTCGGGGTAGCGCATCACATAGCAGTCGAGGCCCAGCACCGGCATCGGCCAGTCGTCCACCAGCGTCAGGCCGTTCTGGCGCGCCAAGTCCTCGGCGCGGCGGCGGCGCGCCGCGCGGCCGCTGTCGTCGATGTAGCGGCCGCCGTAGCTGGCGTCCGGACGGAAGTGGGTGGCGGGCAGGCGCAGCATCACCAGCAGCTGATGCTCGCCGGGATCGCGGCTGGCCGCCGGCACCGGCCGCAGCGTTTCGTCGCCGGCCGGCGGCGCCGCCTGCGCGCAGGCGGCCAGCGGCATGCCCGCCAGTCCGGCCAGGCAAGCGAGCAGCGCGCCGACACGGGGCCAGAAGGTGTTCAAGGCGGAGTACCTCCGTCCAGCGCCTCGGCCAGTTTGACGGCGGGCTCGGCGTGCAGCGCCGCCAGCGCGCGCTCGCGGGCCGCGGGCGGCACGTGCAGCAGGTAGGCGTCGGTGACGGTCGGGCCGTCGACCACGCGCGCGCCCTGCGCCTGCAGGATGCGGCGCAGTTCGCGTTCGCTGGTGCTGGGCTGGAAGATCACCACCAGGTTGCCGCCGCCGCTGACGCTCGAGCCCAGCACGCGGTAGGGCGCCGGGTCCGCGTCGGGGCGCAGCAGCAGGGCGCCCAGGCCGACGATCAGCACCCATTGCGCCGCCACGGTCCAGCGCAGCCAGGACGGCTGGTTGGCCGCCGCCGTGCGCCACCACGATACGCGTTGTGCCGGCCCGGCCGCGGTAGGCGCCGCTGCCGGTCCAGGCGCGGCCTGCTCCTGCGCGCCCAGCGCCGGCATCAGCCGGGCCAGGGCGCTTTCCATGTCCACGCCATCCGGCACGGCGTTCGACGCGGCGGCCTCGGCCCGCATGCCGTGCTCCCATTCCAGATCCTGGCGGCATTGCGGGCAGGCCTGCAGATGCTCCCGCACCCGCTGCGCCTCGTCCGGCGCCAGCTGCGCGCTGGCATACCAGGGCAGCAATTCCTGCACCGCCTGGTGGACCGGGATATCCATTCTGAAGATGCGCCCGTTCATTGGCTGCTCTCTCTTTCGTTCCACAACAAGTCCTTCAATCTGTGCCGCGCATGAAACATGCGGGTCTTCACCGTGTTCAGCGGACACTCCACCACCTCGGCGATATCGCTGTAGGCCATGTCGTGGTAGTAGGTTAGCACCATCACCGCGCGTTGCGCGGCGGGCAGCTGGTCCAGCGCATCGGCCACGGTCTGTTGCAATTGCTGTCGGTTCAAGGTCTGCTCCGGCTGGTTGCCGCGCTCGTCCTCGTACAGCGAGGCGTCCGCTTCCACCGGCTCGTCGCTGGCCTTCAAGCCCTTCAGGGTCTTGCGGTAGGCGATGGCAAACACCCAGGTCGACACCTTGCAGCTGCCGTCGAAACTGGCGGCCTTTTGCCATACCACCAACATGGTGTCGTTGACCACCTCCTCGATCAGCGCCGCGTTGCGCGCCATGCGGCCGATAAAGCGCGACAGGCGCGGGAAATACATCCGGTACAAGGCCTCGAAGGCGAGCTTGTCCCCGGCCGCTATCCTGGCCACCAGCCGCACCTCGTCCGCTTCCGGGTTCGGGCCGCCCATCCGGCCCCGTTCTTGCTGCATCCGCCATCCTCCATTTTCCCCGTTAATGCCTTGCCGAGCGAAAACGGTTCTACGAGTTGGGAAATTTTATGGTCCCATGCTACCACCGCGATTCTCGGTTAACATGGCGCACATGAACCTGAACCAACAAGTTGACCACCTGGCCGGTTTCCTGCAACAGCACCGGCGCGTGCTGGTGCTGACCGGCGCCGGGCTGAGCACCGCCTCCGGCATCCCCGACTACCGCGACAAGGACGGCGTGCGCCGCGGCCGCACGCCCATCCAGGGCCCGGACTTCCGCAAGTCCGAGGCGGTGCGCCGCCGCTACTGGGCGCGCAGCATGGCCGGCTGGCCGACGCTGGCCCAGACCGCGCCCAACGCCGGCCACCAGGCGCTGGCCCGGCTGGAGGCGGCCGGCCGCATCGACGCCCTGGTCACCCAGAACGTCGACGGCCTGCACCAGCGCGCCGGCACCAGCAAATTGATCGAACTGCACGGCAATATCCACGGCGTGGTCTGCCTGGACTGCCGCGCGCTGCACCGCCGCGCCGACATCCAGGCCTGGCTGACGGCGGCCAATCCCGCGCTGGCCAACGCCGGCGCCGGGGCGGGCGGCGAGATCGTGCCCGAGGCGCGCCCCGACGGCGACGCCGAGATCGAACTCGACGCCTTGCAGGATTTTCGCATGCCCAGCTGCGACGCCTGCGGCGGCACGCTGCAGCCGGACGTGATCTTCTTCGGCGATAACATCCCACCCGCGCGCACGGCCGCCGCGCTGGACCTGATGGAACAGGCCGACGCCTTGCTGGTGGTGGGCTCGTCGCTGATGGTGTTTTCCGGCTACCGCTTCTGCAAGCTGGCCGCCGCGACGGGCAAGCCGATCGCCGCCGTCAACCTGGGCAAGACCCGGGCGGACGAGCTGATCGGCCTGAAGGTGGAGGCGACGGCCAGCGAAGTGCTGCCGCGCCTGCTGTAGGTCAATTCCGCTGCAGCATCGAGCGGACGATGGCTTCCTTGGCCAGCACATAGTCCTGGCCGGCCAGCACGAAGTTGGTGTTCGGCTGGATCACCTTGATGTTGATGAACACCATGTCCGACGTCTCCGCGTACGAGCCGACCACGATGGCCTGCGCGTTGTGGGCCGTGGCCACCTCGCCGATCTCGCGGGTGAGCATCAGCTCGCCCTGGTTGCGCTTCAGGTAGACGCTGTTGCGCAGCTTCATCTCCAGCATGCTCAGGCCGCCCTGCGCCAGGCGCGTGGACAGCTGCTCCGACACCAGGCGGCCCAGCGTGGTGGTCTGCTCCAGCGCGTCGATGTTGACGATGGTGGCCATGATCAGCGGCTTGTCGGCGGTCAGCTTGCCGCTGAGCTGGTGCATCAGCGAATCGGCCGCCTTGTAGTTGGCGTCGATGAACTGGTTGGAGGAGATGGTCGAATAATTGCCTTCGTCCTTGGTGGGCGTGGAGGAGCAGGCGCCCAGCAGCAGCGGCAGCGCCAGCAGGCAGGCGCGGGCCAGGGTCGGAACGTGGTTCGGCATTACATGTCTCCGCGGACTTTGAACAGTCGGGTCAATTTGGGTTCGTCCGGCTCGGGATCGACGATGCCGTACAGGATGCGGTCGCTGTCGGCCACGTAATAGGCCGAGGTGCTGCGCGCCACGTAGCGGAACTGGTCGGACACCGAGACGGTGACGATGATTTCGGTGCGCGGCGTCGCGCCCGGGGCGAACTGGGCGTTGAACCAGTCGTAGGAATCCCAGGCCGCGGCGCCGGCCGCCACGCCGCCCAGCAGCGGCGCTTCGATCTCGCTGAGCACCCAGACCCCGCTGGCCAGCGCGGCGCGCTCGCCGTGGTAGCGGTATTGCGGACGGTTGGCGGTGAAGGTCACGGCCTGCACGTCCATGTCGATCTTGAGCGAGCCGGCCGGCGAGCGCGTCACCACGTAGCCGTCGTTCACCAGCGAGGTGGTCAGCTGGGTGGTCAGCGCGCGCTGGAACGGGCTCGGCTCGCGCGGCTCGTTCAGGTACACCGGACGCGGCGGGCTCTTCTTGAGTTCGGCCACGATGCTTTTTTCGATATTGTCGGAGATGACACCCCAGTGGTAGGCCGCCTGCAGCTTGGCCTGCTTGGTGGTGGGGAAGTTCGTTGCCTGCGGGGTCGGCGTGTAGCGCGACGCGCAGCCTGCGAGCAAGATACCGGCTGCCAGAGCCATTGCAGTTTTCAGCGCCATCATTGCCTCGTCGTCAAAAGTCTGGTCGGGTTCGCGGCGCGCGCAATCGGCAAGCGCCAGCCGCGAATGTAAAATCATTCTTCTGCCAGTTTAGCATGGGTGTTTCTAATTAGAAACTCGTCGGGCAATAAAAAACCCGGTACGGGACCGGGTTCTGTACAGGGCGCGCAACAGTGCGGCGGGGAATGTCAGCGGCGGTTGGTCTTCATGGCGGCCGCCACCTCGCGCTTGCCGTCGCGGTCTTTCTCGGTGGCACGCTTGTCGTGCATCTTCTTACCTTTGGCCAGGCCGATTTCACATTTGACGCGGCCGCCCTTGTAGTGCAGGTTGAGCGGCACCAGCGTGTAGCCGGCGCGCTCGACCTTGCTGATCAGCTTGTCCATTTCCTGGCGGTGCAGCAGCAGCTTGCGGGTGCGCACCGCTTCCGGGTGGATGTGGGTGGACGCGGTCGGCAGCGCGCTGATGTGGGCGCCGAACAGGAACAGCTCGTCGCCCTTGATGGTGACGTAGGCTTCCTTGATCTGCACGCGGGCGTCGCGGATGGCCTTCACTTCCCAGCCCTCAAGGACGATGCCCGCTTCGTAGCGGTCTTCGATGAAGTAGTCAAAAAAGGCTTTTTTGTTATCGGCTATGGTCATGGGATGGTATCGGTTAAACTACTGCTTCGCGCACAGAAACGCGAATAATTCAACATCATAGCAAATGGTTAGCCAATGGCAGTAGTGCACAAATCAGTTTTCCTCGGATACAGCGCGCAGCAGATGTTCGATCTGGTCGCCGCGATCGAGGACTATCCCAAGTTTCTGCCGTGGTGCGGTGGTGTCGAAATACGCGAGCGCGATGGCAACACGGTGACGGCCAGCGTCGGCATCAACTACCACGGCGTGCGGCAAAGCTTCACCACCTCCAACGAAAACACGCCGTCGACCGCGATCAAGATGAAGCTGGTGGACGGTCCTTTCAAGTGCCTGGACGGCGTGTGGACCTTCAAGGCGCTGCGCGAGGACGCCTGCAAGATCGAGCTGGACCTGCATTACGAATTCTCCAGCACCTTGCTGGCGAAACTGGTGGGGCCGGTGTTCGGCGTGATCGCCAACAGCATGGTCGATTCCTTCTGCAAGCGGGCGGAAACAGTGTATGGCGGCTGAAACCTTCAACATCGAAGTGTGCTACGCCAGCGATGCGGTGCAGTTCCTGCGCGCGCTGCGGGTGGCGGCCGGCACCACCATCGAGCAGGCCATCGTCCTCAGCGGCGTGCTGCAGGAGGCGCCGGAAGTCGACCTGGCCAGCATGCAGGTCGGCGTCTACGCCAAGAAGAAAACGCTCGACACCGTGCTGCGCGAACACGACCGGGTCGAAATCTACCGTCCGCTGATCGCCGATCCCAAGCACGCCCGCCGGCGGCGCAAGGCCGCCTGACGCTCAGGCTGCGCGCTCGATCAGGAACTGGCGCAGCATCGGCTGCTTGAAAAATTCGGTATGCCAGACTTCCGATTGCTTGAGCTGCGGCGTGCCAAAGCTCAGCATGCGCGCCTCGGCCACCTGCGCCTCGGGCAGCAGCACGCCGTCGTACGGAACCACCACGTCGTTATCGGTTTGCAGCAGCATGCGGTTGATCAGCGTGCCGGCCTGCTCCAGCAGCGAGTGGCCGAAATCGAAGTCGGCGCGCGCGTAGTAGGTGCTGGCGCCGGTGAGCAGGCTCTCGCTCTTGGCGAGCTGCCCGATCAGCGCCGAGCCGCTTGCCAGCGCCTCCACGCTGGGCAGCTCGAAGCCCAGCGACAGCGCCATCCGCGCCAGCCCGATCACCAGATCCAGCGCCATGCCGCCGCTGAACGAAGCCAGCATGGCCGCCACGTTGAGGAAGTGCTGGATCTCCTCCGGCGAGGCCAGCGCCGACCCCTGATTGGCCGCCGCCACAAAGAACACCTTGCCCACGCTGGCGATACGGCCGGCGCGCTGCTTGCCGAGCGCGGCCAGGACGGCATCGTCCGCGTCCGGCGCGGTAGACAGCAGCGAACGCACCACCAGCCCGCCGCGGCTGTGGCAGACGAGGTCGACGTCCCAGCCGGCGTCGGCCGGCAGCCGCGCCAGCAAGTCCAGGGCGTTTTGCTGCGGCGTCTTGGCGATGGTCCAGTGGTCGTAGCCGAACACCTGGTTGTCGTAGCGCGCCAGCAGCTGCTGCATGGTGCCGTCCGCCGCGAGGTCGCCGAACGCGCCTTCGATGGAACTGAAGATGCCATGCACGAACAGCAGCACCTTGCGTCCGCGCGAGGCCGCCAGTTCGGCCGCCGTCGCCGGCTGATGCCAGCCGTGGCGCAGGCTCAGCAGCGCTTCCGGTTTGTTGTGGGCTTCGATGGCTTCGGCCATCTGTTGCGTCATGCGCTCGCGCACGCGCAGGGCGGCCTGCACGATCCAGTCCATGCGGCCCGCGGCCGGATGCATGGGCGCCAGCAGCGTCGGCGCGGCGTCGGTCGGGAACACGAACTGGATGCAGCCGCTGTCCTTGTGGCGCACGATGTTCAGGTGCTCATCCGCGATCTCGGCGGACGGCAGCGGCGTTGCCGGCAGCAGCGTTAAGGGCGGCGCAACGATCTCCGGCGCGGCGTCGGCCAGAGCGCGTTGCAGTTCAGCGTGCTTAGTGAATTGCATGGCGATCTCCTGATGGTTTTGACGCCAGTGTACGATGCGCCGGCCGATCGCCGCGCCAGTTTGCGCAAGCACATCGGGCTCGGCTACACTGCTCGTCCCAACCCACTGTGGAGCGATGTTGAACCAGCCCGATTATTCCAAGTACGACCAAGAACAGTTGCGGCAAATCCGCCGCAGCATCGATGCCGACCGTTTCCCCGAGCGCGTCGCGCAGATCGAGGCGCGGCTGGCGGAATTGGCCGCGCAGCCGGCCGCACCGGCCGCGACGGCTGCCGTGGCCGACGCAGCCGGGGTCCGCGCCGATCCCGCCAGCTACCGGCCCGTCATGCGCCGCGCCGCCAAGGGGATGGCCTGCGTGGTGGCGGCCGATGTCGCCGTCGCCATCTGGAATGCCAGGCACGGGACGGGATCGCAGTTCAACGCCGACGTGTCGTCGTTGATCACGGTGCTGCTGCTGGCGTTCGGCGGACTGCGGGTGGCGATCGTGCTGCGCTGGTTGGCGGTGCTGGGTCTGCCCATGCTGGTGCTGGCGCCGCTGATGATGTTCGCACAGCCGCTGGACTTGACGCTGAGGCAGCTTGCGCTGGATCCGTCCGCGTACCTGATCGCCGTCCTGCTGCCGATCTTCAAGAGCGCCATGTCCTTGTGGATGCTGTGGTTGTTGAGCGGCCCGGCGATCCGGCAGGCGCGCGCCTTCGAGGGCCGCGAACGCTACGACATGCGGGTGCCGCTGGCGCTGGGCGCCTTGCTCACGGCGGCGTTCGGCCTGTTCCTCTTCACGCAGATACTGGGTGAGCGCGGCCGCCACGCGGAGCAGCTGGCGGCGCGGCAGGAGGGCGCCAAGTATCGCTATCACGTCAACAACATTCACGTGATGGACAACAACAAGGGCACTGTTGTCCATGCGACGGTGGTGGTCTGGAACGACCGGATGGTCGGCAATATGGACGTCAGCTGGGAAGAATAGCGCGCCTCAGGCGCTCTCGCGCGCCATCAGCGTGAAGCCCAGGTCGATCTGCTTGTTGGCCGGGTCTTCGCCCTTGATGACCGCGCGCAGCAACCTGGCCGCTTCGTAGCCGATGCGGTAGCGCGGCGTGGCGATGGTCGTCAGCGACGGATTCATCCACGCCGACGCGGGCAGGTCGTTGAAGCCGCAGATGGCCAGCTGCGACGGCACGGCGATGCCGCGCCGCTGGCACTGGTAGACCGCGCCGTGGGCCAGGTCGTCGTTGCAGCAGAAGATGGCGTCGCAGTCGGGCGCCTGCGCCAGCATGCGGCCCAGCAGCTCGGCCCCCAGCGCGATGGTGGACGGTTCGCCCACCATCACCTCCAGCTTGCTGTCGAGCAGGCCGGCGTCGCGCATCGCCTGGCGATAGCCTTCGGCGCGGCGCAGCGTGCGCTCGTCCAGCTGCGCGGCGAGGAAGCCGATGCGCTTGTGGCCCTTGTCAATCAGGTAGCGCGTCATCGCGTAGCCGGCCTGCACCTGCGAGAAGCCCACCGTGAACTGCGACGGGTCGGTGGACATGTCCATCATCGACACCACCGGCACGCGCGAGTTGGTCAGGATCTGCTGCACGCGCGGGCTGTGGCTCAGGCCGGAAAGCAGCATGCCGTCGGGATTCGACTGCAGGTAGGTGCCGATCAGCTTTTCCTCTTCCTGGTCGGAATAGCGGGTATTGCCGATCAGGATCTGGTAGTCGTCCGCGTCCAGCGCATCCTGGATGCCGGCCAGCACTTCGGTGAACACCGCGTTCGACAGCGACGGCACCAGCACCGCGATCACCTTCGACTGCGACGAGGCCAGCGCGCGTGCGGCGCGGTTGGGCACGTAGCCCAGCTCGACGACCGCCTTGTCCACCCGGTCGCGCAGCGCCTGCGACACCATGTCCGGCTGGGTGATGGCGCGCGAGGCGGTCATGGTTGCCACGCCGGCGTGCGCCGCCACCATCGCCAGGGTGATGCGGCCGCTGGCGCGGCTCTTGATCGCTGCTGTCTTGCTCATATTGGACCGGGAAGAATCGCTGATAGCGATATCATACGGCAGCGGGGCAGCCCGACGACAGGGTCTATTTGCATCCGGCCAACACTTTTTGATTCTTTTTCGCCATTTCGGCGCGTTCGGCGTCGCCCATGATGCCGCGTTCGCCGTTGCTGTCGTAGTTGCTCATGCGTACGCCGTCGGCCAGCGCCTGCAGATTCTTGCGGGCGGCGTCGCAGTTGGCGGCGAGATCGGCTTTTTGCTGGGCCTCGGCCGCGGCCTTTTTGGCGGCTGCGGCGGCCTCGTCTTTACGCTTGTTGAAGTCGGCGTTGCGCTCGGCCAGCGTGGGCGGGCGCTTGGCGGCGTCCGGCGCCGGCTCGGCGGCCGGCGCTTCGGCCTCGGTGCTGGGATTGAACGGCGCCTTGCCGGGCGCCTTCAGGATGCGGCTTTCCGGCACCGACGGCGGCGGCGGACGATCCGACAATTGCTTGACGCCCTTGTCGTCGATCCAGATGTATTGGGCCATGGCCAGCGAACAAGCTGCCAGCAGCAGGGCGCCGGCCAGGCCGTGCAGGGTGCGGTAAGTCATGGTGACGCTCCAGTTAGGCGAACTCCGATTTCGCCATGATACGCCGCCACGCTCAACCGCAAAGAAAAAGCCCGTCGTCCAGAGGGCGACGGGCTGCCGGTAGCGGATGCCGCCGGGGTGCTTACCAGCCTACATCACGCAGCAGCGGGAAGGACAGGTCGAACGGCGGCGTGACTTCGTGGGTCAGGTCGTTGTTGATCGCCGGTTCCATCAGCAGGTTGGGGAAGGCGCTGACGTCGTAGTGCGACACCGACGAACCGCCCTGGTACGGGTTGGGCGCGAACATCTGCAGGCGTCCGGCCGCATCGGCGCCGGCGCGCAGCGCCAGATTCACGCCCAGGTTGGCGAACACATTGGAGTGCAGGCGGGTGCGCTTGGCCAGGGCCGCTTTCAGGGCGATGCCGTCTTCCTGCGAAATGCGCACCGCTGGAATGGTGACGCTAGGATCGGCGCCGCCCAGGCCGGGCGGAGGCGAACCTGGCGTATTGTCGGCCACGATCATGCCGATTGCGCCGGCGTCCTGCACCGCCTTGGCCTTGATGGTGAAGGCGCACACGCCGCGGTCCACCAGGGCGATCTTGCCGTTGACCGCGGCGGCGTTGAGCGCCGACAGCGGGCCGCAGGCCAGGCCGAGGTTGGGGGCGGTGTCGACCACCGGCATGATTTCGCCGGTGCGGCCAGGGCTGCTCAGCGCCGGGCCGAAGCTGGCGGTGCCGACCTGCACCACGCCGGCGATGTTGGCCGGGCTGATCAGCGTGAGCGCGGGCGCGCCTTGCTGCAGCACGGTGTTGACGTAGCTGTTGGCGATCGGGCCGGTCCAGACCAGCTTGCCGGTCTTGAGCGACGAGGCGGCGCGCTCGGCGTCCGTCATGTCCTTCCACAGCTTGTTGGTGGTGCTGTCCTTCAGGTAGAAGTCCCACACGCTGGGGAAGCCGCCCAGCTGCGCGCCGGTCGAACCGTTGGTGTAGGTCTGGAAGCCCAGGCCGTGGCCGAATTCGTGGGTCAGCACGGTCACCAGGTCGACGGCGTTGCCGTGGTTGGCGTCCAGGCCCAGGTAGAACGGCGAGCCGGCCAGGCAGGTGGGCGTGCCCAGGTTGATGTTGAAG
Organism: Duganella sp. GW821-FHT01E12; assembly: GCF_059422325.1. NCBI lineage: Bacteria > Pseudomonadati > Pseudomonadota > Betaproteobacteria > Burkholderiales > Oxalobacteraceae > Duganella > Duganella sp. GW821-FHT01E12. The sequence goes on along the minus strand of NZ_JBWKWR010000006.1, from coordinate 5,255 downwards.
CGGGCGCGGATGTCGGCGACCGAGGAGTCCGGATCGGAGCCGGTCAGCTTGGCGGTCTGGGCCTTGCCGAACCAGGCGCCGGCCTGCGGCGCGCCGGCGAAGTCGTGGAAGATTTCGGTGGCGCCTGCGCTGCCCAGCACAGCCGAGGTGGCGGTGCAGGTCAGCGCTTCCCAGGTGGCCAGCACGCGGATCGGGGTGGCGCTGGTGAGCGTGGCGCCCCATTTGTTGGCGGCGGCCTGGAACGCGTTCAGGCGCTGCACGCCCAGCGTGGTGCCGGCGTTGCCGCCGACCGGAGCGACCACGGTCGGGTCATTGAAGCCGACGTTGGCCGGGTCGCCGTTGACGATCACGATGGTGGCGGCGGCCCAGCTGGACGAGGCCAGCAGGCAGGCGGCCGCAGCGGCGATGGCTTTCAGGGTGAGGCGCTTCATTGTTGTTCTCCTTTCACGGCTTGCAGGCTAGGGCCGTGCGCCAGGTGGTGGGCGACATCTTCGCCGGGGACGCAGGACTCGACCAGCTGGCCGTCGGCATCCTTGTGGATCACGGCGTAGCTGGCGGTGGAGTCGTCGAGCCTGAGGCCGACGCCGCCGCGCGCGGTGGTCAGCGGCGCGACGCGGGCGCCCATCGCCACGCGGCCGCCTGCCTTGGCGCTGATGGCCGGCACGGCTGCGGCGGCCAGTTCGGCAGCCTGTTCGGCCGACGGGCCGACCAGTTGGCCGGTGGCCGGATCTTTGTAGGCCACCATGCCGGCGCCGGCCGGCGCGGCGGTCGCGGCCAGCTCAGGCTGCACGGCGACGCGCGCGTTCGGGAAGCTCATCAGGCCATTGGCGCCGGTTTGCGGCTCGGCCGCCTGCGCCACCAGGGTGCTGGCGGACAGGCCGGCCAGCGCCAGCAGGCGCAGCTTCTTGCGGCTGAACGCCACCACGCCCAGGCCCAGCAGCAGCATCAGCGCGGTGGTCGGTTCAGGCACGGCGCTGATGTTGACCGAGTCGATGCCGATGTGGTCGCCGTTGAGGGCGGTGTTGTCCACCAGATAGCGGAAGGCGTAGCGGCCGCTGGTGGCGCCGGACAGGCCGGACAGGGTCAGCGAGTTGTTGGTCCAGCCGGTGTCGGCGGACGCGCTGTAAGTGCCCAGCAGCTGGAAGTCGCCGGTCGAGGCGGTGGTGTTGCCGACATTGCTGCTGGCGCCCGCGGTGCTGTAATAGACTTGAACGGTATCGACCACGCCTTCCGCCAGCAGACGCAGCGAGAAGTTCAGCTGCTCGCCGTTGGCCATGGCCACTTCCGGCGTGATCAGCCAGTTGCTGACGGCGCCACCGTAGACCGCGTTGTTGAAGTTGGCCGCGATGTAGGAATTGTTCGCGCCGGCCGCGGCGTGGAACAGGGACTCGTCGCCCTGGAACCAGTTGGTCGAGCCGACCGCGCTGCTGTTGTTGGTCATTACCCAGCCGCTGGCGCCGAGGGTGCTGATGTCGTTGAATCCCTCGGATAACAAGGGACTGGCGAAGGCGGAGCTGGTAGCGACCGAGGCTACGAGTCCGATCAGGTATTTATTCAAGTTCATGATGCCCCAATGGTATTGTTTTGCCTGCCTAGCAAGCGAGCGTGTTGAACATGTCAGATAGCAACGTGTGCGTGCATCTGGCCCAAATGACTACCTTTAATAAAGTACAGCAATTTTTCTTGGCTATCTATATATATTATTTATAAAATATCCACGAATATTCGGTTGGAAACGCCGCCACGCCTGATGTTGGCGAGCACAACCGTAGTTTGCGCCCCGCACAATTAGAGTCCGGAGTCGAGGCTTTTTTGCAACATGGTCAGGAGTGCATGCTGGAAGGAAAGTAAATTTTCAAAGATGCGGGCGGCCGCTGCCGGGGCCTTCCCGGGCGGTTTGCAGAAGTTTCGGACAAAACATGCCCGTTTCTGTATAATCTGCTTTTGCGCCTATAGGAAATGCTATGCGTCTACTCCAAAAAGCACTCACGTTTGATGACGTGCTTCTCGTCCCAGCGTACTCGAATGTTCTGCCTGCCGATACGTCCCTCAAAACTCGCCTGACCCGCAACATCAGCCTGAACATCCCCTTGCTGTCCGCAGCGATGGACACGGTCACCGAAGCCCGCCTGGCGATCGCCATGGCACAAGAGGGCGGCATAGGCATCATCCACAAGAACCTGAATCCGAAGGACCAGGCTCGCGAAGTGGCGCGCGTCAAGCGCTTCGAGGCCGGCGTGCTGCGTGATCCGATCACCATCCCGCCGACCATGAAGATCCGCGACGTCATCAAGCTGACCGAGCAATATGGCATTTCCGGCTTCCCTGTCGTCGAAGGCAAGGAAGTGGTGGGCATCATCACCAACCGCGACCTGCGTTTCGAACAGGAGCTCGACGCCGAAGCCCGCGCCAAGATGACCCCGCGCGAAAAGCTTGTGTTCGTCAAGGAAGGCGTGGAAGGCGCGGATCGCGACGAAGCCAAGCGCCTGATGAACAAGCACCGCCTCGAGCGCGTGCTGGTGGTCAACGACGCGTTCGAACTGCGCGGCCTGATCACCGTCAAGGACATCCAGAAATCCACCGAGCACCCGCTGGCGTCGAAAGACTCGCAGGGCAAGCTGCTGGTTGGCGCGGCCGTCGGTGTCGGCGCCAAGGATGAAGAGCGGATCGAACTGCTGGTCGCCGCCGGCGTCGACGTGCTGGTGGTCGACACCGCCCACGGCCACTCGCAAGGCATCCTGGACCGTGTGAAATGGATCAAGACCAAGTTCCCGCAGGTCGACGTCATCGGCGGCAACATCGCCACCGCGGCCGCCGCCAAGGCGCTGGTCGAGCACGGCGCGGACGCGGTCAAGGTCGGCATCGGCCCTGGCTCGATCTGCACCACCCGCATCGTGGCCGGCGTCGGCGTGCCGCAGATCACCGCCATCTCCAACGTGGCCGAGGCGCTGGAAGGCACCGGCGTGCCGTGCATCGCCGACGGCGGCATCCGCTTCTCGGGCGACATCTCCAAGGCCCTGGCGGCCGGCGCGTCGACCGTGATGATGGGCTCCATGTTCGCTGGCACCGAAGAGGCGCCGGGCGAAGTGATCCTGTACCAGGGCCGTTCGTACAAATCGTATCGCGGCATGGGCTCGCTGGGCGCCATGTCCGACGGTTCGGCCGACCGCTACTTCCAGGACGCCACCATGAAGGCCGACAAGTTCGTGCCCGAGGGGATCGAGGGTCGCGTGGCCTACAAGGGCAGCGTGCTGGCGATCATCTTCCAGCTGGTGGGCGGCGTGCGTCAATCGATGGGTTACTGCGGTTGCGCCACCATCGACGAACTGCGCAGCAAAGCCGAGTTCGTCGAGATCACCTCGGCCGGCATGCGCGAATCGCATGTGCACGACGTGCAGATCACCAAGGAAGCGCCGAACTACCGTTCCGGCGACTAAACCGTCCTTGCAACGCCGGCTTAGCAAAGCCGGCGTTTTTCTATTCTTTACCTCTCCAGTACATTACTCATGCACTCAAAAATCCTCATCCTCGATTTCGGCTCCCAAGTCACCCAGCTGATCGCGCGCCGCGTGCGCGACTCCGGCGTGTTCTCGGAAGTGTACCCGTACGACGTCAGCGACGAATTCGTGCGCAACTACGGCGCCGCCGGCGTGATCCTGTCGGGCAGCCACAGCTCGACGCTGGAAGGCGACGCCCCGCGCGCGCCGGACGCCGTGTTCGAGCTGGGCGTGCCGGTGCTGGGGATCTGCTATGGCATGCAAACCATGGCCGCGCAGCTGGGCGGCAAGGTCGAGAACGGCCTGGTGCGTGAATTCGGCTACGCCGAGGTGCGCGCCCGCAGCCACACCAAGCTGCTCGACGGCATCAACGACTTCGTCACCGACGAAGGCCACGGCATGCTGAAAGTGTGGATGAGCCACGGCGACAAGGTGCTGGAGATGCCACCGGGCTTCGTCCTGATGGGCAACACCCCGAGCTGCCCGATCGCCGCCATGGCCAACGAGGAGAAGCGGTTCTACGGCGTGCAGTGGCATCCGGAAGTGACCCACACGGTGCAGGGCAAGGCCATGCTGGGCCGCTTCGTGCACGAGATCTGCGGCTGCAAGTCGGACTGGAACATGCCGGACTACATCTCGGAAGCGGTCGAGAAGATCCGCGCCCAGGTCGGCACCGACGAGGTGATCCTGGGCCTGTCCGGCGGCGTCGATTCGTCGGTGGCCGCCGCGCTGATCCACCGCGCCATCGGCGACCAGCTGACCTGCGTGTTCGTCGACCACGGCCTGCTGCGTCTGGACGAGGGCAAGATGGTGATGGACATGTTCGCCAAGAACCTGGGCGTCAAGGTGATCCGCATCGACGCCGAAGACCAGTTCATGGGCCACCTGGCCGGCGTGGCCGATCCCGAGCAGAAGCGCAAGATCATCGGCCGCGAATTCGTCGAAGTGTTCAACGCCGAGTCGGGCAAGCTGGTCAACGCCAAGTGGCTGGCGCAGGGCACCATCTACCCGGACGTGATCGAATCGGCCGGCAAGGGCAAGAAGGGCCAGACCATCAAGAGCCACCACAACGTGGGCGGCCTGCCGGAGCACATGAAGCTGTCGCTGCTGGAGCCGCTGCGCGAACTGTTCAAGGACGAGGTGCGCAAGCTGGGCGTGGCGCTGGGCCTGCCGCATGACATGGTCTACCGCCATCCGTTCCCAGGCCCAGGCCTGGGCGTGCGCATCCTGGGCGAAGTGAAGAAGGAATTCGCCGACCTGCTGCGCCGCGCCGACGCCATCTTCATCGAAGAGCTGCGCAACACGCCGTACGAGCCGGTGGTGGTGCCGGGCTTCGACCAGGACAGCGTGCCTGCCAACTGGTACGAGGCGACCTCGCAGGCGTTCGCGGTGTTCCTGCCGGTGAAGTCGGTGGGCGTGATGGGCGACGGCCGCACCTACGAATACGTGGTGGCCTTGCGCGCCGTGCAGACGCAGGACTTCATGACCGCGCACTGGGCGCACCTGCCGCACGCGCTGCTGGGCAAGGTGTCCAACCGCATCATCAACGAAGTGCGCGGCATCAACCGTGTCGTGTATGACATTTCCGGAAAGCCACCTGCGACCATCGAGTGGGAGTGATGCCGTAGCCGGCAGCCGCTGGCGCTGCCTGGCAAACGGATGAGACCAAGCCCCTGATTTTTGAACTGACCCCAAATAGTTGGACGGTATAGTTTGCTAAGCAGCCAAGGGCTGAGTTCTGTATTGCACAGGACTCAG
>NZ_JBWKWR010000005.1:0-408870 GCF_059422325.1 Duganella sp. GW821-FHT01E12 | reverse complement strand
CAGCTTGAATTGCGTCGTGTACTTCGCCAATGAAAAACCCCTAAAGTTGGCGTCCAACTTTAGGGGTTCAGTTCATTCGGGCGGCTTTTTTCTTGCCTGCCGCAATAATGCGGCCTATATTGGTATAAACAGTTTATTCGGTTTATATCGCCATGCATGCCGCCGCTTCCCTGTTTGCCGGTTTGTTGTTCGCTTGCGGAACGGCGGGCGCGCAGGTGCCGGAATCGGGCAGGGCGCAGGAAATGAGCTTCAGCGCCGAGGAGGTGGCCAGCACGGTGGAGGACCGCTACATCGACCGCGTGGTCGGCCTGGCGGCGGCCGGCCGTCTGGACGACGACCGTGTCCTGCTGGCGCGCCTGCAATCGATCGGCGCCGGCCTGATACGCGCCGCCGTGGCCTTGAAGCCGGAAGCGGCGGGGTGGGAGTGGGAGTTCCACACCACCAGCGACGCCGACGTCGACGCCATCTGCATGGCCGGCGGCAAAATCCTGGTGGGCAGCGCCTTCGTGCGCCAGCTGGACCTCGGCGACGGCGAGCTGGCGACGCTGCTCGGGCACGAAATCGCCCACGCGGTTGCCGAGCATCACCGCGAAACCTTGTCGGAAGCGCTATTCCTGAACCGCTATCCGGCGGTGCCGCTGGAGGTGGTGATGGAGCGGCTGGAGAGCGATCTATCGGTGCAGATCCGGCTGTCCAAGCTATCGAGCATGCAGGAGTCCGAGGCGGACCAACTGGGCATGGTGCTGGCGCACCGCGCCGGCTGGCCGGCCGCCGGCATGGTCAGCTTCTACCGCAAGCTGTCCGATGGCGACCAGGAGGCGCTGGTGGCCGGCGCCTATCCGGCCAGCGCCTCGCGCCTCAGCATGGCCAAGGGCATGGCGCTGCTGTTCCAATCCGATCGCTAGACCTCTAGCCGCGCTTGCGCTCGTGCTGCCACAGCACGTCGCTGCCGCCGGCGTAGCGGTTCAACACCCGCGACAGCACAAACATCAAGTCCGACAGGCGGTTCACATACTGGCGCGGATGCTCGTGGATGGTCTCGGCCTTGCCCAGCGTGACGATGGCGCGTTCGGCGCGGCGGCACACGGTGCGGCACACGTGCGCCTGCGAGGCCGCGCGCGAGCCGGCCGGCAGGATGAATTCCGTCAGCGCCGGCAGGGTGGCGTTGTACTTGGCCAGCAGCGCGTCGAGCCGCTCGACGTGCGCCTCGGTGATCATCTGGTAGCCGGGGATGCACAATTCCCCGCCCAGGTCGAACAGGTCGTGCTGGATGGTGACCAGCTCCTCGCGCAGCTCGGCCGGCATGTCCTCGCACAGCAGCAGGCCGATATGCGAATTCAGCTCGTCGACTTCGCCGATCGAGTGGATACGCACGCTGTCCTTGTCGGTGCGGCTGCCGTCACCGAGGCCGGTGGTGCCGCCGTCGCCGGTGCGGGTGGCGATTTTGGAGAGTCGATTGCCCATATGGATTCCTAAAAGTAGATGAGTCGCGCCCGGAAGAATACAACAGTTTAATCGGGTATTTCGCCTTGCGGGCCGTTTGTGCTTACAATCGATGCACTATCCTAGTGCTTCCAGGTGCCCGCTCCATGAACACTGCCACATCCGCGCCGTCCTCCCCGGCCGATATCGCCGCCCGCCGCGCGCAGGTCGCCGCCGCGCTGCTGCATGTGCTGCCGCCCCGCGCCATCCTGTCCGAGCCGGAAGACACCCGGCCCTACGAATGCGACGGCCTGGCCGCCTACCGGCAATTGCCGATGATCGTGGTGCTGCCCGACAGCGAGGCGCAAGTCGCCGCCGTGCTGCAGGTGTGCCGCGAGTTGAAAGTGGCCGTCGTGCCGCGCGGGGCCGGCACCGGCCTGTCCGGCGGCGCGATGCCCATCGCCGACGGCGTGGTGCTGTCGACCGCGCGCCTGAATCGCATCGTGCGCATGGACGCCTATTCGCGCACAGCCATGGTGCAGCCGGGCGTGCGCAACCTGGCGATCTCGGAGGCGGCGGCGCAGCATGGCCTGTATTACGCGCCCGATCCGTCGTCGCAGATCGCCTGCACCATCGGCGGCAACGTGGCCGAGAACTCCGGCGGCGTGCACTGCCTCAAATACGGCCTGACGGTGCACAACGTGCTGCGCGTGCGCATGGTGACGATGGACGGCGACGTGGTGGAACTGGGCAGCGAGGCGCTCGATGCGCCGGGACTGGACCTGCTGTCGGTGTTCATCGGCTCCGAGGGCATGCTGGGCATCGTCACCGAGGTGACGGTCAAGCTGGTGCCCAAGCCGGCCACCGCGCGCGTGATCATGGCCTCGTTCGACGAAGTGACGGCCGGCTGCCACGCGGTGGCGGCGCTGATCGCGGCCGGCATCATCCCGGCCGGGCTGGAGATGATGGACCAGACCTCGTCGCGCATGGTCGAACCTTTCGTGAACGCGGGCTACGATACCGAGGCCGCCGCCATCCTGCTGTGCGAGGCCGACGGCACCGTCGAGGAGGTGGAGGAGGAAATCGCCCGCATGTCGGCGGTGCTGAACACGGCCGGCGCCAGCGCCATCGCGGTGTCGCAGACGGAGGCGGAGCGATTGAAGTTCTGGTCCGGCCGCAAGAACGCCTTCCCGGCGGCGGGCCGCATCTCGCCCGACTATTACTGCATGGACGGCACCATCCCGCGCAAGCGCCTGGGCCAGGTGCTGGAGGGGATCGCGCAGATGGAGACCAAGTACGGGCTGCGCTGCGCCAACGTGTTCCACGCCGGCGACGGCAACCTGCATCCGCTGATCCTGTTCAACGCCAACATCCCCGACGAATTCGAACGTGCCGAGGCCTTCGGCGCCGAAATCCTGGAACTGTGCGTGGAAGTGGGCGGCACCATCACCGGCGAGCATGGCGTCGGCATCGAGAAGATCAATTCGATGTGCGCGCAGTTCGCGCCGGCGGAGCTGGACGCCTTCTTCTCGGTCAAGCGCGCCTTCGACCCGGCCGGCCTGCTCAATCCCGACAAGGCCATCCCCACGCTGAACCGCTGCGCCGAATTCGGCAAGATGCGCGTCAGCGGCGGCAGGCTGCCGTTCTCCCATCTGCCGCGTTTTTGAACGGAGCGACATGAGCAACGATTCCTACTCCTACCTCGCGGGCCAGTTCAGCGACCGCATACGCGCCGCCAGGGACGACGGCATCCGTCTGCGCCTGCGCGGCGGCGGCACCAAGGACTGGTACGGCCAGTCGCCGGAAGGCGAGGTGTTCGACACGAGCGCCTACGCCGGCGTGGTCTCCTACGAGCCGACCGAGTTGGTGATCACCGCGCGCTGCGGCACGCCGCTGGCGGAGATCGAGGCGCTGCTGGCGCGGCACCAGCAGATGCTGGCGTTCGAGCCGCCGCGCTTCGGCGCCGCGTCGACCATCGGCGGCGTGGTGGCCAGCGCCTTGTCCGGCCCGCGCCGCGCCAGCGCCGGCGCGGTGCGCGACTTCGTGCTTGGCGCGGTGCTGATGGACGGCCACGGCGAGGCGCTGCGCTTCGGCGGCCAGGTGATGAAGAACGTGGCGGGCTACGACGTCTCGCGCCTGCTGGCCGGATCGCTCGGCACGCTGGGGCTGATACTGGAGGTGTCGCTCAAGGTGCTGCCGGTGCCGCTGCGCGAGGCCAGCCTGCGCTTCGAGATGAGCGAGATCGACGCGCTGCGCCATCTGAACGAGTGGGCCGGCCAGCCGCTGCCGATATCGGCCAGCTGCTGGCACCAGGGCGTGCTGACGCTGCGCCTGTCCGGCGCCCAGGCAGCGGTGCAAGCGGCGCAGCGCAAGCTGGGTGGCGCGCCGCTGGCGGACGACGCGGCGTTCTGGACCTCGCTGCGCGATCAGACGCACGGCTATTTTGATGGCGGCTGTTTGTGGCGGCTGTCGGTGCCACCGGCGGCCAGCGCCATCATCCTGCGCGGCGAGCAGCTGATCGAGTGGGGCGGGGCGCAGCGCTGGCTCAAGGTGGAATCCGCCGACGCCGAACAAGCTGCGGGCATACGCCGCACGGTGGGGGCGGCCGGCGGCCACGCCACGCTGTTCCGCGGCGGCGACAAGAACGTCGGCGTGTTCCATCCACTGGCGCCGGCCGTGGCGAAGATCCACGAGCGGCTCAAGCAGTCCTTCGATCCGGCGGGGATCTTCAATCCCGGCCGCATGTACTAGCGAACCCCATGCAAACCAATCTCGCCGATTTCATCAAGCACACCCGCGAAGGCGAAGAGGCCGACGCCATCCTGCGCGCCTGCGTCCACTGCGGCTTCTGCACCGCCACCTGTCCCACCTACCAGCTGCTGGGCGACGAACTCGATGGCCCGCGCGGCCGCATTTACCTGATCAAGCAGGTGCTGGAAGGCGCGCCGGTGACGGCCAAGACGCAGACCCACCTGGACCGCTGTCTGACCTGCCGCAATTGCGAAACCACCTGTCCGTCCGGCGTCAAGTACGGCCGCTTGATCGACATCGGCCGTAAGGTGGTGGAGGAGCGCGTGCAGCGCCCGTTCGCCGAGCGCATGAAGCGCTTGGTGCTGAAGGAAGCCTTGCCGCGCAAGGCGCTGTTCAAGGCGGCGCTGCGCGCGGGGCAGGTGTTCCGGCCGCTGCTGTCGCCCGCGATGCAGGACAAGATCCCGGCGATGCAAGGCGCCGGCGTGTGGCCGTCGCGCCAGCACGCGCGCAAGATGCTGGTGCTGGAAGGCTGCGCGCAGCCGGCGATGGCGCCCAACATCAACGCCGCCACCGCCCGCGTGCTCGACGCGCTGGGCGTGCAGCTGATCGCCGCGTCCAGGGCCGGCTGCTGCGGCGCGCTGCGCCACCACCTCAACGACCAGGAGGCGGCGCTGGACGACATGCGCCGCAACGTCGACGCCTGGTGGCCGTACGTGCAGGATGGCGCGGTGGAGGCCATCGTGATGACGGCATCCGGCTGCGGCGTCACGGTCAAGGAATACGGTCACCTGCTGGCGCACGACAGCGCCTACGCGGGCCGGGCGCAGCGCATCTCGGAGCTGACGCGCGACCTGAGCGAGGTGATGCCGCAATTCGAGGAGGAGCTGGCGCGACGCGTGAGCATCAGGGAGCGCGTGGCTTATCATCCGCCCTGCACGCTGCAGCACGGCCAGCAGATACGCGGCAAGGTGGAAGGCGTGCTGCGCGCGGTCGGCGTGGACGTGGTGCTGTGTGCGGACAGCCATCTGTGCTGCGGTTCGGCGGGCACGTACTCGCTGCTGCAGCCGGAATTGTCGCTGCAGCTGCGCGACCGCAAGCTGGCCAACCTGGCCGATACCGGCGCCACCGCCATCGTCTCGGCCAACGTGGGCTGCACGGCGCATCTGCAATCGGGCACGGACACGCCGGTCACACACTGGATCGAGTTGATCGACCTAGCTTTGAATAAATAGCGGCATCTGCGCCGTGCCGCCGGCCGGCTCGCCGTGCAGGCTGAGGATGGGCGGCAGCTGCGCGGCCGCCTGCCACACGCCCGCCGTGTTGAAGCTGGCGACCCACGGCAGCACGTCGTCCGCCGGCATCGGCCGGGCGATGCCGTAGCCCTGCACCAGATCGCAGCCCAGGCGCATCAGCATCGCGCCGTGTTCGATGGTCTCCACACCCTCGGCGATCACGCCCAGGCCGAAGGACTTGGCCAGGCCGATGACGGCGCTCACCAGGTGCAGGTCGTCGCGGTCGACCAGCATGTTGCGCACGAAGCTCTGGTCGATCTTCAGCATGTCCGCCGGCAGGCGCTTGAGGTAGGACATCGACGAATAGCCGGTGCCGAAATCGTCCAGCGCGAAGCTGATGCCCAGCGCCTGGCAATCGAGCATGATGCTGCGCACGTGGGCGATGTCGCTCAGCGCCGACGATTCCAGGATCTCCAGCTCCAGCATGTGCGGCGGCACGTCCGGGAACTCGGCCAGGATGGCCTTCAGGCGGCCGACGAAATCGGCGCGCTGGAAATGGCGCGCCGCGATGTTGACGCTGATGACCCAGCGCGCGTCGAAGGCGCGCCAGAACTGCAGCTGGCGCAAGGCTTCGCGCAGCACCCACTCGCCGATGTCGACGATTACGTCGCTGTGTTCGACGATGGGCAGGAAGTCCATCGGCCCGACCACGCCGCGCAGCGGATGCGCCCAGCGCAGCAACGCCTCCATGCCGACGATGCGGCCCTTGCGCATGTCCAGCTTGGGCTGGTAGTACAGCCGCAGCTCGCCGGCGCGCAGCGCGGCGCGCACCTCGGTGCGGCGGTTGTGGTGGGTGCGCACCTGCTCGTCCAGGTCGGCGTCGAAGAAGTGGTAGCGGTTGCGGCCCGTGATCTTGGCCTGGTACAGCGCCTGGTCGGCGTGGCGCAGCAGGCTGTCGGCGCTGATCTCGTTGCCGGTGTAGACCGCCACGCCGGCGCTGGCCGACATGCCGACCGCCTTGCCCTCGCAGACGTAGTCGCGCGACAGCGCCGCCATCAGGCGGTCCAGCGCCTGCTCGACGGCGGCGCGGCCGTTCATCTCCGGCAGCAGCAGCACGAATTCGTCGCCGCCCAGGCGCGCCGCGTAGTGGCGCTGGCCGGCGAAGTCGTGCAGGCGGCTGGCGGCCTGCTTGAGGATCTCGTCGCCGACGTGCTGGCCCATGGTCTGGTTCACATGCTGGAAGTGGTCGAGGTCGAACAGGCACACGGCCAGCAGGTATTCCTCTTCGCGGGCACGCATCACTTCCTGCTCGAAGCGGCTGGCCAGCGCCGCGCGGTTGGGCAGGCCGGTCAGGATGTCGTGGTTGCTCTGCCAGGAGATCTGCTGCATCAGCTGGCGGCGTTCGGTCACGTCGCGGAACACCAGCACCGAACCCTGCACCTCGTTGCGGGCGGAGCGGATCGCGTTGGCGGTGTATTCGACGGTGATGATTTCGCCGCCGCGGTTGCGCAGGCTCTGGTTGCCGACCTTGATCACTTCGCCGCCGGCGTAGATCTGCGCCATCGCCTTGAGCAGCGAGTGCTGGCCGAAGTTATTGGCCAGCACGAACACCTGGTGCAGCTCCATGCCGTGCGCGCGCGACTCGGACCAGCCGGTGAGCTGCTGGGCGACGTCGTTGATGGTGGCGATCTTGCCGCTCAAATCGGTGGTGATGACGGCGTCGCCGATCGAGGCCAGCGTGACCTCGATGCGCTCCTTTTCCACCTGCAGCAGCGCCTGCGCGTCCAGCGTCTGCGCCAGTTGCTCGCTGAGCTTGTGCTGGCTTAGCTGCAGCTTGTGCACCAGCGCCTGCACCCGTTGCGCCATGTTGTTGAAGGTGACGGCCAGCAGGCGCGCCTCCGGCGTGCCGCGCACCGGCAGGCGCACGCTGTGGTCGCCGTTCTGGAAGCGGGTGGTGCTGTCGGTCACGCGCTGCAGCATGCGCTGGTTGGCGAAGATGATGATGCCCAGCAGCGTGTAGATGATGGAGATGTTGACCAGCGAAATCGCCGCCTGCTGGCGCAGCGTGCGCCACACCTGCGCCAGCGGCAGCGTCGGCTCGAAGGCCAGCGCCAGGCTGGCGTTGCCGATGTAGATGGTGCGGTTGATCGGTTGCAGGCCGTCCAGCCTGCCGAACCAGTCCGGATAGTCCGGCGGCGGCGCCGCGCTGCGCAGCGCTTCCAGATGGCCGCCGGCGTAGTCCAGCCGCGCCGCGACCAGGTCGGCCTCCAGCAGCAGGGCGCCGGCCAGGGTGTTGTCGAGGGCGGCGCGATCCGGCGTGGTCAGCGCCGGCAGCAGCGCCTTGTGCAGGTAGACGCCCAGTTCGCCGGCGTCCTTCTGGTAGCGGGTGTTGGCGTAGGCGGTTTCGGATTGAAACAACAGCGTATATCGCAAACCCACCACGACGGCGATGATGACGAAGATAGGGACGAACAAGCGGGAGTACATCCCCATCCGCATCCAGCGCGACAGTAGTTTTCCAAACAACGACATAGGCGACTGATTCGATTCTTGGAAATGACCAGAGGCCATTATTACCGAAAAGTTAACCGAAAGCACGTTTTTTGGAAAACGTTTTCACTCTTTTTACAATTTTTTATAGGCCGGCGCTGGCGCGGTCTTATTCCGCCAGCAGTTTTGTGATGTCGGCGGCAAGTTCTTCGGGCTTGGTGGCGGGGGCGTAGCGCTTGTAGACGCTGCCGTCCTTGCGGATCAGGAACTTGGTGAAGTTCCATTTGATGGCCTCGGTGCCGAGGATGCCGGGGGCGTCCTTTTTTAGTTTAATAAACAGCGGATGGGCGTTGTTGCCGTTGACGTCGATCTTGGCGAACAGCGGGAAGGTGACGCCGTAGTTCTTTTGGCAGAAGGCGCCGATCTCGTCGGCCTGGCCCGGCTCCTGCGCGCCGAACTGGTTGCAGGGAAAGCCCAGCACCACCGCGCCCTGGTCCTTGAACTGCTGGTAGATCGCTTCCAGGCCCTGGTATTGCGGCGTGAAGCCGCATTTGCTGGCGGTGTTGACGATCAGCAGGACCTGGCCTTTATACTGGTCCAGCTTGACGGGAGTGCCGGACAGGCTGTCGGCGGTGATGTCGTAGAGTGTGTTCAAAAGTTTTCCTTAGATGAGGCCGAGGTGTTCGGTGCCGGCCGAGAGATCGCGGTTCTTGGCGGCCTTGCCTTCGAGCTTGATGGCCAGGCGCAGGTCGTTGACGGAGTCGGCGTTGCGCAGCGCGTCCTCGTAGGTGATGAGGTCGGCCTCGTGCAGGTCGAACAGCGACTGGTCGAAGGTCTGCATGCCCAGCTCGCGCGACTTCTTCATCAGCTCCTTGATCTCGTGGACTTCGCCCTTGAAGATCAGGTCCGAGATCAGCGGCGAGTTGAGCATGATCTCGATCGCCACCGCGCGGCCCTTGGATTCCTTGCGCGGAATCAGGCGCTGGGAAATCATGCCCTTCAGGTTGAGCGACAGGTCCATCAGCAGCTGCTGGCGGCGTTCCTCGGGGAAGAAGTTGATGATGCGGTCGAGCGCCTGGTTGGCGCTGTTGGCGTGCAGCGTGGCCAGGCACAGGTGGCCGGTCTCGGCGAAGGAGATCGCGTGGTCCATGGTTTCGCGGTCGCGGATCTCGCCGATCTGGATCACGTCCGGCGCCTGGCGCAGCGTGTTCTTCAGCGCCACCGCCCAGTCGTCGGTGTCGACGCCGACCTCGCGCTGGGTGACGATGCAGTTCTTGTGCGGGTGGACGTACTCGACCGGGTCCTCGATGGTGATGATGTGGCCGTAGCTGTTCTCGTTGCGGTAGCCGACCATGGCCGCCAGCGTGGTCGACTTGCCCGAGCCGGTGGCGCCGACCATGATCACCAGGCCGCGCTTGGACATGACCACGTCCTTGAGCACCTCGGGCAGGCCGAGGTCTTCGAGCTTGGGGATCTCGCTGGTGATGGTCCGCAGCACCATGCCGACCGAGCTCATCTGCACAAACGCCGACACCCGGAAGCGGCCCAGGTCGCCGGGGCTGATGGCGAAGTTGGCTTCCTTGGTCAGCTCGAAGGAGGCGGTTTGCTTGTCGTTCATGATGGAGCGGGCCAGGTCCATGGTGTGGGCCGAGGTCAGCACCTGCGAGGACACCGGCGTCATCTTGCCGTCGATCTTGATGGCGGGCGGGAAGCCGGCGGTGATGAACAGGTCCGAGCCCTTCTTGCTGGTCATCAACCGCAGCAGGTCGAACATGAATTTGGATGCCTGGTCGCGTTCCATGATGTGTCCTTTTTCATTAACAACTTTGGGGTCAAGTCTGACATTCGGACACGACCTCTGCCGTGGGCTTGGGGTCAAGTCTGACATTCGGACACGAGCTCAACCCTAGGCAGCACCTACGGTTGAGCTCGTGTCCGAATGTCAGACTTGACCCCATTGTTTGGGTTGAGCCCGTGTCCGAATGTCAGACTTGACCCCATTGTTTTTGACCCCATTTTTTAGCCGGGGAAGTTGTCCGGCGTCTTGGCGGCGTTGCGGGCGGTGGCGGCGCTGATCACGTTGCGCCGTACCAGGTCCGTCAGGTTCTGGTCCAGGGTCTGCATGCCGACGTTGCTGCCGGTCTGGATCGCGGAGTACATCTGCGCGATCTTGGCTTCGCGGATCAGGTTGCGGATCGCCGGCGTCGCCACCATGATCTCGTGCGCCGCCACGCGGCCGTTGCCGTCCTTGGTCTTGAGCAGCGTTTGCGAGATCACCGCCTGCAGCGACTCCGACAGCATCGCCCGCACCATCTCCTTCTCGTCGGCCGGGAACACGTCGACGATGCGGTCGATGGTCTTGGCGGCCGACGAGGTGTGCAGCGTGCCGAACACCAGGTGCCCGGTCTCGGCCGCCGACAGGGCCAGGCGGATGGTCTCCAGGTCGCGCAGCTCGCCGACCAGGATGGCGTCCGGATCCTCCCGCAGCGCCGAGCGCAGCGCGTTGTTGAACGACAGCGTGTGCGGCCCCACCTCGCGCTGGTTGATCAGGCATTTCTTCGATTCGTGCACGAACTCGATCGGATCCTCGATCGTCAAAATATGGCCGTACTCGTTTTCGTTGAGGTGGTTGACCATCGCCGCCAGCGTGGTCGACTTGCCCGAGCCGGTCGGCCCCGTCACCAGCACCAGCCCGCGCGGCTTGAGCGCGAACTCGGCAAAAATCTTGGGCGCGTTCAGATCCTCCAGGCTGAGGATCTTGGACGGAATCGTCCGCAGCACCGCCGACGCCCCGCGCTCCTGGTTGTAGGCGTTGACGCGGAAGCGCGCCAGGCCCGGAATGGCGAACGAAAAGTCGCACTCCAGCATCTCTTCGTAGGCCTTGCGCTGGCCGTCGTTCATGATGTCATAGATCATGCCGTGCACGTCCTTGTGCTCCAGCGGCGGCAGGTTGATGCGGCGCACGTCGCCGTGTACCCGTATCATGGGCGGCAGCCCGGCCGACAGGTGCAGGTCCGAGGCCTTGTTCTTGACGGAGAATGCGAGAAGTTCGGAGATGTCCATTTATAATCCCTGTGCCTGACGTGGGTGAGGTGCCGCTGCGGCGCCTGTCTTTGTTTTTAACGATTTTTACTCGATGATTATGTCCCTGATCCCCCAGAACTTGCAAGCAATCACCTCGACAATTGTTGCCGCGGCCCAAGATGTTGGCCGTGCGCCGCAATCGGTGCAGTTGCTGGCCGTCTCCAAGACCTTCGGGCCGGACGCGGTGCTGGAGGCGGTGCGGGCAGGCCAGCGCGCCTTCGGCGAGAACTACCTGCAGGAGTCGCTCGACAAGATCGAAGCCCTGAAGGCGGCCGGCGCGCCGGCGCTGGAGTGGCATTTCATCGGCCCGATCCAGAGCAACAAGACGCGCCCCATCGCCGAGCACTTCGACTGGGTGCATACGGTCGAGCGCGAGAAGATCGCGCAGCGGCTGTCCGAGCAGCGGCCGGCCGGCATGGCGCCGCTGCAAATCTGCTTGCAGGTGAATATCAGCGGGGAAGCCAGCAAGAGCGGCGTGGCCCCGGCGGAACTGGCGGCGCTGGCCCACAAGGTCGCTGCGCTGCCCAACCTCACCTTGCGCGGCCTGATGGCGATCCCCGAGCCGGCCGAAGACTTTGCGCAGCAGCGGGCCGCGTTCGCCCAGCTGCGCGTGCTGTACGAGCAGTTGCGCGCCGATGGCCTGGCGCTCGACACGCTGTCGATGGGCATGTCGGCCGATCTGCGCGCCGCCATCGCCGAGGGCGCGACCATCGTGCGCGTCGGCAGCGCCATTTTTGGTTCACGAAACTATCACAAGGCTTGATGATGAAAATAGCATTTATCGGCGGCGGCAACATGGCCACCGCCCTGATCGCGGGACTGGCCAACAAACTCACCGCCGGCGCCAACATCCATGTGGCCGACCCGAACGCGCAGGCGCTGGCCCGCCTGCACCAGCACTTCGGCGTGACCACGGCCAGCGGCGCCGATGCCGCCGTGTCGGCGGCGGACGTGATCGTGCTGGCGGTCAAACCGCAAAGCATGCGCGAAGTGGCGGCCCAGCTGCTGCCGCTGATCGACAAATCCAAACAGCCGCTGATCGTCTCGATCGCGGCCGGCATCCGCATCGTGGACCTGTCGCGCTGGCTGGGCGGCTACAGCGCCATCGTGCGCTGCATGCCCAACACGCCGGCGCTGATCGGCATGGGCATCACCGGCATGGCGTGCACCCTCGGCGTGAGCGCGCAGCAGAAGCAGGCGGCGGACGATATCCTGAGCGCGGTCGGCCAGACCGTGTGGCTGGACGACGAGTCGCAGATCGACGCGGTGACGGCGGTGTCGGGCAGCGGCCCGGCCTACGTGTTCTACTTCATCGAGGCGATGCAGCAGGCCGCGCAGGAGATGGGCCTGAGCGCGGAGCAGGGCAGGCAGCTGGCGCTGGCCACATTCGCCGGCGCCTCGCAGCTGGCGGTGCAGTCGAGCGAGCCGGTGTCGCTGCTGCGCGAGCGGGTGACGTCGAAGGGCGGCACCACCTACGCGGCGCTGACCAGCATGGAGGCCGGCGGTGTGAAGGGCGCGATCATCCAGGCGATGAAGGCGGCCCAGCAGCGCGGCAAGGAAATGGGCGACGAGCTGGGTTCCTCCAACTAAAGCGGCGAACTTGTTCTGCCAAACAAGGCTGACCCGGCTGTGGTCTGGCATATACATTTGGCACATACAACGGAGAGTGATGCCATGGCTACCCTATCGAGGCCATCCAAGCCTGAAGAGGCCAAGCTATTTCGCAACAACCGTAGCCAGGCGGTGCTGATTCCTGTAGGAAGCTCCGCTTGGGCCGGAAGATCGGTTTCCAGCCATGGACGATATGCCCGCCCAGACGGAGAATATGTTTTGAGCGCATATCTGTTGGGCACTACCATCATCAGGGAGGTGCTGTGCCAACCGCCTGGCCGAGTATCTCGTTTATCACCGCATGAAAGTCATGGGGCGCCATCTCACCGCCTTCACTGCATGAACGAGCCGCTAGGCGCCGTCGCAGCCTTGCTTCATCGCCGCGATCCAGGCGCGTATCAGTTCCACGCCTTCCTTGTGCACCGAGCCGCGCCCCAGTTCCGGCATCATGATGCCGGTCTGGTCGGAGCTTAGCCGGTAGACCATGATCGACTCGTCCGGCTTGCCCGGCGCGATGCCGTAGCCATGGCCGCCGGTGCCGGCGCCGGCCGCCACCGGCGGCTTGCACAAACCCAGATGCAGATCCGCCGGCGCGCCCATGTTCAGATGCAGCGCCGTGGTGTTGGCCGCGCCCTTGTCGTTGTGGCAGTGGGCGCAGTTGATGTCCAGGTAGGCGCGGGCGCGGGCGTCCAGCGTCTGGCCCTGGTCGCGCCAGTTGGCGTTGTGCGGCGCGCTGGATGCCGCGTTGGCCGGCACGCCGGTCAGATAACCGATGCGCGCCAGGTAATCGAGCTGGTTGACGCTCACACCGTCGTAGCTGTAGCTGCGGTTCATATGCCGCGCCTTCGGGCCGATGGGCTGGAACTGGCGCGACTTCACATCGGCCACGTGGCAGGACGCACACTGGTTCACGTTCGGCACCACATAGGTCAGCGGCTTGCGGCTGCGGTCCTCATGCACCACTTCCAGCGGCACCTGGTCGCCGGTGCGCGACAGCACGGCCTCGGTCTGATCGGCGTTCCAGACGTAGGGCAGGGCGATCCAGCCGTCGGCGCGGCGCACCAGCAGCCGCGTTTCGATCAGCCGCACATCGGCCAGATCGAGCTTGTCGCCGCCGCTCTTGCCGGTGTCATAGGTGGCCAGCACCGCCTTGGCGGAACCGTCCGCCTTCGGATAGTAGAAGGTCTTGCTGATGATGGTCCCGACCGGGAACTCGAAGCTGGTGTCGGCGTTGTAGACGGCGCTCTGGCCCTTCGGCATCCACACGGTACGCAGCTTCTGCGCGTAGTCGGTGAACAGCGGCGTGTTCAGGTCGTACGGCACCACGCCGGCGTTCAGGATCAGGCGGCCGCCGGAGACGGCCATCAAATGCCAGTCGCTCAACTTGGCCGGATTGCCGTCGGTGATAAAGCTCACCGGAGCCTGGGTCTGCGTGCATGCCGCGAGCAGCAGCGCGCACGTCGCTGAGGTCAATCTCGCCATCATGACTGCGCGGCGAGTTGCGTGATGGTCACCGGCGGCAGCTTGGCCAACGCGCAGCGGAACGGCGCCGCGTCCTTGCTGGGGTTCTTGTATTTGTTCGGGCCGTCGGCGTTCAGCACGTCCACGCCATCCTGGATGCAGATGCGCTGCTCGGCCGGCAGCACGCCCTTGACCAGCAGCTTGGTGTCGACGTAGCCGTCCCACAGCACGTCGGGCAGGTGGCCGCCGATGCCGTACATGGCGATCTTCAGCGCCTTCAGATCGAGGCCGTCGGGCGAATCGCCGCCGCCCTTGAAGCGGTTGCCGTACACGTAGATCGCCTTGGGATACGGGTCGTAGCCGGCGGCCACGCCTTTCTCGGTGTAGTAGCCGGTGGAGTGGTAGCTGGAGATGATGACGTTGGCGGTCTGGTTGTCGGTGACGTCGTTGTCGAAGATCTCCACTTTCGAGTTGGAGTTGATGACGATGCCGGAACCGGCCGGCACGCTGGCCACGGCCGTGCCGCGCGCGGCGAAGTTGCCGAGGTTGTTCTTGTCGACCTTGTTCTTGTACACGCGGGTGCTGTGTCCCGGCTGCGACAGGTTGGGCATGTTGAACACCAGGATGCCGCCGGTGTTGTTGGTGGCGACGTTGTCGTAGACGTCGGCGTTGATGGTGTTCTCGATCTCGATGCCGGCCACGTTCTGCTCGGCGCGGCAGCGGCGCACCACGACGCCGTTGGACTGGCCGACGTAGATGCCGGCGTCGGACGCGGCGATGGCCACGCTGTCCTCGATCAGCACGTTGCGCGTCTTGACCGGGTAGATGCCGTAGGCGCCGTTGGTGACCTTGGAGCCGCCGGTCCACTGCACCTTGACCTTGCGGATGGTGATGTTGTCGCCGTCGTTGATCTTCAGGCCGTCACCCTTGGAGTCTTCGATGGTCAGGCCCTCGATGGTGAAGTTGCTGGCGTAGACCAGCATGCCCTCGGGTCCGGTGACCTGGCCCTTGAACGAGAGGATGGTCTTGTCCATGCCGGCGCCGCGCACCGTGACGCCGTTGCCGCGCAGGGTCAGGCCGCTAGTGAGATGATAGGTGCCGGCCGGGATCTCGACCACGCTGCCGGGTTTGGCGTCGAGCAGCTGCTCCTGCAGCTTCTTCTGGAACGCCGCGTCGGCGCTGGCTTGTTCCGCCGAGACGGGCGCCTCGGTCTTGCCGCAAGCACCCAGCAGGGCGCTGATCGTACCGCAAAGAGCAACTGCGCGTATGGCCTTGTACATGTCGTCCCCTCATGCTAATTATTAGATGTAGAGTGCTTGGCAACATTGAGTATAGCAGCATGTTTTCGGTAGCAAGCGCGTATCATTGCCGGGTTCGTACCATGTGGCGCGACAGCGACGGAAAGGGAAAAAAGATGACGAATCGCCGAGTTTTTTTGTTGAACACCTGCGCCGGTCTGGCCGCTGCCACGCTGGGCTGCAAGGCCTGGGCCGAGGACCGCGTGCCGCTCAAGGAAGACGAGCCGCTGGCCAAGGAGTTCAACTATGTGATTGACGCCGCCAAGGTGGACGGGCACAAATTCCCCGACTTCAAGGCCGGCGACCAATGCAGCAAGTGCCAGATCTACGAGGACGGCCCGAACAACATGGGCGGCTGCGCCATCTTCCCCGGCAAGCTGGTGGCCGCCGGCGGATGGTGTACCTCGTTCGGCTGACAGGAACTTAAGGCGGCTCGCGGCACTTGGCTGTTGGTGGTTCAGGCGGCGAGCGGATATCAAGAGATGCTGCGAAATTACTTACGGGCGATCAGTAACCCGACGACGACGCCAAGCGCCGCGCCCAAGCCCACCGATTTCCACGGATTGTCGCGCACATAGACGTTGGCCGATTCGGCCGCGCCGCGGCTGCGGGCGATCAGGCTGTCCTCCAGCTTGCGCAGGTCGGTCCTGGCGGTGCGCAGTGTGTCGTCGAACCGCGCGCGGTTTTCCGAGGTGGGCGTCGGCTCCCTGGCGGCATCCTTCAGCCAATCCTCGGCCTCGCCGATGGCGTGCTTCAATTCGTTCATCAGCCTGTCGCGCGCGGCGGCGCTGGCGGACTGGTTGTCGGCCACGCCTTTGCCGTTCTGTTGAATCTGATCCATGATGACCTCATCGGGTGTCGGTTGGAAGGGGATAGCCATTGTAGGCAGCGGCCGCATAATCGCTTTGCGCTGCCTCAATCGGGCTAACGCATCGCATAGTCCAGCGCCACGCCCGCGAACACCGCCGCGCCCAGCCAGTTGTTGTGGCGGAAGGCGTAGAAGCAGGGATCGCGCTCGCGGCCCCGGATCAGCGTGTAGTGATAGCAGGCTATGCCCGCCGCCACCGCCACCCCGCCGGCAAACCACACGCCCATGCCCAGCTGCCAGCCGCAGGCCAGCAACAGGCCCAGATGCACGGCGTAGCACAGCATCACCGCCGCCACGTCGTGGCGGCCGAAGGTGATGGCCGAGGTCTTGATGCCGATCTTCAGGTCGTCGTCGCGGTCGACCATGGCGTATTCGGTGTCGTAGGCCACGGCCCAGAACACGTTGCCCAGCAAGAGCACCCAGGCCACAGTCGGCACCGTGTTCTGGATCGCGGCGAACGCCATCGGGATGCCGAAGCCGAAGGCGATGCCCAGGTAGGCTTGCGGGATCGCGAAGAAGCGCTTGAAGTAGGGGTAGGTGCCGGCGATGACGACGGCCGCCACCGACAGCTGCTTGGTCAGCGCGTTCAGCGGCAGGATCAGGCAGAACGACAGCACCGCCAGCGCCCCGGCGATCGCCAGCGCTTCCTTGCCGCTGATGCGCCCGCTGGTGATGGGCCGCTGCGCCGTGCGCTTGACGAATTTGTCGAAGTCCTGGTCGGCGTAGTCGTTCATCGCGCAGCCGGCCGAGCGCATCAGCAGCGTGCCGAGCGAGAAGATCAGCACCAGCGTCAGGCTGGGCTTGCCGTTGGATGCCAGCCACAGTGCGCATAGGGTCGGCCACAGCAACAGCAGCGTGCCGATGGGTTTGTCCAGCCTGACCAGGCGAAAATACAACTCCAGCTTGTTCATGGATAGTGCCGCTTGAAGGGAAAGATCAGGATTATCGCAAATCCTGGCGCGACCGGCGCAGTGGCTACACTAATCGTCGGCGCAGAGGGTGGTGATGCCGGGCAGGTTGCAGGCTGCCACCACTTCGCACACGGCGTCGATGGCGGCCTTGCGGGTGAAGCTTTTACGCCACACGATGACCACCCGGCGCGACGGCGCCGGCGCGTCGAACGGGCGGAACTGCAGCATGCCGTCCTTGGCGTCCATGTCCGGCACCGAGGCGCGCGGCAGCACGGTCAGGCCGATGCCGCTGGCCACCATGTGGCGGATGGTCTCCAGCGACGAGCCCTCGAAGGTGCGCTGCATGCCGTTGCCCGGCGCGGAAAAACGCGCCATTTCGGGGCACACCTCCAGCACCTGGTCGCGGAAACAGTGTCCGTTGCCAAGCAGCAGCATGTTTTCGGTCTTCAGGTCGTCGGCGGGGATGGTGCGGCGCTTGGTCCACGCATGCTGGGATGGCATCGCCACCACGAAGGGCTCGTCGTACAGCGCCTGCATGGCCATGCCGTGCTCGGGCAGCGGCAGCGCCATGATGGCGGCGTCCAGCTCGCCCTGGCGCAGCATCTCGATCAGGCGCACGGTGAAGTTCTCCTGCAGGATCAGCGGCATCTGCGGGACTTTGTCGATCATGCCCTTGACCAGCGGCGGCAGCAGGTAGGGGCCGATGGTGTAGATCACACCCAGGCGCAGCGGGCCGGCCAGCGGGTCCTTGTTCTGCTTGGCGAGTTCCTTGATGGCGGCGGTCTGCTCCAGCACGCGCTCGGCCTGGGCGACGATCTGCGCGCCCAGCGGGGTCACGGAAATCTCGGCGCCGCCCCGTTCGAACAGCACCACGCCCAGCTCATCTTCCAGTTTCTTGATGGCGACCGAAAGCGTCGGCTGGGCGACGTAACAAGCTTCGGCCGCATGTCCGAAGTGTTTCGCTCGTGCAACGGCGACGATATATTTCAGTTCGGTCAGTGTCATGAATGTATTTGAACACAGGCAATGCTGGGATGCAATAATTAACCCGTATTGTAGCGAATGGTGTCGATATAATGCAGCGTATGTTGGCGCCACCCATCGAAAGGCAAGCATGTCCTCCACATTTGGTCCAGAAGAAGCGCAAGCCTATCTGCACAAGCTGCTGAAGGTGATGCATCACACCGGCGGTTCGGATTTGTTCATTTCCGCCGATTTCCCGCCGAGCATGAAGTCGCAGGGCGCGATGAAGGCCCTGAGCCAGCAGAAGCTCACCGGCAGCGTGACGCGCGCGCTGGCACTGTCGATCATGAACGAGAAGCAGAAGCGCGAGTTCGAGGCCGAGCTGGAATGCAACTTCGCCATCTCGCTGCCGGACGTGTGCCGCTTCCGCGTCAACGTCTTCGTGCAGCAGCAGAATGTGGCGATGGTGATACGGACCATCGCCTCGGAAATCCCGAACTTCGAAAAGCTTGACCTGCCCGAGGTCCTGAAGGAAGTGATCATGACCAAGCGCGGGCTGGTGCTGGTGGTGGGCGGCACCGGCTCCGGCAAGTCGACCACGCTGGCGGCCATGATCGACTACCGCAACGCCAACTCGGCCGGCCACATCATCACGGTGGAGGACCCGGTCGAGTACGTCCACAAGAACAAGGGCTGCCTGATCACGCACCGCGAGGTGGGCGTGGACACGCTGTCCTGGCACAACGCGCTCAAGAACACGCTGCGCCAGGCGCCGGACGTGATCCTGATCGGCGAGATCCGCGACACCGAGACCATGGAGCACGCGATCGCGTTCGCCGAGACCGGCCACCTGTGCCTGGGCACGCTGCACGCGAACAACTCCAACCAGACCATGGACCGCATCATCAACTTCTTCCCGGAGGAGCGGCGCAACCAGCTGCTGATGGATTTGTCGTCCAACCTGCGCGCCATCGTCTCGCAGCGGCTGGTGCGCACCGAGGACGGCAAGGGCCGCAAGGCGGCGATAGAAATCCTGCTCAACACGCCGACCATCGCCGAGATGATCTTCAAGGGGAACTTCCAGGCGATCAAGGAAATCATGCACAAGTCGCGCGAGCTCGGCATGTGCACTTTCGACCAGGCGCTGTACGAACTTTATAATAAGGGCTATATCGCTTACGAAGAGGCGATCCGCAACGCCGACTCGGCCAACGGCCTGCGGCTGCAGATCAAGCTGCGCGGCGACCGCAAGGAGCCCGGCGACAACAGTCCGGCCACCGCCGATACGCTCAGCATGCAGATCGACGACGAGCCGGAAGACGAAGAAACCAAATAACCGAAGAACCCCATGCCTCAATTTGAATCCAAGATCTGCACCCGTGAACAACTGGCCGCGCGCGTGGCCGCGCTGCCCAAGCCGGTGGTGCTGACCAACGGCGTGTTCGACATCCTGCACCGCGGCCACGTCACCTATCTGGCGCAGGCGCGCGCGCTGGGCGCCTCGCTGGTGGTGGCCGCCAACACCGACGCCTCCGTCAAGCGGCTGGGCAAGGGCGACGACCGTCCGCTCAACAACTGCGCCGACCGCATGGCGGTGCTGGCCGCGCTGGAATCGGTGAGCCTGGTGGTGGACTTCGACGAGGATACGGCGCTGGAGGTGGTGCGGCAGGCGCGGCCGGAAATCTACGCCAAGGGCGGCGACTACCGGATGGACGCCATCCCCGAAGGCCAGGCCGTGCTGGCCTACGGCGGCCAGGCAGTCGCCATCGACTTCGAGCACGACCGCTCGACCACCAAGCTGCTGACCAAGGTGCGCGCCCAGCGTCCCTGATATTCTGCCGATACCCTGATATGCGACTCCTGATCGCCGCCTTCGCGGCGTTGGTGTTCCTCGGCGTGCTGTGGGGGCCGGCGTTCGCGGTCGCGCTGCGCCGCTGGCGGCGCGGCGACGCGCGCGCCTTCCGCCAGCTGCGCTTCCTGTATCCGGCCCAGCTGATCGCCACGGTCTCGCTGGCCTTCGCGGCCGACCTGCTCGGCCTGCGCAATCCGGCCGCGCTGGCCGTCGCCAGCACGGTCTGCGTCAGCGCGGCCGGCGCCGGCGCGCTGGCTTTGCTGCTGAGTTTCTCCCCGCGTTCCAATCGCGCGCCGGCTGACAGGGTCCGAAAAAAATCCTAGACTGATCCTCCCACACGTCGCTTCGGGAGGACATCATGGAACTGCATCTGCAATCACATCAGTGGCAAGCGCGCTGGCCGGACTGGGGCGCCGCGGCGGTCGCCGGCTTCGGCGCCGGCGGCATGCTGATGCTGCTGGAACTGAGCTGGTCGTCCCTGACCAGCGCCACCGATCCCTGGCTGGCCACCCACATGATCGCCGCGATGGTGATGAGCTGGGACGTGCTGCAGACCAGCGGCTACAGCCTGGGCGTGACGGTGGCCGCGCTGCTGGTCCACTATGCGCTGGGCGTGGCGTTCGGCGTCATGCTGGCCGCGATCATGGCGCCGTTCCGGCTCGATTCCAGCATCCCGATGGCGCTGGCGGCCGGCGCGGCGTTCGGCCTTTTGCTGTATGTGCTGAACTTTTACGGCATGGTCGGGGTCTATACATGGTTCGCAGCGCTGCGAGGGTGGCCGACAGCCATCGCCCACGTCATCTTCGGGATGACCGCAGCCTTCATTTATCTCAAGCTGGAAAGGCCGGACAGGCCGCGTTAGCTTTCGGAAGGCACCATGGCGTTAGCACTGATACTGATCCTGATCGTGGTTGGCGCCCTGGAATTTCATTACATGAGTCCATGGTGGCTCACGCCCATCGCTTCCAACTGGCGGCAGATGGACGAGGCCTTGCTGCTGACCTTTATCATCACCGGCGTGGCCTTCGTTGCCATCAACCTGTTCGTGGCATACGCGGTAGTCACGTTCAGGCACCGGGAAGGCGTGCGCGCGGCGCCCACGCACAGCGGCACGCGGCTGGAATGGTGGCTGGTGGGCGCCACCACGGTGGGCATCGTCGCGCTGCTTGCGCCGGGCTTGTCGGTGTACGCCAAGCTGATCGATCCGCCGCCCGGCGCGCTGGTGTTCGAAGTGCTGGGCCAGCAATGGCAATGGCATTACCGCCTGCCGGGCAAGGACGGCAAGCTGGGCGGCACCGATGTGCGCTTCATCAGCAACAGCAATCCCTACGGCCTCGATCCCGCCGATCCCGCCGGCCAGGACGACGTGCTGGTCGAGGGACAGGAGGTGCATATTCCCCTTGGCCGGCCGGTGCGCGTGCTGCTGCGGGCGCAGGACGTGCTGCACGATTTCTACGTGCCGGAATTCCGCGTGCGCATGAACATGGTGCCCGGCATGGTGACCTCGTTCTGGTTCACGCCGTCGCGGGTCGGCCGGTTCGAGGTGATGTGCGCGCAGCTGTGCGGCATCGGCCATTTCAACATGCGCAGCTACGTGGCGGTCGACGACGAGCCGGAGTACCGCGCCTGGCTGGCGGCGCAGCCGACCTTTGCCGGCGTGGCCACCACCGCCGGCGACGAACCCGGCAAGCAGGGGCGCCTGCTGGCGCAGTCGCGCGGCTGCGCGGCCTGCCACAGCGTCGACGGCAAGCCCGGCGTGGGGCCGAGCTGGAAGGGGCTGTTCGGCAAAAACGAAACAATGAACGACGGCGCCAGCGTGCGCGTGGACGAGGCCTATCTGCGCGAATCGATTACCAGGCCGTCGGCGCGCATCGTCAAAGGCTATCAACCGATCATGCCGGCGCAGCAGCTGAGCGCGGCCGAGGTGGCGCAGCTGGTCGACTACATCAAGACCATCAAATAGGAGGCGGGCATGGGCTATGGCGGCGAGCATCCTCACAGTTTCTGGACCCGCTATGTGTGGAGCCAGGACCATAAAGTGATCGCGATCCAGTACACCGTCACGGCGCTGGTCATCGGGCTGGTGGGCATGGTGCTGTCGGACCTGATGCGCTTGCAGCTGGGCTTTCCGGGCCGCTTCGCCTTCATCGACGCCGGCCGCTACTACCAGTTCATGACCATGCACGGCATGATCATGGTGGTGTATCTGCTGACGGCGCTGTTCCTGGGCGGCTTCGGCAACTACCTGATCCCGCTGATGGTGGGCGCGCGCGACATGGTGTTCCCCTTCCTGAACATGCTCAGCTACTGGTTCTACCTGCTGGCGGTGCTGATCCTGGCGGCCAGCTTCTTCGTGCCCGGCGGGCCGACCGGCGCCGGCTGGACGCTGTATCCGCCGCAGGCCATCCTGCCCGGCACGCCGGGCACGGAGTGGGGCATCGTCGTGATGCTGGTGTCGCTGCTGGTGTTCATCGCGGCCGCCACCATGGGCGGGCTGAACTACGTCACCACGGTGCTGCAGGCGCGCACCGAGGGCATGACCTTGATGCGCATGCCGCTGACGGTGTGGGGCATCTTCACCGCCACCATCCTGGCGCTGTTCGCGTTTCCGGCGCTGTTCGTCAGCGGCGTGATGATGTTGTTCGACAAGGCGCTGGGCACCAGCTTCTTCGTGCCGGCGGTGGTGTCGATGGGGCGGCACCTGCCGCACCAGGGCGGCAGTCCGCTGCTGTTCCAGCACCTGTTCTGGTTTTTCGGTCATCCGGAGGTGTACATCGTGGCGCTGCCGGCGTTCGGCATCATCTCCGACCTGATCAGCGTGCATGCGCGCAAGCAGATCTTCGGCTACAAGATGATGGTGTGGGCCATCGTCGTGATCGGCGGCTTGAGCTTCGTGGTCTGGGCGCACCACATGTACGTGAGCGGCATGCACCCGTACTTCGGCTTCTTCTTCGCCACCACCACGCTGGTGATCGCCGTGCCGACCGCGCTCAAGGTCTACAACTGGACGCTGACGCTGTGGCGCGGCGACATACACCTGACCGTGCCGATGCTGTTCGCGGTCGGCTTCATCAGCACCTTCGTCATCGGCGGCCTGACCGGGCTGTTCCTGGGGAACGTCAGCGTCGACATTCCACTGTCGAACACGTATTTTGTGGTCGCGCACTTCCACATGGTAATGGGCGTGTCGCCGGTGCTGGCGGTGTTTGGTGGCCTGTATCACTGGTTCCCCAAGGTCAGCGGGCGCATGTACGACGCGATGCTGGGGCGCGTGCATTTCTGGATCACCTTTGTCGGCACGTATCTGATCTTCTTCCCGATGCACTACCTGGGCCTGCTCGGCATGCCGAGGCGCTACTACGCCTACGACCACTACGCCTTCATTCCCGCCTCGGCCCAGGCGCTGAATGCCTTCATTACCATCGTCGCGCTGGTGGTGGGCGCGACGCAGCTGCTGTTCGTGCTGAACCTGTGCTGGAGCGCGGTGCGCGGGCGCGCGGCAGGCGGCAATCCGTGGCGCGCGGCCAGCCTGGAGTGGCACACGCCGCGGACGCCGCCGGAGCACGGCAACTGGGGCGAGCGCACGCCACAGGCGTATCGCGGCGCCTACGAGTATGGCCTGCAGGACGGCGACAGCGACTACCTGCCGCAGGACCAGCCGCCGGATCAGGTGCGCCAGGCCGGGCCGGCGCGCGGGGAGGCGCCATGAATCCCAGTCTCTACCTGGTGGGCGAGCGCGCCGACGCGCTCAGGCGGCGCACCGGCTTGTGGGTGTTCATGGGCGTGGCCGGCATGCTGTTCCTCCTGTTCGGCAGCGCCTACCTGATGCGCATGGCGGCGTCCGACTGGCGCCCGCTGCCCTTCGTGCCGGCGCAGCTGTGGCTGAGCACGGCGCTGCTGGTGGCCGCCAGCGTGGCGTGGCGGCGCGCCGCGCACGGCCGGGGCGCGCGGGCGGTGCGCACCGCCTGTGTCGCGGCCTGTGCCTGTTCGCTGGCCTTCGTGGCGTCGCAGCTGTGGGCGTGGCGGGCCATGGAGGCGGCCAGGCTGACGCTGGACGCCAATCCGGCCAACAGCTTCTTTTACCTGATCACCGGCCTGCACGGTGTGCACGTGATAGGCGGCCTGGCCGCGGCCGGCTGGGCGTGGCGCGACCTTGGGCGCGACAGCGTGACCGTCCAGCTGTGCGCGCGCTACTGGCATTTTTTGCTGGCCCTGTGGCTGGCCATGTTCGGCCTGCTGTTCGGCGTGACGCCGGAGCTGGTGAATCAAATCTGCGGAGGCGGCCCATGAACAAAGCTAGCGAAACGGCCGGCTGGCAAGGCATGGTGGCGGACTGGTCGGGCGACCGCGCCGCCTTCCGCGTCCCGTGGGGCAAGGCGATGATGTGGATCTTCCTGCTCAGCGACACCTTCATCTTCGGCAGCTTCCTGACCGGCTACATGTCGGTGCGCATCGCCACCACGGCGGCCTGGCCCAACCCCAGCGAGGTGTTCGCGCTGACCATCGGCGGCGCCAGGCTGCCGCTGATCCTGATCGCCATCATGACCTTCGTGCTGATCACCAGCAGCGGCACGATGGCGATGGCGGTCAACCACGCCTACCGGCGCGAGCGCGGCCGCTGCGCCGCGCTGATGTTGCTGACCGCCGCGCTGGGCGCGACCTTCGTCTGCATGCAGGCCTTCGAGTGGAGCAAGCTGATCGGGGAGGGCGTGCGGCCGTGGATCAATCCCGACGGCGCGGCGCAGTTCGGCGCCTGCTTCTTCATGATCACCGGCTTCCACGGCCTGCACGTGACGGCCGGCGTGATCTACCTGGCCATCGTCGCGCGGCGCGTGCTGCGCGGGCACTACGAGCGCGGCGGCAACTACGACATCGTCGAGATCGCCGGCCTGTACTGGCACTTCGTCGACCTCGTGTGGGTGTTCATCTTCGCGCTGTTTTATCTCTGGTAGGAGCCGTCATGCAAGCCGCCACCCATCCGATCGGCCTGTACCTGAAGGTTTGGCTGCTGCTGTTCGTGCTCAGCACGTTTTCCTACCTGGTCGACTTCTTTCACGCCGAAGGCTATCTGCGCTGGATGCTGATCCTGCTGCTGATGCTGGCCAAGGCCGGGCTGATCGTGGCGGTGTTCATGCACCTGCGTTGGGAACGCGCCGCGCTGATCTACGTGGTGCTGGCGCCGCCGCTGTGCCTGCTGGTGCTGGCCTGGCTGATGTGGCTGGAATCGGGCTACACCCACTTCACCCGCCTGCTGTACTTCCGTTGATGGCGCAGGCTGCCGCACCGCGGCCGCCACGCCGAGCGCCAGGGCGCGCGCTGGGTCAGGGAGCGTGGAATGGAGGCAGGCCCATTTTTTTTCGTCGCCGGTTCAGATTTTGGGGATCGGCAATGGGGGCCACCTTGTTGCTTCCGTACTCAAATTCCGTACCGTACAGTTGCGGCTTCCCTTGCTTGACCAGGATACGATCGACCAGCATCGCAAACACGCGATTGGGGATCTCGCCCCGCTTGTTTGCGGCCTTCAGCAAGTCCAGATGCTTGAGCTGGTAGTCCAGTTCGGCGTGCTGAACAATCAGGAACGCCGAAAAGGCTGCGCGGTTCTTGTCCAGGCCTCCGGGCCAGCCGCAGCGCGCGATCAATTTGTCCAGCGTGAGTTGATTGCTTTCGTCGGTATTTGAAATGGTCACTTCAAGCTGGTCTTTTTCTTTCAGATCGACGTGCTCGTTTCTATTTTCCTGCTCCAGTATCTGGATATACCTGCCCCTTAAGGCCTGATCGTCCCGGTGCATTTTGGCGTATGTTTCAGACAGCGCCACTTTTTCGCAGTCGTCCGCCAGCGCGAATTTGGGAAGTGCCGTCACCAGCAAGGCGCACACGCAAAAGCCATATATGTTCATTCTCGGGTTCCGTAGGAGTCAATTTTTTAGAGGACGCTGCAGCCGCGCGCGCAACGAGAATAACTGAACTAGACAAGAATGTATACTTTAATGAAATGGCAAGCCTGGGCCGCCGCGCCCGCTGGAGGTGGTAGCTATCGTACTGTTGATTGCCGGCGTGGCGTGGTCGGTGTGCTTGCGCGCGGCGCCGCGGTCCATGCGTCGCGCGCCCTGTTCGGGTTCCTGAGCGCGCTAACGCACAGAACCACGATGCCAAGGGTATATTCTGGGGAGCTGACGGACGGAGGCGGACGAGGCGCTGGTCCTTATTGATGCATAACGCAGGCTATAACGGGCGAAGGCACAATCATGAGTGAAGCCGCACTACCGGTAACCGAAGACGATGGCCCTCTCTCGCCCTGGTGGATACGCACGATACTGATCGTGATGGTGCTGGGGTTTGCCGGATTGATCGCGATTACTCTGCTGTCCTATCGGAACGCACCGCCCGTCCCGGCGCAGGTCGTCGATGCGCAAGACGGCGTGGTGTTCACCGGCGACGACATCGGCAACGGCCAGGCCGTGTTTCTCAAGTATGGATTGATGGCCAACGGCAGCATCTGGGGACATGGCGCCTATCTGGGGCCGGACTTTTCGGCCGCGACCTTGCACAGCATGGGCGTGCAGACCGCGGAACACATCGCGCGGCAACGCTACCAGCAGCCTTTTGCCGCGTTGTCGCGCCCGCAGCAAGCGGCGGTGCAGGGCGAAACCGTGCTGGCGCTGAAGACCAACCGATACGATGCGGCCACCTCGACCTTGCAATTTACCGCACCGCAGACGGCGACCTTCCACCAGCAGATCGCTTACTGGACGGAGTATTTCCGCGAACCCTCGCGCAATGGCGGACTCAAGGCCAACCTGATCACCGATGCCACCGAATTGCGGCAATTCACCGCCTTCGTCATATGGACGGCCTGGGCTTCGGTGGCCGAGCGCCCGGGCGCGGACTATTCCTATACCAACAATTTTCCCTATGATCCCAGCGTCGGCAATCTGCCCACGTCCAGCGCCTTGTTGTGGAGCGCCCTGAGCCTGATGGTTCTGCTGGCCGGCATTGCGGCCGTGCTGTTGGCGTTCGGGAAGTTCGACTACCTCGGCTGGATCACACGCGGCCATCAGGTGCACCCGCTGCTGCTGCCGGGGACATCGAGCCGGGGACAAAACGCCTTGGTGAAATTTTTCGTGGTCGTGGCACTGCTGTTGCTGGCACAAGCGCTGGTGGGCGGCGCCGTCGCCCACTACCGCGCGGATCCCGGCAGTTTCTATGGCTTCCAGCTGGAGCGCGTCTTTCCGAGCAACCTGATGCGTACCTGGCACTTGCAGACGGCGATCTTCTGGATCGCCACCGCCTATGTCGCCGCCGCCCTGTTTCTCGGCCGTTCGCTGCGCACCGACGAGCCGCGCTGGCTGGCTGGCGGGCGCCATCCACGTATTGTTCGCCGCCTTTGCGCTGGTGATCGGCGGCAGCCTGCTGGGCGAATGGCTGGGCATTGCACAGCTGCTTGGCAGCTGGTGGTTCTGGCTAGGCGACCAGGGTTGGGAGTATCTGGAACTCGGCCGTGCGTGGCAGTATTTGCTGGTGGTGGGCTTGCTCGGCTGGTTCGGCCTGCTCTGGACACTGGTGCGGCCGGCGCAGCCGGCAGTGCGGCCCATCGTCCAGATGTTCCTGATCGCCGCGCTGGCCATCCCGGTGTTCTATGTGCCGGCGCTGTTCTTTGGCGCCAAGACCAATTTCACCGTGGTCGACACCTGGCGTTTCTGGATCATCCACTTGTGGGTGGAAGGATTTTTCGAATTCTTCGCCACGACGGTGGTGGCACTGACGTTCTATCAACTTGGCCTGACGCGCCGCAATGTCGCGCTGCGCGTGATCTATCTCGACGCCATCCTGTATTTCCTCGGCGGGCTGATGGGCACCGGCCATCATTGGTATTTCAGCGGACAAACCAACGTCAACATGTCCCTTTCGGCGCTGTTCTCGGTGCTCGAGGTGGTGCCGCTCACCTTGTTGACTCTGGACGCGTGGGATTTCGTGCGCACCACGCGCGGCGCCCGCGACGCCGGCGGCAAGCCGATCGCCCTGCCGCACCAATGGACGTTTTATTTCCTGATGGCGGTGGGCTTCTGGAACTTTGTGGGGGCCGGCATTTGCGGATTCCTGATCAATCTGCCCATCGTCAGTTACTACGAGGTCGGCACGCAGCTGACCCCGAGCCACGGCCACGCCGCGATGATGGGCGTGTTCGGCATGCTGGCGATCGCGCTGATGGTGTTCGTGCTGCGCCAGACCAGCGACGATGCGCGCTGGGCCGGCATCGAAAAATACATCCGGGTCGCGTTCTGGGGTTGCAACGGCGGCCTGGCGATGATGGTGGCCATGAGCTTGTTCCCCAGCGGCGTGCTGCAGGTGTGGGACGTGCTGCAGAACGGCTACTGGCACGCGCGCAGCCTCGACTACATCGGCAGCGAGCGTTCGCGCCTGATTGAATGGCTGCGCCTGCCTGGCGACCTGGTGTTCATCCTGTTCGGCGCGGTGCCGCTGGTGATCGCATCGATCAAGGGCTATCTGGGCGTGCGGGAAACTGGGGTCAAGGAAACTGGGGTCAAGTCTGACATTCGGACACGAGCTCGGCCGTAGTGCGCGCACTAGGGCCGAGCTCGTGTCCGAATGTCAGACTTGACCCCACCGTCAGCGCGGCATTTCCTTCTCGTAGCCGTACTGCACGTAGATGCGGCGGATGGTGCCGTCGCGGTACATGCCGTGCAGGATGTCGTTCAGGCGCGCCACCTCGGCCTTGTCCATGTCCTTGTGGCAGGCCAGGTACATCTCGGCGTGCGCGAAGGCCAGCACCTGTTCGAAGTCGTCGATGCCCAGCTCGCGCTGCAGGAACAGCCCCGACATCCGTCCCACCGACCACAGCTGGATGCGCTGCTTTTGCAGCTTGGGCGGATTGAGCCTGTCGTTGGGCACGGTCGCCACGCGCAGCTTGTGCTCGCGCAGAAAGGTGACCGAGGCGTCGCCAATGAAGGTGCCGATCTGGTAGCCGGCGGCCTCGTCCAGGCTGTTGAGCTTGATGTGGTCGTCGCGCCGCGCGAACAGCACCCAGTTGTTCTGCCCGATCGGGCCTATCCACTGGTAGTTGTTCTCGCGCTCGGGCACGCGGGCCGTGGTGTACAGGCAGGAATTGGCGGTGGCCATGGTCAGCACCATCGCCCGCGCCCACGGCGCGACGACGGGAGCCGTGGTCGGCAGGCCGGCCCGCTGCATCAGCTCGGCGACGATCTCGGCCGACAGCCCGACCACCTTGCCGCTGCCCTTGTCGACCCAGCTGAAGGGAGGGTAGTCCTCGGTGTACAAGGTCACCGGCTCCGCCGCGTGCGCGCTGACCAGCAGCGTCAGGCACAACAGGGCGGGGCGGATGACCATGGCTTCAGGCTCCGCCGGCGTAGCCGTTCTGTCGCCAGGCCTCGAACACCACCACGGCCACCGTGTTCGACAGGTTCAGGCTGCGGTTGTCGGGACGCATCGGCAGGCGGATGCGCTGGGCCGGCGGGAAGCTTTCGCGCAGGGCCGGGTCGAGGCCGCGCGTCTCCGAGCCGAACACGAACACGTCGCCCGGCCGGAAGGCGGCGTCCGCGAACGGCGACGAGCCGTGCGTGGTCATGGCGAACATGCGGGCCGGGTCCGGCTGCACGGCGGCCAGGAAGGCTGGCCAGTCCGGGTGGACTTGCATCCGCGCGTATTCGTGATAGTCCAGGCCGGCGCGTTTGAGCTTGGAGTCTTCCAGCGGGAAGCCCAGCGGCTCGATCAGGTGCAGCTGCGCGCCGGTGTTGGCGCACAGCCGGATCACGTTGCCGGTGTTCGGTGGAATTTCGGGTTGGACTAGTACGACATGAAACAAAGCGGTTCTCCTCTATCAAATTCAATGCGGCGGCGTGCGGGCGAACACCAGGTTGCTCACGCGCGCCGCGCCGTGGCGCTTGAGCGTGGCCGCCAGTTCGTTCAAGGTGGCGCCGCTGGTCATCACGTCGTCCACCACGCCGACGTGGCGCCCTTGTACCAGCGCCATGTCCGGGATCGCGAACGCGCCGGCCAGGTTGTGCCGCCGCCGCTCCGGCGTGACGCCGCTCTGCGCCGCCGTCTCGCGCACCCGGCAAGCCAGCTGCGGATGCAGCGCCACGCCCAGGCTGCGCGCCAGCGGCCGCGCGATCTCCAGGGCTTGATTGTAGCCGCGTTCGGCCAGCCGGCGCGGCCCCAGCGGCACCGGACAGAGCAGGGCGGGCAGCGTGAAGCCGGGTTGCTGCAGGACGGCGTCGCGCAGCAGCCGGGCAAACAGTGTTGCCAGCGCGAGACGGTGGCCGAATTTCAGCTGCAATACCAACTGGTCCAGCGGCATGGCGTAATCGGCCGCGGCCAGCGTGACATCGAAGGCGGGCGGCCGGGCGCGGCAGCCGCCGCACAGCTGGCCGCGCGCCGAGTCCGGCAAGGGATTGGCGCAGCGGGGGCAGCGCACGGCGCCGCCGCCGAAGAACTGCGCGGCGCAGGCTGGACACAGCAATTCGCCGCAGGCGGCCGCGCACAACGCGCACGAGGCCGGCAACGCGCCACGCAACAGGGCCGCGCCGCCGCGGTGGAGCAGGGCGCGCATCGTGCCGATTGTCGGGGAAGCAAGCATCGACGCTCCAGGACGCGTTTGCGTTCAACCATGTACACTGCCGACATTATCGCACTACACCGAACCACATCATGCAAGTCCCCGCAAATCCCCCGAAGTTGAGCGCCCCCATCGACCAGGTGCGCGTGCGCGCGCTGTTTGCCCGCCCCGGGCGTGTCGCGCCCTCCGATTTCCTGCGCCGCGAAATCGCCGCGCGCATGTTCGACCGCCTGGAGCTGATCAAGGTCGCGCCGCAGCGCGTGCTGGACGCCGGCTGCGGCGCCGGTGCCGATCTCGCACTATTGCAAAAATCCTATCCCGCCGCCCACATCCTCGGCATCGACGCGGCCGAAGCCATGGCGCGCGCCGCGCAGGGCCCGGCCGCGAAGCCGTCGTCGCTGAACCAGCTGTTGAGCAAGCTGTTGCCGGCCAAGACAGGCATCGATACGCTGTGCGGCGATTTCGCCGAGCTGCCGCTGGGCCCCAATTCGGTGGACCTGGTCTGGTCCAACCTGGCGCTGCACTGGCATCCCCAGCCCGACCGCGTGTTTGCCGAATGGCGCCGCGTGCTGCGCGTGAACAGCCTGCTGATGTTCTCCTGCTTCGGCCCGGACACCCTGCGCGAACTGCGCGCCGCCTTTGCCGAGGCCGACCTGGCCCCGCACGCGCTGCCCTTCGTCGACATGCACGATTTCGGCGACCAGCTGGTGCAGGTGGGCTTTTCGACGCCGGTGCTGGACATGGAAGTCATCACCGTCACCTACGACACGCCGCAAGCGCTGCTGGCCGACGTGCGCGCGCTGGGCGGCAATCCATTGAGCACGCTGCGGCGCGGCCTGATGGGCAAACAGGCGTGGCGGCGCATGCTCGACACGCTGGAAAAAGGCCGCCGCGCCGATGGCAAGCTGGGCCTGACTTTCGAGGTGATTTACGGCCACGCCTTCCGTCCGGCGCCCAAAACGACCTCCAAAGGCGAGGCCATCATCCGCTTTGATTTGCCGCGAAAGCCGCGCCAATAGCGGGTTTGCGGGCACTCTGTGGCGCCACGGGCTACGCCATAGTTGTGATTTGGATTATTTCTTGATGTGGATCGTTTTTGTTATATATAATCATTGACTAATTTTGCCAGCAAATCACGTCGCCAGCTATAAACCAGCGAGCGCAGCGATAAGCGGGCAAAGACGAGCACGAACGAGCAGTTGAATTAAGCAGAATCAGGCTTTCGCGTTGTCACTGGGCAGTATCTGGGGATGGCGCGGCAAGCCTCAAGGTCCCGCCGGGGTCGCGTCATGAAGATTTTTTTTCAGACGGGACTGGCATGGGGCCTGAAGTTGTTTAAGGAGCGGCGCCGGTTCAGTTCACCGAAATCCGGAGTCGTTAAAAAAATATTTTAATTTCTTGGGTGGTTGGGGAAAACATGAAACATGCGAAGCGACTTCAATCGTTGATGCTCGGGCTGTCGGTCACGGCGGCAAGTATCCCAGCGTGGGCGGCTGACAAGGCGGCATCCGCGGCAGGCAGCTACACTGCGGCGACCGGCGGCACCGGCGGTCCCACGGCCGGCGAGCTTAATCTGCAACCTCCGGCGACCCAGATCGCTTCAGAAATCTACAGCCTGCACACCTGGATGATGCTGGTCTGCCTGGTCATCTTCGTCGGCGTGTTCGGCGTGATGTTCTACTCCATCTTCAAGCACCGCAAGTCGCTGGGCCACAAGCCGGCCACCTTCCACGAATCGACCGCGGTGGAAATCGCCTGGACCGTCGTGCCCTTCCTGATCGTCATCGGCATGGCGCTGCCCGCCACCCGCACCGTGGTCGGCATGAAGGACACCTCCAACGCCGACATCACCATCAAAGTGACCGGCATGCAGTGGGAATGGGGCTACGACTACCTGAAGGGCGAGGGCGAGGGCATTTCCTTCCTGTCCAAGCTGTCGACCCCGCGCGCGCAAGTGGGCTCGCCCGGCTTCGAGCCGACCGAGAAGCGCGGCGACAACTACCTGATGGAAGTCGACAACGAAGTCGTCGTTCCAGTGAATAAAAAAATCCGCCTGGTCACCACCGCCAACGACGTGATCCACTCGTGGTCCATCCCGGCCTTCGGCGTCAAGCAGGACGCGATCCCCGGCTTCGTGCGCGACACCTGGTTCAAGGCCGAGCACACCGGCACCTATCGCGGCTTCTGCTCCGAATTGTGCGGCAAGGAACACGCTTTCATGCCCATCGTGGTGCGCGTGGTCAGCGACGACGATTACGCGGCCTGGGTCGCGGGCAAGAAAAAAGAAATGGCCGCGCTGGCCGACGATCCCAACAAGACCTGGACCATCGACGAGCTGAAAACCAAGGGCGAAAAAGTCTACTCGTCCAACTGCGTGGTCTGCCACCAGGCCAACGGCAAGGGCGTGCCGGGCGCGTTCGCGCCGCTGGACGGTTCGCCCGTGGTCAACGGTCCCAAGGCGGAACAGATCGACGTTCTGCTGCACGGCAAGAAGACCGGCAAGTATGGCGCTTCGGAAATGCCCGCATGGAAGCAACTGTCGGATACGGATATTGCGGCTGTCATCACCTACACCCGTAACAACTGGTCGAACAAGGCCGCCGAAAACATCGTTCAACCAGCCGAAGTTGTGGCTGCACGTAAGTAATCAGGAGCGTTACAAATGAGCACAAGCACCTTGGATCACGCACACGATCACGATCACGCTCACGACCATCCCCATGGTCTGTCGCGCTGGTTGTTCGCCACCAACCACAAAGACATCGGTACGCTGTACCTGTGGTTCTCCTTCATCATGCTGCTGTCCGGCGGCGTGCTGGCGCTGATGATACGCACCGAGCTGTTCAAGCCGGGCCTGCAGTTCTTCCAGCCCGAGTTCTTCAACCAGCTCACCACCATGCACGGCCTGGTGATGGTGTTCGGCGCCATCATGCCGGCCTTCGTCGGCTTCGCCAACTGGATGATCCCGCTGCAGATCGGCGCGTCCGACATGGCCTTCGCCCGCATGAACAACTTCTCGTTCTGGCTGCTGCCACCGGCGGCCATCCTGCTGGCGACCTCCTTCCTGGTCCCCGGCGGCGCCACCGCGGCCGGCTGGACGCTGTACGCGCCGCTGTCGACCCAGATGGGCCCCGGCATGGACATGGCGATCTTCGCGATGCACCTGATGGGCGCCTCGTCGATCATGGGTTCGATCAACATCATCGTCACCATCCTCAACATGCGCGCGCCCGGCATGACCCTGATGAAAATGCCGATGTTCTGCTGGACCTGGCTGATCACCGCCTACCTGCTGATCGCCGTGATGCCGGTGCTGGCCGGCGCCATCACCATGACGCTGACCGACCGCCACTTCGGCACCTCCTTCTTCAACGCCGCCGGCGGCGGCGACCCGGTCATGTACCAGCACATCTTCTGGTTCTTCGGCCACCCCGAGGTCTACATCATGATTCTGCCGGCCTTCGGCATCGTCTCGCAGATCCTGCCGGCCTTCGCCCGCAAGCAGCTGTTCGGCTACGCCTCGATGGTGTACGCCACCGCCTCGATCGCCATCCTGTCGTTCATCGTCTGGGCCCACCACATGTTCACCACCGGCATGCCGGTGACCTCGCAGCTGTTCTTCATGTACGCGACCATGCTGATCGCCGTGCCGACCGGCGTCAAGGTGTTCAACTGGATCGCCACCATGTGGA
Source organism: Duganella sp. GW821-FHT01E12 (assembly GCF_059422325.1). Classification (NCBI taxonomy): domain Bacteria; kingdom Pseudomonadati; phylum Pseudomonadota; class Betaproteobacteria; order Burkholderiales; family Oxalobacteraceae; genus Duganella; species Duganella sp. GW821-FHT01E12. Next base: position 374,641 of record NZ_JBWKWR010000005.1, on the reverse strand, counting down.
AGGGTTCGATGACCTTTGAAACCCCGATGCTGTTCGCCGTGGGCTTCATCTTCGTGTTCACCATCGGCGGCTTCACCGGCCTGATCCTGGCCGTGACCCCGATCGACATCCAGCTGCAGGACACCTACTACGTCGTGGCCCACTTCCACTACGTGCTGGTGGCAGGCTCGCTGTTCGCGCTGTTCGCCGGCTTCTACTACTGGTCGCCGAAGTGGACCGGCCACATGTACAACGAAGCGCTGGGCAAGACCCACTTCTGGCTGTCGCTGATCACCTTCAACATCACCTTCTTCCCGATGCACTTCCTGGGCCTGGCCGGCATGCCGCGCCGCTACGCCGACTACTCGGCGCAGTTCACCGACTTCAACATGATCGCCACCATCGGCGCCTTCGGTTTCGGCCTGTCGCAGGTGTTCTTCCTGTTCTTCGTGATCCTGCCGACCATCCGCGGCGGCAAGAAAGCCGAAGCCAAGCCATGGGACGGCGCCGAGGGCCTGGAGTGGACCGTGCCGTCGCCGGCGCCGTTCCACACCTTTGAAACCCCGCCGCAGTTCAAATGATCATGGGCGAACAGAAAAAGCCGAATAACGCGAGGACCGGCCTGCTGTTGGCCGGCGTGGCCCTGTTCTTTTTCCTGTCCGTGTTCGTCAAGCGGATGTGGCTGAGCTGACGTGAGCGACGACAAGGAAACAGGCGGCTTGAACCGCACCTTGCTGGGCAAGCTGATCGTGGTGGCGGTGTTGATGTTCGGGTTCGCGTACGCGCTCAACCCGTTCTACCGCCAGATCTGCGAGGCGCTGGGCATCAACGTGCTGACCCAGAAGGACGGCACGGTCAGCGTCGACGCCAACACGCAGATCGACCAGACGCGCAGCGTGACGATCGAGTTTGACGGCAACGCGCAGGGCCCGTGGCGTTTCCGCCCCGTGACGCACAGCATGAGCGTGCATCCGGGCGAGCTGGCGACGGTGATGTACGAGGTGGTCAACACCCAGAACCGCGAAGTGAGCGCGCAGGCCATCCCGAGCTACGCGCCGCAAAGCGCGATGCCGCACTTCAAGAAGGTCGAGTGTTTCTGCTTCAAGCAGCAGACCATGAAGCCGAACGAAGCGCGGCAGATGCCGGTGGTGTTCTTCATCGATCCGGCGCTGCCGAAGGACGTGAAGACCATCACGCTGTCGTACACCTTCTTCGAGGTGGGCGGTCTGGACAAACCCAAGACCGCATCCAGGTAAAGGTGGACGCAATGGAAGAAAAGAAAAAGCAGGCGTCGTTCATGTATTCGATGAAAGCGGTGTTCTGGTCGTTTTTCGGCCTGCGCCGCAAGAGCGATTTCGATACCGATTCGGCCAAGCTGAATCCGGTGCACATCATCATCGCGGCCTTGATCGGCGTGGCTTGTTTTATTGGACTGCTGATCACTATCGTTAAGGTTGTAGTTTCAAAATAAATTTAGGGAGATGAAGATGAGTTCACAAAACGCCGCGGCACCGTACTACTTCGTGCCTGGTCCATCCAAATGGCCGCTGATGGCAGGCATGTCCCTGCTGACCACCATGATCGGCGCGTCGGCCTGGGTCAATGACGTCTCGTGGGGCCCGGTCGTGAACCTGGTGGGGCTGGTCGCCATCATTTCGGTGCTGTACTTCTGGTTCGGCGACGCCATCAAGGAATCCGAGGCCGGCCAATACGGCCAGCGCGTCGACCATTCCTACCGCTGGTCGATGGCCTGGTTCATCTTCTCGGAGGTGATGTTCTTCGGCGCCTTCTTCGGCGCGCTGTTCTACGCCCGTTCGATCTCGATGCCGTGGCTGGGCGACCTGGACCACAAATTCATCTGGCCGGACTTCGCCGCGCACTGGGGCAACACCGGCCCGGCCGGCACGGTGCAGGAGTTCAAGACCATGGGTCCGTTCCCCATCCCGACCATCAACACCGCGCTGCTGCTGACCTCGGGCCTGACGCTGACCATCTCGCACCACGCGCTGCGCGCCGGCCACCGCGCGCAGACCGCGTTCTGGCTGTTCGCCACCATCGCCCTGGGCGCGGTCTTCATGGGCTTCCAGGCCTTCGAATACCACCACGCGTACACCGAGCTGAACCTGAAGCTGACCTCGGGCATCTACGGCTCGACCTTCTTCATGCTGACCGGTTTCCACGGCTTCCACGTGACGATGGGCGCGATCATGCTGTCGGTGGTGCTGTACCGCGTGCTGCGCGGCCACTTCACGGCCGACCACCACTTCGCCTTCGAAGGCGCGGCCTGGTACTGGCACTTTGTGGACGTGGTCTGGCTCGGCCTGTACGTGGTCGTGTACTGGCTGTAACAACGCTATAATGCCGCAGCGATGCTGCTGCGGCGCTGAAGAAAAAGCCGCATGCGGGTAGACACCGGATGCGGCTTTTTTATTAGCTTCGGATGCCGGTGGGCTGGATGTAGCCGAGCTTGTAGGCGACCAGCAGCGCGATGAACAGCGCGATCGACAGCCCGACCCGCACCGCCAGTGCGCGCACGGTGTTGTTGCTCTTGCCCTTGTCGCGCATCAGGAAGAAGAACGCGGAAGCCAGGCTGCCGATGATCAGGATGAACGCGATGGCGACAGCAATTTTCATGGCGGGCAGGGGAGTGAATTGATGAAGGTTCCATTGTAATGGGTATTGCGTTCCGTTTTAAACTGATCCCTTTCATGGCGACCGTGCTGGTGGTCAGCCTGGGCATCCAGCTGGGCAACTGGCAGGAGCGCCGCGCCGCGCAAAAGCTGGTGTTGCAGGCCAAGCTGGCCCAGGGCAACGCCAGCGCGCCCGTGGTGCTGGACGGCGCGCCGCTGGCGGCCGAGGCGGTGGAATTCCGCCGCGTTTCCGTCACCGGCGAATTCGTCGCCAACTGGCCGCTGTACCTGGACAACCGCCCGTCGGCCGGCCGCTCCGGGTTTTATCTGCTGATGCCGTTTAAAATCGCGGGATCGGGCATGCACGTGCTGGTGGCGCGCGGCTGGCTGCCGCGCGATCCGGCCGACCGCGCCAAACTGCCGGCCTACGCCACGCCGTCCGGCCCCGTCACGCTGGAGGGCATGGCGCGCATCGACGCCGGCCATGTGATGGAGCTGGGCAAGGCGCCGCCGCTGACGCCCGGCATCATCGTGCAGAACGCCGATCCGCTGCAGGTGGCCAGGGACAGCGGCCTGACCATGCAGCCGTTCGTGATCGAACAGGCCGCGCCGGCCAGGCCGGCCGGCGACGATATGCGCATGGTGCGCGACTGGCCGGCGCCGGCGCTGGGCGTGGAAAAACATCAGGGCTACGCCTTCCAGTGGTACGCACTGTCGGCGATGGCTGTTATCTTCTTTGTGGTGAACGGATTCAGACGTGGAAAACAAAAGTAATCAAGGCCGTGGACGCTGGAAACTGTTGCTGGTGCTGGCCGTGTGCGCCGCGCCGCTGGTGGGTTCCTATCTCACGTATTACGTCATCAAGCCCAAGGGCGGCGTGACCAACTACGGCGCGCTGATCGATCCGCGCGACCATCCGATCCCGGCCATGGCCAGCACCACGCTGGACGGCAAGCCGGCTACGCTGGAGAACTACAAGGGCAAGTGGATCATGCTCAAGGTCGGCCCGTCCGACTGCCAGCAGGATTGCCAGGACCAGCTGTTCGCCATGCGCCAGCTGCGCACCATGCAGGGCAAGGAGATGGAGCGCATCGAGCGCGTGTGGATGATCACCGACGACCAGCCGCTCGACACGCTGCTCATGCGCGTCAACGACGGCACCCGCATGCTGCGTGCGCCGGCCGCCGTCATCGAAAAATGGCTGCCGCTGGAGCAGGCCGCCGGCGACCGCGCGTCCGACCACGTCTACCTGATCGACCCGCTGGGCAACCTGATGATGCGCTTCCCGAAAGGCGCCGTCTCCAGCGACACCGAGAAGGTCAAGAAGGTCCACAAGGACATCAGCAAGCTGCTGAAGGCTTCCGCGATAGGCTGACATCATGCACCTCACTCTCGCCCAAATGGCCGTGACGGCCGTGCTGATCGCGCTGCTGCCGCTGTCGCTGGTGTGGACCTCGTCCGACGCCAACAAATACCGCAAGCTGGTGTGGGTGTGCGTCTTCATCACCTTCGACCTGATCGTGTTCGGCGCCTTCACGCGCCTGACCGACTCCGGCCTGGGCTGCCCGGACTGGCCGGGCTGCTACGGCGCGGCCAATCCCTTCCTGGCCCACGAGCAGATCACGGCGGCCGAGACGCTGCTGCCGACCGGCCCGGTGACCGTGCTCAAGGCGTGGATCGAGATGATCCACCGTTATCTGGCCATGACCATCGGCCTGCTGACCATGGCGCTGATGGCGCAAGCCTGGTACCGCTGGCTCAAGACCCGGCGCACCGAATACGCGCCGGCGCTGCCGACCGCGGCCTTCCTGTGCGTGTGCGTGCAGGGCGCGTTCGGCGCGTGGACCGTCACATTGAAACTGCAGCCGGTGATCGTCACCATCCACCTGCTGCTCGGCATGAGCCTGCTGGCCTTGCTGGCCTGGTTCGGCGGCCGCCAGAACCAGCTGATCGCGCCGGTGCGCACGGTGACGGCCTCGCCGCCGGCGATGCGCAACATCCGCCTGCTGGCGGCCGCCTCGGCCGTGCTGCTGCTGGCGCAGCTGGCGCTGGGCGGCTGGACCAGCACCAACTACGCCACCTTGGCCTGCACCGACTTCCCGCTGTGCGGCGGCAAGCTGGTGCCGGAGATGGACTTCGAACACGGCTTCACCCTGTGGCGCGAGCTGGGCAAGACGGCGGCCGGCCACTACCTGCCGTTCTCCGCGCTGACGGCCATCCACTGGGTGCACCGCAACTTCGGCTTGCTGGTGGCGCTGGTGGCCGGCTACACGGCCTGGCGCGCGTGGGAGCACGCGGCGCTGCACAAGACCGCCCGCCACCTGGCGTTGACGCTGGGCGCGCAGATCGCCACCGGCGTCGCCACCATCTACCTCAGCTTCCCGCTGGCGATCGCGGTGCTGCACAACGCCGGTGCGGCGCTGCTGGTGCTGTTGCTGACCATGTTAAACTACAAGGCTAAGTACCAATACGATCTTGCCAAAAAGGCAGCCTCTGGCGCAGCATCCCCGCATACACCCGCTGCCCGGCAAAAGTAAGCACCACTAGGCACCACTAAGCACCGCTAATGACCACACACACCGCCACCTCCAAACCCGCCAGCCGCGCCTCGCAATACTGGGCGCTGACCAAGCCCCGCGTCACCCAGCTGGCCGTCTTTTGCGCCGTGATCGGCATGTTCCTCGCCAGCGACGGCATGCCGGACTGGCGCCTGCTGGTGGCCGCCACGGTCGGCATCTGGCTGCTGGCCGGCGCCGCCTTCGCGGTCAACTGCCTGGCCGAGCGCGAGATCGACGCCCGCATGGCGCGCACCGCCCGCCGCCCGATGGCCATGGGCGACATCAGCGTCATGCAGACCGTGGTGTTCGCCACCGTCATCGGCGGCGCCGGCATGTGGATACTGTACGCGCTGGTGAACCCGCTGACGATGTGGCTGACCTTCGTCACCTTCGTCGGCTACGCCATCATCTACACCATGATACTCAAGCCGGCCACGCCGCAGAACATCGTCATCGGCGGCCTGTCCGGCGCGATGCCGCCGGCGCTGGGCTGGGCCGCGGTCGCCAACGACGTGCCGATGCAGGCCTGGCTGCTGGTGCTGATCATCTTCGTCTGGACGCCGCCGCACTTCTGGGCGCTGGCCATGTACCGCCGCGACGACTACGCCAAATCCGGCCTGCCAATGCTGCCGGTCACGCACGGCATGCAGTTCACGCAGTTCCACGTCTGGCTGTACTCGATCGCGCTGGCCGCCACCACCTTGCTGCCGTACGCGGTGCACATGAGCGGCCTGATCTACCTGGCCAGCGCCGTCGTGCTGAACGCCGTGTTCCTGCACCACGCCTGGAAAATCTACCGACACTACACCGACCTGATCGCCCGCAAGGCCTTCACCTGGTCGATCATCTACCTGTCGCTGCTGTTCGTGGCGCTGCTGGTGGACCACTACTATAAATTCTGATGAAAAAACTGCTCGCTGTCGGCCTGATGGCCCTGTCCGTATTGCTGGCCGCCTGCGAGCGCAGGCCCGCCGCGCCGCGCCTGGAATTCACCAACACCGACCTGACCGGCCTGCCGTACGCCAAGGACTTCGCGCTGACCGACCACAACGGCAAGCCGCGCACGCTGGTCGACTTCAAGGGCAAGGTCGTGCTGATGTTCTTCGGCTACACCCAGTGCCCGGACGTGTGCCCGACCACGATGGCCGAGATGTCGGCCGCGATGAAGGAGCTGGGCCCGCTGGCCGACCAGGTGCAGGTGCTGTTCGTCACCGTCGACCCCGAGCGCGACACGCAGCAGCTGCTGGCCGAATACGTGCCGGCCTTCGACCAGCGCTTCCTGGGCCTGTACGGCACGGCCGAGCAGACCGCCGCCGTCGGCAAGGAATTCAAGGTGTACTACGCCAAGGTGCCGGGCAAGACGCCGGGCAGCTATTCGATGGACCACACGGCCGCCAGCTATGTGTTCGACAAGCAGGGCAAGATCCGCCTGCTGGTGCGCGGCGGCCAGGGCCCGGCGCCCATCGTGCACGACCTGAAGCTGCTGCTGGCCCAGCCCTGACGGCGCGCGCATGCATCCGCGCTTCCAGCCCTACACCCGGCTCGCCGCCATCGTCCTGCTGGTGATCGGCTGCCTGACCGTGCTGCGGCCCTTCCTGGCCGCCATCCTGTTCGCCGCCGCCATCACCATCTCCAGCTGGCCCTTGTACCTGCGGCTGCTGGCGCGCTGCAAGCAGCGCCGCTGGCTGGCCGCCGCCACCATGAGCGCCGGCCTGACCGTGCTGATCATCGTGCCGCTGGCGCTGGTCACCTGGAACATTGCCGACAATGCCACCGAATTCTATGAACAAATCAAGACCAGCCTGGGCAGCGGCACGCTGCTGCCGCCGGCCTGGCTGAAGGAATTTCCGCTGGTGGGCGAGGCGGCCGACAGCTATCTGCGCAAGCTGCTGGGCAGCCGCGAGGAATTGCTCAACGTCGCCAGAAACCTGCTGGAACCGGCGCGCCGCTTCCTGCTGGGCGGCGGGATGGTGCTGGGCAGCGGCGTGGCGCAGGTCAGCCTGGCGGTGTTCGTCAGCTTCTTCCTGTACCGCGACGGCCAGGCGCTGCTGGCGGCGCTGGCCACCGGCCTGGACAAGCTGATCGGCGAGCAGGGCGCGGCCGTGGCCGACACCGTCAGCCGCACCGTGCGCGGCGTCATGTACGGCCTGCTGGGCACGGCGCTGGCGCAGGCCGGCGTGGCCGCCGTCGGCTTCCTGATCGCCGGCGTGCCGGCCGTGGCGCTGCTGTCGGTGGCGACCTTTTTGTTCTCGCTGATCCCGGTCGGCCCGCCGTTGATCTGGGGCGGCGCGGCGGCCTGGCTGTTCAACGAGGGGCGCACCGGCTGGGGCGTGTTCATGCTGGTGTGGGGCTTCTTCCTGATCAGCGGGGTCGACAACGTCGTCAAGCCCATGCTGATCAGCCGCGGCAGCAGCCTGCCGTTCATCCTGGTGCTGCTGGGCGTGATGGGCGGCGTGCTGGCGTTTGGCTTCGTCGGCCTGTTCATCGGCCCGACCCTGCTGGCCGTGGGCCTGGGCCTGCTGCGCAACTGGACCGGCGCCGAAGTTTAGAAATTGATCATCTGCGCGGCGCGCTCGGCGTCCGTGTGGCGCTCGAAGATGCGGCGCAGCGTGCCGTCCTCGCGCATCGCCCGCACCGCCTGGCGGAAGCGGGCCACAGTGGCCTCGTCGACATTCTGGCGCGACAGCACCAGGCCCGACACCATGTTCTCGCGCGGCGCCCAATCCATCACGCTGTAGGTGCCGGCCAGCTGTTCCTGCTGGACCAGCGGATACCAGCTGGTGGGCGTGGCCATGACCGCGTCCACCCGGCCCAGTTTGAACAGCCGCATCATCGACAGGTGGTCGGGCGTCTCGAACACGCGGCCCTGTTCGCGCAGCTTGGCCAGCCAGGCTTCGTAGGCGCGGCCGTGCTTGTAGCTCTTGACGACGGCAATCTTGTATTGGGGATCGGCCAGGAAACTGTCCATGCCGCGCAGGCGCGCGCTGAGCCCCTTGTGCAGCAGGACGAAATTGCGGCCCACCATATAGGGCACGAAGCGGCCGATTTTCTCGCGCTCCGGCAGCGGAATCGCGGACACCGACATGTCGATGTTGCCGCTGGCAAGCCCGGCCCAGATGCGTACCCTGGAATCGACGCTGACCTCCAGAGTGCAACCGAGCCGGCGGGCCAGCTCGTCGACCACGTCCTTGTCGATGCCGGTCCAGCCGCCGCCGGGGGCGCGGTAGAACAGCGCGCCGTCCTCGTAGAAGGCCACGCGCAGATGGTCGCAACCGCCGCGCGGCGCCGCCGCGCCGTGGATGGCGGGGCAGAGCAGGGCGCAGCAAAGGATCAGGCGGCTCAGCACGGCTACTCCTACCGGTTTAGTCCTGGTCCGCGTTGTCCTCGGTGTCATCCTTGGGAATGACCTTGACCAGCAGGATGCGCGGGCCGTTCATCTTCTTGGCGACGATGTCGAAACCGCGGAAGCTGATGCGTTGTCCCTGTTTCGGGATGTCGCCCAGCTTCAGCATGATCAGGCCGCCCACGGATTCTACCTCTTCCAGGCCCAGCTCTTCGTTTTCGATATCGATGCCCAGTGTGCGCTCCAGCGAGAAGATAGGCAAGCTGGCCTTGCCGACCAGCGTGCCGTCGGGCTGCTTGAGCCAGTCGTTCTCGTTGAGGCGGAACTCGTCGTGGATCTCGCCCACCATCGCGCCGAGCAGGTTGTCGAGCGTGATGAAGCCCAGCGGACGCTTGCCTTTTTCGCCGATCAGCGCGAAGTGCGGCGCGCCGTCGCGGAAGCGGCGGAACTGCTCCAGCGCCGGCGTGCGGGCGGAGATGGTCTCCACCGGCCGCAGGAAGGGCACCAGGTCGGTCACCGGCTTGCCCGACTGCTGGGCGAAGAACAGGTCTTTCAGGTGCACCACGCCCAGCACCGTCTCACCGTCCTTGTCGTAGTAGGGATAGCGGCTGAAACGGTTGCGCAGCATGGTTTGCAGGTTGTCGTTGAGTGGACGGTTGGCGTACAGGCCGATCACCTCGTTGATCGGGCGCATCAGGTCCGACACCGCCAGGTCGCTGAAATCGAGCGAATGGGCCAGGATGTTGCGCTCGTCCTCGTTGAACTTGCCGCCCGGCTGGCTGGTGCGCAGGATCAGCTTGAGCTCGTCGACCGAGTAGTGGCTATCATGGCCGCCCTTGCCGGCCAGGCCGGCCAGGCCTAGCACCATGCCGGCGCTGGCGTTGAGCACCCAGATGAAGGGATACATGGCCCAGTAGAAGCCGTACAACGGCAGCGCGCTCCACAGGCCGATCGCCTCCGGCATGCGGATCGCCAGCGACTTCGGCGCCAGCTCGCCGACCACGATGTGCAGGAAGGAGATCACGCAGAACGCGAACACGAAGGCCACGCCGTGCACCACCTCCGGCGAGCTGACGCCGATGGCATGCAGCAAGGGCTCCAGCAGGCCGGCGAAGGCCGGCTCGCCGACCCAGCCCAGGCCCAGCGAGGCCAGCGTGATGCCCAGCTGGCAGGCCGACAGGTAGGCGTCCAGTTCGCCGTGCACCTTGCCGAGGATGCGGCCCTTGAGCCCCTGCGTCTTGGCGATGGCGCGCACGCGCGTCTTGCGCAGCGTGACGATGCCGAACTCGGCCGCCACGAAGAATCCATTGAGCGCGACCAGGAACACGGCGAGCACGACAAGCAGAAGGTTTTGCATAGGGTCCGGGCGTCGGCCCAGGTAGTGAAAACGGTTATCTTAAACGACAGCGCGCCGATGCACCGCAAAATATGCGGCGCGAGCGGTACGGCGCCGGCCGGGGACCGGCGCCGGGGAGGGGGCTAACGTACCGGATTGAGCAACGCCGGCTGGCCGAATTCCACCAGTTTGGCGTTGGATTTGCTGAAATACTCGCTCCAGAAAGCGTTCAGCGACTGCATGGTCTTGGGATCACGATAGTTCTTGGTGTGGACGGCGTCGTCCGCCAGCAGGCCGGCGCCGATCACGTAGGTGCGCGCGCCGCCGAAGTCGGCCAGCAGGTGGTTGTCTTCCACCGCGCGCATTTCCTTGGCCGGCACCACGTTGCGCACCGACTTGCCCTGCTCGGCGTAGAAGTTAGCGACCGACGAGTTTTCCAGCATGTCGGAGACGATCAGCACCACCTTGTCCTGGGCCGGCGATTGCTTGATGACGCTGGCGATGGACTTCAGGCTGGCGAAGATGTCGGACTTGGCGATGTTGCTGCTCGTGCCCTGGTAGGCGGCGCGCAGCGCCTGGCCGGCCGCCTGCGCGGCCTGCTGAGGCTGGCGTTGCAGGCACAGGTCGAGCCTAGCCAGCGCGGGCTTGCCGATGTCGTTGCGGGCTTCGCCCGGCAGCTGCGCGTCCAGCGTGCCGGCCGCCAACAGCTCGGTGTAGTGCCCTTGCGTGTAGGCCGAGAACACCACCACGCTGAAGCGGTTGCCAGGCGCCAGGAAGGGCTTTATGTTGTTTGCGACCAGTTGTTGCAGCGCCGGGCTGAGTGGCGTGGTCTGGTCGATCACCACCAGCAGCTCGCGCGCCGTCGGCGGAAACGGCGGCAGCGACTTGTCCTGGCAGCCCTGGATGGCGTTGGTGTTGGCCGCCAGCGCGGCGCCGGACAGGCAGAGTTGCAGCAGCAGGGCGCTCCACTTCACAGCAGATCCTCCAGCTCGGCGTTGCGGGCCTGGCGGGCCTTCTCTTCCTTTTGCACTTTCAGTGCGGCGACCACTTCGGCGTTCAGGCTGTCCGGCAGGGCCGCGAGCAGGGCCAGCTTGGCGGGCTTGTCGTCGCCCAGCGCGTTCAGCTGCTGTAGCACCTCGGCGGCCGATCCGGCCTGCGGGGCGGAGGTCGATGCCGGCGCCGCAGCCGGGGCCGCAACCGGTGCCGCGGCTGCAGCCGTAGTGGGCGCCGCAGCTGGCGCGGGCGCTTCGGCATGCGCCTTGACGGCCTGCGCATGATGGCGTTCTTGCTGACGTTCGGCCTGGTCCGCGATCCGGGTTTCCTGGATGTAGTCGCGGAACGTCTTGCTCAGGTGTTGGCCCGAGGTGCCGACATGGCTGTTCTTGGCCATGATCTTTTGCTGCAGCACGGCCAGCCGCGCCTGCGCGGTGTCGGCCACGCGGCGATACGCCTCGCGCACCGCCGTGTAGCTGGAGTAGCGGCCGCCGCCGATGTCGCGGAACGCCTCGGCGCTGTTCTCGCCGGCGAAGCCCCAGCGGTAGCCGAAGATCACGCCCAGCAGCTGCAGGAACACGAACACGAAGGCCAGCACGATGAAGGTGGCCCAGCCGCCGTGGCGGTCGATGTCGGCCTCCTCGACGGCGACCTTCTTGTCCGCGCTGTGGTTGGCGGCGACGTCGGCGTCCGGCAGCGTCACGCCGGGCTTGCTCATGTCCAGGCTGTCGGTGGCGGCCTGGTTGCCGCTGTCGATCTGTTTGTTGACCTGGGTGACGCGCGCCACCAGTTCCTTTTCCAGCACCTGGCCGCGCACATAGGTGGCGGCGCCGGCGATCAGCAGCACGATCACCAGCGTGGCGATCGACACCAGGTAGGTCGGATGGGCCCCCACGCGATTGCACAGCTGCGTGTAGGCGGGCAGGCCGTCGTCGCTGTTCTGCGGGCGCGCCAGCGGAATGGTGCCGGTCGACAGCTTGGACTGGCGCTTGTCCTCCACCCATTCGCGGCGGGCGTTCTTGATGCGGCCGGATTTGTACAGCTCGTGACCGGCGAAGTGGGTGAACGCCACCAGGATCACGGAGATGAGGAAGGCGATGCCGTAGGCGCCGGTCTGCTGCAGGTTCTCGCTGGCGCCGGGAATGGTGTAGCCGGCCAGCACGTAGGAAAAGCCCAGCGCTTCGACAAACACCATCGACACCGTCAGCAGCCAGATCCAGCCGGGCGTGCTGCGGCGGCCGTTGTCGCCGGCCTTGGTCAGGTAGGTGATCTTTTCGTTGAAGTCATGCTCGTCCTGCACGTGCACGAAGTTCTTGTATTCCTGGCACAGCGTGCGCTCGCCGGAGAACCAGCCCGGGTAGGCGACATCTTCGTTGGCGTCGCGCGCCAGCGTGGCGATGCGGCCGACCAGCGGGAAATTGACCCAGGTGTTGAACCACCACCATTTGACCTGCTGCCACAAGATGGCGACGACGGTCAGTGCCAGCAGTACGCTGACGATGCTCCAGGCCAGCGCCGGAGATGTGCTGATAAATTCCTTCATGAGTTCATCCCTTTATTTTTGATATAACGTTGGTTTGAAGTCGGCGGACATGAGCCGCGCGCCGCGCGCGTAAATCAGCCGTCCGCCCTTGGCCGACGCGCCGCCGTCGCTGCCGAACACGACGTCGGCGCAGGACAGGCCGCCTTTGCCGTTGAAGAACATCCGATACAACAAGCCCTTGTTGCCGAGGTAGGTGTTCACTTCGGGGTTGACGGCCAGCGCCGCCGTCGGGTTGGCGTTCTTGGCGGGGTTGTAGTTGGTGTACACCTTGAACTCGGGCAGGTTGGCGGCCGCGCCATTGCTGGCCAGGACCGTCAGCTTGTTCAGCACGATCTGGTGGCCGTTGACCTGTTCGGTCCAGGTCTTGCCATACAGGCCGGGCAGGTATTCGCTGGTGCGGTAGCTCTTGCCGTCCGCCAGGGCCTTTACGCCGTGGGCCACGCGCGGCCGGTCGCGCGAACAGTCGGACATGATGGGCGGCTCGTCGGCGTAGGCGTTGCTGATCAGATGGAACGTGCCGCCGGACTTTGAATTGATCTGGCCGATGTCGACGGCGGCCACGGTGGACAAGGGCGTGCCGCCGAAATCGATGCCGTCGGAGATGGCGGTGGCTGCCGCTGCCGGAGCCGCAGCTGCAACCTTGACTTCCGGCGCCTTGCCGGCAGGTGATGGCATGGCCTTGGCCGGCGCCGGCTTGCTTGCCGGCGCAGCGGCGGGCGTCGCCGCCGCCACGCGTGCGGCCGGCAGCGGCGGCGTTTCGCTACCCCGATAGAATTCGTAGCGCGGCTTGCGCTCCGCCAGGTAGCGGTCGAAATTGGCCGCTCCGGCGATCTCGACAATTTCCACGCGGCGGTTTTGGGCGCGGCCGTCTTCGCTGCCATTGTCGGCGATCGGATAGGCTTCGCCGGCGCCCTGGAAATATAGCGAATCCTTCGGTATGCCGCGTTTTTCCATGTAGGCCGCCACCGCCTGCGCGCGGCGTTCCGACAGGTCGGCATTCAGGCGCGAACTGCCGGTATCGTCGGTATGGCCGATTAACAAGATTTTACGTTGGCTGACCTGGGCAATATAACTGGCCTTTTCCTGCGGATCGCTGATGTTATTGGCGATGATCCTGGCGTTATAAGAATCTGCGATGGCCGAGAAATAGCGCTGAGCCTGTTCGGTTAACTGATCGGAATTGGTTTCGAAATGGCCGCCCTTGCCGGATTGTTCGCGTAGTTCGACCGTCATGCCGACCGCGTTCTTTTTAATGGCGTCGGCATTCGACGAGGCATTCAGCCTGCCGTCGTCGATAACGGCGCCATCGGCGCTGATGGTCGACGTTTTCAGATCCAAATCATATTGTTTTGCGATTCTGGACAGTTCGCAGCGGCGCTGGTCCATATCGCGGCCGATCAGGCCGCCCACGGTGGCGCCGGCCAAAGCGCCTATGACGCGGGCGCTGTTCGAATGCTTGACCTGGTTGCCGAGTATCGCGCCGGCGATGGCGCCGACGGCAATGCCGATATTCCGGGCATTGTTCGAGCATGGATCCTGGCTGGCGAACGTTTGCTGGAACGACGGCTGGCCGGTGCGCGGGTCGGTTGCGCAGCCGCTGGCCACGGTGGTGCAAACTGCCGCGCACAGCAACTTAGCGGTCAGTTGCGGAGAAAGGCGGCGCGGACGGCGCTGCGAGGCGACTGCATTCAAGATAGTCTCCGTTATTGGTTAGGCAAATATGTTGCGTTGAATCAATATAATCGCATATCCGCCGTTGCTTGGCTAATAATTTTTAACTTATGAAAGTTGTTTAATAAAATTAGAAAATATTCTGCAACATATTTGCCCATTTCATCCAGATAATCGGAATTTTCAGTGCTCAATTCTCTCCAAATATAACCATCCATTCACGCGCGAATAATGCTCCATCATTTTAAATTTGAGCAGAGCCGCACATTTGAGACAGAACAGAGTTATTAAAACGATTATTCGGCGATGGCGAAGGGCCCGCTATGGACCGCCGACAGGATGGCCTCGATGGCCGGGTGGGTGATTTTGCGGGCGTTGGAGATGGCGTAGAACTGTTCGCGCAGCTCGGGCGCGTCGCCCACCAGCACGGCGCCGAACTGTTCCTCGATGTCCTGCGCCAGCGCCGACGGCGCGAAGAACAGCCCCAGGCCGTTGCGGCCGAAGGTGTTGAGCATGGCGTTGTCCTCGAACTCGCCGACGATGTCCGGCCGCACCTGGTGCTGCACGAACCAGGCGTCGATGCGGCCGCGCAGCGCGTTGTTGCGGGTCGGCAGCAGCAGCGGCGCGCCGTGCAGGCTGGCCGGGAAGTTGCGCCGGTACTTGCGCGCCAGCTTGTGCACGCCGTACAGCTTCATGTCGCTTTCGCCCAGCAAGTGGCTGAACACCTTCAGGCTGCCGCCGGCGCGCACCGCGCGGTCGGTCAGCACCACATCCAGCTTGCCCAGCGCCAGGTCGGCCAGCAGCGATTCGAATTCGTTCTCCATGCACACCAGCCGCACCCGCTGCTCCAGCTGCTGCGTCGCCTGCAGCAGGCGGTAGGCGATCAGCTTGGGCAGCGAGTCCGAGATGCCGACCGTCAGCCGCATCTTGTCCGCCTCCGCTTCGTCCAGCGCGTCCTGCAGCTGGTCGCCCAGCAGGAAAATCTGGTCGCAATAGCTGAGCGCCAGCTTGCCCGCCTCGGTGGGCACCAGGCGCCGGCCCTGCGGCTCCAGCAGCTGCTTGCCGATCGATTGTTCCAGCGAGGCCAGTTGCATGCTGATGGTCTGCACGGCCAGCCCGAGGCGCTCGGCCGCGCGCGTGACGCCGCCTTCCTTGGCCACCATCCAGAAGAAGTAAAGATGCCGGAAATTGAGTCCGCTGGTTTTCATAATCTTCCGTTTTTACGAAGTAATACTTCAATTATCTTCTATTTTTTAAAAACCGTTTGTTCTCTACACTGCATCCCATTGATTTACAACCAAGAGAGAAAAACATGAAGCACTTCAAAGTGTCTTTCCTCGTCACGTTCCTCTGCCTTGCGGCTGCGGGCTGGTGGGGCTACGAACTGACCGGATGGAGCGGCGCCTTGTCCGCCGTGGGTATCGCCGCGATCCTGGCCGCGATGGAAGTGTCGCTGTCGTTCGACAACGCGGTGGTCAACGCCTCCGTGCTCAAGACCTGGGACGCCTACTGGCAGAAGCTGTTCCTCGGCGTCGGCATCATCATCGCGGTGTTCGGCATGCGCCTGCTGTTCCCGCTGGTGATCGTGGCGGTGGCCGCGGACATCGGCATCATGGACGTGTGGCACCTGGCGCTGAACGACCCGAAAACGTACTCGATGCACCTGACGAATCACCACGCGGAAGTGGCGGCATTCGGCGGCATGTTCCTGCTGCTGGTGTTCTTGAACTTCCTGTTCGATGACGAGAAAGAAGTCCACTGGCTGGGCAACGTCGAGAAGAAACTCGGCTCGCTGGGCAAGGTCTCCTCGATCTCGGTAATGATTGCGCTGGCTGTCCTACTGGGCTCCATGGGCCTGGTAGGCGAAGCGCAGAAGCTGGTGGTGCTGGTGTCCGGCCTGTGGGGCATCCTGATCTACGTCGGCGTCGACGCGGTCAGCAACCTGCTGGAGAAGGAAGAAGAAGGCAGCAATGTCGGCGACCTGGTCAAGAAGGGCGGTATCGGTGGTTTCCTGTACCTGGAAGTGCTGGATGCCTCGTTCAGCTTCGACGGCGTGATCGGCGCGTTCGCCATCACCACCGACGTCGTGATCATCATGCTGGGCCTGGCCATAGGCGCGATGTTCGTCCGCTCGCTGACGGTGTACCTGGTGAAGAAAGGCACGCTCGACGAATTCGTCTTCCTGGAGCACGGTGCGCACTATGCGATCGGTATCCTGGCCGCGATCATGTTGGCGAGTATGAAGTTCCACATCCCGGAACTGTTCACCGGTCTGATCGGCGTGGCCTTCATCGGCGCCTCGCTGTGGTCCTCGGTGCGGCACCGCCGCAAGCAGGAAGCCGCCATCGCCATCGCAGCATAAACGTATTCAAGAATTCGGCGGGCCGTCAATTACGGACACGGCCCGCCGCCTGTAGCACCCAAAGTCCGGTTCTCTTTTTAGGAGCATCACATCATGGCAATCAGTCTGCAAAAAGGCGGCAACGTCAATCTGAGCAAGGAAGCTCCAGGCCTGTCGAAAATCGTGGTTGGTTTGGGCTGGGACGTACGCAACACCGACGGCAAGGACTTCGACCTGGACGGCTCGGCCTTCCTGCTGAAGGTGGACGGCAAAGTCCGCGCCGACAACGACTTCATCTTCTACAACAACCTGAAATCGTCCGACCAGTCGGTGACCCACTCCGGCGACAACCGCACCGGCGCCGGCGATGGCGACGACGAAACCGTCACCATCGACCTGACCCGCGTGCCGGCCGATGTGGAACGCATCGCCATCTGCGCCACCATCCACGAGGGCGACGAGCGCCGCCAGAACTTCGGCATGGTGCAGAAGGCCTTCATCCGCTGCGTCAACGGCGCCGGCAACGGCGAGATCGCCCGCTACGACCTGTCCGAAGACGGTTCGACCGAATCGGCGATGATCTTCGGCGAGGTGTATCGCAACGGCGCCGATTGGAAGTTCAAGGCCGTCGGCCAGGGCTTCAAGGGCGGCCTGGGTCCGTTGGCATCGTCGTTCGGCGTGCGCGTTTAATTTGATGGAATAAGAGAGGACTCAATCATGCCTAAATTTTCGATCACCGGCGACATCGATCCCTTCCTGCATGTCTCGCTGGCTCACGGAGAAAAAATCTACTGCGAGTCGGACGCGATGGTGATGATGGAAGCGGCGCTCGATTTGAAGGGCAAGGTCACCGGCGGCATCGGCGCGGCGCTGATGCGGCGCTTCGCCAATGGCGAGTCCTTCTTCCAGCAGCACATCGAGGCGGTGCGCGGCGAGGGCGATTGCCTGCTCGCGCCGCGCCTGCCCGGAGCGATGCAGGTGCTCGACGTCGGCCAGCGGCAGTACATGCTGAGCGACGGCGCCTTTGTCGCCGCCACCTCCAGCGTCGAGCTGAAGGTGCGTACCCAAAGCCTGGGCAATGCGCTGTTCGCGCAGAGCGGCGGCTTTTTCATCACCGAGACCGCAGGCGTGGGGCAGGTTGCGGTATCGGGCTTCGGCTCGATCTCGCAGCTGGACGTCACGCCGGGTCGCGACGTGATTATCGATAACTCGCATGTGGTGGCATGGGACAGCGCGCTGCGCTACGAAATCTCGGTCACCACCGGCGGCAACAGCGGCTTTCTGAGCAATCTGGTCAACAGCCAGACCAGCGGCGAAGGCATGGTGCTGCGTTTTTCCGGCCAGGGAAAGATCCTGATCTGCTCGCGCAACGGCGCGGCGTTCCAGGCCTGGGCGCAGCGCGGCGTTGCGCAGTAACTTCACAGGAGATTCAAGATGACAGTCAGTTTGAGCAAGGGCCAGAAAATTTCGCTGGCCAAGGAATCGGGCGGCGCATTGGGCCGCGTGACCATGGGCCTGGGTTGGGACGCGATCAAGAGCAAGGGCTTTTTAGGCTTCGGCGCCAAGACCGAGGCGGTCGACCTGGACGCCTCGTGCGTGATGTTCAACGAATCGGGCGCGCCGGTGGACGTGATCTGGTTCCGCCAGTTGAAGAGCAGGGATGGCAGCATCCAGCACACCGGCGACAACCGCACCGGCGCCGGCGACGGTGACGACGAGCAGATCAACGTCGACCTGAACGCGGTGCCGGCCACGGTCAAGAGCCTGGTGTTCACGGTCAACAGCTTCACCGGCCAGACCTTCGCGCAGGTGGAGAACGCCTACTGCCGACTGCTGGACGCCAGCGGCGGCCAGGAGGTGGCGCGTTTTAACCTGTCGGTGCAGGGGCCGCACTCGGCGCAGATCATGGCCAAGCTGTACCGCCACAACGGCGAATGGAAGATGCACGCCATCGGCGAAAACGGCAAAGGCCGCACCTTCGACGAACTGCTGCCGCAAATCGCCGCCCACCTGTAACGCCGGCAATTTGGGGTCAAGTCTGACATTCGGACACGAGCTCTTCCGTAGTGGCAGCTACGGAAGAGCTCGTGTCCGAATGTCAGACTTGACCCCAACGCGGTATAATGTTTCCATGGAAAAACTACGAGACTATGCCGAGATTGTTGCCCAGGCTTCGAAAGGGGAGCTGGTTTTTCCTACGAGCGTCAACGCCGCGCTGCGCCTGCAGCTGGCGCTGGCCGATCCCGATTGCGATACCGAGGACGTGATCCGCAAGGTGCTCGGCGAGCCGCTGCTGGCCGCGCGCACCGTGGCGCTGGCCAACGCGGTGGTGTTCAACCGCGGCGGCGCGCCCGTCACCAGCGTGCGCGCGGCGGTGCAGCGGGTCGGCTTCCGCAACCTGTACACGATGGCGGCCGCCATGGTGGTGCGCCAGTTCGGCAGCCGCATCCGCGACGCCGCCCTGCGCGCCCAGGCCGAACAACTGTGGCGCCACTCGGCCCACGTGGCCGCGCTGGCCCATGTGATCGCCCGCAAACTCACCCGCACCGACGCCGATACCGCGCTGTTCGCCGGCATCGTGCACGAGGCAGGGGGCTTCTACCTGCTGGCGCGCGCCGACGATATCCCCGGCCTGCTCGACGATCCGGAAGACTGGATGGGCGCGGCCCAGGAAATCATCACCCGCGAAATCATGAAGAAGATGGCGATCCCGGAGCCGGTCAGCCAGGCCATCGTCTCGCTGCGCGGCGCCACGCTGACGCCGCCCCCGCTGGGCCTGCGCGATACCCTGCTGATCGCCAAGCACCTGGCCCCCGTGCCGTCGCCGCTGGCCCCGCAACGGGAACACGCCAGCCTGGCCGGCTTTGTCGACGATAACGCCGCGCTGGAGCAGATTCTGTTCGAATCGGCCGACGAGGCCGCCTCTATGAGCGCCGCGCTGCTGGCCTGAGTGTTGTTTAGCGTTGTTTCCGAACTAGTCTCCAGACACTAATTGTGTCAAAAATAATGTCTAAGGCACAATTGTTGCCAAAAGTCTGGCAATATGCGGATCGTACGACACGTCTTAAACGTGTATGCTAACAGTCGTCATACAACAACTAAAAAACATGAACCATACCGCCGCAGCCACCATGACCGCTCCCACCGTCCTCGTGCCGAAGAAGAAACACCGCAACCTCGCCCAGGGCGTGGTCGAGGCGTTCACCGGCAGCATCCAGGCCGGCACGCTCAAGCCGGGCGAAAAGTTGCCGACCGAATCGGTCATCATGGAGATGCACGGCGTCAGCCGCACCGTGGTGCGCGAGGCCATCTCGCACCTGCAGGCGGCCGGCCTGGTGCAGACCCGCCACGGCATCGGCACCTTCGTGCTGGAGCCGCAGCCGGCCAACCTGCGCATCTCGGCCGACACCATCCGCACCATCGGCGACGTGCTGGCCATCCTGGAGCTGCGCATCAGCCTGGAAACCGAGGCGGCCTGGCTGGCGGCCACCCGCCGCACCGAGGAGCAGGTGCAGCAGATGGGCGCCGTGCTCAAGCGCATCCAGCACTCGCAGGGCCGTCCCGGCTCGGTCGAGTCGGACGTGGCCTTCCACCTGCTGATCGCCCAGGCCACCGGCAACCGTTATTTCGTCGACATCCTCAGCGACCTGGGCAACGCCATCATCCCGCGCGCGCGCGTCAATTCGGCCCAGCTGGCGCATGACGATCCGGCCGTGTACCTGGAACGCCTGAACCGCGAGCACGACGACATCTACAACGCCATCCTGCGCAAGGACGCCGAGGCGGCCCGCGCCGCCATGCGCACCCACCTGAGCAACAGCCGCGAGCGCCTGCGCCGCGCACAAGAAGGCATCGTCGCCGACCAGACGGCATAAAAACCACGACGGCAGGGCGATTCGGCGGATTTCGCTAAATCGCTTGCCCACAAACGCTTATAGTTGTACGATGTCATACAACAGATGGCGCAAGGCTGTCGAATTCCCGTCCTGAGCAGTCGATTATTGGAGACCTTATGCAACCGAATGACCTTAAAAAAATTCTTTCCTCCGGCCTGCTGTCGTTCCCGGTCACCGACTTCGACGCCGAAGGTAACTTCCGCAAGTCGACCTACGTCAAGCGCCTGGAATGGCTGGCTCCCTACGGCGCCAGCGCGCTGTTCGCCGCCGGCGGCACCGGCGAGTTCTTCTCGCTGACCCCCAACGAATACACCGACATCATCAAGACCGCGGTCGATACCTGCGCCGGGCAGGTGCCCATCCTGGCCGGCGTCGGCGGCCCGACCCGCGTGGCCGCGGCCTACGCCAGGGAGGCCGAGCGCGTTGGCGCGCAAGGCCTGCTGCTGCTGCCGCACTACCTGACCGAAGCGAGCCAGGACGGCCTGGTCGAACACGTGGCCCAGGTCTGCGCCGCCACCAAGCTGGGCGTGGTGGTCTACAACCGCGCCAACTGCCGCCTGACGCCGGACTCGCTGGCCAAGCTGGCCGACCGCTGCCCGAACCTGATCGGCTTCAAGGACGGCGTCGGCGACATCGAGCTGATGGTCTCGATCTGGCGCAAGCTGGGCGACCGCTTCAGCTACCTGGGCGGCCTGCCGACCGCCGAAGTTTACGCCGCCGCGTACAAGGCTTTGGGTACTCCGGTATACTCGTCGGCGGTATTCAACTTCATGCCGAAACTGGCGATGGACTTTTACCATGCCGTCGCGTCGGACAACCACGCCGAACAAAACCGCATGCTGGACGAGTTCTTCCTGCCATACCTGGAGATACGCAACCGCAAGGCCGGCTACGCAGTGAGTATCGTGAAAGCGGGTGCACGCCTGGTGGGCCACGACGCAGGCCCGGTGCGCGCACCGCTGACCGATCTGACGGCGGAAGAATGCGACATGCTGGATAAACTGATCCGCAAACAGGGCGCTCAGTAATCCCTGCGGCGGCGACACATATAAAACAAGCGCGGCTCGTCCGCGCTTTTCACACTTTGAGGAGTCATTATGCAAATTGCTGGCGAAATGGTTATCGGCCGCAGCGCGGTCATGGGTAAAGAAGGCACGATGAAGGCGATCGATCCGTCGCGTAACGCGGAAATCGAACCGGCCTTCGGCCTGGCAAGCGCCGCCGACCTGCAGCGCGCCTGCGAACTGGCCGACCAGGCGTTCGACGTCTACCGCGCCACCGGCCTGGAAGCGCGCGCACGATTCCTCGAAACCATCGCCGACCGCATCATGGACATCGGCCCGGCGCTGATCGAACGCGCGATGCAGGAAAGCGGCCTGCCGCAAGCGCGCCTGGAAGGCGAGCGCGGACGCACCTGCAACCAACTGCGCCTGTTCGCGAAAGTGGTGCGCGACGGCCGCTTCCAATCGGCCACGCTGGACAGCGCGCTGCCGGAACGCACGCCACCGCGCAGCGATCTGCGCCTGCGCAAGATCGGCCTGGGCCCGGTCGCCGTGTTCGGCGCCTCGAACTTCCCGCTGGCGTTCTCGGTGGCCGGCGGCGACACCGCGTCGGCACTGGCGGCCGGCTGCCCGGTCGTGGTCAAGGCCCACTCGGCCCACCTGGGCACCTCTGAACTGGTCGGCAAGGCAGTCGCCAAAGCCGCCGAGGAATGCGGCATGCCGGAAGGCGTGTTCTCGATGCTGATCGGCTCCGGCCAGACCATCGGCCAGAACCTGGTCAGCCATCCGGCCATCAAGGCGGTGGGCTTCACCGGTTCGCGTTCCGGCGGCCTGGCGCTGATGCGCACCGCCGCCGCGCGCAAGGAACCGATCCCGGTCTACGCCGAAATGAGCTCGATCAATCCGGTGTTCCTGCTGCCGGGCGCACTGGATAACGCCAAGCTGCCGCAAGCCTTCGCCGATTCGCTGACGCTGGGTTCGGGCCAGTTCTGCACCAACCCTGGCCTGCTGGTTGGCCTGAAGAGCGACAAGCTGCAGGCCTTCGTCGCCGCCACCGCCGGTACCCTGGGCGCGAAAAGCGCGACCACCATGCTGACCCCGGGCATCCACAAGGCCTACGTTTCCGGCGTCAGCGGCCTGGCCGCCGTCGACGGCGTGCAGCAGGTAGCCGCCGGCCAGGGCACCGACGCGCCATGCGCGGCGCAAGCCTTCCTGTACCAGGTGGACGCGAAGTCCTTCCTGACCAACACCGCGCTGGAAGGCGAGATCTTTGGACCGACCTCGCTGCTGGTCGTCTGCGACGACGAAGCGCAGATGCTGGCCGTGGCCGAACACGTGGAAGGCCAGCTGACCGCGGCCGTCCACGCCACCGCCGACGACCGCGAACTGGCCGCGCGCCTGATGCCTGTGCTGGAACGCAAAGTGGGCCGCATCCTGTTCAACGGCTTCGGCACCGGCGTGGAAGTGTCGCACGCAATGGTGCACGGCGGCCCGTTCCCATCGACCTCGGACAGTCGCACCACCTCGGTCGGCGCATCGGCCATCGACCGCTTCCTGCGCCCTGTGTGCTACCAGGACGTGCCGTCCTACCTGCTGCCTGAAGCGCTGGCCGACGCCAACCCGCAAAACATTCCGCGCGTGGTCAACGGCGACCTGGCATGGAACGGGTAAGCGACATCCGCTGCACGGTGGGCGAAAGCCCAACGTGGAGCAGGGCGGAATCGGCCTGGTACTGGGTCGATATCCCCGCCAAACGCATCTGGCGCCTTGATGGCGCCAGCGGCGCGGCGCGCTTCTGGAGCACCACCGAAATGGCCGCCTGCGTGGCGGCCAAGGCGGGCGGTGGCCTGATCGCCGGTATGGAGACGGGCATCTTCAGCCTTGAACTGGGCGAGGCGGAAGCCGCCGCACAGACCAAGCTGGCCAAGCCCGCCGCCGGCCTGGGAGCAGGCATGCGCTTCAACGATGGCCGCTGCGACCGTCAGGGGCGCTTCTGGAGCGGCACCATGTTCATGGACATGTCGGCCGCGCGCGCGGTCGGCGAGCTGTATCGCTACGACGCCGCGCGCGGCATTTCGGCGCCGATGGTGTCGGAGCTGATCACGCAGAACGGCCTGGCGTTCTCGCCGGATGGGCGCACCATGTACCTGTCGGATTCGCACCCGTCGCGGCGCATGGTGTGGGCCTTCGATTACGACATCGACGACGGCGTGCCTACCGGCCGCCGCGTGTTTGCGGACCTCGCGGCGTACGCGGGTCGTCCCGACGGCGCCGCCATTGACAGCGACGGTTGCTACTGGATCTGCGGGAACGACGGCGGCTATGTGCTGCGCTTCACGCCGGAGGGCAAGCTGGATCGCCGCATCGACGTGCCGATGCTCAAGCCGGCCATGTGCGCGTTCGGCGGCAAGGATCTCGATACGCTGATGGTCACCTCCATCGTCTCCGGCAAACCGGAGGACGCGGAGTGGGGCGGTGCGGTCGTGCTGCTGCGGCCTGGCGTGCAGGGCGTGGCGGAAACGCCGTTCGGACTGTAATGACAGGGCAGGCGCTGAACAGGCTACTGCCCTTGTTGTTTGCGGCCTTGCTGGCCGCCTGCGGCACCGCCCCGGTTGCGCGGCAGGCGTGGA
The DNA here is from genome assembly GCF_059422325.1 of Duganella sp. GW821-FHT01E12. NCBI lineage: Bacteria > Pseudomonadati > Pseudomonadota > Betaproteobacteria > Burkholderiales > Oxalobacteraceae > Duganella > Duganella sp. GW821-FHT01E12. The sequence continues at coordinate 350,720 of NZ_JBWKWR010000005.1, read as the reverse complement.
TGCCCGATATGGGCGACGGCCAATATCAAAACCCGGTGCTGCACGCCGACTATTCCGATCCCGACGCGATACGCGTCGGCGACATGTACTACCTGATTTCCTCCAGCTTCAACAACGCGCCCGGCCTGCCGCTGCTGCAATCGCCGGACATGGTGAACTGGACGTTGATCGGCCACGCCTTGGCGCAGCAGGTGCCGTCGGAAGTCTTCGCGTCGCCGCAGCACGGCAAGGGCGTGTGGGCGCCGTGCCTGCGCTACCATGACGGAAAATTCTGGATCTTCTACCCCGATCCCGACTTCGGCGTCTACGTGACGACGGCGACCGAATTCGCCGGCCCGTGGACCGCGCCACGCCTTCTGCTGGCGGGCAAAGGCATCATCGATCCCACCCCGCTGTGGGACGACGATGGCCAGGCCTATCTGCTGCATGCGTGGGCCAAGAGCCGCGCCGGCATCGCCAACCAGCTGACGTTGCGCCGCATGGCGCCCGACGCCAGCCGCATGCTGGACGACGCGGGCAAGACCGTCATCGACGGCAACCGCCTGCCCAACTACACCACGCTGGAAGGGCCGAAGCTGTACAAGCACGATGGCTACTACTACGTGTTCGCGCCGGCGGGCGGCGTGGAATTCGGCTGGCAGTCTGTGTTCCGCGCGCGCAGCATCGACGGCCCGTATGAGGACAGGATCGTGATGGCGCAAGGACGCACGCCGGTCAACGGCCCGCATCAAGGCGCATGGGTGCGCACGCCGGCGGGCGACGATTGGTTCATCCACTTCCAGGACAAGCGCGCCTACGGCCGCGTGGTGCATCTGCAGCCGATGCGCTGGCGCGATGGCTGGCCGGTGATCGGCGAGGACGTCGCTGGCAGCGGCACCGGTCAACCGGTCCCGCGGTATCGCAAGCCGGTCGCGGGCCATGCCGCCACGGCGCCCGCCACCAGCGATGAATTCGACGGCGCGTCGCTAGGCCTGCAATGGCAGTGGAATGCGAACTGGAAGCCGGAGTGGTATTCGCTGTCGGCACGCGCTGGATATCTGCGTCTGTACGGCCAGCCGGAGCCGGGTGGGCGCAGTCTGTGGGATACGCCGTCGCTGCTGCTACAAAAGCTGCCGGCCGAATCCTTTGCCGCCACGACGCGGATGGACGTGGGCGCATTGAGTGACGGCGGCAAGGCGGGTCTGATCATGTACGGTGCCGATTACGCCTGGCTGGGCGCGCGCCGCGAAGGTGGCAAGACCAGGCTGGCGCTGGTCAGCTGCTACAAGACCGAGACCGCGTGCGGCGAGCAGGAGGAGGCCAGCGCCGAGCTGGCGGGTCCGCAGATATGGCTGCGCATGCAGGTGCGGCCGGGCGGCGTAACGACCTTCTCGTACAGCCGCGATGAGCGGAACTACACCATCATCGGCAAGCCTTTCACGGCCCGCATGGGCCGTTGGGTAGGCGCGCAAATGGGCCTGTTCGCCACCAGCGGCGGCCACGTCGACATCGACTATTTCCACGTCACACCCTAGTCCGTCCGTTTGGTTTTTCTCAAACAAACCGGCTAAAAAAGGCGCAGTATAATTTTCATCAAATGTGCTGCGACGGAGGTGCATCATGAGAAGCATGACTGTGGAAATGTCCCCGGAAATCGACGACACCTTGACCATGATTGCTTGTGCCAGAGGGATCAGTAAAGGCGAAGCGATGCTACGGGCATTTGCTTTGCTAAAGGTTGCTTATGATGAGAAACAGAAGGGTGATGGCTCGTCGCTTGGTTTGGTTCGTCGCTTGCCGGACAATACGTTGCAAGCAGTAGGCATCGTGACGGGGATCTGATGTCCACGCCAGAACAGCACGACATCGACATCCCTGGTAGTGTGTTTCGCGATCACCCTAGTGTCGAAGTCTCTGCCAGCGATCGTCTGAAATTCGCCAAGCAGGTATTGCTGGGAATCGCGATCATTTCCTCGGGAATCATTGCCGGATATGCTTGCTACCCGGAGAACAGAGCGTTGGCACAGCTCTCCGAATTGGTAAAGATCGGCTCGCTGCCAATCGTAACGTTGGTCATCTCGTTTTATTTTCCTAACGGCTCCAAGAAGTGAACGCTACAAGTTACTGCTTCTTCAGCACCAGCTTGAACTGCGTCACCCATTTATCCTTGAGGTACATTTCGCTGAAGGCTTCATAGGCGTCCGGCCCGGAGGGCGTCCAGCGGACGCGGTAGGTGAGGGACTGTCCGTCGGCGACGTATTGCGTGGCGGGGAATTCCAGGCCGGTGGCGGAGGGCGTCATCGTGCCGCGGCTGTAGCCGCCGCCGTTCTCCACGTACAGGAAGGCCACCTGTCTGGCCGCCGAATCGTAGTAGTAAATCGTCTCGCCGACATAATCCGGCTTGCCCGGCGTGCGCACCGTATGCACGTCGCGCAGCACATTGCCTTCATATTGCCACTGGAAGCAATGCTCGTCGCTCTGCTTCCCCTCCGGGAAATCGCCTTTCCAGCAATGCCCAGCGAGGAAGCCCATCGGCTTGAGCGCTTCAACGGGAGCCGCCTGCGTGGCGGCGGAAGACAGCAACAGCAGCATGAACACTGGACGCATGACGGACCCCGCAAGGACGTTGAACTCGCACCAGTATAGGCGAATCACGCCCCGCCGCAATTGGCCGGTTGCGCCGATACCACGGCGCCGTTCAGGCGGGCGGCGGCGCCTCGCCGTCGGTCAGCTCCACCAGCCGCCGGGCCGGATTGCGTTGGTCGCACACCACCGTGCCACGGTCGATGGTGATGATGCGGTCGGCCGCCGCAATGGTCTCGCTGCGATGCGCCACGATCACCCGCGTGATCGTCAGCGCCTTCAGCGCGGCGTTGATCTCGGACTCGCGCCGCATGTCCAGGTGCGAGGTCGCCTCGTCCAGCACCAGGACGCGCGGCTCGCGGTACAGCGCCCGCGCCAGCAGGATGCGCTGCTTCTGGCCTCCCGACAGCGTGGCGCCCATCTCGCCGATGAAGGTCTCGACCCGCATCGGCATCTTCAGGATGTCCTGCGCGATCGCCGCCTGCTCCAGACAGGTCCAGACCCGGTGGATGTCGATCTGCTCGTCGAAGAAGGCGACGTTTTCGGCGATGGTCCCGGCCAGCAGCTCGTCGTCCTGCATGACGACGCCGAGCGCGCGCCGCGTGGCCTTGGGCCCCCACGATTCGAGCGAGCGGCCGTCGAGCAGCACCTGGCCGGCGCTGGCGGGATACAGCCCGCACAGCACCTTGAGCAGCGTGGACTTGCCCGCGCCCGAAGGCCCGACGATGGCGACGAACTCGCCCGGCTCGATGGCGAACGATACATCGCGCAGTATCGGCGGCTCCTGCGGCGCGTAGGCGAAGCTCATGCCGTTGAATTCCAGCGCGCCCTGGATATGCGGCTGCGCCACGCTGATTTCGTCGATGCGGTCTTCCTTCGGCGTGAGCACGATATCGGCCAGCCGGTAGGAATACATATCGGTCAGGCGCCAGTGGATGATCTGGTCGAACAGGGCGCTGGCGCGGTTGGAGAACTGGGTGTGATAGGCCATGAAGGCATACAACAGCCCGACCGTCATGCTGGAATCCATGACGGCGCGCGCGCCCATGTAGACCAGGATCACATTGACGCTGGCGTCGAGCAGGCCATGGATGGACGTGAACGACAGGTTGGCGACATTGACCGACTGTTCGCGCTTGATGGTGGCGGCGAACTTGTTGGCCCAGTCGCCTTCGCGCGTGTTCTCGGCGCCCATCACCTTCAGCGTCTGGATGGCGCGCACGGTTTCGATGCGCTTGCCGCTTTCGGCGATGCGCGCGCCCAGCGCCTCCATGCCCAGCCGGATGGAGATCGGCAGCATCGCCATGCGCAGCGCCATGTACAGCACCACCGCGGCCAGCACCACGTTGGCCAGGCGTGGCGCCAGCACGTACATCATCACCAGCGTGACCACGGCCAGCAGGCCGTCGACGGCGGTGGCCACCAGCGTGCCGGAGATCAGTTCGCGCACCGGCGTGATCGCGTCGAAGCGCGACAGCACGTCGGCCAGCTTGCGGCGCTGGAACCAGGGCAGCGGCAGGCGCACCATGTGGCGGAACAGGCGCAGCGTCATGTCCCAGTTGAGCAGCGCGGACAGCCGCAGCGTAACCACGCCGCGCAAGCCCTCGGCGCAGACGTTGAACAATCCGAACAAGCCAAAGCCCAGCGCCAGCGACATCAGCAGGCCGTGGTCGCCCTTGAGCGCGGCCTGGTCGATCGCCAGCTGCATGTAGAACGGGCTGGCCACCACGTACACCTGCAGCAGCAGCGACAGCAGCAGGATCTGCAGCAGGCTGCCGTACATGGCCGGCTCCAGGCGGAACCAGGACCACAGGCTGAGTGGACTCTTTTGCCGCCGGCGCCTGAAGCCTGGCGCCGGCGCCAGCTCCAGCGCCACGCCGGTGAAGAAGCGCGACACCTCGTCCATGCCAAGGTCGCTGCGGCCACTGGCGGGATCGCTGATGCGCACCGTCTTGCCCTTGACCCGCTCCAGCACCACGTAGTGATGCAGGCCCCAATGCAGAATGGCCGGGCAGCGCAGTTCGCGCAGCTCGTCCAGGTCGCAGCGCACGGCGCGTCCGACCAGGCCATTGGCGGCGGCGATGTCGACCACTTCTTTGAGCGTCAGGCCGCGCGAGGACACATGGTGCTTGCGGCGCAGTTCCGCCAGGTCCACCGGCGCGCCGTAGATGTCGAGCGCGATGGCGATGCACGCCAGTCCGCATTCGGTGGATTCGGATTGAAATGCCTGATACATGCGTCGCTTCCTGTGCTGGTTGAAACGGGACACCGCGGCGCCCAGGCCGCGGGCGGGTTTAATCCGTTATGTAGACCTCGTGGTAAGCGCCGTTGGCGTAGTAGATGATCTCGCAGCTCGCTTCGCCGAAGCACAAGCCGATCGATTCATGCGCGATGCTGAGCGGCGCGCAGCTTTCGCCGCCGTGGCACACGGGCTGGTAGCTGCCCGGCTGGACCAACGACAGGCGCGGCGGATTGGCCTTGATGTCCTTGAAGGTCTTGACGATGCTGGCGCCGCCGCCGGCCCCCGTACCCGGCACCACGGCCAGGCCGTAGGCGCCGCCCTGGCCGTTCTGCACCACGATCGCGGTGTCGGTGTTGCCCGGCTGTTGGAATTTGCCGGACAGCGTCAGGCCGGCGTCCGCCGCGAGCGGCGTCCAGCCCTGGGGAAGCTGCTTGGCGATCGCCTCGTTGGCGTAGGCATGGCCGGCGGACGACAGGGCCAGCAGCAGGCTCGCCGCCAGGCCGGCGCGTTTCAGGTGTTGCGACAATTTAAACATGTGCTACCTCGATACGTTGTGGCGAGCGCCGCACGGCGGCAGCCGGCGCTCGCGCTGATTGAATGGCGAACTACGCCGCCGTTACCCTCACAGCTTAGTGGCCGTTGTACTGGATGTGAATATGATTGTTCGACGCGTTGGCGAACGTTTCATACTGCACGAAGTAGCTGCTGCCCAGCGACGACTTCAAATCGGCGACGATGGCGTTTGCCTGCGCAGCCGAGATATTGTTGGCGCGCATATCGATCGCATTGTCGGTGTAGTGCAGCGAGCCTTCCATGTGGGTCGAGTCATTGCCGGACGTGATCACCGGCTTGTTGTCGGTGTGGTTGGCAAATGCGTCTTTGATGTCGCCGAATTTGTCGGTGATCTTGGAGTTCAGATTGGTGATGTCGGCACCTGGCTTGACGTCGATGCCGTTCTGCGCCGCCGCGGTATTGCCGTCGGTGGACGAGCCATCGGTTTCGCCGCTGGCGTTCGGATCGACCGGATCGTCGCCGCCTTCGGAGCCGGTATCGCCGCTGTCGTGCTCACCGCCGCTATCGCTGCCGCCGTCGCCGCCACCATCGCCGCCGCCATCGCCACCGCCATCGCCGCCACCGCCATCGCCGCCGCCACCGTCACCGCCGCCGCCGCCGTCGCCCGGCTCTTCCTCTTCCAGCGCATGCAGGCCAGGGTGGGCCTTGGTTTTCGATTTCACCTTGACCGGCGCGCCAGTATGGGCCGCAACCGAGTGCGCTTGGCCGCCAGCGATGGCGGTCATTTCCTCGTCGTTCAAAACTCGCATGTTTACTCCGATTGGGTTAATAAAAAAATCGTGATGCACTCCCGTCCAGTGAGCGCTCAAGGGACAGGGATCCAACAGCGGACGAGCGATTCGTCCGTTACCAGATAGGGGGGCGTCAACCGCCGCGCTGCTTGTTGGCGCGCAGCGGATCGAGCAGCCATTCGAGCAGCGTGCGTTCCTCCAGGATCAGGTCCGCGCTGAGGCGCATGCCGGGCGTGAGCGGCCAATCGCGGCCATAGGCGTTGAGCGCCGTGCGGTCGAGCGCCACGCGGATGCGGAACACCTGCTCCTTGGTGTCTATCGGCACCGGCAATTCGTTGGGCATCAGCGGCGCGCTGGCGATGTCGCGCACCATGCCGTGCGAGATGCCGAAGGTCTGGTAGGGGAAGGCGTCGTACATCAGGTGCACGCGCGCTCCGGGCTTGAGCATGCCGATCGCGCGCGACGGCGCCCACAGCTCCACCTCCAGCGGCGCCTGGCGCGGATCGTGCCCCTTCGGGATGATGATCGCCAGCGTCTCGTTGGCGGTGACCGGGGCGCCGGCGCGGGCCTGCAGAGCCGTCACGATGCCGTCGGTGGGCGCGGTCAGGTGGTCGGCATAGGTGGCTTCGGACATCATCTGCCGCTCGGCCGTCTGCGCCTCGGTGTTCTCGGTTTCCGAACGCGCCATGCGCGACTCGGCGTTCAGCCGCGCGGCCTGCGCCGCCAGCTGCACCAACAGGCTTTTCTGCTGCTCCGCCTCGCGCTCCAGCGCGGCCAGCGTCTGGCGGGCGGCGATCAGGTCGTCGTCGCGGCTGCGCATCGCCAGCGGCGACAGCATGCCTTGCGCGGACAGCGTGTGCGCGGCGCTCACCGCCTGCTCCTGGATCTGGATGCGCGACTCCTGCAAACGCCGCGCCTCCTGCAGCTTGACGATGTCGACCGCGATGCTGCGGCGGCGCTCCTCCACTTCATCGAGCTGGCGCTGCAGCTGATCGAGGTGGGCCAGCGCCTGCTGGCGCTGCGCGCGCAACTGGCTGTCCTGGGTGTGGCGCAGGTTCTCGCTCAAGGTGCCGCCGACCTGCAGCCGGGGCGCCGACGAGATGCCGATCAGCTCCTGGCCGGCCACTACCTGTTGGCCTTCATGCACCAGCACCTGCTGGGCGATGCCGCTGCGGCCGGCGATGACGCGCAGGCTGCCTTCCATCGGCGTGACCTGGCCGTACACGTTTTCCTTGTGCGCGTACTGCGTGGTGCAGGCGAAGACCGTGGCGGCGACCAGCAGGACCAGGAAGAACAGCGTCAGCGCCCAACCGGAGACGCCCAACAGCTTGACCGGTGCGCCCAGGCGCGAGCGCGCTTCGGCCAGCGCCTCGGGACGCAGCAGGGACGCCTGCGCCACGGTCGGTTGGCGATCATCGGGCATGGCCGTTTCCTTGTCGGGACGGTGATGGTCAGGCGGCCAGCGCCGGGGCGATGGTGGCGGCGCGCCGCGCGGAGTCGTAGGCGGATTGCTCAAGCTCGAAGTCGTCGAGTGTGAACAGGCTTTGCACCTGGACCGTGCCGATGGAGGTTTCGATAAATGCGGACACCTCGCGCTCCTGCTTGCGCACCAGGACGTAGGCGTCTTCCGCCAGCACCAGGCCGTGCATGCCGATCGCGTACACGCCGTGCCAGAAGGCGTTGTGCTGCGGCGAGGTGAGGTCGTCGACGAACAGCACCGGCAGCTCGTTTGGCGCGCCCTCGATCAGGTTCCGGCGGCCGTATTCCTTGCGGTCCTTGCGGATGGTGAAGGCGTTGAGCGTGATGCCGCGCTCCGCGCCCGAGCAGACCAGCGCCGTGATGATGGGCACCGCCGCCGATTCCACGCCGGCGATCTGGAACGGCTGGTTGGCGTAGACGGCTTCGTAGCGGTTCCAGAAGTCGCGGCTGATGGTGGCCAGGCTGCGGGCGTCGAGCAGGGCGGCGCGCAGATAGAACTGCCAGGTGTAGAAGCCGCCGCCGTTCATGGCCGGCAGCTCCTTCGACTTGTGTGGAACGCGGAAGATGCAGTGGTCGTTGATCTTATTGCGGAGCACTTCGATTTCGGTTTTTTCTGCTTGCGACATAGCCATTCCCCTCAGGTAAAGAGTTACCGCGCCGAATTATTTAGATGCATTTATTGCAATGAATTTATTCTATTTTTTTGCCATTTATGTGGTCAATAAATAAATGATTACGATTTGGTAATGACACGGTTGGGGATTTGATTGACGCGGCGGGGGATTGGGCGTATGCGCGGCGCGCGCGCGAAAAAAATAGCGATGCCGCCCCGCACCGGGCGGTGCCGGCGGGGGCGCTGCATATCGGTTGCAGTTCAGGCGGACAGCGTGGTGTTGTGGACCTTGCCGCCGATGGTGACATTGTTCAGCTTCAAGCCCTGCACGTTGTAGAGGTACCAGGGCTGCTCCATGTTGGCCGGCGTGCCGAAGTCGCAGTCGGAGATGGTGACGGCGGTGACGGGGACGACGGTGGGCACCGGCAGCGGGCCGTTGTAGTCCGAGGCCACCGGGCCGAGTATCACGATGGCCTGGTAGCACGAGACCACCTTGCCGTCCTTGGTCTTCACGTCGCCGACCCTGACGTTGGAGATGTGGACGTTGCTGACCACCGGCGGCCGTGTGCGGACGTTGTCGCTGATCGGCGTGTAGTCGCAATCGAAGGTGACGATGGCGCCGGCCGCCGTGGCGACGGTCTTCGATTGTATCGGCGATCCTGGCAGCGATGCGTAGAACGAAGGACTGGTTTGCACGCCGTTCGGTATCGAGATATCGCGCACGTAGAAGTTGCGCAGGTAGCCGCCGCGATTGAGGTTGGTCTTTAGACGAATCGCCGTGTTGAGCGGATTGGTGGCCCAGTTGATGTTCTGGAAAACCAGCCTTTGCGCGAACACGTTCTGGATGCCGCCCGCCATCTCGCTGCCCAGCGTGACGGCGCCGTGGCCGCTCTGCATGGTGCAGTTCTGGATCACGATGTTCTGCGACGGCCCATACTGCGTATCGAGATCCTTGCCGGCCTTGATGGCGATGCAGTCGTCGCCGGTGTCGAAGATGCAGCCGTCGATCAGCACATGGTCGCAGGCCTCCGGATCGAAGCCGTCGCTGTTGGGCCCCAGGCTTTCGCAGTGCACTTTGCGGATGACGATGTTGCGGCAGTGGACAGGGTGGTGTTGCCAGAACGGCGTATGCGTGACGTGGTAGCCCTGCAGCAGCACGTTGGTGCAGCCGATCAGCTGTATCATCGGCGGCCGCAGATAGTGCCCCAGGCCGAACACGCGGCGCGACAGCGCCACGCCGGCCTCCGACAGCGCCGGCAGGTACTGCGCGTCCGCGCGCCAGCGGGCGCCTTCGCCTTGTATCAGCAGGCGTTCCGCTTCGGTGAGCTGCGGCGCGATGGCGGACAGCGATTCGGCGTTCATCGGGTTCTCGGTGTTCTCCGACATTTTCCCTTTGGTGAAATTGGGCGTCGAGCCTTGCGCCACCGCGTTCAGCGTTTTGAGCTTGCCCTTCCAGGTCCACCAGCAGTCGCCTTGCTCGTTGAACGGCACGCCGCCCTGGCCGTTCAGGGTGCTGGTCCAGTCGTCGCCGGTCAGGGCGATGTTGTCCTGGCCGTAGGCGTAGATCATCGACGAGAAGTTCAGGCAGTCGTTGCTCTGCCAGCGCGAGATCGACAGCTTGCCTTGTTTTCCGCAATCGATGTCGCCGTACTTGGCGTAGTCCGCGGGGTTGTTGCTGAAGTAGATATGCGCGCCGGCGCTCAGGTGCAGGTTGACGTTCGAGCGCAGCACGATCGGGCCGGCGCAGTACCAGTTCCCTGCGGGGACCAGCACACGGCCGCCGCCCGCGTTATGGCAGGCGGCGATGGCGGCCTTGAAGGCGGCATAGCAATCGTGCGATCGGGCGGCCGGGGTGTCGACGGTGTCCTGCTCCTCGAACGAGATCCAGGCTTTGACCTTGGTCATCTTGCAGGTGCGCGCGCCGTAGGCGGTGACGGTGTAGTCCTGCTTGCGGAAGGTGAGTGGTTGGGAGACGTGGTCGATGATGGCTTGCGCCTGCAGCCACGGATCGGGCGCGGTGGCGGAGCGTGCCGGCACGCCGAGCGACAGGCCGGCGGCTGCGGGCAGGGCTTTCATCAGCTTGCGGCGCTGGGTGTTGATAGTCATGCGGTGATTCCTATTCATCCGAATTGTTGAACTCACCGAGGAAGACTTCCGCCGGCGTTGGCTTTGCGGTGTAGCCGAGATCCGTGACGGGATCGATGCCGGCGTTGACCAGGTTGTTCCAATGGTCGTCGGAGTTGAATTGGACCGGGCGGTAGGCCAGCGTTCCTTTCTTGTTCCAGTCCGACCAGGGCGAAGTGCGGTTGATGTGCGCGCCGATGCGTGAGTTCATGACCACCATTTTGCCGACGGCTTCCAGCGAGTTCCTGGCGATGGTGCCTTTCGGTGCCTGGTAGCCGTTGGTTGGGCCGAAGGTGCAGGCGTAGCCGTCGACGGGAACTTTGTCGTAGGGCGTGCAGCGCGAGTTGTGGAACCATTGGCGCAGCAGGTGGAACGCGCCGGGGCGCGCATTGGGCGAGCCGTCGCGCGTGAAGCGGCAGTTGTCGAAGACGAAGCCGTAGCGGGTTTTGACGTGGGTGTCCGGCGCGGCGGCGTAGGACAGGCCACGGTCGCCCAGCGATCTGATTTCGGTCTGGTGGAAGTAGGCGGTGCTGTCGCCGAAGATGAAATCGACGTCGCCTTCGATGTAGGACTTGTTGAAGAAGCTGCGCGATGTCGTCGCGATCTGCGGGGACTTCAGGTACAGCGTGTCCTGGAAGCCGATCAGGCGGATGTTCTCGAATTGCGCCTTGTCGGCGCCGTCCACCTGCAGCGCCAGCGCCTGGTGGTGGATGTTGTTGATGTTGGGGAGCGCCTCGGCGCGGGCGTTGCCGGTGTCTTTGTTGTAGCCGTTTTCGAACGTCAGGTTGCGGGCCTGGAAGCCGTTGTCCTGAACCCAGACGGTGGCGGTGCCGAAGGTGCCGATCTGTGCGCGGTCCTTGATGGTCGCGTACATTGCCTGCACGGCCGGCGCGGCCTTGGCAAATTGTGCGTCGTATTGGCGGACGTAGTCGGCGCCGGTGTTGGAGGCGTCCAGTTTGGCGGTGATCTTGGTGGCGCTTGCGTCCTTGCCTTCTCCGTACATGGTGATCGGCGCGGCGGAGGCGGGAATGTAGACCAGTTCCTGATAGGTCCCAGGCTTAAGCAGCATGTAAAGCCGTTTGGCGGGATGGTTCTTGCTGTCGGCGACCGCGCGGCTGACGGCTTCCTGCACGGTGTGGAACAGTTTGACGCCATCGGCCTTGGCGGCCTTGTCGACGATATAGTCGGGATTGAAGGCCGCGTCCTTTGCCAGCGGGTCCGCCAGCGGATCCCACGGGTCGATGGATTCCTTGCCGGCGGCGCCGACGTATTTCAGCACTTCGCTATACGCATACTGCCTGGATTGTTCGATGCTGAGTTGCGGTCGGGTGGTGGTCGTTGCGGCGGCGGGGAAGGCGGTAAATCGGCCGGTGCAGGCGGCTGCCGGTGCGGCGGCGATGTCGCCGGTGAGCGCCGCGAATTCGATCCGCCGGTCGGCTTTGCCGGCGATGCCCACATCGCGCAGCGTGGCCTGCAGCGGATGCTGCGCATCGTAGCCCTGCATGATCACGCGCCCCGGCGTTACGCTATGCACGCCGTCGAAGGCGATGTTGGTGTAGACCGGGATCTGTGTGCCTTCGGCGCCCGGGTTGTAGTGGGTGCTGATGTCGATCGGCGCCTTGACGTCGCGCAGGCAGACGTTCCGGTAGCTGACCTGGTCCACCACCCCGCCGCGCGAGACGTCGCTCTTGATGCGCAGGCCGGAGGTGGTGCCATCCATGCTCAGGTCCTCCACCAGCACGCGGCGCACGCCGCCGTTGGTCTCGCTGCCGATGGACATGCCATGGCCGCTGTAGAAAAGGTTGTGCAGGATGGAGATGTTTTCCGTCGGCCCACCGCTGCCGGCCTTGATGGCGACATTGTCGTCGCCGGTGCGGATATGGCTGTAGGCGATGGTGATGTTGCGGGACGAGATGGGATCGATGCCGTCGGTGTTGCGCGCGGTGGCCGGCGTATCGATGCGCATGTCCCACGCGGTGAAGCCGTCCACATTGTTCAGCGTGACGTGGAAGTTGGGCGAATTGCGCAACGTGATCTTGTGCAGCGTGAAGTCCTGCGAGCCGGTGACTTCGATCAGGCGCGGCACGTTCTGGCGCGCCTCTTCCTTCTGGGCGCGGCGGGCAAGCTGCCACCACGATTCGCTGGCGCCATCGACCACGTGGCCGCCCTGACCATCAATTGCGCCTTCGCCGAAGATGCCGCTGCCCCTGGTTTTGTCGGCGGAGATGAAGGGCTTGCAGCCTTTGCCCTGCTTGTCCACCGTGCCGCAAGTGCCTGCGCCGCGGTCGAACAGTTTCGGATTGGTGCTGGCGTAGAGCGTGGCCGCAGCATCGATCAGCAGGCTGGCGCCATTGCGCAGAACGAGCGGGCCGGCGACGAAACCGTGCTTCCCGTTCGGAGAGGACAGCTGCACCGCCTTACCGGCGGCGCATTTGTCGATGGCGTTCTGGATGCGCGCGGTATCGTCCTTGCCGGGGGCTTCGTCGGCTGCCATCAGGGTGGCGCAGACTGTTGGTGCGACCGGTTCCACGACCTTGCGCGTGTCCTGCGCGTGGACAGCGCCGGCGCCGGAAGCGGCCAGCAGGAAGGCGATGCCCGCCTTGGACAAGCGATTCGTCATTGCTCGCTCTCTGGCTTGAACTGGCCGGCCGTTTCCGGCAATGCGCGCTTCATCTCTTCCATCACCATGCGCGAGAAGTAGGCCGCGCCCTTGGCGCCGACGTGCGTGCGGTCGAACGCGGATTTGGCTGCGCCGGCGACTTCCACTTTGCCGGCCGCCAGCGCGGTCTCGGTGATTTTTTCCGGACGCGGCGCCACGGCGAGCGTGTCGGCTTCGTCCTCGCCCATGGCCTGCACGGCGGCGTAGCTGTCGGCGTTCAGGTCCAGCAGCGCGACGTGCTGCGCGGCGGCAGTGGCGCGTATGGCATCGGCCCATGGCAGCAGGTTGTTTTCCAGGACCTTGTTGGTGAAGCTGCGGCGCGTCAGCGGCGTGACCAGTACCGGGATGCCGCCCAGCGCCTTGACCTCCTGCACGTAGCGCGTCATGTTGACGGGGAATTCGGTTTTCAGGTCGGTCGAGCGGCCAGGTTTGCCCGGCTGGTCGTTGTGGCCGAACTGGATCAGCACATAGGTGGCGCGATAGGCGGTGGAGCCGCGCAGCAGGCCTTCCACTTCGTCCCAGCGTCCTTCGGCGCGGAAGCTGGAGGAACTGCGGCCACCCTTGGCCAGATTGAGGCAGGTGTTGGCGCGGTTGATGCGCGCGCAGAAGGCGTCGCCGTAGCCGCTGCTGTTGGCCATCGTCGAATCGCCGACCAGGATCACGCGGATAGGCTTGGCCGTCACTTCGGCGGCGTGGCTGGCGCCGGCCAGCATCAGGGCGGCGGCGATGGTGAGGCTCTTGAAGTTCATTGGATATCCGGGGCAAAAAAAAGGCGCCGGCCGCATCGCGGCTCGGCGCCTGGACTCAGGCGGAGAAGCTTTGATTGACGGCCTTGCCGCCGATTTTGACGTTCTTCAGTTTCAGTCCCTTGACGTTGTACAGGTACATGGGCTTCTCGGCATTGACCGGCGTGCCCAGGTCGCAGTCGCTGACTTCGATGTCGGACACCGGCAGCACCACCGGCTTGCCCGGACCATTGTAGTCCGACGCCACCGGCCCCAGGATCACGATGGCCTGGTAGCAGGAATGGCTGCCGGCCTTGGTCTCGACGTTGGCGCAAGTGACGTTCGAGATCCGCACATGGCTGACGCTCGGCGGACGGATACGCACGTTGTCGTTGACCGGATCGTAGCCGCAGTCGATGGTGATGATGCCGCCCGCCGACGTGGCCACCGATTTGGTCGGGATCAGCGAACCTGGCAGCGTGGAATAGAACGCCGGCGTGGTGCGGATGCCGTTCGGGATCTGCACATTACGCACATGCATATTGCGCAGGTAGCCGCCGCGGCTCATATTGGTTTTGAGGCGGATGGCGATGTTCAGCGGATCGGTTTTCCAGTTGCTGTTCTCGAACACCAGGTTCTGCGCGTAGATGTTCTCGATCCCGCCGGACATGATGCTGCCCAGCGTAAGCGCACCATGGCCGCTCTGCATTTTGCAGTTCTGGATCACGATGTCCTTGGCGGGGCCGAACTGGATGTCCGGACCCTTGCCCGAGTCGATGGCGATGCAGTCGTCGCCGGTGTTGAAGTGGCAGTCTTCGATCAGCACCCTGGTGCACGATTCGGGATCGAAGCCGTCGCTGTTCGGCCCCATGCTGTTGGCATAGACCTTCTTCACGTGCATGTTGTGGCAGTTGACCGGATTGTGCTGCCAGAACGGCGTGTTGGTGGTCTGGTAGCCCTCGAACAGCACGTTGGTGCAGCTGATGAACTGCACCATGTGCGGCCGCAGGTAGTGGCCGATGCCGAAGATGCGCTTCTCCACCGGCACGCGGGCTTCCGCCAGCGAGCGCAGATAGTAGGAGTCGGTGCGCCACTTGTCGTTCGGGCCCTGGATGAACTGCGCCTCCGCTTCGCTCAAGTGCGGCGCGACTTCGCGCAGCGAGACCGGGTTGGCCGGATTGACGTGCACTTCGGTCTTGCCCTTGGTGTGCTTGACGTAGTTGCCCGCGCCGGCGGCGATGTCGCCGGCCCAATTCGGTTTCTCACGGCCCTTCCACGACCACCAGCAATCCGGGTCGCCGTCGAAGGCCACGCCGGCCTGGCCGTCAAGGATGCTGGTCCAGTCCTCGCCGGTCAGGGCGATGTTGTCCTGGCCGTGCGCGTACACCATCGACGAGTAGTTCAGCAGGTCGTTGCCTTCCCAGCGCGTGATCGACAGCTTGCCGTTGGCGCCGCAGTCGTAGGCGCCGTACTTGGCGTAGTCGGCCGGGTTGTTGCTGAAGTAGACGTGGGCGCCGGCCTTCAGATGCACGTTCACGTCCGACAGCAGCACAATCGGGCCTGCGCACAGCCAGTTCCCGGCCGGGATCACCACGCGGCCGCCGCCGGCCTTGTGGCAGGCCGCGATGGCTTTGGCGATCGCCGGGTAGCAGTCGTGCGAACCTGCCACCGGGGTTTGCAGCGTGGCCGATTCGGTGAACGAGGTCCACGCCGTCACCGGCTTGACTTCGCAGGTGGCGGCGCCGAAGGCGGTCACCACGAAGTCCTCGTCGCGGAACTTCAACGGCTTCTTGAAGCGGTCGATGATGGCTTGCGCCTCCTTCCACGGATCGGCCGCCCTGGCGCCGGCCGCCAGCGCGGCAGGGCCGGCGGCGCCGGTCAGGCCGGCCGCCGACAAGGCTTGCAGGAAGCGGCGGCGGCCGAGGCCACTGCCTTGCTGTTCGTCTTTACGCATCTGTGCTCTCATCAGAAGGTGTAGGTGGCGCGGACGTTGTAGGCGCGGCCGATCGGGCTGGCGGCGCTGCTCAGATATCCGAAGTTATACAGGCTGCTGTTGGTCACTGGCGGATTCACGTTGAACAGGTTGGTGACGCCGGCCGTGACCTGGATGTTCTTGAAGCCGTTGTAGGTCGTGGTCCAGTTCCATACCTTGTACGAGTTGATGTTGCGCCAGTACTGCTGCGCCACCAGGTTCTGGTCGGTGTACTTGGAGTTGTAGTTCTGGGTCAGCTGGGTGTTCCAGTTGCCGGCGGCCCAGTTCAGCTTCAGCGTGTGCTTCCAGCGGAAGGTGATGATGGGCAGGCTGCTGGTGGTGCCGTTGCTGGCCAGGCCGAACTGGCCGATGTTCGACACGTAAGGGCTGCCGTTATCGAGCTGGTTGTCGAACTGCGTCAGGTAGGTGCCGTCGATAGAGACCTTGAAGTCGCCGTACGAGGTGTGCGGGAAGGCGTACGATCCCGAGACGTCGATGCCGGCCGCCTTCTGGCCGCCCAGGTTCATCGTGGTGTTCTTGATGTAGCTGATGGTGCGGTCGGCGTTACGCACGAAGTACGACGCGTACTTGACCGGATCGAGGAAGTAGACCTGCTCCGGCAAGTTCGCCAGCATATTGGTCATCTTGATGTTCCAGTAGTCGATCGACACCATCGACGACTTGGTCGGCTCGAACACGGTGCCCAGCGTGAAGCCCTTGGACTTTTCCGGCACCAGGTCCGGATTGGAGCCGGTCTGTTTTGGCAGCGTGGTGTTGCAGACGGTCGACGCGACATAGCCAGGCAGCGGCTTGCCGGTGCCGGCCACGCCTGGCGTGCCGCCGGGGCAGAGGACAGGATCGTCCCATTTGGCTGCGGTCAGGCCGGTGGCGCCGGGCAGGCGGTAGCCGTAGCGGTCGAACAGCGTCGGTGCGCGGAAGCCGGTGTTGGCCGAACCGCGGAACATCAGCTGCTTGGTCGGCTCGTAGCGGAAGCTGATCTTCGGATTGATGGTGTTGCCGAAGTCGCTGAAATGGTCGTCGCGCACGGCGGCGTTCAGCTCCAGCTTCTTGGTGATCGGTACATTCAGCTCCGCGAACAGCGCGGCCACGTTGCGCGAACCTTCGCCGTGCGACGGCGACGCATTGGCGTAGGTGACGTCGGCGCTGATAGGCAGCTTGGTGTCTTCGGTGGTGTCGCGATGGAAGTCCGCGCCCAGCGCCAGCGCCAGCGAGCCGCCTTCCAGTTCCATCAGCGCGCGGCTGGCGGTCAGGTCGACACCGGTGAAGGTCGACTTGGAGGTGCGGTTCTTGGCGCCATCGACCTTGATGGTGTCGAGGTAGGCCTGGCCGGCGGCGTCCTGCAGGCCGAAGGGATTGAGCGCGCCGCTTTTCAGGCCGTCCAGCAGGCCCTGGCCGCGCGCGTAGCCGGACTGGTAGTAGTTGTCGCGCTGCGAAATGCCGACCACCAGGCCGGCCTTGTAGTCCCAGCCCGCCAGCGTGCCTTCGTCCATGACGGACAGGCGCTGGTTCAGCTGCACGTCCTTGGTGGTGGCCAGGCCCAGGTCGGCCACGGCCCAGGTGACGGTCAGCGGCGCGTTGTTCAGGCCCGCGACGGCGGGCACGCCGCCGCTTTTACCCGGATACCATTTGCTGGTCGATGGCAGCGTGGCGTTGACGCCGTTGACCGCCAGCGCGTTGGTCGGGTTCTTGGTGCCGAGGATGAATTCCTCGCCGCGCGAGTAATCGACGGAGATGACGTGGTCTTCGCTCAGCTTCTTGGCTGCGCGGGCGTAGAACGTGACCTGCTGGTTGGCGTACAGCGCGGTGCCGTATTCGTTGGCGTCGAGGACGCAGGTGCCCTTCTGGCCGACGATGGAGTAGGGCGCCAGGCAGCCGCTCGCTGCGTACGGGTTCTGCGCGGTCTTGTTGGTGGAAGTGGTGAAGTTGGCCGGGGTGGCGTTGCCGCCGGTGCCCAGCGTCGGCGCGCGGCCGATGGCGGCCAGCAGGTCGGCGGAGCTCAGGTCGGCGCGGTCGCGCGCGGCCAGGCGGGTGCGCTGGTGGGCGTCGATGGTGCCGTAGATGCTCCAGCCGTCGCGTTCCAGGTTGCCCTTGCCCCAGGTGATGCTGGCGCGCTGCTCGTCGCCGCCGCCGTGCTTCTCCGGCTGGACTTCCTGGCCGGTCAGCGACAGGCCTTCGAACGAGGTCTTGGTGATGAAGTTGACCACGCCGCCGATGGCGTCGGAGCCGTAGATCGAGGAGGCGCCGTCGCGCAGGATCTCGACGCGCGACAGGGCGCTCATCGGAATCACGTCCAGGTTAGCGTAGCCGTCGGCGATGGCCTCGTTGGCCATGCGGCGGCCGTTGAGCAGCACCAGGGTGCGGTTCACGCCCAGGCCGCGCAGGTTGATGTTGGTGCCGGAACCGGCGTTGGACGGCGCCAGCGACGCGGACTGCGGCAGCGACATCATGACGTCGGCCAGCGTGGTGATGCCCTGCTTGATGAAGTCCTCGGCCTTGACGGTGCTGACCGGCAGCGATGCCTCGGTGGCCAGGCGTTTGATGCTGGAGCCGGTCACTTCGACGCGGGTCATCGCCGCTTCTCCGCTCTGCTGCGCGGACGCCTGGTTGGCCAGCGTCAGCACGGCGACGGTGATGGCCGACAGCAGCAGGCGGGGTTGGGCGGAACGGTTTTGGACCGAGTGATCGGACGTGTTCATGCGTGTCTCCTTCGTCTTTTTGAATAAAGTTATGCGCCGTGCTGGAAAAGCACTGGACGTGAGTGGAGCACCTCGCGTACTCCGTGCCGTTGAGACGAGGGCCGCGATGGTGAGCACGGGCCGAGGTCCAAGACGGTCGATAACTTATTGCTTTGTTCGCGAACCGGCATCGAGGCCGGTCCTGCGGTGCTGCTGTGCTACGACTGCTTTGTCATCCGCGCGAGAAGGTGCGGGTCACGCGTTCGAGGTGGGCGCGCATGGCTTTGCGCGCCGCCGCCGGATCGTGGGCGGCGATCGCCTCCAGGATGCGGCGGTGGTCCTTCAGCGTTTCCTGCCGCAGTTCCTCGGTCTGGAAGTGTTCTTTGAGTTTGTGCCACAGGCGGCCGCGCTGGTCCCACAGGTAGTTCAGCGATCCGACCAGCGCGCTGTTGCCGGTGGCGCGCGCGATGGCCAGGTGGAAGTTGCGGTCGGCCTGCTCGTTGCTCGAATAGTTGGCGTGGTTCTGTTCCATCTCGACCACCGCCTTGAGGATGGCGTCGATGGCGCCGTCGGTGGCGACGCGGGCGGCGATGGCGGCGATTTCGGATTCGATCAGGCGGCGCGCGGACAGCACTTCGAACGGGCCGGGGCCCGCTTCCGGCAGGTCGGCCGCCGACGGTTCCGGCACTTCGCTGACGTAGACGCCGGAGCCGCCGCGCACTTCGATCACGCCGCCCAGCTCCAGCGCGATCAACGCTTCGCGCAGGGAGGCGCGGCTGACGCTCAACTTGGTGGCCAGGTCGCGCTCGGACGGCAGCCGCTCGCCGCCGGCAATGTGCTCGTCGCGGATCAGCTGCTGGATGCGATCCGCCACCACGCGGTACAGGCGCGGTTCGTGGGCATTGCTGTCGGCAGGGACGGAAGTCTTTTTCAGCATCGGTGTCTCGTCTTCGTGGGGTGGCTTTGATATTGCCATCTGGTCAGGCCATTCTAAGGTGGTCAGACCAAATATGCAATGTGGACTAGCCAAATTAATTTTTAGCTGTCATACTAAAATCGTCATGCAGCTGCGGGAAGAGCGAGTTTACAGGGCCGTAGCCCCGCAAACAAGCCAGTTCCGCCTGTGGCGCCAAGGCCACAAACAGCGCCTGGCCGGCCGCCCGGAAAGTGGCCTGACCACTTTTGCAGCGCATCAGACTACGCGAAAAAACAACGTTCGCCGGGACCCAGGGCCCGGAAAAGGAAGACAAATGACGACACCGACCAGCGCAGGCACGCCGCGTTACATCCTTATGCACGACAACGATAACGTGGCCATTGTCGTCAACGATGGCGGCCTGCCGGCCGGCGCGGTTTTCGCCAGCGGCCTGGCGCTGCTGGAGGCCGTGCCGCAGGGGCACAAGGTGGCGCTGTGCGCCATCGCCAAGGGCGATCCGGTGCGGCGCTACAACGTCACCATCGGTTATGCGGCGTGCGACATCGCCGCCGGCAGCTGGGTCGCCGAGCCGCAGGTGGAGATGCCGCCCGCGCGCGAACTGGTCAACCTGCCGATATCGACCAACCTGCCGCCGCCGCCCGAGCCGCTGGAAGGCTATACGTTCGAAGGCTTCCGCAATCCGGACGGCAGCGTCGGCACGCGCAACATCCTGGCCATCACCACCACCGTGCAGTGCGTGGCCGGGGTGGTGGAGTTCGCGGTCAAGCGCATCAAGGAGGAGCTGCTGCCGAAGTATCCCAACGTCGACGACGTGGTGGGGCTGGAGCACACCTACGGCTGCGGCGTGGCGATCGACGCGCCGGGCGCGATGGTGCCTATCCGTACCCTGCGCAATATCAGCCTCAATCCGAATTTCGGCGGGCAGGCCATGGTGGTGAGCCTCGGTTGCGAGAAGCTGCAGCCGGCGCGCCTGTTCCCCAAAGGCTCGATCCCGATCCAGAACGGCGGCGGCGCCGAGCCGGCGCTGGTCTGCCTGCAGGACGCGGCCCACGTCGGCTTCATGTCGATGATCGAGTCGATCATGAAGCAGGCCGAGATCAACCTGGCCGCGCTGGACCAGCGCCGCCGCGAGACCGTGCCCGCCTCCGAGCTGGTGGTAGGCGTGCAGTGCGGCGGCAGCGACGCCTTCTCCGGCGTGACCGCCAATCCGGCCGTTGGCTACGCCACCGACCTGCTGGTGCGCGCCGGCGCCACGGTGATGTTCTCCGAGGTGACCGAGGTGCGCGACGGGATCGATCAACTGACCTCGCGCGCGGCCACGCCGGAAGTGGCGCAGGCGATGATACGCGAGATGGAGTGGTACGACAGTTACCTCAAGCGCGGCGGCGTGGACCGCAGCGCCAACACCACGCCAGGCAACAAAAAGGGCGGGCTGTCGAACATCGTCGAGAAGGCCATGGGCTCCATCGTCAAATCCGGCAGCAGCCCGATATCCGGCGTGCTGGCTCCGGGCGAGAAGCTGACGCAGAAGGGCCTGATCTACGCCGCCACGCCGGCCAGCGATTTCATTTGCGGCACGCTGCAGGTGGCAGCGGGCATGAACCTGCACGTCTTCACCACCGGCCGCGGCACGCCGTATGGCCTGGCCGAAGTGCCGGTGATTAAAGTCGCCACGCGCAACGAGCTGGCCGCACGTTGGCACGACCTGATGGACATCAACGCCGGCCGCATCGCCAGCGGCGAGGCGAGCATCGCCGATGTCGGCTGGGAGCTGTTCCAGCTGCTGCTCGATGTCGCCAGCGGACGCCGTACGTGGGCGGAAAAATGGAAGCTGCATAACGCACTGGTGCTGTTCAACCCGGCCCCGGTGACCTGATTAAAACTAGAAAACAGAGACTGAGACATGACCAAGCCATTCAAACGATTGCTGCTGACCGGCGCCGCCGGCGGCCTGGGTAAAATCCTGCGCGACCGCATCAAGCCCTGGGCCGATGTGGTGCGCCTGTCCGACATCGGCGACATGGGCGCGGTGCGCGAGGGCGAGGAGATCGTCCAGTGCGACCTGGCCGACAAGGCCGCCGTGTTCCAGCTGCTGGAGGGCGTGGACGCGGTGCTGCACTTCGGCGGCATCTCGACCGAGAACACGTTCGAGAACATCATGGCGGCCAATATCGCCGGTACCTACAACCTGTATGAGGCGGCGCACAAGCACGGGGTCAAGCGCGTGGTGTTCGCCAGCTCCAACCACACCATCGGCTACTACAAGACCACCGACTACATCGACGCCGACAGCCCGATGCGTCCGGACAGCCTGTACGGCGTAAGCAAGTGCTTCGGCGAGTCGCTGTCGCGCTACTACTACGACCGCACCGGCATCGAGACGGTCTGCCTGCGCATCGGTTCCTCGTTCCCGGAGCCGGTCAATCCGCGCATGATGGTGACGTGGTTCAGTTACGACGACCTGGTGGAATCGCTGCGCTGCGCGCTGTTCACGCCGCGCGTGGGCCATACGATTTTGTTCGGCGCTTCGGCCAATCCGGGCAGCTGGTGGGACAACAGCAAGGCCTCGCATCTGGGCTTCAAGCCGAAGGACAGCTCGACGCGGTTTGCCGCCAAATTCCCGGACACCGGCGCCTATCCGCCGAGGGACGACGTGGCGACGATCTACCAGGGCGGTGGATTCCTGATGTCCGGCCCGCAGTACAAGGACTAGTTCGCGGCGGCGCCGTGGCCGGAGAAGCGGCTGCGGTACTGGCCGGGGCTCACGCCCAGCTGGCGCTGGAACACGCGCCGCAAATTCTGCTCTTCCACATAGCCGGTGTTGGCCGCGATGGCCTTCAGCGGCAATGCGGTCTTCTCCAACGCGCGGCATGCGGCCTCCAGCCGCATCGCCTCCACCATCTTGGCCGGCGTGCGTCCTAATTGGCTGGCATAGCTGCGGGCGAAGGTGCGTGGCGTCATGCCGGCTTTTTCGGCCAGCCGGTCCACGGTCAGGTTTTCGTGCAGGTTGGCGGCGACCCATGCGTGCAGTTCGTCGAAGCGTCCGCCGTCGTGCGCCTGCGCCGCCAGCGGCACGCTGAATTGCGACTGGCCGCCGGTGCGCTTGATGAACATCACCAGCTGGCGCGCCGTTTCGATGGCGACATGATGGCCGTAGTCTTCCTCGATCAGCGCCAGCGTCAGGTCGATGCCGGCGCTGACGCCGGCCGAGGTCCATATCGAACCATCCTTGATGAAGATTTTATCGGCGTCGATGTCTATGCCTGGATGCAGCGCGTGCAGGCGGTCCACCCATTCCCAATGCGTGGCGACGCGCCTGCCCTCCAGTTGTCCGGCGGCGGCCAGCAGGAAGGCGCCGGTGCAGACGGAACACAGGCGGCGCACCAGGGGCGCCTGGCGCGCGACCCAGCCCACCAGCGCCGGCGGCGCGTAATACACCTGTCCCTTGCAGCCGCCCGGCGCGATCAGCGTGTCGATGGCCAGGCCGTCCAGCGTGTCGATGGCCACGGTCATCACCGGCAGGCCGGCGCTGGTGGTGATCATGCCGCCGTCCGCCGAGGCGACGATGGTTTCGTACAGCGCCGGACCAGCACCGCTGTGCCGCTTGCTGGCGGTGGCGAGCGCCTGCAAGGGGCCGCACAGGTCCAGCAGGTTCATGTCGTCGTAGGCGAGCAGCACGACGCGCAGGGTTTTCTTCGGTGGCATGGCGGTACGTGGTCGATGATCTTCAGTGGTAGGAAGGATACTCGAATTCCAGCGCCACCAGCAGCGCGGTGCGGTGGCCGTAGCGCTGGTTCAATCCTTCCAGCGCACGGTCGAGCGCCTGGCCGGGCAGGGCCTCGGCGGCGGTGGCGGGCAGCAGTTCGGGCGCGTCGGCCGCGCCCTGGACGCGATCCGGCGCGATGGTCAGGCCGGAGCGCGACTGCACCGGCCCGGCGGTGGCGGCGACCGAGTAGACCTTGCTGCGCTTGGAGCGCGACCACGCGTCGGCGGTGAAGGCCAGCGTGATCTCATCGACGCCCGGCGCCACCGCAACGCCGATGTCGTCGCGCGAGTGGAACCATTGGTTGGTGTAGCCGGCGATATAGGCGGTGAGGTTGGTGCCCAGGCGCGGACGGAAGATGTCGCTGTTGTGGGTGGTGCTCCAGTCGCCGACGCCGATCTGCCGCGCCACTACGCCGGCGCGTTCGGTGCCGGCGATGGCTTCGATCAGCGCCAGCGCGGTCGGCATGGCGGCGCTGACGCCGGCGCTGGAGACGACCTTGCCGTCGGCGACGTAGCGGATGTTGCCGACCCATTGCGTGTCCGGGTAGTGCTCCTTGCGATAGGATTCGGTGGCCCAGTGCGCGGTGGCGCGGCGGTTCTTGAACAGACCGGCGTTGGCGACCACCAGCGCGCCGTCGCAGATGCTGACGATGGTGGCGCCCTTGGCGCCCTGCGCGGCGACCCATGCCACCAGCGCCGCGTCGTCCGGCTTGACGACGGCCGGCACGATCACATAGTCGGCGCCCTGCGGGAAGCGCTGGTCGAATTCGCTGGTGGTGGCATCCGGCTGGAGCTTCAGTGCCGGCCGCATGGACAGCGGGCCGGCTTGGGTGGCGACGCTCATCAATTGCGCCGCGCCGGAGCGGGCCAGCACGCCGTAGGGGATGACGAAATCGGTCAGTTCGGTGCCGCTGTTTTCGCCGACGACGGCGATCACCGGCTTGGCGCGGCCGAAGCGGTCCTGGTAGGCGGGAAGTTCGCCGGCGGTGGCCAATTGGCCGATCAGCAGGAGGAGATAAATCAGTTTGCGCATCTGGATGTTCCTGTCTTCGTGGTCTGACAGGGATTATCCGGCGCGCGCATCGTGGCAGGATGACATAAAACAGTCAATTCCTGCCACGGCGGTCCTGGCGTCTAGATCATCCAGAACTGCCAGGAGAGGACGATGGCGTTGTACACCGCGTGGACCAGCATGGGGCCGAGCAGGGTTTTGCTGCGCTCATACGTCCATGCGGCGCACAGGCCGAGCACGAAGACCGGCAGCATCGACATCGGCGGATGCACGACGGCGAAGATGGCGGCGCTCATCGCCATGGCCGGCACGGCGGACATCGAGCGGCGCAGGCCGCCGTAGATCAGACCGCGGAAGATGAACTCTTCGCACAGCGGCGCGGCCAGCACGGCCAACGCCAGCAGCCAGCCGCGCGTGCCGGCCGATGCCGCCGACTGTTTGGCGACGTCCGCCCACAGCGCCGAATGGTGCAAGCCGGTCAGGTAGGCCAGCCCCACGACGCAGGCCACGAAGGCCGCCATCGCGCCGTAGCCCAGCGTCAGCGTGAGGTCGCCGCCGCGCAGAATGGCCGGCACGCCGGCGGTCTTGCTGCGCCAGTAGACGAAGCGCATCAGCACATAGACCAGCAGGCCGGATGCGGCGAAGGCTATCGTCACCGCTTGCAGCGCGGGTTGCTCCATGCCTTGTACCAGGAACAGCGCGATCAGTCCCTGCATGATGAAGAACGCGGTGGCGGCGATCAGACCGTCGGAGGTGGACACGCGCGGCGGCGGCGCGGCGGCGGGATCGAGCAGATAGGGCAGGGCGTCGCGCGCCTTCTGCCACAGCGCCAGCGCCAACGATCCCACCAGCACCATCACGACCAGCTTTTGCGACCACACGTTGCTGTAGATCGACCAGGTGTAGAAGCTGGCCAGCAGCATGTACAGGTAGATGTAGGTTGGCCGCACGCGGGCGCGGGCATCGACCGCTTGCGGATCGCAGGCGAACACGCCGAGCGAGACGGCGATCAGCGAGTAGATCGGGATGCCGGCGAAGACGATCAGCAGCAGCGCCAGCATGCTCCATTCGAAGTGCGTTGTGTACCAGGCGCTGATGCCGACGATGATCAGCGGGTAGATCAACGTCAGCATGCCCCACAGCTGCGCCTTTTCCTTCAACACGCTTTCGATGGAGCGCGGCACGGTGTACAGCAGCCAGAGCACCTGGCCTTCGTTGTTCAGGGTCTGGAAGGCCGACAGCATCAGCATGTAGACGCCGATGCCGAAGGCGATGGTGGCGGCGGTGATGTGATTGACGCCCAGCTCCGCGAAGCTATTCAGCTTGCCGTTGAAGACCAGCTGGCTGACCACGATAATCACCGGCAGCAGCAAGGTCTGGACCAGGAAGTTGCGGTCGCGGCTCAACAGCCGCAGCTCGCGGCGCTTGATCGGCGTGAACGCCTCGGAAAGCCAGCTGCCGGCGGTGGGCGCGGCCTGCGGTTTGCGCCGCACGCTTTCCCGCGAGCCGGCGTTGACCACGCCGTTGCGCAGCTGGTAGCGCATCAGCGCCACGCCGGCCCACAGCAGCACGGCGGTCTGCGCCAGCAGCAGTGCGATGGCCAGTCCTGCCTGCGCCGGGCTGGATGCCTGCATCGCTTGCAGCACCAGTCCCGGCGGCGTCCAGCCGGTCCATGCGGGGAAGGCGCGCGCCCAGTCCATCACGAAGCCGCTGGCGTTGGGCATGCCGAGCGCCATGACGAAGTAAATCAGGGGCATGCTGAATAAGCCGGTGACGGCTTGAAGGTTGCGCAGCTGCGACGCGGGCAGCCACATACGCAGTCCGGTGTCGGCCAGCGTGTGCAGCAGGGCGGCCAACGGCAGCAGCACCAGCAAGGCCGCCAGCGCCGCCAGCGGCGCGAACCAGCCCAGGCCCGAGTACCAGCCGATGATGCCCAGCGGCGGCATCAACGCGAACACGCCACTGAAGTTGGCCGCGCTGCGCTCCAGCAGGCGTCCCCACAACAGCGTGGGACGTTCGACCGGCATCGTCACTAGCCACTCCAGATCCCAGTCGGGTTGCGCCAGTTCCTTGCTGCCCAGCGGGAGCAGGACGGCAAGCCCGAACAGCAGCGTGAGCACCATCGTCAGGCCGCGCGCCAGCTCCGGCTGGAACGGCGCCTGGTGCAGTTCGGCGGCGGCCAGTTCGATATTCTGATAGTGGTCGTGGTCCTTGTCGACCACGTTGCAGTGGCTGCCGGCTACCAGGTGGCAGTCCATGTTGAGCAGCACGTTGCGCGACAGGCTGACGAAGGAGAACGACATGAACAGCACCATCACCGCAGTCAGCACCCACAGGCTGCTCTTCTTGCCGGCGATGCCGTCGCGCGCCTTCTTCTTGCGGAATTTGCGGAACAGGTTATTGGCCAGCATATTGCGCTGGCGGGTCAGGCGCATTTTGGTCATCAGCCAGATGGCGCGCGCCTGCGTCACTGGCTGGGCCGCCTGCTGCGTCATTGTGCGCGCTCCGCTGCGGTTTCGTCGGTGATCTTCAGGAACACGTCTTCCAGCGAGCCGCTGGCCGAGGCTTCGGCGCGGATCTCGTCGAGCGTGCCGGTGGCCACCAGCTGGCCATGGTGGATGATGCCGACGCGGTCGCACAGCTTTTCGGCCATGTCCAGCAAGTGGGTGGAGACGAAGATGGTGACGCCGCGCGCAGCCGCCGCCAGCAGGCGTTCCTGCACGTCGCGCGAGGCGCGCGGATCGAGGCCGTTGATCGGTTCATCGAGGATCAGCACCGCCGGATCGTGGATCAGAGCGCAGGCCAGGCCGAGGCGCTTCTTCATGCCCAGCGAGTAGTTGACGGCGTAGTCTTCGGCCGCTTCTTCCAATCCGAATTCGCTCAGCAGGCGCGCGCTGCGCTCCATCGCCTCGGCGCGCGGATAGCCGTGCATCTCGCCGACGAACTGCAGGATCTCGCGGCCGCGCAGGTAGTCGTAGAAGATCGGCGTGTCGGGCAGGTAGCCCACGCGGCGTTTGACTTCGGCCGGCTCGCTGTGGCAATCGAGGCCGTCGATCAGCACGTGGCCGGCGCTCGGCACCAGGATGCCCATCATCATGCGGATGGTGGTGGTCTTGCCGGCGCCGTTGGGGCCGAGGAAGCCGAATACCTCGCCGCGCTTGACGGTCAGGTTCAGGGGTTTGACGGCGTTGAAGCCACCGTAGACTTTGGACAGTCCCTGGAATTCGATCATGTTGGTCCCGACAATGTTATGAGATTTTCTACCAATCATAGCATTGCCGGGATGCGGCGGCGAGGGCGGGCTTACGGCGTCGGGTAGAGGCTCATGCCGAAGCGTTCGGTGCGCGGATGCCAGTTGCCGGTGATGTCGGCCGAGGCCAGCACGCGCTCGGCGCGGCCGATCAGCAGGGCGCGCGGCACCAGGCCGATGTAGCGCGAGTCGGCGCTGTTGTCGCGGTTATCGCCCAACATCATGTATTCGCCGGGCGGCACGGTGAGCGGCGCGAAATCGCGGCGGGCCTGCACCTGCGGCATCAGCTGGATCGAATGGGCGCGGGCGTCGGCGATGGACTCGCCCAGGCGCAGCGCGGCGAGCTCGCCCAAGCCGTTGACGTTTTCGGTGGCGTGGCCGAGGGCCGCGTAGCCGGCCTGCCGGCCGTTGATGATCAGCTGTTCGTTGCGCATCTCGACGCGGTCGCCGGGCAGCGCGATCACGCGCTTGATCAGCCGCGTGCCGTCCTTCGGCGACGAGAAGGTGACGATGTCGCCGCGTTGCGGTTCGCCGGTGGTGCCGAGGACGACGTCGGTCAGCGGCAGCTTGACGTTGTAGGCCAGGCGGTTGACGAACACCACGTCGCCCTCCAGCAGGTTGGGGTGCATGGAGGCGGACGGGATGGGGTTCCAGTCGGCGATGGCGGTGCGGAAGATCCCGAACAGCATCAGGAACAGTAAGAAGCCTTTGTTGGCGCGCGCCCAGTTTTTCATTGCGGTTCCCGGAGTGGTAAAGGTGACTCAGTTTGTTGACTGATTCTTAAACATGGCTTAGCGGCGGCTTTACTTCGGCGCCGGCCTAACTATCGCGGCGAAATTGGTGGCATGCTTGTCGCATGAATACTACCTATCCCCAACACGCGCTGGCCGCGGTGACGCACGCCGATCCTTATCCATATTACGCCGGTTTGGCGGCGGAACAAGGCTTGCGTTTCGATTCAGGCCTGGGCCTGTGGATCGCCGCCAGCGCCGCCGATGTGATGGCGGTGATGCGGCATCCCGATTGCCGCGTGCGTCCGCTGGCCGAGCCGGTGCCGGCGGCGATCGCGGGCGGCGCGGCCGGGCAGGTGTTCGGCGCGCTGGTGCGCATGAACGACGGCGAACGGCATGCGCAACCGAAGCTGGCGTTGCAGCGGGCGCTGGCCGGCGTGGACACGCAGATGGCCCGGCGGTGCGCGCGGCGGCTCGGCGGCAGCTTGTGGCGCGATGATGGCCTGGCGTCGTGGATGTTCGAGGCGCCGGTGTCGGCGATGGCCAGCCTGCTCGGTTTCGCGGACAAGCAATTGCCGGCGGTGGCGGCATGGATGGGCGAGTTCGTGGCTTGTCTGTCGCCGTACAGCGACGCGTCGCAGATCGGGCGCGCGCATGCGGCGGCGCTGTCGCTGCTGGCGGGGTTCGAGGAGCTGCTGCGCGCCGCTTCGTTGTCGGCGGCGCCGGGCAGCTTGCTGTCGCAGGTGGTCGCCGAGGCGGAGGCGGTGGGCTGGAGCGAGTCGCATGGCTTGCTGGCCAATCTGGTCGGCTTGCTGTCGCAGACGTATGAGGCCAGCGCCGGCTTGGTCGGCAATTGCGTGCTGGCGCTGGCGCGTCAGCCGGGGGAGGAGCGCGGCGGGGTGGAGGATGCGGCCGCGTTGGTGCGGATGGTCAGCCGTCTTGACCCGCCGATCCAGAACACGCGCCGCTTCGTGGCGCGCGATTGCGAGATCGGCGGCGTGCCTTTGCTGGCGGGGCAATCGGTGTTGCTGGTGCTGGCCGCCGCCAACCGCGACCCGCGCGGCGAGGGGCGCGAGTTCGGCTTCGGCCACGGCGCGCACGCCTGTCCGGGGCAGGCGCTGGCCTGCGCCTTCGCTACCGGCGCAATGGAGGCGCTGATGGCCGGGCAGGCATACCCGGATCTGCTGCGGACATTGGACTGGACCTATCGCCGCTCGCCCAATGCGCGCATACCTGTGTTTGGGCTGAAGGCTGGTCCACCGGCCGGCTAGGGAAGCGCGTCCAGCTTCTTCTCCGCGAGGAACCGGGACACCAGATCCGCGATCTGGACGTTGTTCAGGTCGGACATCAAGAAATGCGTGTTGCCGCGAACTCCGATCTCCGGGAGGTGGACCAGGCGGGCATCGCCTCCATGCTTGTTGATGGCGTCGACCCAGAGCCGCGCCATGGCGAGCCGTACCCGCCAGTTGTCCTGGCCGCGTTCCTTGCTTGGCTGTTCCGGGAAGTTGTCGCCGTAGTAGATGACGATCGGCAGGCGGGTGAGCTTCTGGAAATCGGACGGCTGCACTGTCTCGGGCGACAGTGTTCCGGCGGCGCTCGGCATCGCCGGCGGCGCCTCGCCCTGCGGGAAGATGAAGCCGCTGCCGGGTTCGAAGGCGACTATCGCTTTCACATTGGGGTTCTTGATCGCTGTCAGCCAGCCCGGGCCGCCGCCCTGCGAATGGGTGAACAGGATCGCCGGCCCGACCCTGGTGAACAAGGCCGACATGGCATCGGAAACGACGCCGGCGTCATAAGGGCCGGTGTTGGGCGTCACCGAGCGGAAGAACTGGTCGAGCGTCTGTGGCTTGCGGTCGAACTGCACGTTGTCGTAGTAGTTGGGCCATTTGCCGATGCGGAACTGGTCGAAGAACAGTTGGTCGTTCGGCGTAGGTTCGACCGATGCGGCGACGGTGCTGTTGCCGGCTCGTCCCCGGCGCGGCTGGTCCACGAGATAGACCGGAAAGCCGCGGCGCAAAAACAAGTTCTGGAAGCCTTCCCGTCCATCCGGCGTGCTTTCCCAACTGCGCGCCGACTGGTATGCGCCGTGCAGCATGACGATGGGCAGAGCCTTGGGGTGCTGTGGAATCTGGTAAAAGGCGTAGAGGTGATCTCCGTGGAAGCTCGGTCCATCCGCGCCTTGCCGGAGTTCCGTCCCGCCCGCCGCGAAGCTGCCCTGTGCCTGGATCAGCATAGGGCCGCCGGCAAGGGCCTGCGTCAGCGCATCATCCGCGCGGCTGGCGGCCTCGTGGCTGCCTTGATTGAAGAGGACTTGTATCGTTTGGCGCAGCTGTGCGGCGCTCAGGCCTGCGCGCATGCCGGCCCGCATGTGCGAACGCAGTTGCGCCTCGACGCCGGGCATGGCGGCGAGCGCGCCGAGCGTGGCCAGTTCGCGGCTCTGCCAGTCAAGGTTGTCGCGTTCGAAAATATCGCCGAACAAATGCGTCTGGAGATACTGGTTGATGATGGGCGCGAAGTCGAACACGGGACCCGTTACCGGGCCGCCGGAAATCTCGGACTGGTTCGCTTTGCCGATCACGGCCAGCGCGTTTCCGGTCGCGACGGCTTTGCTTGGTTCGCGGCCAGGCGCG
The DNA here is from genome assembly GCF_059422325.1 of Duganella sp. GW821-FHT01E12. Lineage (NCBI taxonomy): Bacteria > Pseudomonadati > Pseudomonadota > Betaproteobacteria > Burkholderiales > Oxalobacteraceae > Duganella > Duganella sp. GW821-FHT01E12. The sequence goes on along the minus strand of NZ_JBWKWR010000005.1, from coordinate 320,019 downwards.
TCGTGAATTCCGCGCTGTTTGCGTGCTTCGACAACTTGCATCAGTTCGCCAAGCGCGTTCAGGCTTTTCGGAAAACCCGCGTAGGCGTAGAGCTGCACCAGGATTTCTTTGGCTTCGCTGATGGTCAATCCTGCATCGAGCCCGTGGTTCAAGGCGGTGCGCAGTCGCGGCATGTCGCTGGCCGCCGCGAAGAATGCGATCAGGGGAATGGCCTGCTGCCTGGCGGACAGCTGATCCGATGGGGCGTTCCTGTCGACGTCGCCGATCTGCCTCGCTGCGGTGGCCGGCGCGAGGCCGGTGCTGGTCAGCGCGGCCTGGTACTCCTGGTCGGCGACCTTGCCCTGCCAGGCCACCGAGTTGCCGTCGGATTTTTCGGCGATGGCGATGTGCGTCATCGGTTCTGTGGGGCCGGCGCCGTGCCAGTGGCGCACGTTGGCCGGGATGGCGACGACGTCGCCAGGACGGATCAGGCGAGCGGCTTGCCCTTGCTGCTGAACCAGTCCGAGGCCGGCGGTGACGATCAAGGTCTGGCCCAGAGGATGCGTGTGCCACGCCGACCGGGCGCCCGCCTCGAAGGTGACGGTGGCGCCACCCGCGCGTCCAGGCGGCAGCGCCTGGAACGGTGTGCCGATGTGGACGATGCCTGTAAAGGTTTCCGCCGATCCGGTGGCGGTCGGCTGGGCTGCGGCCGGGCGCACTACAAGGACTTGCGGGAGGACCGGCGCCTGCGTGGCGTTTGCGCCGGCGACGGCCGCCATGGCGCCCAGCGCGATGTACAGCATCGATTTCACGAGTAACCCTCCTGCCGCTGCGATTTGATTTTACGGTGGGGCAGGACGATGAAAGCGCAGGACACGATCATCGCCAACACGAGCAACAGGCCGGCGGCGTTCATGACCGCCGATATTTGATGCGCGAGCGCCTGGCTGTCGTGGATGGCGGCAGGTGCGGCGCTGGCGAACACCAGCACCAGCAAGCCCAGCCCCAAGGCGCCGCCCAGTTGATGGGCGACGTTGACCAGGCCGGAGGCGGCGCCGGCATCGTCGCGGGCCACGCCTGCCACGCCGGCGGCGGTCAAGGGGCCCAGCAGCAAGCCCTGGCCCAGTCCGATCAGCAGCATGGGCGGCGCCACGTCCGTCCAGTAGCTGGCGCCGGCGTCGGCATGGCCCAGCCAGAACAGGCCGGCGGCGCCCAGCGACAAGCCGGCGAGGATGAGCCAGTGGGCGTCGAGGCGGCGCGCCAGCCTGGGGACGGCCATCGCCGAGGCGAAGTTGGGCAGCGTGACCGGCAGGAAGGCGAGGCCGGCCTGCATCGGCCGCAGGTGCAGCACGCCCTGCAGGAACTGGGTGGAAAAGAACCAGAAGCCCACGGCGCCGCCGAGGAACAGCATGCGGGACAGATAGGCTCCCGCGCGTGCGCGGTTGGCCAGCAGGCGCAGCGGCAGGATGGGCTGCCGGACGTGGCGCTCGATCAGGACGAAGACGATGGTCAACGCCACGCCGGCGAGCAGCGAGGCTTGCGCCATGGCGTCATGCCAGCCGGCCTCCGCCGCGCGCACCAGGCCGTAGACCAGCGCGCTCATGCCGGCGGTGGAGCTGGCCGCGCCCGCCACGTCGAAACGGCCGGGATGCACGGGCGTTTCCGCGATGTGCCGTCGCGCGGCGGCGATCAGCAGCAGGCCGATGGGAAGGTTGATAAAGAACCCCGCCCGCCACGACACCAGGTCGGCGAACAGGCCGCCCAGCACCAGGCCCAGCGTGGCGCCCACGCCGGCCGCCGCGGCGTACATCGACAGGGCGCGCGTGCGCGCCGGCCCTTCGGCGAAATGGGTGGACAGCAACGCCAGCGTGGACGGCGCCAGCACCGCCGCGCCCACGCCCTGGATGGCGCGGGCCGCGAGCAGCCACGGCGCCGACTGCGCCAGGCCTATCGCCATCGAAGCCACGGTGAACAGCGCCAGGCCGGCGATGTACATGCGGCGCCGGCCCAGGATGTCGCCCGCCCGCGCGCCCAGCAACAGCAGGCCGCCAAAGGCCAGCGTGTAGGCGTTGGTCACCCACGAAAGCTGCGCGGCGCTGAAACCCAGGCTGGCCTGGATGCGCGGCAGGCCGGTGATGACGATGGAGATGTCGACCACGATCATCAGGTAGCTGGCGACGATGATGGCCAGCACCATGTTGGCGTGTCGCGTCGGAGCAAGGGCGGCGGTGTTGTGCATGGCCCGCGCTCAGATGTCCAGCTTGCGTTCGGACATCCACTTGACGATGGCTGGATCGCGATGCGAGAAGAAGCTGCTGGTGTTGGTGTCGAGCGCGGTGATGGCGGCCATGTCCGTGTCGTCGAGTTCGAAGTCGAAGATGGCGATGTTCTCGGCCATGCGTTCCTTGCGCACGGACTTCGCCAGGGCCACGATGCCGCGTTGCACCAGCCAGCGCAGCACGACCTGGCCCACCGTCTTGCCGTGGCGCGCGGCGATGGCCAGCAGCGCGGCGTTCTGGAACAGGCCGTTGCGACCTTCGGCGAACGGCGCCCAGGCTTCCGCCTGCACGCCGACCTCCTTCATGAAGGCTGCGCTCTCGAGCTGCTGCTGGAAGGGATTCACCTCGATCTGGTTGACCGCGGGCGCGATCTGGTTGAACGCGATGATGTCCATCAGGCGGTCGGGGTGGAAGTTGCTGACGCCGATGGCGCGCAGCTTGCCGGCGCGGTAGGCATCCTCCATGGCGCGCCACGAGCCGTGGACGTCGCCGAAGGGTTGGTGGATCAGGTACAGGTCCAGATAGTCGAGGCGCAGCCGGCGCAGCGATTTCTCGATGGCTTGCTGCGTGCGTTCGTAGCCGGTTTCCTGGACCCACAGCTTGCTGGTCACGAACAGCTCTTCGCGCGCGACGCCGCTTGCCCGCAGGCCCAGGCCCACGGCTTCCTCGTTCATGTAGGAGGCGGCGGTGTCGATCAGCCGGTAGCCGGTGTCGATGGCGTCGATGACGCTGCGCTGGCACTCGTTGGCGTCGGCGATCTGGAACACGCCGTAGCCGACCAGGGGCATCTGCAGATTGTTGTTCAGGGTGACATGTTTCATGGGGCGCTGCCTTCGGTGGTTGGTCTGGATTCACTTTAGACAAACGACCGACATCTGAATAGTGACAAATCGGTTGATTTATCCGCATTCAATTGGGGATAATCGGGGAGGAGGCCCTTTATGGCGATCAACGAGCTTAGGTCTATCACGACCTTCATCAGGGCGGCGGAACTGGGCAGCCTGCGCAAGGCGGCGCAGGATCTGGGCGTCAGCCCGCAGGCGGCGAGCAAGGCGCTGGCCCAGCTGGAATCCCACCTGGACGCGCGCCTGTTCCATCGGACGACGCGGGTGATGTCGCTGACCGATGCGGGCTTGCGCCTGCTCGAGGAGGTGCAGCCGGCCGTGCTCGGCATGCAGCGCGCGCTGACCAACGCCCGGACGGCAAAGGACGAATTCGCCGGGCCGTTGCGCATCGCCGGTCCCCGGACCACCTTCCAGCCGATACTCTGGCGGCTGGTCGAGGAGTTCTGCGACCTGCATCCGGGCATCCAGCCCGATGTGCTGCTGGAGGACCGGGTCGGCAACTGGGTGGAAGACCGCGTCGATGTGGGATTCCGCCTGGCGGCTTCGCCTCACGAGGGCGTCATTGCGCGCCGGCTGTTTCCGTTGCAGATGGTGATCTGCGGCGCGCCGGCCTATTTCGAGCGGCACGGCGTGCCGGAGACCCTGGCGGCGCTGGCGGCGCACCGCTGCAGCGCTTTCCGCCATCCCGGCACGGGCAAGGTGGTGCCGTGGCATGTGAAGCTGGACGGGCAGACGGTGGACCAGCCGGTGGTGCCGGCGTTGTGCAGCAACGATGAGTTGTTCGAACTCCAGGCTGTGCTCGCGGGCAAGGCGCTGGGCCAGCTTGCCGGCGTCACGGCGGCGCCGCACATCCGGGCGGGGCGCTTGATGCCCATCCTGGTCGAGCACATGCCGGACATCGCCGGCTACTTCGTCTACTTCGGCAGCAAGACTTCGCAACCGGCGCGCGCCCGCGCGTTTGTGGATTTGGCGGTGGAGCGTCTGGCCGACAACCCGGACTACGTCTTGAGCGACAGCGAGTTGCGGCGCCATCCGGGTTAGACCTCGCAGGGGGCGCTAGTGCGCCGACTTCTGCACCAGCGCGCTGCCGGCGCCGTGGCGGTGGCCTTCGCTGACGGCGGTGACGGTGCCGTCCGGGTTGAACACCAGCGCGTTGGCGGCGCCGATTTCCTCCGGCTTGTTCCAGTGCTGGCCGCGTTTCTCCAGCGCCCTGGCCTGTGCGGTGCCGGCGAAGCCCGGCTCGACGTCGGTCGCCAGGCCGTTGCGCTCGGACAGGCGCGGCGCGTTGAGCGCGTCGGGCATGCTCAGGCCCAGGTCGACGTAGTTGAAGATGGTCTGCAGCACGGTGGTGATGATGGTCGCGCCGCCGGGGCTGCCGATCGAGAACGCCGGCTTGCCGTTCCGGAAGGCCAGAGTCGGCGACATGCTGCTGCGCGGCCGCTTGCCCGCTTCCGGCACGTTGGGCGCGGGGCCGGAGAAGTTGAAGTCGGTCATCTCGTTGTTCAACAGGAAGCCGTAGCCCGGCACCACGATGCCGCTGCCGCCCCACGATTCGATGGTGTAGGTGTAGGAGACGATGTTGCCGTCCTTGTCCGACACGGTCAGGTGGGTGGTGTGTGCGCCTTCGGCCAGCAGCTTGTTGGCGTTGGGGCGCAGCGGCACGCTGACGTCGTTCTGGAACGGATACGGATCGCCGGCCGGGGCCTGCACGCTGGCCTGGTTCTGGTTGATCAGCTCGCGGCGGCGGGCGGCGTAGTCCTTGCTCAGCAGGCCGGCCACCGGCGCTTCGACGAACTCGGGATCGGCCAGGTAGGCGTTGCGGTCGGCGAAGGCCAGGCGGCTCGCCTCCAGGTACAGGTGTTCGGCCTGGTCCCTGGGCATGGCCTTGAGGTCGTAGCCTTCGAGGATGTTGAGCGCCTCGGCAATGGCGATGCCGCCGCTGCTCGGCAGCGGCATGCCGTACAGGTCGTAGCCGCGGTAGGTGCTGTGCACCGGCTGGCGCAGGCGCGCCTCGTAGTTGGCCAGGTCGGCCATCGTCATCCGGCCGGCGCGCACCTGCACGCCGTTGGCGACTTTCGGCTGGTTGACGGCGTCGACCACGGCGCGGCCGATCTTGCCCTCGTAGAAGACCTTGACGCCGCCGGCCGCCAGCTCGCGGTAGGCCTTGGCCATGCCGGGGTTGCGCAGGATGCTGCCGGGCTGGATGGCCTTGCCGTTGCGCAGGTAGAGCGCGGCGGTGTCGGGGAACATGCTGAACTTGACCTGGCTCTCTTCGACCAGGCGCGAGAAGTTGGCGTTGACGGTGAAGCCGTCGCTGGCCACGGCGATGGCCGGCGCCAGCACCTGCTTGAACGTCATCGAGCCGTAGCGGTCCAGCGCCTCGTGCCAGCCGCGCACGGTGCCCGGCACGCCGACCGACATGCCGCTGGCGACCACGGTGTCGAAGTCCATTTCCTTGCCGTCGTGCTGGAACACGGTGGGCGTGAAGCTGGCCGGCGCGGTTTCGCGGTGGTCGACGGTGATCACGCGCTTGTCCCTGGCCAGGTAGATGACCATGAAGCCGCCGCCGCCGATGCCGCAGCTGAACGGGTCGGTCACGCCCAGCGTGGCGGCCGCCGCGACGGCGGCGTCGATGGCGTTGCCGCCCTGGTTGAGGATGGCCAGCGCGGCCTTGGACGCCGGCTCGCTGATGGTGGCGACCGCGCCGCCGCTGCCGGTGGCGACCGGGGTCTTGGCCCAGGCCGCCGGCGGCAGGATCAGCGTGAGGATGATGGTGGAGACGAGAACGGTGCGGGCGGGGCGGCGGGACAGGATCATGGGCGCGGGTCCGGGTTAGGATGAGGGGGCGTTGCTCACCCTCAAGCTTACCCGATAATCCGGCGTAGCTTCATTCTTGGCGGGGACCGCCTGCGGTTCGACGCCGGTCAGCGTGAAGGTCAGGCCGTTCTGCGTGACGCTGGGGCTGGCGTTGGGCATGCTGTCGGACAGCACGAAGTTGCTGGTGGTGCCGTCGGGCGCGGTCAGCGCGAAGCTGTAGCTGATGTAGCCGGCCCATACACAGACGGCGCCGACGCGGCAGCGGCTGTCGTTGACGCGCTCGAGCTTGAGGCTGGGCGCGCTGGCGGTGGCGCCGCTGACGCCGGGCATGGCGGCCGGCGCGAGGGCGACGCTGGCGCCCTGCGTCAGCACGTAGGTCTGGTTGAACGGCTGCGGCTGCGGCGCGGCGCCGGCGCGGCCGACGGCCGACGCCGAACCGCAGGCGTGCAGCATGGCCAGCACGGCGGCCAGCAGCGGCAGGATGATCAACTGCCTGGCGAGTGTGGATTTCATTGGCATCCTCTTCCTTCAGAGTAGACGGCAAGCTTAGCAAAAAGATCACGTCGATGTCGCACGAACCGCAGCTTTGCAGCGCTGGGTCAAACTATGTGCCGTAGAATGGGGGCCCTGAATCACATAGATCGAACAAAATGAAAAAGACCGGCATGGCGAAAAGCGACGCTAAAAAATTAATGGGCCAGATGTCCGCCCCTGGCGCCGCCAGCTTCGGCAAGGTGGCCGAGGTGGTCGACAAGCGGGAACAGCGCAAGCGCGACCAGGCGTTGGGGCTGGTGCCGTTCGCGGTCAAGCTCAACGGCGAGCTGGTGCAGCAGCTGCACGCCAGGGCGAAGGAGCGCGACGTCGACCTGAACCAGCTGGTCGGCGAGCTGCTGGCGCAAGGCCTGGGTGCGGCGTAAAACGTAAAAAAAGCCCCGGACGGGGCTTTCCTCAGGGCGCGGCCGCTTACACGTAGGCGGCCAGCGCGCCCTTCATTTTCTTCAGCGCGGCCACTTCGATCTGGCGGATGCGCTCGGCCGAGACGCCGAACTCTTCCGCCAACGTGTGCAAGGTGGCGCCGGAGCCGTCGTCGTTGGCCAGCCAGCGGCTTTCCACGATGCGGCGCGAGCGGGCGTCCAGCTTGCCCAGCGCTTCCTCCAGCCCTTCCGATTGCAGGCGGGTCACCTGTTCGGCCTCCAGCACGCGGGTCGGCTCGCTGGCCTCGGACGACAGGTAGGCGATCGGCGCGAACTTGTCGTCCTCGTCGTCGTTGGGCGATTCCAGCGCGATGTCGCGCCCGCTCAACCGGGTTTCCATCTCGATCACTTCCTCGCGCTTGACGTCCAGCATCTTGGCCAGGCTGTCGATCTGGGTCGGGGTCATCGCGTCCAGGCCGGTCTTGTGGCTGCGCAGGTTGAAGAACAGCTTGCGCTGGGCCTTGGTGGTGGCCACCTTGACCAGGCGCCAGTTCTTCAGGATGTACTCGTGCATCTCGGCCTTGATCCAGTGCATGGCGTACGACACCAGGCGCACGCCCTGGTCCGGGTCGAAGCGCTTGACCGCTTTCATCAGGCCGATGTTGCCTTCCTGGATCAGGTCGGCGTGCGGCAGGCCGTAGCCCAGATAGCCGCGCGCGATCGACACCACCAGGCGCAGGTGCGACAGCACCAGCTCCTGGGCGGCGCCCAGGTCGTTCTTTTCCTTGAGGCGCTTGGCCAGCGAGATTTCATCGTCGTGCGTCAGCATCGGCAGGCGGTTGACGGCCGAAATGTAGGCGTCCAGGTTGCCCAGGTTGCCAGTGAACCCGAGTCCCAGGGCGCGATTGGTGGCGGGTACCAATGCGGTCGGTGCGGACATCATAGTCATTTTCATTCCTTCGCTCGAAGATGTTGCTTAATCTCAATGTTGCTTGGTTCCGAAGAGAATTGTTTTTCTCTTCAGTTGCCATATATTAGCACTCTCCTTGCTTGAGTGCCAATCGCCAGATATTTATCGCTTTGATAGTAAAAATACTATGACGTTTTTAAGCATCATGGCTTCTGCAATATCAAGCATGCGCGTTGGAGCTTAGGCCGGCCTTAATGCTAAGGGGGCTGGATGGGCCCTTCCGTGCGCGGACGCACGGAAGGGTGGAGGGATCAGTTCAGGCGGGACAGGTGGCGCTGCACGGACAGCAGGGCGCCGATGAGGCCGAGGCCGGCCGACAGGGCCAGCAGGCCGGCCATGGCCAGCGGCGGCAGCGGCGCCAGCTGGAATTCGGAGGCGTACAGCCGGGCGAATTCGGCGATCGCCACGTTGAGCGGACGCAGCGCCAGCGACACCGCGCCCAGCGCCACGCCGCCCGCGCACAGGCCCAGCAGCGCGCCGGTGTAGTAGAAGGGGCGGTGGATGAAGCTGTCGGTGGCGCCGATCAGCTTGGACACCAGGATTTCCTCGCGCTGGGTCATCACCTGCAGGCGGATGGTGTTGAAGATCACCGCCACCACCACCGTGCCCAGCGTGGCCGCCAGCAGCAGCAGCGCCAGGCGCAGCACGTTGAGCAGCGCGGCCAGGCGCTTGACCCAGGCCGAATCGACCTGCACCGTGTCGACGCCGGGCAGGGCGCGGATCTGCTCGGCCAGCTGGTCGACGTCGCCGCCGGCCTGGGCGTTGCGGAAGGCGTCGAGCTTGAGCACGTAGCTGTCGGGCAGCGGGTTCTCGCCCAGCGTGGTCAGCACGTCGGCCAGGCCGCTCTTGTCCTTGAGCTGGTCGAGCGCCTTTTCGCGCGGGGTGAAGACGATCCTGGCCTGCTTGTCGCGCACCGTCTGGCGCAGCGACACGGCCAGCGCCTCGGCCTGCTCGCGCGGGGTGTCCTGCTTGAGGAAGACGCTGATCTCGGGATCGACCGACAGCTGCTCGGACATGGGGCGCACGTTGTCGAGCAGGGTGACGCCGGTGAACGGCAGCGCCAATGCGATCGCCACCACCAGGATGTTGAACACAAAGCCGCCGGGCGAGCGGCGCAGGTGCACCAGGGCCGCGGCCAGCGCGTAGCGGTGTTGCCGGAACCAGAGCGTCATGCCGCCACCTCCAGCTGGCCGTGCTTGAGATGGATGACGCGCGCGGCGGCGTCCAGCATCTGTTCGTCGTGGCTGGAGATCAGGCAGGTCACGCCCACCGAATGGAAGGCCTTGAGCGCGTCGAGCACCTGGTTGGCGCTGGCGCGGTCCAGGTTGGCGGTGGGTTCGTCGGCCAGGATCACCTGCGGGCGGTTGACGATGGCGCGCGCGATCGACACGCGCTGCTGTTCGCCACCGGACAGGGCCAGCGGCTGGGCGCCGGCCCGTTCCAGCAGGCCCACCTTGTCGAGGGCGGCGCGGGCGCGCTGCTCGGCCTGGGCGCGCGAGGCGCCCGTCACCAGCAGCGGCAGCATGACGTTGGCCAGGATGGAGCGGTCGGTCAGCAGCCGTTGCTGCTGGAAGATCAGGCCCAGGTTGCGCCGCAGGAAGGGCACGGCGGCCGGCTTGATGCGGGCGATGTCCTGGCCGTTGACGATCACGTGGCCGGCGCTGGGGCGCTCGACGGCGGCGATCATCTTGAGCAGGGTGGACTTGCCGGCGCCCGAGGGGCCGGCCAGGAACACCAGCTCGCCCTTGGCCACGGTGAACGAGACGTCGCGCAGCGCCGTCGCGTCGGGGGAATATTGTTTCGAGACGTTGCGGAATTCGATCATGGGGCGCTTATCGTTGGGGTTAGCCCAGCAGGGCTTCGACAAACTCGGCCGCGACGAAGGGCTGCAAGTCCTCGATCTTCTCGCCGATGCCGATGAAGTACACCGGCACCGGGCGCACGCGGGCGATGGCGGCCAGCACGCCGCCCTTGGCCGTGCCGTCGAGCTTGGTGATCACCAGGCCGGTCAGCTTGAGGGCGTCGTCGAAGGCCTTGACCTGGGCCAGCGCGTTCTGCCCGGTGTTGCCGTCGATGACCAGCAGCGTTTCGTGCGGCGCGCCCTCCATGCCCTTGCCGATGACGCGCTGGACCTTTTTCAGCTCCTCCATCAGGTGCAGCTGGGTCGGCAGGCGGCCGGCGGTGTCGATCATCACCACGTCCAGGCCCTTGGCCTTGCCGGACTGCACGGCGTCGAACGAGACGGCGGCCGGGTCGCCCGAGGCTTGCGAGATCACGGTGATGTTGTTGCGCTGGCCCCAGACCATCAGCTGCTCGCGGGCGGCGGCGCGGAAGGTGTCGCCGGCGGCCAGCAGCACCGACTGGCCGTGCGTCTGCATGTGCTTGGCCAGCTTGCCGATGGTGGTGGTCTTGCCGGCGCCGTTGACGCCGGAGATCATCATCACGGTGGGCTGGTGGCGGCCCAGCTCGAACGGACGCTGCAGCGGGGTCAGCAGCTCGATCAGCAGCTGCTTCAGCGCGGCCTTGACGGCGGCCGCGTCCAGCAGCTTGTCGTCCTTGACCTTTTGCTTGAGCGCGTCGAGCAGGTACTGGGTGGCGTCGACGCCGGCGTCGGACATCAGCAGGGCCGCCTCCAGCTCGTCGTACAGGTCGTCGTCGATCTTGGCGCCGACGAACAGGATGGACAGGTTGTTCGAGGTCTTGGACAGGCCGGCCTTCAGGCGCGACATCCACGACAGCTTGGGCGCCGGCTCCTCGATGGGCAGCAGCTCGGGCAGGACGGACGGTTCAGCGGCGGGGGTGGGGGCCGGTGCCGGGGCGTGAACCTGCGGCACTTCCGGGGCGACGGGTTTTTTCTTGAAGAAACTAAACATGGACATGTGGTTGGGGGCGCTTCAAGCAGATGGCCGGCAGCGCCGGACACGGGGAAAATGCCGCTATTTTACCAGAGCGCGGCGCCCCCGCCCGGCCATGCTACCCGAATGACAAGATTTCAGCCGGCCGCGGCGGCGTGGCGCTGGCGCCATTCGCCGATGGCGGCGCTGATGTCGGCCAGCGCGTAGACCCGCACGTAGGGCGGGCGGCGGCGCTTGAACGCGGCGTTGCCGCCGCCGGCCCACAGTTCGATGCTGCCGCCCAGGCGGGTGTGCAGCTCGGCCAGCGCGTCCAGCGCCTGGCGCGCGTTCATGCCGACCGAGAACGACAGCGCGATGATGTCGATGCGCTGCACGCGGGCCGCCTCGACGATGTCGAGCAGCGGCGTCTGCACGCCCAGCGAGATGCAGTGGGCGCCCTCGGCCACGCACATGGCCTCGGCCATCAGCAGGCCCAGGCCGTCGCGTTCCTGCGGCAGCGTGGTGAGCATGATGCGCGGCGCGCCCAGGTTGCTGGCGTTGGCCTGCGGCATGGCGAAGATGGCGCTGCGCATGACCACCGTCAACGATTCGGTATATAGATGTTCCTCGAAGGTGGCCAGCGCGCCGCTGGCCCAGGCTTCGCCGATCAGCGCGGTCAGCGGCGCCACCAGTTCGATCACGAAGCTTTTCAGGCCCATCATCAAGAGCGCCTGCGACAGCTTGCGGCGCAGCGCCTCCATCTGGTGGCTCTTGCACAGGTCGAGGTAGCTTTGCAGGGCGGGCGGCGGCACGCTGGCGCCGTGCAGGCTGCCGGTGGCCTGGCCGGTCAGCGCCTGCAGCTCGCTGGTGCTGTACTGGATCACCTTGCCCGGACGGTAGCCCAGGTCGATCAGGCGTTTCACCAGGCGCAGCTTGTGCACCTGCTCGATCGGATAGACCCGTTCGCCGTTCGGGTCGCGCATGGGCTGGGGGAAGTCGTAGCGCCGCTCCCACACGCGCAGGGTTTCCTTGGCGACGCCGGTGTCGCGTTCGACGTCGCTGATCGTGCTCGGAACTGTTTGTGTAGAAACGTTAATAGTCATCAGGCTTAAGCGGCGGCCATTTATTGGGCAGTCGCGAGGGTTGGCACGGGGTCCGGGTGCACTGTGCGGCCGCGGCCATGGCCGGGGTGCGCGACCTGCATTTTACATTCGATTTGCGCCCGAAAGTATGGCGCCGCCAATCGGGTTTTGCCCGGTTTGCCCTATGGGAAAGACCTTGTCCACGACACACAGTTGACATACAGAACTAATGAACTGTTTATCGACTTTCCCCTTGTTTTGTCTTGGACAAGATAATTTGCAGCAATACAAAAAAACTGTCGCTGCCAGCAACATTTCAATGCGGGCCTAGCCTGGACGGCCGGTTTGGGCTGCCGATTGTGCGCTGGATCAAGCGCGACGCCGCATGCATGGGATTCATGTTGACGCGTGCGATACGCGCGGCATTCCGGCGGATTTTGCAAGGGGCGCGCAGGAATTTGTCTCCTATTCGCAACAGGTAGCAATTTCTTACAAATTGCTGATGCAGCGCAACACCCGGCGCGCGCGACAAAATTTCCTACACTTATAAAGCGTTTACACTATGAGCAAAGTTGGTCTGAGGGCTATTTTGCCCCCGGAAAACTCTGAACAAAGTCTGGAGTTGTAAGCTTATTACCATTGCGTCGAGGCGGGCGGCGGGGCACTTCAGTATAAAATGGCGTCAGAAATAGCAAAGTGGCTATTTTTACTTGGTCCGACAACGATGTAGTCGCGCTTGCATTGGCCACTCGGGTGGCCCGCACAACGGGCTGCTGCAATGGATGCATCGGGCGGAAATACCGGGCTAGTTGGCTGACTCGGCAGGAAATATTGCGATGCAGTAAAATACTGTTGTTTTGAAAACGGACGGGGGTGAGGGCGGCCAATATGAGCGCTTTTACACTTGATCGACAAGCAAAGCATCAGTATAGTGCCGCCTCTGGCGCATTTTGCGCTGCGATAAAGCCGGCGTCGATAGAATCGGCCGCAATTTAAGTGAACGCGTCCCACAGTCGGGATCGCATAGTGGCAGCTGGGGAGTTTGCCCTCACGCACAGAACCGAACACGCCGTAATACTAGCTTTACCTTTTTACAGCAACACAACTGAAGGAAACACGTAATGAAAAAATCCCTTATCGCCATGGCCGTCCTGGGCGCAATGAGCTCCGCAGCGTTCGCACAATCGAACGTAACGATCTACGGTATCGTCGATGCCGGTATCGTGAGCGAGCGCGGCGGCGTTGCCAACACCACCAAAGTCACCAGCGGCGTGGGCTCGGCCTCCCGTCTGGGTTTCAAAGGTACGGAAGATCTGGGCGGCGGTCTGAGCGCTGTCTTCGTTCTGGAATCGGGCGTTAAAGTTGACACCGGTGAGTCCGATGTTGCTGGCTCGATCGCCAACCGTCAGTCCTACGTTGGTCTGAAGTCGACCACCGCCGGCCAGCTGACCCTGGGCCGTCAGTACACCCCGTACTACGAAACCCTGCGCGACGTGGCTGACCCGTTCGCACTGGGCTACGCTGGTACCGCCAAGAACCTGTTCGGCGTGGCTGGCAACAACACCCGCAACAGCAACGCCGTCGTGTACCTGTCGCCATCGATCGAAGGCTTCCAGGGCGAAGTGTCCTACTCGGTGGGCGAGCAGGCTGGCGACGCGTCGGCACAACGTCAACTGGGCACCTGGATCGGCTACTCGAACGGTCCTCTGAACGTTCGCGTTGCTTACAATGCACGCAACAACGACACCGTGGCTCCTAAGCTGAGCACCGACATCGGCCGCAACACCCTGATCGCTGCCAACTACGACTTCGGCGTGGCTAAGGCTTTCGCTGCTTACAGCAAAGACAAGGGCACCAACAGCTCGGCTCTGGCTAACACCAGCAACCCATTCGGCTACGCAGTCGCTCCTACCGCTACCCGCGACAGCAGCGTTGCTCTGATCGGCGCCACCGCTCCTATCGGTCCTAACGGCACCCTGATGGCGTCGTACACCCGCAAGAACGACAAAGAAGTCGCTAACCACGATGCAGACCAGTGGGCAGTTGGCTACTCGTACGCTCTGTCGAAGCGCACCAGCACCTACGTTGCTTACGCTAAGATCAAGAACAAGAACGGCGCCAGCTACACCGTTGGTAACAACACCGAAGCTGGTTCGGGCGACAAGGCCTTCAACATCGGCATGCGTCACTCGTTCTAATCTGATCTGATCAGTTAGTACCCACAACGGCTGCCTGGTGCAGCCGTTGTTCATTTCTGAAAGCCGTTACCATGACCACTACCCGACGCGCCGTGCTGGCCGGCGCCATTTTGCTCGCTTCCTGCGCCGTGTTCGCCGCGCCCAGGCTGGCGCGCAAGCCTGCCGCGCCGGCCGGCGGCCTGCCGCGCTACGGCATGGTGGTGTACTCGGACCTGTGCATCCATCCGGACAGCGGCGAGTTCGGCGGGCAGCGCATCACGCTGCAACGGTTTTCAGAAGTGGACACGGTGCTGTATGAATACACGGCCGGCGGCCTGAGCTGGCCGGTGGTGGCCAGCGACGTCAACATCGATCCGCGCGGGCGGCAGCTGTACTTCACGGTGCAGCCGCCGGACGAGGACGAGCGCACCATCAGCGGCAAGCTGGCCGACGGCGGCAACACGCTGGTGCTGGACGGCGGCTACTGCGGCGACGCGGCGGTGCCGATGCGGCTGACGCGGGTGACGGACTTCGGCCGCAAGGCCGGCGCCTGCCGCGCCTGTCCGGCGCCCAAGCCGCACAAGGATCAGGAAAAAGAGAAGGAAGAGGAAACGCCGGCGCCGTCCATCGACGCCGGCCAGACCACCACCGCCGGCCTGTGAGCCGGCGGTTTTTTTATGGTCGCTTACTTCGCGGCCTTGGCGGCCTGCGCGTTCTTGCGGATGGTCTCCAGCGTGGCGCCCGGCGTGATCAGGTTGCCGTCGTAGCGCAGCTCGATCACGGCCGGCAGCTGTTTGGCGTTGGCGTAGGCCAGCGCGCGTTCCAGCGCCGGCGCGAATCCGGCCGTGGTGGTGACCACCTCGCCGTGGCCGCCATAGGCCGCGGCCAGCGCGGCGAAGTCCGGGTTGTGCAGCTGGGTGCCGGACACGCGGCCGGGGTAGTGCAGCTCCTGGTGCATGCGGATGGTGCCGAACATGCCGTTGTTGAACACGATGATGACCACGCCCGCCCGGTACTGCACGGCGGTGGCCAGCTCCTGGCCGTTCATCATGTACTCGCCGTCGCCGGCGAAGGTGATCACGGTGCGCGCCGGATCGACGATCTTGGCCGCCACGCCGGCCGGCACGCTGTAGCCCATGGCGCCGCTGGTGGGCGCCAGCTGGGTGCGCATGCCGCCGTAGCTGTGGAAGCGGTGCGCCCAGGTGGCGTAGTTGCCGGCGCCGTTGGTGATGATGGTGTCGTGCGGCGCGATCTTGTCGATCTGCTGCACCACCTGCCACAGGTCGAGCGGCGCGGCGCCGTCCTGGAAGATCGGCGGCTGGCGCTGCCAGGCGGCCAGGTCGGCCTTGGCCTCGGCCACCGTGCCCTGCCAGGCGCCTGCATCGAGCGGCGCCATCGCGGCCAGCATGGCGGTCATCTGCGGCATGCCGCTGTTGATCATCAGCTCGGCCTGGTAGACGCTGCCCAGTTCCTCGGCGTCGGCGTGCACGTGGATCAGGCGCTGGGCCGGCACCGGCGCGGCGATCAGCGCGTAGCCGCCGGTGGTCATCTCGCCCAGGCGCGGGCCGATCGCCAGGATGACGTCGGCCTCGCGCACGCGCGCGGCCAGCTTGGGGTTGATGCCGATGCCGACGTCGCCGATGTAGTTGGGGTGGGCGTTGTCGAGCAGGTCCTGGAAGCGGAAGGCGCAGGCCACCGGCAGGTGGTTGGCTTCGGCGAAGGCTTGCAGGTCGGCGCAGGCTTGCGCGTTCCAGCCGCCGCCGCCCAGCAGCACCAGTGGTTTTTTGGCGCCGGCCAGCAGCGCGCGCACCTGCGCGATCTGCGCGGCCGACGGCGACGCCTGCACCGGCTGGTAGCGGCGGGTGTCGGCCACGGTCGCGACGGCGGTCAGCATGTCCTCCGGCAGCGCCAGCACCACCGGGCCGGGACGGCCGCTGGTGGCGATCTGGAAGGCGCGCGCGATGTATTCGGGCACGCGGTCGGCGCGGTCGATCTGCGCCACCCACTTGGCCATCTGGCCGTACATGCGGCGGTAGTCGATCTCCTGGAACGCTTCGCGGTCGACGAAGTCGTTGCCGACCTGGCCGATGAACAAAATCATCGGGGTCGAGTCCTGGTACGCGGTGTGCACGCCGATCGAGGCGTTGGTGGCGCCCGGGCCGCGGGTGACGAAGCAGATGCCCGGCTTGCCGGTCATCTTGCCGTAGGCGTCGGCCATGAAGGCGGCGCCGCCCTCCTGGCGGTTGATGATGAAGCGGATGTCGGAGTCGTGCAGCGCGTCGAGCACGTCGAGGTAGCTTTCGCCGGGCACGCCGAAGGCGGTGTCCACGCCGTGGATCTTCAGGGCGTCGACCAGGATCTGGCCGCCGGTGCGGGATGGTTGCGTCATGTCTGGCCTTATGGGTATAGGTATAGCGCATTCTACGGCCGGTCGCAGGGGCCGGCTTTTCTAATGGCGACACCAAATTTCAGAATTAAGGGGGCGGGCTGTTACAATAGCGGTTGAAGCAAGCCAGACAGCCGCTGGCCAGCGCGTAATGCCTGGCGGGAGGAAGGTCCGGACTCCACAGAGCGGGGTGACGGTTAACGGCCGTCCGCTGAAAATCCTTCGGGACATAAGGCGAGGAATAGGGCCACAGAGACGAGCGTATTAAGTTACGGTGAAACGCGGTAACCTCCACCTGGTGCAATTCCAAATAGGCACGCGATGATGCTGCTCGCGGAGCGTGCGGGTAGGAAGCTTGAGCGCTGGAGTAATCCAGCGCCTAGAGGAATGGCTGTCATAGCGCAGGTTCGCCTGCGCCGTAACAAAATCCGGCCTATCGGCTTGCTTCAACTAATAACGATGTTCGCGGCTGCCGCGGGACCGACGCGCACGCCGCGGCACCCCCGGGGACTTTGCCGATGAAAAAATACATACTGGCCTTGGATCAAGGCACCACCAGCTCGCGCGCCATCCTGTTCGACCATCACGGCGATATCTGCGGCAGCGCGGCGCAGGAATTCCCGCAGCATTTCCCGCAGCCCGGCTGGGTCGAGCACGACCCCAACGAAATCTGGAACAGCCAGCTGACCGTGGCGCGCAAGGTCCTGCACGACAACCACGTCGAGGGCAGCCAGATCCTGGCGATCGGCATCGCCAACCAGCGCGAGACCACGGTGGTGTGGGACCGCAAAAGCGGCGAGCCGATCGCGCCGGCCATCGTCTGGCAGGACCGCCGCACGGCCGACACCTGCGAGGCGCTGCGCGCCGACGGCAAGGCCAGGAAGATCACCGACATCACCGGCCTGGAGCTGGACGCCTATTTTTCCGCCACCAAGCTCAAATGGCTGCTCGACCATGTGCCGGGCGCGCGCGAGCGGGCGCGCCACGGCGCGCTGGCCTTCGGCACCATCGACAGCTGGCTGACCTACAAGCTGACCGGGCGCCACGTCACGGACGTCAGCAACGCCTCGCGCACCATGCTGTTCAACATACACCTGATGCGCTGGGACCACGACCTGCTGCAGCTGTTCGATATTCCCGAGCAGATGCTGCCGCAGGTGGTGTCGTCCAGCGAGGAGGTGGGCCACACCAAGGCCGCGCTGTTCGGCGCCGAGATTCCGGTGGCCGGCATCGCCGGCGACCAGCAGGCCGCCACCTTCGGCCAGGCTTGCCACACGCCGGGCATGGTCAAGAACACCTACGGCACCGGCTGCTTCATGCTGATGCATCTGGGGCGGCATCCGGTGGCCTCGCACAACCGGCTGCTGACCACGGTCGGCTGGCGGGTCGACGGCGCCACCGACTATCTGCTGGAGGGCAGCGTGTTCATGGGCGGCGCCACGGTGCAGTGGCTGCGCGACGGGCTGGGCATCATCGAGCGCTCCAGCGACGTCGAGGCGCTGGCCGCCAGCGTGCCCGATAACGGCGGCGTGTTCATGGTGCCGGCCTTTGTCGGACTTGGCGCGCCGCACTGGGATCCGTATGCGCGCGGCGCGCTGGTCGGCCTGAGCCGGGGCAGCAACCGCGGCCACATCGCCCGCGCGGCGCTGGAGGCGATCGCCTATCAGAGCGCGGAGCTGATGGCGGCCATGCAGAAGGATGTGCAGGCGTCGCACCGCGCCATTCCGCTGACCGAGGTGCGCGCGGACGGCGGCGCGGCCCGCAACGATCTGCTGATGCAGTTCCAGGCCGACCTGCTGGGCGTGCCGGTGCTGCGGCCCAAGGTGACCGAGACCACGGCGCTGGGCGCCGCTTATCTGGCCGGGCTGGCGGTGGGCTTCTGGGAGACGCAGGAGGAGATCGCGGCGCAGTGGTCGTGCGAGCGCCGCTTCGAGCCGGCCATGTCGGCCGGGCGCCGCGCCGAGCTGCTGGGGCAGTGGGGCCGCGCGGTCGAGCGCTCGCGCGGCTGGGCCGACGGCAGGTAGGGTGCGGGGGAAGGCCGGCACGGACCTTCGCCGAAGCTTGCTGCAATCGCCTCCTGAAACGTGCTGAAATTGATCGCTTCCTTCTGCTGGAGCGGCGCGGCCAATTGCAGCGAGACTCCGCCAATTTCAGAAGTTTTCAGAGGGCCGTTGCAGCAGGTTTGCTAGAAGGGCCGTGCCAATACCCCCTGGGTATGTATTCTCACGGCAAGGTTCCAGTGTGCTCAAGGATAAGGTAATATTGGTTGTCTTGTCACCTAAGCAACTGGAGCAGCGATGCAAAATGTCGAGCTGAATGCGATCGAAATCCTGTTCGATGAACTGAGCGATGTCGCGTTTTTCGTCAAGGACCGCGACGGCCGCTACCTGGCCGCCAACCGCACGCTGGTGCGCCGCTGCGGCCTGCGCACCAAGCAGGAAATCGTCGGCAAGACGGTGCTGGAGGTGCATCCGCGCCACCTGGCGCAGAACTACATGGCGCAGGACCGCGAGGTGATCGAGGCCGGCCACACCATCAGCAAGCATCTGGAGCTGCACCTGTATCCCAACCGCCGCCACGGCTGGTGCCTGACCCACAAGACCCCGCTGCGCGACGACGCCGGCGCCATCGTCGGCCTGGTGGGCACCTCGCACGACCTCGGGCTGGCCGACGACCACCATCCGGTGTACCGGCAGATCGCCAGCATCGCCCAGCACATCCGCGACAACTACAAGGAACCCCTGTGCCTGAACCAGCTGGCGCAGGAGGCCGGCCTGCCGCTGGCGCGCGTGGAGCGGCTGTTCCAGCGCGTGTTCCACTACAGTCCGCGCCAGCTGCTGCTGCAATCGCGGCTGAACGGCGCGCTGGCGCTGATCGAGGCCGACCAGACGCGCAGCATCGCCGACATCGCCAACGATTGCGGCTATTCCGACCACAGCGCCTTCAGCCGCCAGTTCAAGGCGCTGACCGGCATGACGCCGGTGCAGTACCGCGCGCAGCACCACGGCGCGCGCGCGCAGGCCGCGCCGGCGGTGTCGCTGTGGCAGGAATTGGGCGCGTGAGCGCGCAAAGTGTGGTATTTCCGCGCAAACGCTGTGCCGATCCCGCACCCCCGGCTGTTTAAATAGAGCGAACCGCCGGCCACCGTCCGGTGCGCGCAATGCCTTGCAAACTCATCAAGATAGTATTTCCTAGCCGCCCAAACAGTGCGGCAACAGACCTATAACTATTCTTGAAGAAGAGAGGCAGACATGTCGTTATCGAGGAATATCCTGTATCTGGGCGGCCTATGCATCGCCAGCCTGAGCATCGCCGCCCACGCGGACCAGGTTGGCGATCCGGCCGCCGACCACCACGGCCGCCTGAAGCAGGCGCCCATGCCGCACCAGCGCCAAAACCTGCCGCCGTCGATCGAGCAGCAGAAGTACCAGGTGGCGCCGACCACCAAGCCGCGCTACGACCTGCTGCCGCGCTCGCAGCGCAACAGCCTGACGCCGCTGAGCGCGACGCCGGAATGCAAGGACATGGGCAAGCTGGCCAGCTACAGCGGCGCCGCGCTGGCCGACTACCTGGTCAACCTGCCGGACTACGAATGCACCTATGGCCTGTTCTCGCTGACGCCGGAGCAGGGCGCGACGGTCTACTCGGCCGCCAACATGAGCGCCATCGCCAGCCGCTTCACGCAGGAAGCCCGCAACTACAACGCCAGCAACATGGCGCTGGTCAACCTGACGCTGTACCTGCGCGCCGGCTACTACCTGGCCGAGGGCGGCACCATCTCCTATCCGGCCGACTCGCTGAAGACGGCGCTGCGCACGCCGATCAAGCAGCTGGCCGACGGCACGGCGCTGTATGCGCCCAACACGGTGGCCAGCAGCACCGCCGGCGAGGCGCTGCGCCTGATCACCAATATGCATGACGAGCCGTACTACCTGCCCAGCATGAAGGCGCTGGTGCAGCGCTACACCAACAGCGCCACCAATCCGCACGCGGTCGACGCGCTGCGCAACCCCAGCACCGCCGGCGCCTTCACCTCGGCGTTGACGGTGTTCTTCTATTCGCACTTCCGCGCCGACGGCGTGCCGCTGCTGCAGAACGACCTGTCGTACGCGACCGCGCTGAACGCCTTCGTCACCTCCAACAAGGCGGTGCTGCTGGGCGACTACTACGGTTACGAGCTCAACGATGCGACCAACGAGGCGTTCCGCTTCATGCAGTACCCGGCGCTGAAGGACGGCATCAAGCCGATGGTGAAAGCCATGCTGGCCAGCTCCAGCATGACCGGCGCCGACAGCGACCTGTGGCTGGCGGCCGCCTCGGCCGTCAAGTACTACGACAACGCCAACTGCTCCGAGTACGGCACCTGCGACTATGTCACCCAACTGGCCAACACCGTGCTCAAGTACAGCAAGGACTGCAGCCCGACGCTGCACATCCGCGCCCAGGACATGACGCCGGAGCAGCTGCAGGACAGCTGCGACAAGCTGGCGGTGGAGGAGGGCTATGTGCACGAGATGTTGAAGACCAACCGCACGCCGGTGGCCAACGACTACAACACCTCGCTGGAACTGGTGGTGTTCGACGACTACGCCAACTACAGCAAGTACGCCTCGGTCATCTACGGCATCAGCACCAACAACGGCGGCATGTACCTGGAGGGCGAGCCTGACCAGCCGGGCAACCAGGCGCGCTTCATCGCGCACGAGGCCTCGTGGCTGCGCCCGACCTTCCAGGTGTGGAACCTGGAGCACGAGTTCGTCCACTACCTGGACGGCCGCTTCGACATGCTGGGCGACTTCGCGCAGGCCACCTCGGTGCCGACCGTGTGGTGGATCGAGGGCATCGCGGAATACATGTCGCTCAAGAATAACAACCAGGTCGCGATCGACATGGCCAAGACCGGCACCTACCGCCTGAGCCAGATCTTCGGCAACACCTACAGCATGGCCGACTATGTGCCGCGCGCCTACCGCTGGGGCTACATGGCGACCCGCTTCATGATCGAGCGCCACCGTTCCGACGTCGACGCCGTGCTGGGCCAGTTCCGCGTCGGCGACTACAGCGGCTACCAGGGCTTCATGAACCGCATCGGCACCGGCTACGACGCCGAGTTCGCCGACTGGGTGAACAACGCCACCACCGCCGGCCAGCCGCCGATGCCGGAGCCGCAACTGCCGCGCTGCTCGTCGACCAGCTACCTGGGCAAGAACTGCGGCATCACCGGCCTGTCCTCGAGCGGCCAGGCGTATGTCTACCTGATGGTGCCGGCCGGCGCCAAGAACGTCAAGGTCTACAGCCGCGGCGGCACCGGCGACGTCGACCTGTACCTGGCGCTGGACCGCTACCCGAGCGTGGCCTCGTTCGACATGGTGTCGGCCACCGCCGGCAACGCGGAAAACCTGTACCTGCCCAATCCGGTGGCCGGCCACTGGTACTACATCATGCTGAACGCCAAAACCCCCTTCAGCGGCGTCGCGGTGTACGCCACCTACGATTGATGCTTGATTAAGATGCACTTAAAACGGCGGCCGCACGGCTGCCGTTTTCGTTTTCGGCCGGCGGATTTCGTATAATACCGGCTGGCGGTGGTGGCTCAAATTGTCTATACAAGTTGAGCCATGCCGCGGCGATGTCCCTCGACGCACCCAGGTTTTGCTTTCCGCTTCAGCGCGCCGCCGGCGCGACTTGCCGCAAGAAATCCCCTCCGCACGCACATTCCCGCCCGCCCGCCACCGATATCTATTTGCTATTGCAATGTTGGCGCTTTGCAACTTTATGCATTTAATTCAATTATTTTATGCGGCCTTTTTCAGCCCTGGCGCGCCGTCAAACACATGTGCGCAGATGAGGTAGCACATTCACACTTTGACATAAGTACTTAATTTACCTGACTATTTTATTTCTACCCGGCTTCAAGGAATCGCGCTAAGTCCTTAATTTCATTACTAAAATCGCTGTTTCGTTTGCCGGAAAGCGCTTGACCACCATTCTTGCTTCCTCTAAAGTGGGCATCTGTGTGAAAAAGTGTCTTTTTGTGGGAAATTTCACCCGACTTAGCGGCGGGGGAGATGCAAAGCAGAAAACGCCGATCATGCTCCGCTAACCCTACTGAGGTCAAAAGGTAATCCCGTGTTTCAAGGCGCGTCCGCAATCAATCTCGATGCCAAAGGCAGGATGTCCATCCCTGCCAAGCACCGTGACGCGCTGTCGATCCAGTGCGAAGGCCGCCTCACGCTGACCCGCCATCCCGACGGCTGCGTCATGCTGTTCCCCCGCCCGGTGTGGGAGCAGCACCGCCAGCAGATCGCCCAGTGGCCGCTGCAGGCCCGCGCCTGGCAGCGCATCTTCCTCGGCTACGCCACCGACGTGGAAATGGACACGGCCGGCCGCATCCTGATCGCCCCCGAGCTGCGCACCGCCGTCGGCCTGGAGCGCGAGGTCATGATGATGGGCATGGGTTCGCACTTTGAAATCTGGGATGCCGCCAAGATGGCGGAAAAAGAGCAGCAGGCGATCGAAGCCGGCACCCCCGATGTCCTCGCCAATTTCTCCTTCTAAGGCCCCGTGATGACTACTACATCGGTGCCGGAATTTCAGCATCGGACGGTGCTGCTGGACGAAGCGGTCGACGCGCTCGACATCGCCGGCGCGCGCGCCGACGGCGTCTACGTGGACGGCACCTTCGGCCGCGGCGGGCACTCGCGCCTGATCCTGTCCAAACTGGGCGCCAACGCGCGCCTGATCGCCTTCGACAAGGACCTGCAGGCGATCGCCACCGCCGAACAGATCGCCGACCCGCGCTTCACCATCGTCCACGACAGCTTCGCCACCATGCAGGCGGCGCTGGCCGAGCGCGGCGTGGCGCGGGCCGACGGCATTTTGCTCGACCTGGGCATCTCGTCGCCGCAGGTGGACGACGCCGCGCGCGGCTTCAGCTTCCGCAACGACGGCCCGCTCGACATGCGCATGGACACCACGCGCGGCATGTCGGCGGCGGAGTGGCTTGCCACAGAAACCGAACAGACACTGGAAAAGGTGATCAAAGAATATGGGGAAGAACGGTTTGCTTTTCAGATTGCAAAGGCGATTGTTGCTCGCCGGGCAGTCGAACCAATTTCAAGCACACGACAGCTTGCCGGCATCGTGGCAGGCGCGGTCAAGACTCGGGAAAAGGGCAAGGACCCGGCCACCCGCACCTTTCAGGCTATCCGGATTTTCATCAATAAAGAGCTTGAAGACCTCGAGATCGGCCTGACGCAAGCCTGGAACAGCCTGGCGCCGGGCGGCATCATCGCCATCATCAGCTTCCACTCGCTGGAAGACCGCATGGTCAAGCGCTTCTTCGCGTCCAAGGCCAACGTCGAGCAGCCCGACCGCCGGCTGCCGATCCGCGCGGTCGACCTGCCGCAGCCGGAACTGAAGCTGCTGGCCAAGTTCAAGCCGTCCGACGCCGAGATCGACGCCAACCCGCGCGCCCGCTCGGCCGTGATGCGGGTCGCGCGCCGCCTGCCTTTCACCGCCACGGCGAAGGGCGCGGCATGAGCGGCAAGATCAACCTGGTGCTGGCGGCCCTGCTGGTGGCCTGCGGGCTGTCGCTGGTGAACGCCCAGTACCAGGCGCGCCACCTGTTCATCGAACTGGAACGCACGCAGTCGCAGGCGCGCCAGCTCGACATCGAATGGGCGCAGCTGCAGCTGGACCAGTCGACCTTGGGCAAGCACGCCCGCATCGAGGAGATCGCCCGCCGCGACCTGAACATGACGCCGCTGACCGCGGCGCGCACCCAGTACCTGACGCCGGAAGGATCGAAATGAGCCGCGCCAGCAATGTGAACACCTCGCGCGTGGCCGCCTCCAAGGGCGTGCCGTTCTCGAAGAACCCGGTGCTGGCGGTGCGCCTGCCGGTATGGCGCTCGCGCGTGGTCTTGTTCGTATTGTTCGCCGCCTTCGCCGGCCTGGCCGCGCGCGCCCTGTGGCTGCAAGGCCTGTCGACCCAGTTCCTGCAAAAGCAGGGCGAGATCCGCTACGCCCGCACATTGGACCTGCCGGCCACGCGCGGCAAGATCACCGACCGCGACGGCCAGGTGCTGGCGTCGTCGGTGCCGGTCAAGGCCATCTGGGCGATCCCGGACGACGTCCAGGACGCGCCGCCGGCCAAATTGAAAGAGCTGGCGCGCCTGCTCGACATGAGCAACGCCGAGCTGCAGAAAAAACTCGACTCCGACCGCGGCTTCGTCTACCTGAAGCGCCAGGTGGAGCAGGACGTGGCCGACCAGATCACCAAGCTCGGTATCGACGGCATCCAGACCCGCAAGGAATACAAGCGCTTCTACCCGCAGGGCGAGGTGACCACCCACGTGGTGGGCTTCACCAACGTCGAGGACGTGGGCCAGGAATCGATGGAACTGGCGCAGCAGAAGACGCTGGTGGGCCAGCCGGGCAGCCGCCGCGTGATCAAGGACCGCCTGGGCCGCATCGTCGAGGACATCGAATCGGTGCGCGAGCCGCACGACGGCAAGGACCTGACGCTGTCGATCGACAGCAAGATCCAGTACATCGCCTACACCCAGGTGAAGGAGTCGGTGGAGAAGTTCCACGCCAAGGCCGGCGCCGCCGTGGTGCTGGACGTGCACACCGGCGAGGTGCTGGCGCTGGCCAACTGGCCGACCTACAACCCCAACGACCGCTCCAAGCTGACCGGCGAGCAGCTGCGCAACCGCGTGATGACCGACACCTTCGAGCCGGGTTCCTCGCTCAAGCCGTTCACGGTCGGCCTGGCGCTCGACGAGAAGCGCATCACCCCGCACACCATGTTCGACACCGGCGCCGGCGCCATGGTGATCGCCGACCACGTGGTCCACGACACCCACCCGCACTACATGATCGACGTGCAGGGCATCATCCAGAAATCGTCCAACATCGGCACCTCGAAGATCGCGCTGGGCATGCCGCCGCAGGAGATGTGGGAAATGTTCACCAAGGTCGGCTTCGGCCAGCAGCCCAAGTGGGGCTTCCCCGGCGCCGTGGCCGGCCGCGTGCGCCCGTACAAATCGTGGCGCCCGATCGAGCAGGCCAACATGAGCTTCGGCCAGGGCATCTCGGTGTCGCTGATCCAGCTGGCGCGCGCCTACATGATCTACGCCCGCGACGGCGACATCATCCCGCTGTCGTTCCAGAAGGTGACCGAGGCACCGCACGGCACCCAGGTGGTCAGCGCCAAGACCGCGGCCGAGATGCGCGAGATGCTGGAGATGGTCACGCAGCCGGGCGGCTCCGCCGTCAAGGCCCAGGTGCCGGGCTACCGCGTGGGCGGCAAGACCGGCACCGCGCAGAAGTTCCTGAACGGGCACTATTCGCAATCCAAATACATCGGCAACTTCGTCGGCATGGCGCCGATGTCGAACCCGCGCTTCATCATCGCCGTCATGATCGACGAGCCGGGCGGCCCGGTGCACGTCGGCGGCGACGTGGCCGGCCCCGTGTTCTCCGCGCTGGCCGCCAACGCGCTGCGCGCCAAGAACATCACGCCCGATTCGACCCTTACCCATATCATCATTCCTGATAATGCATCACAGGAGAACCAGTGACCACTTCTGACTTCGACCCGCTGGCAATCGCCGCCGCCATCCGCAAGCTCGCGCCGACCGCGCAGCTGGCTTCGGATTCGCGCCGCATCAAGCTGGGCGATGTGTTTTTCGCTTACCCCGGCGACGCCGGCGACGGCCGCAGCTTCATCGACAGCGCCATCGAGCAGGGCGCCGCGCTGGTGGTGCTCGACCCGGCCGGCTTCACATGGAACGCCGGCTGGACCGTCCCCTACATCACCGTCGAGCAACTCAAGCGGCACGCCGGCGTGATCGCCCACGCGTTTTATGAGCAGCCGGATGCGGCGATGTTCACCGTCGGCGTCACCGGCACCAACGGCAAGACCTCCAGCGCCGTGTGGCTGGGCCACGCGCTCTCGCGCGGCGCCGAGCCGGCCGCCGCCGTCGGCACGCTGGGCGTGGGCCTGTTCCGCGCGCGCGGCGACGTGGAATACGACGTCACCGGCTACACCACGCCGGACGCGGTGCTGCTGGCGCGCACGCTGGCCGACCTGCGCACGCAGGGCGCGGCCTCGCTGGCGATCGAGGTGTCGTCGATCGGGCTGGAACAGGGCCGCGTGGCCGGCATGCACTTCGACGTCGCGCTGTTCACCAACCTGACCCGCGACCACCTGGACTACCACGGCACCATGGAGGCCTACGAGGCCGCCAAGACCAAACTGTTCGACTGGCCCGGCCTGAAGACGGCGGTGGTCAACCTGGACGACCCGATGGGCCTGCGCCTGATCGCGCACCTGAAGGCGAAGGCGCCGCTGGCCGGCGACATTCCTTTGATCGGCTACACGCTGCAGGACGCCGCCGCGCAGCCGGACATCGAGGGCGTGCTGATGCTGCGCGCCAGCCAGATGCGCGCCAGCCGCAGCCTGGGCACCGAATTCCACCTGGAGTGCGCGCTCGGCGTGGCGCTGATCAAGACGCATTTGGTCGGCAACTTCAACATCAGCAACGCGCTGGGCGTGATGGGCGCGATGCTGGCCAAGGGCCTGGGCCTGCGCGCCGCCATCGAGGCGGTCGAAGCGCTGCAGCCGGCGCCGGGCCGCATGCAGCAGGTCGGCGGCCAGGACGCGCCGATGATCGTCATCGACTACGCGCACACGCCGGACGCATTGGAAAAAACGCTGGCCGCGCTGCGCCCCGTGGCCACCGACCGCGGCGGCCAGCTGTGGTGCGTGTTCGGCTGCGGCGGCGACCGCGATCCGGGCAAGCGCCCGCAGATGGGCAGGATCGCGCAGATGGCCGACCACGTGCTGGTCACCAGCGACAACCCGCGCAGCGAAGACCCGCACGCCATCATCGAGCAGATCGTCGCCGGCATGGACCGCAGCAACCCGGCATCGACCGTGCAGACGCTGGACGACCGCGCCGCCGCCATCCTGTCGGCCATCAAGCACGCCGGCAAACCGGACGTGATCCTGTTGGCCGGTAAAGGCCACGAGCCGTACCAGGAAATCAAGGGCAAGAAACTGCCATTCTCCGACGCCGACCACGCGCAGCTGGCGCTGTCGGCCCGCTTAACCATGATGAGGACGAATTGATGCGTGCAGCACTCGCACAGATTCTGCCTTCCGTAACCGGCGCCGCATTGATCGGCTCCGGCGAAGTTGTATTCAGCGGCGTCTCCACCGACAGCCGCAACGTATTTGCAGGTTCGCTGTTCGTCGCCCTGCGCGGCGAGGTGTTCGACGCCCACGACTTCCTCGCGCAGGTCGCGGAGAAGGGCGCCGCCGCCGTCGTTGTTGAAGAACTGCCGGAAGGCTGGGATGCGGCCAAGGTCGCGGCCATCGTCGTGCCCAACACGCTGGTCGCGCTGGGCCAGATCGCCAACCACTGGCGTCGCCAGTTCGCCATGCCCGTCATCGGCGTCACCGGCAGCAACGGCAAGACCACGGTCAAGGAAATGATCGCCGCCATCCTGGCCGCCGCCCACGGCGAAGAAGGCCGCCTGGCCACGCGCGGCAACCTGAATAACGAAATCGGCGTGCCTTTGACGCTGTTCCGCATGGAGGCGAGGCAGCAGTCGGCCGTGGTGGAACTGGGCATGAACCATCCCGGCGAGATCGGCCGCCTGAGCGCCATCGCCGCGCCCACCATCGCCATGGTCAACAACGCCCAGCGCGAGCACCAGGAATTCATGCACACCGTGGAAGCGGTGGCGCGCGAGAACGGCGCCGTGCTGGCCAGCCTGCCGGCCGACGGCGTGGCCGTGTTCCCGCATGGCGACGAGTTCACGCCGGTGTGGGAAGAACTGTCGGCCGGCCGCCGCGTGCTGCGCTTCGGCCTGACCAAGGAGGCGGAAGTAAGCTGCACCTTCCGCGCCAACGATTTCGGCAACGAGATGTTCGTCACCATCCGCGAAGGCGCGGGCGAGGCCGAACAGTTCTTCGTCAACCTGCAGGCGGCGGGCGACCATAACGTGCGCAACGCGCTGGCCGCCGTGGCCTGCACCTACGCCGCCGGCATCGCGCTCGACAAGATCAAGCTGGGCCTCGACACCTTCGCGCCGGTCAGCGGCCGACTGCAGAAAAAGGCCGCGGCCAACGGCGCCGTCGTCATCGACGACAGCTACAACGCCAACCCGGATTCGGTGCGCGCCGCCATCGACGTGCTGTCCAAAGCCGCCGCCCCGCGCGTGCTGGTGCTGGGCGATATGGGCGAAGTCGGCACCCAGGGCCGCGAGTTTCACGAAGAAATCGGCGCTTACGCGCAGAGCAAAGGCATCGAACAGGTGCTGGTAACCGGCGAATTGGCGTCCCACATGCGTGGGAACGCCATCCGTCATTTTGAAAACTTCGGCGATTTGCTGGCTGCTGTGGAAGCAGCCGTCACGCCGGATGCAACCGTATTAATCAAGGGCTCCCGCTTCATGAAAATGGAACGGGTCGTGCAGCATTTGATTGGATCGCAACAAGCTAACAAGGAAAGTCACTAATCATGCTGCTTTGGCTCGCTCAGTATTTTCAGCAGGACCTCGGGCCGCTCCGGGTCTTCAACTTCATCACCTTCCGCGCGGTGTTCGCCACCGCGACGGCGCTGCTCATCGGCCTGTCGGCCGGTCCCGCCGTGATCCGCAAGCTGACCGCCATGAAGTACGGCCAGGCCGTGCGCACCGACGGTCCCCAGACCCATCTGAAAAAACACGGCACCCCGACCATGGGCGGCGTGCTGCTCCTGATCGCCATCGGCGTCTCCACGCTGCTGTGGTGCGACCTGTCGAACCGCTTGATCTGGCCCGTGCTGATCGTCACGCTGGGCTTCGGCGCCGTCGGCTGGGTGGACGACTACCGCAAGGTGGTGCGTCAGGACCCGGAAGGCATGCGCTCGGCGGAAAAATACTTCTGGCAGTCGCTGGTCGGCATCGGCGCCGCGCTGTACCTGGCGTTCTCGGTGTCCGCGCCCAACGCCGGCAAGGTGTTCGAGCTGTTCTTCGCCTGGGTGCAGTCCGGCTTCTCGATGGACCTGCCGCCCAAGGCCGACCTGATCGTCCCGTTCTTCAAGACCATCAGCTACCCGCTGGGCGTGTGGGGCTTCATCGCGCTGACCTACTGTGTCATCGTCGGCACCAGCAACGCCGTTAACTTCACGGACGGCCTGGATGGCCTGGCGATCATGCCGACGATTATGGTCGGCTCGGCGCTCGGCCTGTTCGCCTACCTGACCGGCAGCGCCACCTATTCGAAGTACCTGTTCATCCCGCACATTCCCGGCGCGGGCGAACTGATTATCTTCTGCGGCGCGCTGGCCGGCGCCGGCCTGGCCTTCCTGTGGTTTAACACCCACCCGGCCCAGGTGTTCATGGGCGACGTCGGCGCGCTGGCGCTGGGCGGCGCGCTGGGCACCATCGCCGTCATCGTGCGCCAGGAAATCGTCCTGTTCATCATGGGCGGCATCTTCGTCGCCGAGACGGTGTCGGTGATTATCCAGGTGGGCTGGTTCAAGATCACCAAGAAGCGCTTCGGCGTCGGCCGCCGCGTGTTCCTGATGGCGCCATTGCACCACCACTTCGAACAAAAAGGCTGGAAAGAGACCCAGGTCGTCGTGCGCTTCTGGATTATCACGATGATGCTGGTGCTGGTCGGACTCTCTACTTTGAAACTGCGCTGATGATCTACGAAGGCAAAAACGCACTGGTACTGGGACTGGGTGAATCCGGTCTGGCGATGGCGCTGTGGCTCGCCCGCAGCGGCGCGCGCGTGCGCGTGGCCGACACCCGCGAAGCGCCCGAGCGCCTGCCGGCGCTGCGCGCCGCCGTGCCGGAGGCGGACTTCGTCGCCGGCCCGTTCGGCGCCGCGCTGCTCGAAGGCGTGGACTTCGTCGCCGTCAGCCCCGGCCTGGCGCCGTACCGCGAACTGAAAGAGATCGCGCCCGCCGCCACCGCCGCCGGCGTGCCGGTGTGGGGCGAGATCGAACTGTTCGCGCAGGCGCTGGAAGCGCTGGAGCAGGAGCGCGGCTACACGCCCAAGGTCATCGCCATCACCGGCACCAACGGCAAGACCACCGTCACGACGCTGGTCGGCCAGCTGTGCGAACGCGCCGGCAAGACCGTGCGCGTGGCCGGCAACATCAGTCCCGCCGCGCTGGACGTACTGCGCGAAGTGATCGACGCCGGTGAGCTGCCCGAGGTGTGGGTGCTGGAACTGTCGTCCTTCCAGCTGCAGACCACCTTCACGCTGGAGGCGGACGCCGCCACCGTATTGAACGTGACCCAGGACCACCTGGACTGGCACGGCGACATGCCGTCCTACGCCGCCGCCAAGCACCGCATCTTCGCCGCCGACACCGTGCGCGTATTGAACCGTGACGACGCCACCGTGATGCGCATGGCCAGCGCCACCGGCCATAACGTCACCTTCGGCATCGACGCACCCACGCAGCGCGACGATTTTGGCCTGAACAGCGAACGCGGCGTGCTGTGGCTCGCCACCGCCGTCCCGGCCGAGGAAGAGGGCGAACCGAAGAAACGCAAGAAGAACGATCCGCCGCCGCCACCGGTTGAATGCATGGTCAAGAACCTGATGCCGGCCGACGCGCTGCAGATCCGCGGCGTGCACAACGCGTCCAACGCGCTGGCCGCGCTGGCGCTGTGCCGCGCCATCGACCTTCCGCTGGCGCCGCTGCTGCATGGCCTGCGCGAGTACCGCGGCCAGCCGCACCGCGTGGAACTGGTTAGCGCCATCAACGGCGTCGAATACTACGACGACAGCAAGGGCACCAACGTCGGCGCCACCGTGGCCGCCTTGAACGGCTTGGGCAAGGCCTTCACCGGCGCCAGCCAGCGCCTGGTGGTCATCATGGGCGGCGACGGCAAGGGCCAGGACTTCGCGCCGCTGGCCGAGCCGGTATCGCGCTATGTGCGCGCCGTGCTGCTGATCGGCCGCGACGCGCCGCAGATCCGCGCCGCGCTGGAAGCCTCGGCGGACCTGGGCTATGACATCGAAGACTGCGGCACCGACCTGCCGCAAGCCGTCAAGCGCGCCGGCGAACTGGCGCAAGCCGGCGACGCCGTGCTGCTCTCGCCAGCCTGCGCCAGCATGGACATGTTCAAGAACTACGCGCATCGCGCCCAGGTGTTCATCGACACCGTGCGCGAAATCGCCCTCGACGCAGGACAGGAGCTCTGATGGCCTTCCAGATGCCGTTCCGCTTTGCTGACAAGTCGACGCCCCCGTCGATGGACAGCCGCGCGCGGCAATCGAAGATGATGGAGTACGACCAGCCGCTGGTCTGGGTCACGCTGCTATTGATGCTGCTCGGGATGGTGATGGTGTATTCGGCCTCGATCTCGCTGCCCGATTCGCCCAAGTTCGCCAACTACGCGCGCTGGCAGAACACCTACTTCCTGCAACGGCAGGCGATGTTCATCGGCGTGTCGCTGCTGGCCGGCCTGTTCGTGTTCCGCATCCGTATCTGCGACCTGCAGAAGGCCGCGCCGTACCTGTTCATCGGCACCCTGGTGCTGCTGGTGCTGGTGCTGATCCCCGGCCTGGGCGTGGTGGTCAACGGCGGCCGCCGTTGGCTCTCGCTCAAGGTGATCAACGTGCAGCCGTCGGAACTGATGAAAGTCGTGGCGGTGCTGTACGCCGCCGACTACACCGTGCGCAAGCAGGAGTATATGCACAAGCTGACCAAGGGCTTCATGCCGATGGCGGCGGCGGTCGGCTTCGTCGGCCTGTTGCTGCTGCTCGAGCCCGACCTGGGCGCCTTCGGTGTGATCGTCTGCATCGCCATGGGCATCCTGTTCCTGGGCGGGATCAACGCCATCTGGTTCGGCGGCATCGGCGCGGTGCTGGTGGTGATCTTCGGCTCCATCATCGCGCTGTCGAAATTCCGCCGCGAGCGCTACTTCGCCTACCTCAATCCGTGGGAAGAGGACAACGCCTTGAACAAGGCCTACCAGCTGACCCACTCGCTGATCGCCTTCGGGCGCGGCGAGATTTTTGGCGTTGGCCTGGGCGGCAGCGTCGAGAAGCTGCACTACCTGCCGGAAGCGCACACCGACTTCCTGCTGGCGGTGATCGGCGAGGAACTTGGCCTGGCCGGCGTGCTGGTGGTGATCGCCATGTTCTACTGGCTGATCAAGCGTGCCTTCGACATCGGTCGCCAGGCCATCGCCATCGACCAGACCTTCGCCGGCCTGACGGCCAAGGGCATCGGCATCTGGATCGGCGTGCAGACATTTATCAATATGGGCGTCAACCTTGGCCTGCTGCCGACCAAGGGCTTGACCCTGCCGCTGATGAGCTATGGCGGCACGGGCGTGGTTATTAACTGCATCGGACTCGCGATCCTGCTCCGGATCGACTACGAGAACCGGGTCCTGATGCGTGGTGGCAGATTATGAAACGACTGATGATCATGGCGGCCGGCACCGGCGGCCACATTTTCCCCGGCCTGGCGATCGCGCAGACCTTGCGCGCGCGCGGCTGGGAAGTGACCTGGCTGGGCACCGCCGCCGGCATGGAACAGGACCTGGTGCCCAAGCACGGCATCGCGATGGACAGCATCGACTTCACCGGCATGCGCGGCAAGGGCCTGGCGCACACGCTGGGCGGCGCGCTGAAGATGGTCAAGGCCTTCGCTGCCTGCTTCGGCTACATCGGCAGCCGCAAGCCGGACGTGGTGCTGGGCATGGGCGGCTACGTCACCGTGCCGGGCGGCCTGATGGCGCGCCTGCGCGGCGTGCCACTGGTGCTGGTCAACGCCGACGCCGCGCTGCTGCTGTCGAATAAAACGCTGGTGCCGTTCGCCGATCGCGTGTGCTTCGGCTTCCCGGCCAACTTCGGCAAGGCCGCCAGCAAGGCCGTCGTCACCGGCAACCCGGTGCGCAAGGAGATCCTCGACCTGCCCGCGCCGGACCTGCGTTTCTTCGGCCGAGAAGGCCCGCTGCGCATCCTGGTGGTGGGCGGCAGCCTGGGCGCCAAGGCGCTGAACGACAACCTGCCGGCCGCGCTGGCGCTGATCCCGTCCGCGCAGCGTCCGCAGGTGACGCACCAATCGGGCAAGAAGAACATCGACGCGCTGCGCGCCGCTTACGCACAGGCCGGCGTGGAAGCGAACGTGGTCGACTTCATCGACGACATGGCGGCGGCCTACAGTCAGGCCGACGTGGTGATCTGCCGCGCCGGCGCGATCACCGTGTCGGAGCTGACCGCCGCCGGCGTGGCCAGCGTGCTGGTGCCGCTGGTTGCGTCGACCACCAGCCACCAGCGCGACAACGCGCAATGGATGGCGAAACAGAACGCGGCGATCCACATGCCGCAATCGGAAATGAGCGCGCAGAGTGTGGCGACGCTGTTGGAAACGCTGACCCGCGGCGCCTGCCAGACCATGGCGATGGCGGCGCGCGGCGTCGGCAAGCGCGATTCGAACGACGCTATCGCACAAGTATTGGAACAACTAGCATGAAGCATAAAGTACAGAATATTCACTTCGTCGGCATCGGCGGCAGCGGCATGAGCGGCATCGCCGAAGTGCTGCTCACGCTTGGCTACACCGTGTCCGGCTCGGACCTGGGCAGCAACGCCGTCACCCAGCGCCTGGCCGACATGGGCGCCACCGTTTATCAGGGCCACGCCGCAGGCAACATCGGCGACGCCGACGCCGTCGTCACCTCGACCGCCGTCCAGCAGGACAACCCGGAAGTGGTGGCCGCGCGCGCCCGCAAGATCCCCATCGTGCCACGCGCCGTGATGCTGGGCGAGTTGATGCGCCTCAAGCGCGGCATCGCCATCGCCGGCACGCACGGCAAGACCACCACCACCAGCCTGGTCGCATCGGTGCTGGCGCAAGGCGGCCTGGATCCGACCTTCGTCATCGGCGGTCGCCTGACTGCCGCCGGCGCCAACGCCAAGCTGGGCACCGGCGACTACCTGGTGGCCGAAGCCGACGAATCGGATGCATCGTTCCTGAACCTGACGCCGATGATCGAAGTGATCACCAACATCGACGCCGACCACATGGAAACCTACGAGCACGATTTCGAAAAGCTCAAGCAGGCCTTCGTCAGCTTCACGCACCGCCTGCCGTTCTACGGCCGCGCCATGCTGTGCATCGACGACCAGCACGTGCGCGCCATCCTGCCGCAGGTGACCAAGCCCGTGACCACCTACGGCTTCCACGAGGACGCCGAAGTGCGCGCCGTGAACGCCCGCGCGGTCGGCGTCGAGATGCACTTCACCGTGATCCAGGAAGGC
Organism: Duganella sp. GW821-FHT01E12; assembly: GCF_059422325.1. Taxonomy (NCBI): domain Bacteria; kingdom Pseudomonadati; phylum Pseudomonadota; class Betaproteobacteria; order Burkholderiales; family Oxalobacteraceae; genus Duganella; species Duganella sp. GW821-FHT01E12. Next base: position 285,442 of record NZ_JBWKWR010000005.1, on the reverse strand, counting down.
TATCCGGACCTGGACGTGGTGCTGAACCAGCCCGGCCTGCACAACGTGCAGAACGCCTGCTCCGCCGTCGCCATCGCGCGCGAGATCGGCATCGAGGACAAGGACACCCAGGCCGGCCTGGCCGCCTTCGCGGGCGTGGGCCGCCGCTTCACCAAATACGGCGATGTCGCCATCCCCGGCGGTGGCACGTTCACGCTGGTGGACGACTTCGGCCACCATCCGCTGGAAATGGAAGTGACCACCGCCGCCGCGCGCGCCGCCTATCCCGGCCGCCGCCTGGTGCTGGCCTTCCAGCCGCACCGCTACAGCCGCACGCGCGACCTGTTCGAGGATTTCGTCAAGGTGCTGGGGACTGTGGACGTGCTGGTGCTGGCCGAAGTCTACGCCGCCGGCGAAGCGCCCATCGTGGCCGCCGACGGCCGCGCGCTGGCGCACGCATTGCGCGCACGCGGCAAGACCGAACCGATTTTTGTGGAGGCGATCGGCGATATGCCGGAAACCATCATGGGCGTGGCGCGCGACGGCGACGTCGTCATGACCATGGGCGCAGGCTCGATCAGCGGCGTCCCTGCCAAACTGACTAACTATCCAAAGGTCTGAAAGTGAATCACCTTACTCCTGTTGACGCAAAAGCCTTCGGCAAGGTCGGCGTGTTGTACGGCGGCCGCTCCGCCGAGCGCGAAGTGTCCATCATGTCCGGCAACGGCGTGCTGGCGGCCCTGCAAAGCAAGGGCATCGACGCCCACTTGTTCGACACCGGCATGCGCACGCTGGCCGAACTGGCCGCCGAAAAATTCGACCGCGTGTTCATCGCGCTGCACGGCCGCTTCGGCGAGGACGGCAGCCTGCAGGGCGCGCTGGAACTGCTGGGCATTCCGTACACCGGCAGCGGCGTGATGGCCAGCTCGGTGGGCATGGACAAGATCACCACCAAGATCGTCTGGCTGGCTGCCGGCCTGCCGACGCCGCGCTACGCGGTGTTGAACGCCGGCTCCGACCTGGACGCCGTCTGCGCCGACCTGGGACTGCCACTGATCGTCAAGCCGCCGCATGAGGGGTCGACCATCGGCATCACCAAGGTCAGCGCCGCCGGCGAGTTCAAGGCCGCCTTCGACATCGCCGCCGCGCTGGACGACTCGGTGCTGGCCGAGGAATTCGTCACCGGCCGCGAATTCACGGTCGCCATGCTGGGTTCCGGCGCCAATGCGCGTCCGCTGCCGGTGGTGGAGATCGTGGCCCCGCAAGGCAACTACGATTACCAGAACAAGTACTTCACCGACGACACCAAGTATTTCTGCCCGGCCGTGCTGCCGGAGGCGCTGACGCAGGAGATGCAGCGCCTGGCGGTGCTGGCCTACCGCGCCATCGGCTGCGAGGGCTGGGGACGGGTCGACTTCCTGCTGCGCGAGAGCGATCAGAAACCCTTCCTGCTGGAGGTGAACACCTCGCCCGGCATGACGGGCCACTCGCTGGTGCCGATGGCGGCGCGCGCGGAAGGCATCAGCTATGAAGACCTGTGCGTGGAAATCCTGCGCACGGCGCGTTTGAAAATGAAGGGTTAAGCAGCACGATGTGGCAAGACGCTAAAGCCTTGAATGCGACCGCCAGCGGCATTTTCGTCCTGACGCTGTTGGCATGCATCGCGGCAGGCGTGTGGTGGGTGGCGCAGCGGCCGATGTTCACGCTGCGCACGATCCGGATCGAGACGATCGGGCAGGACGAGTTAAAGCATGTGAATCACCTGACGCTGCGCAGCAACGCGTTGGGCCGCATCAAGGGCAACTTCTTCACGACGAATCTGGATGCGGTGCGCCAGGCGTTTGAATCGGTGCCCTGGGTGCGCCGCGCAACGGTGCGCCGCGAGTGGCCGGACCAGCTGATCGTGGCGCTGGAGGAGCATGAGGCGCTGGGCACGTGGGGCGAGGACGGCAAGCTGCTGTCGACCAAGGGCGACGTGTTCACCGCCAACCTGGCCGAGGCGGAAGAGGATCACACGCTGCCGGAGTTCGATGGACCGGACGGCAGCGAGAAGGAAGTGCTGTCGCGTTACGACGAGCTGCGCACCTGGTTCGCGCCGCTCAAGCTGGTGCCGGAGGCGCTGTCGCTGTCGGGGCGCTACGCATGGACAGTGAAGCTGAACAACGGCATGAGCGTGGCGCTGGGTCGCGAACAGACCAGCACCACGTTGAAGGAAAGGGTGGACCGCCTGATGGGAATTTATCCGCAGCTGGTGGAGCACTTGCAGAACATCGAGACCATCGATATGCGGTACCAGAACGGGCTGGCCTTGAGCGCGGCGGGATTGAAGATTCCGGCCGAGGGAGCCAAGCCGAAAGCGGCAGTTAAAAAGAACAACGTTAAACCACAACATTAAGCAGTAACAGCAGGCGAGAGAGTAGGCTAAAAGACATGACTAAAGACGCGAAAAACCTGATCGTCGGCCTCGATATCGGCACCTCGAAAGTGGTGGCCGTGGTGGCCGAGGTGATGGGCGATGGACGCCACGAGGTGATCGGGCTGGGCCAGCACGAATCGAAAGGCCTGAAGAAGGGCGTGGTGGTCAACATCGAAGCGACCGTCGAATCGATCCAGCGCGCGCTGGAAGAGGCGGAGCTGATGGCCGACTGCAAGATCCGCAATGTCTACGCCGGCATCGCGGGCAGCCATATCCGCAGCTTCAATTCGAGCGGCATGGTGGCCATCAAGGACAAGGAAGTGACGGCCACCGACGTGGCGCGCGTGATCGAAACGGCCAAGGCGGTCAACATCCCGACCGACCAGCAGCTGCTGCATACGGTACCGCAGGAGTTCATCGTCGACAGCCAGGAAGACGTGCGCGAGCCGATCGGCATGAGCGGCATCCGGCTTGAAGTGAAGGTCCACATCGTCACCGGCGCCGTGTCGGCGGTGCAGAACATCGTTAAGTGCGTGCGCCGCTGCGGCCTGGAAGTGTCGGACCTGATCTTGCAGCCGATGGCATCGGCCGACGCCGTGCTCACGCCGGACGAAAAAGAATTGGGCGTGGTGTTGATCGACATCGGCGGCGGCACCACCGACGTCGCCGTGTTCTCGGACGGCGCGATCCGCCACACCGCCGTGATCCCGATCGCCGGCGACCAAATCACCAACGACATCGCGATGGCCCTGCGCACGCCGACCTCGGAAGCGGAAGAGATCAAGATCCGCTACGGCGTGGCCAAGCAGGTGCTGGCCGATCCGGGTGAAACGCTGGAAGTGCCTGGCCTGGGCGACCGCGGCCCGCGCAACCTGTCGCGCCAGGCGCTGGCCGCTGTGATCGAGCCGCGCGTTGAAGAGCTGTTCGCCATGGTGCACCAGGTGGTGCGCGAATCCGGCTACGAGGGCGTGCTGTCGTCGGGCATCGTGCTCACCGGCGGCACTGCGATCATGCCGGGCATGGTCGAGATGGCGGAAGACATATTCCTCAAGCCGGCGCGCCTTGGCACGCCGGACTACCGCGGCCAGCTGGCCGACGTGGTGCGCAGCCCGCGCTACGCGACCGTGCTTGGCCTGTTGTTGGAAGCGAAAAAGCAGTACCTGCGTGGCCACATCGTCACGCGGCAGGATGGTTCGGTGAAGGCAGTATGGCAGCGCATGAAAGAATGGTTCTTGGGTAATTTCTAAGCTTATTTTTATAAACTATTTATATTAAAACCGCAGTTTTCAATCCCCAGTTCTTCTAACGATATGAGGACTGGCGCTTGAAAACCGCATTCTGATAGGGAGTCACATCATGGAGTTTGATATGGTCGATAACGCAGCTTTGGGCACCGTCATCAAGGTCGTCGGAGTCGGCGGAGCAGGTGGCAATGCAGTTCAACACATGATCAACAAAGGTATGGTCGGCGTCGAGTTCATCGCCGCGAATACCGATGCGCAAGCGCTGTCGACCTCCAAGGCCGACAACGTCATCCAGATCGGCGAGACCGGCCTGGGCGCCGGTATGAAGCCTGATGTCGGCCGCAAGCTGGCCGAGGAATCGCGCCAGCGCATCGAAGACTCGCTGCGCGGCGCGCACATGGTGTTCATCGCCGCCGGCATGGGCGGCGGCACCGGCACCGGCGCCGCACCGATCGTGGCGGAAATCGCCAAGTCGCTCGGCGCGCTGACCGTGGCCGTGGTGTCCAAGCCGTTCTCGCACGAAGGCCAGAAGTGCATGGACATCGCCGACGAAGGCCTGGAGCAGCTGTCGGCCAACGTCGACTCGCTGATCGTGATCCTCAACGAGAAGCTCGAAGAGATCTACGAAGACGAATCGCTGATCGAATGGCTGCAGCACGCCGACGATGTGCTCAACAACGCCGTCGCCGGTATCGCCGAGATCATCAACGTGCCGGGCCACATCAACGTCGACTTCAACGACGTCAAGACCATCATGGGCGAGCAGGGCAAGGCCATGATGGGCACCGCGACCGCGTCCGGCGTCGACCGCGCGCGCATCGCCGCCGAGCAGGCAGTGGCCTCGCCGCTGCTGGACGGCGTCGACCTGTCGGGCGCGCGTGGCGTGCTGGTGAACGTGACCGCGTCGCGTGGCCTGAAGGGTAAGGAGATCAAGGAAGTCATGGCCGCCGTGCGCGCCTTCGCCGCGCCGGACGCGTCGATCGCCCAGGGCATCGCCTACGACGACAACATGGGCGACGACATCCGCGTCACCGTGGTCGCCACCGGTCTGGGCAAGACCAAGAAGCACGTGCAGCTGGTTCCGCAGCAGATGCTGCGCACCGGCACCCACAACAGCCCGATGATGCCATCGGCCGCCCTGGGTGGCGCGGCTTCGTCGTCGGTGTCGATGGGCGCCACCAGCGGCATGGGCGGCGGCGCGTCGCCGGCCTTCGACGGCATGAAGGCGCCGGCCGTGTGGCGCCGCGAATCGGCTTCCGAGCAGGTGCGCGCGATGGAAAAGAATGGCATGGAAACCTATGACATTCCTGCCTTCCTGCGCAAGCAGGCGGATTAAGGCATACTGCTGGCTCTAAGCCGGTGAGAGCCGCGCCTTGGCGCGGCTTTTTTACGTTCAACATTTTATAAAAGGAGTCATCCATGACCATCAAGATTGGCGACACCCTGCCGGAAGGCACCCTGTCCGAATTCATCGAAACCGAAACCGAAGGCTGCTCGCTGGGCCCGAACACGTTCAACGTACAAGACCTGGTCAAGGGCAAGAAGATCGCCATCTTCGGCCTGCCGGGCGCCTACACCCCGACCTGCTCGGCACAGCACGTGCCAGGCTACGTCAAGCATGCCGCCGACCTGAAAGCCAAGGGCGTCGACGAAATCTGGTGCATCTCGGTCAATGACGCCTTCGTCATGGGCGCGTGGGGCCGCGACCAGAAAGCCACCGGCACCGTCCGCATGATGGCCGACGGCAATGCCGCCTACTCCAAGGCCCTGGGCCTGGACGCCGACTTCAGCAAGTTCGGCATGGGCACCCGCTCGCAGCGCTACTCGATGCTGGTCGAGAACGGCGTCGTGACCCAACTGAACATCGAACAGGGCGGCAAGTTCGAAGTGTCGAACGCCGAGACCCTGCTGGCCCAGGCGTAAGCGCCGGACTGGCTGGATGCAGTGAGCAAACGGCGCTGCGGCGCCGTTTGTCTTTACCACTAGGCGTTGTCGTGCAAGACGATTTCAAGAATGCCACACATTGAACTGCGTCCGCAGGCGTTCACCCCTGGTCAGTTCCCTTTTTCTTGGCAGGCCGGGGCCGTCCGCCAGCTCGATCAAATCGAAACGGATGCGCCAGATTTATGGTATGTCCACCGATGGCGAAGTCCGGGCTGCGTTGTAATCGCCCATTTTGATCTCCTTCAGGCAGTGAGTGTTCTTCATTTCGGATCGAGAAGAATATTGAAGCCTGGCTTCAATGCGGCCATAAAAAATGGATGTATGATTTCCAAAGAACCAGCGTTCGATGGAGGAAGTGATGAGTTTTCTGAGTTGGGAGAGTTTGGCGCAGCGCCATGCCTTGGGTGAAATAACGTCCGTTACGTTGTTTGCTGTGGGGGACGTTTTTGAGGTCCGCCTGGCAACCACTGGGGGGGCGTCCATCTTGGCGGACGGCGATAAAACGCGTTTGGAATACAGTGATGTACACGAAGCTTTGTCGCTGTTACGCAAAATAGGCATTTGGCGCGTCGCCGTGGACGTAAGCGGCTGGCAGGCAGCCGCTAGCGAAGCGGATCACGCGGATTGGGCAAAAGCCAAGATAAATGCGGCGATGGCAGGCTTGAGAGATGGTTCCAATCGCGTTTTTTCAGCCGGCGAGTGGGCTGCAATTCGAGCCGCGAAAAAAGTGAGTCGCGGTGCGCCATGAAACAGGTTGTTCGGACCGCGACCTACCTCGCCGATCTGGACGATATCGAGCGATATATCGCACGTGACAACCCAGGGGCCGCCGCACGGCTGTGTGATTATATCGACAGCCAGGTTGATCAATTGGCCGATTTGAATTTTCCTCGACGAAGAGGACGTGTGAGAGACACATTTGAATTGGTGGTGCATAAGCATTATGTGGTTGTATTCATTGATGGCCTGACCACAGTCACCTTGTTGAATGTGATACATACCGGAAGAAGATACCCGTGAAGGTCATTGCGATTTCCGGCAGCCTGCGCGCTGCCTCCCTCAACTCGATGCTGCTGCGCGTGATGGCCGATGTGGCGCCGCCCGGTATCGAGGTGCAGCTGTACCAGGGCCTGGGACAGCTGCCGTTGTTTAACCCGGATATCGCCGAGTCGCCGCCGGTGGTGGCCGCGCTGCGCGACATCTTGCTGCCCGCCGACGCGGTGGTGATCGCCAGCCCGGAATACGCGCACGGCGTGACCGGCGCGATCAAGAACGGCCTCGATTGGATGGTCGGCAACGAATCCTTCATCGACAAGCCGGTGGCCTTGCTGAACGCCTCGCCGCGCGCCACCCATGCCTACGCCTCGCTGCGCGAAACCATTACCGTGATGTCGGCCCGCGTGGTGGAGGCCGCGTCGATCACCTTGCCGCTGCTGGGCGCCAACCTGAGCGAGGAGGCGATGCGCGCCGATCCGCAGATCTGCGGCATGCTGCGGGCGGCCCTGCTGGCCTTGAAGGCGGATCAGTAACCCAGGCAGCGCGCCAGTTCAACGGCCAGCCTGCGCCGCTGGGCCGCGCCGATGAAGCGGCCGACCTCGATCTGCTCGCCGCGGTCCTCCAGTTGTATCGGATCGCTGTCGCGCCGTGGCGGCAGCAAGCGGGTGGTGAGCCGGTGCAGCCGCCGTGCGCGGCATTGGCGGCCCCGGCGCTGCTCCACCACGATGGCGGCGGGCGAGATGTCGATACGGTCGTAGTCGCCGCGATGGCGCGCGCAGTGGCGCAGGCAAGCCGCCAGCGCCGCCTGCTCCAGCGCGGCGTAGGCCAGCACATACCAATACCCCTGCCACAGGAAGGCCAGCGCCACCAGCGCCGACGGCACGCACAGCGACGCGAACACCAGCACCAGTTGGCGTTCGGTCAGTGTGCAGCGGCGCTCCAACAGCCAGCTGCGCGGTTCCGATGGCACATCGCGCGGCATCGCATGCTCCCTGGATGGCAAGCCTTAAGTATAGCCGCGTTCACGCGATGGCCTGCTTGCAGCATTCAATCTTCACGTGTATCGTGCTGCCAATCTTAATTATTGGATAAGATATGAAAAACTGGATCGGCAAGTGGACGATGTTCGTGGCGCTGGGGCACACCGCAGTGGCCTTCGCGCTCTTTTCCAACGGCTACCGTGAAGTGCTGGCGCAAGGATTCTTCAACACGGTACGTACCGAGAAGGTCGGCCTTGCAGTCTGGTTCATGCTGTTTGGCTTCCTGCTGTTCATCGTGGGCATGTTGGTGGCCGCGCTGGAAAAACAGCCGGCGCCCATCCCCGCCGCGATAGGCGTCGGCCTGTTGCTGTTGACCGTGCTTGGCGTTTCGCTGATGCCGGCCTCCGGGTTCTGGCTGATGATCCCGGCGATCGTCGCGCTGCTGCGCCGCCGCCAGCGTCAGTAGATGTCGCCGAAATCGTGCTTGGCCTTGAACAGGGTCGAGTCGATCGAGAACGAGCAGTCGGCCTGCACCGCGAAGTACTGCAGCGTCTCCTCCGGTGCCGTGGCGAACAGGCTGCGGATCGCCGTCACCCGCTCGGCCGGCGTGCGCATGCGCGCGGTCCATTCGTCGAACTTCATCTCCAGCTTCCAGTCGCTGACGCGCTCGCAGCTGAAGCCCGCGCCTTCGAGCATCGTCCGCCATTCGGACGGCCGGTAGTCGCGCACGTGCGAGCCGTCGCGCAGCAGTTCGACCGCCTGCAGCGTGGTGTCGTGCAGCGGGCTTTCCGGCGCGGTGATGTCGATGACGATCAGCACGCCGCCCTTCTTCAACACCCGCTTCACTTCGCGCAGCGCGGCCGGCACGTCCAGCCAGTGGTGCGCCGAGAAGCGCGTGACCACCATGCAGAACGAGGCGTCGGCGAACGGCAGGCTGGCCACGTTGCCCTGCTGCGTGAGCACGTTGTCCAGGCCCCGCTCGCGGGCGGCGCCGGCCACCACCGCCAGCATCTCCGCCGACAGGTCGAACGCCGTCACCGACTTGGCCACCGGCGCCACGGCGAAGCTGGCGTGGCCGGCGCCGCAGCCCAGGTCGAGGATGGTCGGATGCGGACCCAGCACGCTGGCGATCTCGCGCAGCGCGGCCAGGTCGGCGCCTTGCGCGTGGACGGAGCTGGTCAGGTAGGCGCTGGCGGTATTGCCGAACTGCTGGGCGACGACGGCTTGCTGTTTCATGTTTTTCTCCAGGAAGGGACGAGTCAGGGCAGAATAGGCGTGTTTTTATCCTGTAACAAGACAAGTACTTATCCTGGTATAAGAACTACCATGCACAACAAACTCGGCGAATTCATCCGCGCCCATCGCGAACGCACTCGGCCCGACAGTGTCGGCCTGCCCGGTGGCGGGCGCCGCCGCACGCCCGGCCTGCGGCGCGAGGAGCTGGCGCAATTGTGCGACGTCAGCCCGACCTGGCTGACCTGGCTGGAGCAGGGCAGGGAGGTGCAGGCGTCCAGCAAGATGCTGGCGCGGCTGGCGGAAGTGCTGCACCTGTCGGCTGCCGAGCGCGCCTATCTGTTCGGCCTGGCCGACCGGCTCGATCCGCATCACGACGACGACGGCGGCGATACGGCCGAGGCGCTGGACGCGGTCGTCGCGGCCATAGTCGCGCCGGCCTACATCCTCGACCGGCAGTGGGACGCGGTGGCGTGGAATCCGCAGGCGGCGCGGCTGTTCGCAGGCTGGCTGACGCCGCAGCCGCAGTCCCGGCCCAACCTGTTGCGCTACATGTTCGCCGACGCGGCGGCGCGCGAACTGATCGTCGACTGGCCGGAGCGCGCCCGGCGGCTGGTGGCCGAGTTCCGTGCCGACATCGGCCGGCACGCCGGCGAGCAGCCGCTGGCCGGCCTGATCGCCGAACTGTCCGGGGCCAGCGCCACCTTCGCCGAACTGTGGACCTTGCAGGACGTGGTCGGCCGCGAGGGCGGGCTGCGCCGTTTCCGTCATCCGCTACAGGGCGATCTGGATTTCAACCAGGTGACGCTGCACTTGGCCAAGCGGCACGACCTGAAGCTGGTGATGCTGCTGTAGCGCGACAAGCGCCGCCAGATCGGATAAAGTCACCGGAACCAACTACCAAGGAGCAGGGATGCGAACAATAGCGATGCTGTGCGTGGGAGCGCTGATGATGGCCGGGCCGGGTGCCGCTGCCGCTGCCGAGCCGGCCGGACATATCACCGGCGTCGGCGGCGTGTTCTTCAAGGCCAAGGACCCGAAGGCGCTGGCGGCCTGGTATCGCGACGTGCTGGGCATGCCGCTGGAAGTGTGGGGCGGCGCCAAGCTGCGTTATGACGCCCCCCAGCATCCGCCAGCGCTGATCTGGAGCGCCTTCCCGGCCACGACCAAATACTTCGCGCCATCGACCAGCGAATTCATGATCAACTACGCGGTCGACGACATGGACGCCTTCCTCGTGCGGCTGAAGGCGAAAGACGTCGCCATCCTGAAGCGTACCGATGACGACCCGAATGGCCGCTTCGCCTGGATACTCGATCCGGAAGGGAACAAGATCGAACTCTGGGAGCCGAAACGCGCAGCGCCTGTGGCGCCTTAACATTTCATGATGATGAAAACACTTATCGCTTTACTGCTGACGGCTTGGTCGACTTCGACGTTGGCCTGCCAGGCACCCACACCGGACAGCCTGCGCGCGGCCTGGGGCGCCGTGCGCGCGGCGGCGTTGCTGGACGAGCCGGGCGCCTCGGTGCGGCTGTATCGATTTCCCTTGCAGATGCTGTCAGCCTACCAGGGCGACCGGCCGCTGCGCGTGAGCAGGGCAGCCTTCAACGACCACTACGCCGAGCTGTTCGGCCCGAACATGGAGTTCCGCCAGAACTTGAAGAACGCCAGTGGCGGCGAATACTTCGGCAGGATCGATTTCGACGACAAGGCTTGCCGCCTCAAGTGGCCGGTGCGCGTCTACGACTACAACTTCACCTACGACCAGAAGGCCGGCTGGCTGGTGCAGTCGATCTACATGCCGGAAGCCTACGGGCTCTTCAAGGACGGCACCACCGCCGGCATACGCTGAGCCGCTTTGCTATAATCGCCCCGACCGCGCTTAGCCGGTCCTGGCTCCGGACGTCGCCATGATGACGTTCCCAGTGGTCCGCACGGACCTGACGCAAGGAGCTTCTTCTGTCCACCGCCACCCGCTCTGAAAACCTGCGCAGCATCTACGCGATGCTGGCCGCAGTCGCCATGTTCTCGTTCATGGACACCACCATGAAGGTGCTGTCCTCCCACTATCCCGCCACCCAGGTGACCGCCATGCGCGCGCTTAGTTCGCTGCCGCTGCTGTGCGGCTACATGCTGTACCGTGGCGCCTTCCGCGGCATCTTCAAGGTGCGCTGGGGCATGCACATCTTCCGCAGCCTGCTCGGCATCGCCATGCTGACCTCGTTCGCCTACGGCCTCAAGGCGCTGTCGCTGGCCGAGGCGTATTCGATCTTCTTCATCGCACCGTCGCTGATCACGGCGCTGTCGGTGTTCGTGCTCAAGGAAAAGGTCGGCGCCGGCCAGTGGGTCGCCATCGTGGTCGGCCTGCTCGGCGTGCTGGTGGTGCTGCGCCCCGAGGGCACGGGCTTCCTGACCTTGGGCGGGCTGGCGCTGCTGGGCTCGGCCGCGTGCTACGCGATGGCCGCCATCGCCAGCCGCGTGCTGGCCCGCACCGACAGCAACGAGTCGATGATGTTCTGGTATCTGCTGATGATGGCCGGCGGCGGCCTGGCGATGTCGCTCAGCCACTGGGTGCCGGTGCGCGCCGAGGACGGCTGGGTGCTGCTGGCACTGGCGTTGAGCGGCTTCCTCGGCCAACTGGCGATCACGCGCGCGTTCAGCTCGGGCAAGGCCTCGGTGGTGGCGCCGTTCGAATACTCGGCGCTGGCCTGGGGCGTGGCGATCGACTGGCTGCTGTGGCACACGCTGCCCGACGGCTACACCTTGCTCGGGGCCGGCATCATCATCGCCAGCGGCATCTACCTGGTGCGGCGCGAATCGGTCCACGCCGAGGCCGAACATCCTTGACGTCGGGAAAGCCCGCCGGCAACGCGGCGGACCCAACTTCGCTATAATCGTCGGATGTTAAAACAACGCACCATCAAAGAACTGGTCCGCACCACAGGTGTCGGGCTGCACTCCGGCACCAAGGTCGAGCTGACCCTGCGCCCGGCCGCGCCGGACACCGGCATCGTGTTCCGCCGGGTCGACCTGACGCCGGTGGTGGAGTTCCCCTCCAGCGCGATGGCCGTGGGCGACACCCGCATGGCGTCGGTGCTGGTCAAGGATGGCGCCCGCGTGTCGACCGTCGAGCACCTGATGTCGGCCTGCGCCGGCCTCGGCCTGGACAATCTGTACGTCGAGGTGAGCGCCGAGGAAATCCCCATCATGGACGGTTCGGCCTCGTCTTTCGTGTATTTGTTGCAACAGGCAGGCGTGCAGGAACAGCCGGCCGCGAAGAAGTTCATCCGCGTGCTCAAGACGGTGGAGATCCGCGAGGGCACGGGCGACAAGGAAAAATGGGCCCGCCTGAGCCCGCACAACGGCTTCAAGCTGGACTTCTTCATCGAGTTCAACCATCCGGCCGTGGACGGCACCCAGCAGCGCGCCCGCGTGGATTTCGGCGACGTCTCCTACGTGCACGACGTGGCGCGCGCCCGCACCTTCGGCTTCATGCAGGACGTGGAGATGTTGCGCGGCATAGGCCTGGCGCGCGGCGGCTCGCTGGAGAACGCCATCGTGATGGACGAGTACCGCATCCTCAACTCGGACGGCCTGCGCTACGACGACGAGTTCGTGCGCCACAAGATCCTGGACGCCATCGGCGACCTGTACCTGGTCGGCCATCCGCTGCTGGCCAGCTACGAGGCGCACAAGTCCGGCCACGCGCTGAACAACCAGCTGCTGCTGGAGCTGCTCAAGCATCCGGACGCCTATGAAATCGTCTCGTTCGAGACGAATGAGGCCGCGCCGCCGTCGTATCTGCGCCAGATGGCGCGCGAGTGGGCGCTCACCTAAACCCGGAACAGCAGGGGTCAGACCCCGTACGGGGTCTGACCCCGGGCGTCGCGCCGTGCGGGGTTCAGGTGGTGCGCCGCTTGGCCACCATCGCCTTCAAGGCCGCGATCAGCGTGGCGTTCTGCGGGGTGTCCTCCAGCGTGTGCCCGAGCTCGTCGAAGGCGGTCACGGCCGCTTCCGTCAGCGACAGCGAGCGCATCTGCTCCTTGATCTCGGCCGGCTTGGTCATCTGCACCTTCAGTTTCACGCCATCCACCTTCCAGCCGCGCCGCGCCAGCGTGTCCTGCAGCTTGGGCAGTTGCTGCTTCAATTTGGCCGCCAGCGAGGCGTTCGGCAGCGACAAGGTCAATTGTCCCGCCTCGAAAGCGATGATCTCGCAGTACTTGAACATGGCCGGCAAGGCCGCCGCGCAGTCTTTTTGCAGCGCGGCCATGCGCTCGATGGCCGGCAGCAGGGCCGCCATCTTGTCGTCGCGGCGCAGGAAATCGGTGGCCCCGACCGGGGCGCGGCGCTTGATCGAAATGTTGGAGGAGTTGAATCGCATGTGCAGCAACATATCACAGCGGCAAAAATACGTCACCACCGGTTAAAATAGCTTAATTTTGTGTCATTGTTCACTCTTGGGCTATTGTTAAACAGGTCAATAACCCAATGTAGGCGCGGACGCATGATAAAATCACCGTCTTTTGCCATAGTCGAACTCCGTGCGGTAAGGCGTTTTTCCCCTACAGAGCTTTTTTTAACGGCGTTTTTTCAAGAATTCAAGCATGTCATTACTGACCCAGATTTTCGGTAGCCGCAACCAGCGGCTGCTCAAGCAATACCAAAAAACGGTACGCGAGATCAATGCGCTCGAGCCGGCGATGGAAAAACTGTCCGACGCCGAGTTGCAAGCGAAGACGCCTGCATTCAAGGAACGCATCGCCAATGGCGAATCGCTGGACGCGATCCTGCCCGAGGCGTTTGCCGTCTGCCGCGAAGCGAGCAAGCGCGTCTTCAAGATGCGCCATTTCGATGTGCAGCTGATCGGCGGCATGGTTCTGCACTACGGCAAGATCGCCGAAATGGGCACCGGCGAGGGCAAGACCCTGACCGCGACCCTGCCGGCCTATCTGAACGCGCTGTCGGGCAAGGGCGTGCACATCGTCACCGTCAACGATTACCTGGCGCAGCGCGACGCGGAAACCATGGCCAAGCTGTACGGCTGGCTGGGCCTGTCGACCGGCATCAACCTGTCGCAGATGGAGCACGCCACCAAGCAGGCGGCCTACGCGTCCGACATCACCTACGGCACCAACAACGAGTTCGGTTTCGACTACCTGCGCGACAACATGGTGTTCGAAGCCCGCGACCGCGTGCAGCGCGTGCTCAACTTCGGCATCGTCGATGAAGTCGACTCGATCCTGATCGACGAAGCCCGCACCCCGCTGATCATCTCCGGCCAGGCCGAGAACCACACCGACCTGTACTACAAGATCAACGAAGTGCCGCGCCTGCTGACCATGCAGATCGGCGAGGAAACCCCGGACGGCAAGGGCAAGGTTGAAGTCCCGGGCGACTACACCAAGGACGAAAAAGCCCACCAGGTGCTGCTGACCGAAGCCGGCCACGAAAAGGCCGAGGCGATCCTCACCAAGATGGGTCTGCTGCCGGAAGGCGCCTCGCTGTACGACTCGGCCAACATCACGCTGGTGCACCACCTGTACGCCGCGCTGCGCGCGCACGCGCTGTACTTCAAGGATCAGCACTACGTGGTGCAGAACAATGAAGTGGTGATCGTCGACGAATTCACCGGCCGCCTGATGACCGGCCGCCGCTGGTCCGACGGCCTGCACCAGGCGGTCGAAGCGAAAGAGGGCGTGAAGATCCAGAACGAGAACCAGACCCTGGCCTCGATCACCTTCCAGAACTACTTCCGCATGTATTCGAAGCTGGCCGGCATGACCGGTACCGCCGATACCGAAGCATACGAATTCCAGGAAATCTACGGCCTCGAAACCGTGGTGATTCCGCCTAACCGTCCTTCGCAGCGCAAGGACCGTCAGGACCAGGTCTACAAATCGTCGGCCGAGAAGTACAACGCCATGATGCTGGAGATCCGCGAATGCTACGACCGCGGCCAACCGGTGCTGGTGGGTACCACCTCGATCGAAAACTCGGAACTGCTGTCGGGCATCCTGACCAAAGGCGGCCTGCCGCACAACGTCCTGAACGCGAAACAGCACGCCCGTGAAGCGGAAATCATCGCCCAGGCGGGCAGCCCGAAAGCGATCACCATCGCCACCAACATGGCCGGCCGTGGTACCGACATCGTCCTGGGCGGCAACGTCGAGAAGCAGATCCAGTTCATCGAAGCCAATCCCGACCTGAGCGACGCCGACAAGGCCGCGCAATCGAAGGCGCTGCGCGATGGTTGGCAAGCCTTGCACGAGCAGGTGGTTGCCGCCGGCGGCCTGCATATCGTCGGCACCGAGCGTCATGAATCGCGCCGCGTGGACAACCAGCTGCGCGGCCGCGCCGCGCGCCAGGGTGACCCTGGCATGTCGCGCTTCTTCCTGTCGCTGGACGACCAGCTGCTGCGCATCTTCGCGGGCGACCGCGTGCGCGCCATCATGGACCGCCTGAAGATGCCGGAAGGCGAACCTATCGAAGCGGGCATCGTCTCGCGTTCGATCGAGTCGGCGCAGCGCAAGGTCGAGGCACGCAACTTCGATATCCGTAAGCAGTTGCTGGAATACGACGACGTCGCCAACGACCAGCGCAAGGTAATCTACCAGCAGCGCAACGAGCTGCTGGAAGCGACCGATATCTCGGAGCTGATCGAGTCCCTGCGCCACGGCGCCTTCACCGACCTGGTGCGCGAATACGTGCCGGCGGAGTCGGTGGAAGAGCAGTGGAACATCAAGGGCCTGGAAGCGGCATTGGCGGGCGAATGGCAGATCGACCTGCCGCTGCGCGCCATGCTGGAAAAAGAACAGAACCTGAACGACGACGACATCCTGGAACGCGTGCTGGCCGCGGCCGATGCGCTGTACCAGTCGAAGATCGACATCGTCGGCAAGGAATCGTTCGGCGGTTTCGAACGCAACGTGATGCTGCAGAGCGTGGACAGCCACTGGCGCGAACACCTGGCGGCGCTGGATCACCTGCGCCAGGGTATCCACCTGCGCGGCTATGCGCAGAAGAACCCGAAGCAGGAATACAAGCGCGAAGCGTTCGAGCTGTTTGGCCAGATGCTGGACATGATCAAGAACGAAGTGGTCAAGCTGATCATGACCGTTCGCATCCAGTCGCGCGAAGAGATCGACGCGGCCGAAGCGGCGATGCAGCAGTCGCACGTTGAGAACGTGAGCTACCAGCACGCCGACTTCAACCCGAACGCGGCGCCGGAAGAACTGCTGGCGCCAACGGCGCTCGGCGGCCTGCCACCGGAGCTGAAAGGCCTGAGCGGCGAGCAGCTGATGGAGATGGGCCTGAAGGTCGGACGCAACGACCCATGCCCATGCGGCAGCGGCAAGAAGTACAAGGCTTGCCACGGCAAGCTGGCATAAACAAAAAACCGGAGCTGGTCTCCGGTTTTTTTATGTTGACGGTATCAATTTGATTGCCCGCGCGCTTATCATTCGACATCAAAATCATACGATCACATTGCCCCTCACAGCGTCCCTATAAATGCGGATCAAGTAACCCTAGTACTAGCCAACTTAATGACGCTACAAGGGATGCGTGGTATATCGATGCTTAACCGGATTAGCTAACTTGTCAATTGTGGGGACGGACAGACAGCGCACTCAAAGCTGCTGCTCGTAGATGGCGCGGATGCCGGCGCGGGTGGGCGTGTTGACTGTGCGCGTGGTGCTGGAGCGGTCGTCGGCGTAGAAGCTGCCCTGCAGTTGGTCCTGGTGCAGGACGTTCAGCACCGACACGCGCAGCCGCGATTTGCCGTCGAACTTCCATAGCGCGTAGCCGTCCAGCGTGCGCGTGACGCCGGTGTAGCCGGCCAGGTTGCCGCTGATCCTGACCATGCCGCCGGTCTGCATGCCGGCGTTGATGCCCAGCGTCAGCGCGCCGGAGTGGCGGTAGTCCAGTCCCACGTTGACGCTGAAGGGGATCTGCGCGCCAAGGCGGTTGTCGGGGCCGGGCACAGCGTCCAGCCGCGACCAGTTGCGCGCGGCGTTGGTTCGTACGTCGACAGGCCATGCGCGCAGCGGGAATCTGGCGTCGAATTCGATGCCGGCCACCTTGGCCTTGCCGCCGTTGAAGGGCGTCGTCACCCACGATCCATTTTGCTCGAACAAGTGCTGCACCGTCACGTCGCGGATGCGCCGCGCGTAGGCGGAGACGCTCATCGAGCCTTCCTTGCCGAAGTACGATTCGTACGCCGCATCCAATCCCCACGCCAGTTCCGGCCTCAGATCGGGATTGCCCTGCACGTCCGGATTGGTCGGGCCGTTGTCGTTGTTGATGGTGTAGCGGCGCGGCAGCAGGTCGCGTGTCGGCGGGGCTTTGTAGGTGCGAGCAAGGGCCAGGCGCACCTGGTCGCGCTCCTGGTTCGGCAGCCGCCACATCATCTGCATCACCGGACTGAAAACGCCGGAGCGGTTTCTCACCGCCGCCAGCATCGCGCCGTCGGTGCGGGTGTCCAGGCCTTCCCAGCGCAGGCCGAGATAGGCTTGCAGGCGCGGCGTCACATCCCACTCGTCCTGCGCGAACAGGGCGATGCGGCGCACGCGCGCCTCATACTCCTGCAGCAGCTGGTCCAGCGCCGCACCGCTGGCCGAGCTGTCGTCCTGGCGGCGCATCTCGCCGCGGCGCGTGTCGGCGCCGTCCCAGCCGATGGCGAGGTTGTGGGCTTCGTGCAGGCGGGTCAGGTACTTGCCGCTGGTGGTGATGCTGTCGTCGTCGGCGCTGGACGTGACCGCGCGCGTGAACTGCGCCGTGCCGTCCGCGCCGGCGCCATGGAAGGCATAGTCGGTGTTGCGGTGGTTGTAGTCGTAGCCCAGCTTGACGCTCAACTTGCCGTCGGCGCCGACCGCGTGTGTCCACGTCACGCCGCTGCGCAGGAAGGCCGTATGCGACTGCGCGCGCCAGTCGTTGACAGGGTAGGTGGTCGATGCGCCGTAGATGCTGGTCTCATGCGAGTCTCCATGGCCATTGGTGCGGTACAGGTCCAGCAGGTTTTGCCATGCCAGCGTGTCGCCGTTTGCCAGCGTCCAGTTCAGGCGCGGGGCCAGATTCAGCTTGGCCTGGTGCGATGTGTTCAGGTCCGCGAAGGTGCGCAGCGTCGCCGGGCCTTCCAGGCGTTCGGTGGTCGTCGAAGGGTTGCGGAAGCCTGTGTCGCTCAGCGTGCCGGCCAGGCCGTAGGACAGTGCGCCGTCGCGGTCGGCGATCTGCATCGTGGCGGACGGCCCGGTCACGCCTTGCAGGTTCTCGACCGCCAGTTTGACGTCGCGCTGCGCACGGCTGCCTTTGCGCAGGATGACGTTGATGCTGCCCGCCATGGCCTGCGCGCTGTATTCGGCCGATGCGGTGCGCAGTATCTCGATGCGCTCGATCAGCTCGGGCGAGATGACGTCGATGGACATGCCCTGGGGCGCGGGTTCGCCGTTGATCAGCAGCTGCGTGTAGCCGGCGCCCAGCCCGCGCATGCGCACCTCGCCGCCGGCCACGGAGATGCCGGGCTGGCGCTTGAGCAGCGCGGAGAGGGTGGTGTCGCCATACTGTTCGATGTCCGCGCGACCGACGACGATTTTTGCCGCCGTGTCGTTGCGGCGCAGGGCCTGCGTGGCAGAGCCGCTGATTTCGACGCGCTGCATGTCGGCGGATTCCTGTGCGTGTGCGCTCGCTGCGAGGCAGAGTAGTAAGAGAGGTTTCATGGCGATGTAAGAGTTAGGTCGGCGCAGAGTATCGCGCCCGATCGGCCGCCGCGGGACTCCTTTGTGACGAGCGCCCGGATTGCGGTGACGACGCCCGCCCGTCGCGCATTTTGGCCGCGCATGCGGCTGATATACTCGTCGTCATGGATCATCCCTCCCTCACATGGCGCGAAGTGCGCAATACCCTGCTGGTCAATCTGCTGGTGTGGGGCTTGCTGTGCGCGGTCGGCGCGGCCAGCGTCTACAGCGACGTGCTGCGCGAAGGAGGCGCCGGCCGCAGTTATGGCCGCGTGATGCTGAACTGGGATCTGAACCACGCGCTGATGATGTCCCTCAGCTTCGGCCTGTACCTGGCCTTTCGCCGCTGGCCGGAGCTGGTCGCCAGCGCCCGCGCCATCGGGCGGTGCTACGCGATGGTGGTGTTCATCTTCCTGCCGCTGCAGTTGCTTTACATGGCGGGGTTGGATGCGGCGCGCATCGACGGCATGCTCGACGTGGCGCACGTATGGAGCCAGTTCCTGTCGCCGCATGGCTTTAACGTGTTCCTCGAATTCGCCTGGTCGACCGGCACGTTCACGGCGGTCACCGCGATCTGCATCTGGCGCGGCAGCCAGGCGCGGGACAAGGCGTGGCAGCGGGCCTTGACCGACAACCTGCACCTCAACCTGGAACTGGAACGCCAGCGCATGCTGGCCCTGCGCGCGCAGCTGGAGCCGCACTTCATCTTCAACGCCCTGAACGCGATCAGCGCGCTGGTGCGCACCAGCGACGGCGACCTGGCGCTGAACGGCATCAATCGACTGAGCGATCTGCTGCGCTATGCGCTGACGGCCAGCGGCCGCGATTGGGTCAGCGTCGGCGAGGAGCTGGCCTTCGTCGGCGACTATCTGGCCTTGCAGCGCCTGCGTTACCGGGCGCGCTTGCAGGTGCAAATGGACATCGGGGACGTCCACGGCGGCGAGTGTCCGCCGCTGCTGCTGCAACCGCTGATCGAAAACGCCTTGCGCCACGATCTGGATTGCCACGAAGGGCAGAGCGATATCCGCATCGTCATGCGGCGCGAAGGCGGGCGGCTGCGTATCCGTATCAGCAATCCCGTGGTGGCGGACGCTTCGCCGAATCCCGGCCTGGGGCTCGGACTGGCCAACACGCGGGCGCGCCTGCAACTGGCCTATCGCGGCGCGGCGTCGCTGGACAGCGCGTTGCGCGACGGCCGCTTCGAGGCGGAGATACTCATGCCTTTGCATGCACAGGAGTGACGGCGATGCGTGTCTTGCTGGTCGACGATGAAGAGCCTGGGCGCATCAACCTGCGCTACGCGCTGGCGCGGCATCCGCAGTGGCGGGTGGTGGGCGAGTGCGCCAGCGCCGCCGCCGCGCGCGAGCTGTTGGCGCGGCAGGAGGTGGACCTGGTGTTCCTGGACGTGCGGATGCCGAAGGAGTCCGGCATCGACCTGGCGCGTGGCCTGAGCGCGATGGCGGAGCCGCCGCTGATCGTGTTCGTCACCGCGTTCAACGCCTACGCGATCGAGGCCTTCGAGGTGCATGCGCTGGACTACCTGCTCAAGCCCTTCGACGACGCGCGCCTGGCGCAAACGCTTGAACGCGCCGCCGCGATGCTGGCGCAGCGCCAGCTGGCCGGCTTCGCGCCGGCTCTGCGCGCCTACGTCGCCGCGCAGCCGGAGAGCGCGCCGGCGGGCTACTGGCAGCAGGTCAGCGTGCGCTCGGTCGGTCGCATCGAGTGCATACGGCTGGAGGATGTCCACTGGCTGGAGGCGGACGGCAACTACGTCAAGCTGCACCTGGAAAAACGCTGCGTGCTGTATCGCATGCCGCTCAGCCGGCTGGAGGAGCACCTGGACCCGGCGCGTTTCGTCCGCGTGCACCGCCGCGCCATCGTCGGCGCGGGGCAGTTCGCGGCGCTGGCCGTGATCGGCGACGGCAGCTACCTGCTTACCCTGCGCCGCGGCGGCACGGTCGCCGTCAGCGAGCGATATGTGGAAGCCGCGCGCGCCCGTCTCGCGGCGGCTTAGCGGGAAGACTAGCGGGCGGCATCGCGCTGCGGCGCGGAGTAGGGCAGCAGCATGCGCACCGCCGTGCCGACGCCGGGCGCCGAGTCGATGGTGATGCGCCCGCCCAGCACTCCGGTCACGATGTTGTAGACGATGTTCATTCCCAGCCCGGTCCCGCCCTGGCCCATCTTGGTGGTGAAGAAGGGATCGAACACGCGCCGCAGCACGTCTTCGGGCATGCCGGCGCCGTCGTCGCTGAACATCAGTTCCACGGTGTCGTCGTCCACCGCTTCCGCGCGCACGGTGATGGTGCCGCCCTTGCCTTGTTCGAAGGCGTGAATGAGCGCGTTGTTCACCAGATTGTTCAAGACCTGGTACAAGGCGCCGGGATAGGAGTCGAAGGTCAGTCCTTCCGGGATCTGCATCACCACCTCGCAGCCGGCGCGGCGCAGGCGCGGCATATAGGTGGCCATGGTATCGTGCACCGCCGACAGCAGGTCGAAGCGGCGCCGCTGGTCGTTGGTCTGGTCCACGGCGATCTGCTTGAACGAGGAGATCAGCTCCGCCGCCTTGTGCAGCGAACCGGATATCAGCTGGCTGGCCAGCCGCACTTCCTCCAGATGCGCGGTCAGTTCCGAACGCCGCAGCGCGCCGGCCGCCACGTGGCGGTCGAACTCCGTCACGCGGTCGCGCAGCGCGGTCGATGCCAGCAGGCTGTTGCCGATCGGCGTATTGAGTTCGTGCGCGATGCCCGCCACCAGCGATCCGAGCGACGCCATCTTCTCGGCCGCCAGCAGTTCGTGCTGCGTGTGCTGCAAGGTCTCCAGCGCCGCGCTCAGGTCCGCGTTGGCGCGCTCCAGCGCCGCCGAGCGGTCGCGCACGCGCGTCTCCAGCGAGACGTTCAGGTCCTTCAGTTCGCGCTTGGCGTTCAGCTCCTCGGTCAGGTCCAGCAGCGCCCAGATGATGGAGTCGTTGCCGTCCAGGGTCAGCGAGGACGACCAGATCGCCACGCTGCCCACGCTGCCGTCGGGCAGCAGCACGCCGGCGATGGCGCCGTGCACCGCGCCTTCGGTCTTGTAGATGTTCCAGATGCGGTCGCGTTCCAGCGTGCTGGCCCAGAACGGCACCTCGTCGCTGCGCTTGCCGATCAGCTTAGCCGCTCCCGCGCCGAAGGTGTGGGTGACCGCGCGGTTGGCGGCGACGATGCGGCCGTCGCGATCCGACACGGTGAGCGGCAGCGGCGCCATGTCGAACAGCGTCTTGAAGCGCGCCTCCGACTCCGACAGCCGTTGCTGCGATTGTTCCAGCTGCGCGATGCGTTCGCGCAGCGCCGCGCTCATGGCGTTCATGGCGCGCGTGAAGACGGCGATCTCGTCGCCGCCTTCGACCGGCAGCGCCTTGCTGTAGTCGCCCAGCGCCATCTGCTTCGACTGGCCGGTGAGCGCGTTCAGGCGGCGCCCGATGCCGTGGGTGAAGGCGTAGAACAGCAGCAGGCCGGTGGCGAATCCGGCCAGCGAGATCACGCCGCCTTGCAGCAGCACCTCGTCGCGCGCCTGCTTCAGGTCCTTGGTGGTGAGGCCGAAATTGATGGAGCCGATGCGGCCGTCGCGCAGCAGCAGCGGCGAGCGCGCGTGCAGCATGGTGTCGTCGAGTAGGGTGCGCACGCCTTTGAAACTGGTGCCGCCGCCTTGTCGCAGGATCGCCGGTAGCGGCATCTTGCGCTTGCCCACTTCGAGGATGGCGCGGTCGCTTTCGTCGAGGATGACGAGGTAGCGCAGAAAACTGTCGTCGGGATCGGACAGCATTTCGGCCAGATAGTTGGTCAGTTCGGGCAGGCGGCCGCGCGTGGCGTAGGGGCTGAGGGAGAGGTTGAGCGTGACCGCGTATTCCTGGGCGACGCGTTCGGCGTTGGTGCTGACGGCGTGGTTCATCAGGCGCAGGCTGTTCCAGATCAGCAGGCCAACCACCAGCGCCTGGATGACGGCGCTCAGCAGCAGAAATTTCGCGCGCAGCGATAGACTCAAAACGTACACTCCTTGTGGCGATGCCAGGAGCGCACGCGCCTGCCGTCCACGCGGGACGGCAGGGGGCAGGGCTACCTGGAGGTTAAGGCAGGGTCAGGATCACTTTGACGGTGTCGTCCACTGCCGACTTGTCAATATAACCGATCGCCTTGGGATCGGCAGCAACTGCTTTCTTCACCTCGGCGTTGTTCGGGTACTCCTTCGGCGGCGTGGCCTTGCCGGTGAAGACCAGCTTGGACCACAGGGCCTTGACCTGAGCAGGGTCCTTGTCCGCCACCTTCTGGTAAAACTCGGCACGGATGTGCGAGCCTTCGGCCTGGTCGACCGGCGTGAACAGGTTGGATTTACCGAGGAAGAATTGCGACGCCTGTTCCGAGAACATGCGGGTGGCCGGATTCTTCTGGCTGACGATGACGACGGTTTCGGCCGAGGCGCCGGCCGCGGCCAGCGACGACAACAGCGCGGCGATGATCATTTTTTTCATGTTGTGGACTCCTGATTAGAAGACGAAATCGAGCGCCGCGGCGACGACGGTGACGTTGCCGCTGAAGCCAGGCTTGACGAAGATCAGAGAACCGGACTTGGTCTTAGGCTTGACGCGGTCGACCTGAACCTTCAGCGCCACCGACTTGGCGAAGTCCCAGCGCACGCCGATCAGGTCGGACGTCTGTTCCGGCGACGGCAGCAGGCCGTACACGGCCGCGCCCAGCGGATGGGTCTTCGGCAGGTTGGCAGGCGGGGTCACCGAGCTGCCGGCGTCGCGGTAGGAAGCGTGCGCGTAGTAAGGCAGCACCTTGCCGACGCGGTAGCCGACCATGGTGTACCAGGCGTTGGTGTCGGGGATGTAGACCGCTTCCTTGGCGCGGCGCTGCGCGTATTCGGTCTGGACCACGATGTTGTGCCAGTCCATGGTGGCGCCGATCGAGGTGAAGGCGATCTTCTTGCCGTCGCTCAGGCCGAGGTCGTTGGCCAGCTGCTTGAAGCCGAACTGGCTCAGCGACGCGGTCAGAAGGTTGATCGGGGCCAGGTCGTTGATCTTCAGGTCGGCGCGGGCGTGGCCGACGCGCACCAGGAAGGGGCCGTATTCGCCGGTGAAGCTGATGCCGGCGGCCGGCGCGCGGTAGGTGGCCACCGAGCCGTCGCCGGTCGGCACGAACAGCTTGCCGCGGCTGACGCCGACGAAGGCCTGGGTGGTGAAGTTGAAGTCGCCGAAGGCGCGCTGGAAGTTAACGTCCACGCCGTCCACGTTCTCGATCGGCGCCTGGCCGTACATTTCAATCGGCGGACGCATCATGGTGTTGGCGTAGCCGACGTTCTGGTAGTCCGAGATCAGGAAGGTCGGCAGCACGACGCGGCCGACGCGCACGCTCACCTCGTCGTTGACGCGGGCTTTCAGGAAGGCCCAGGTCAGGTCGGTGGTGAAGGTCGGGCTGGTGTTCTTGCGGGTCAGGATCTGCGCGGTGCCGGACAGCCAGTCGTTGATCTTGTAGGTCGCCTGCAGGCCCAGGTTGGTGTCGAGGCCGATCTTGGCCTTGTCGCCCACGCCTTCGGCCTGGTTGTAGCGGGCAAACTGCGCCTGGTCGGTATTGCTCTTGGCGACGCCGAGCGTGCCGAAGCCGCTGATGCTCAGGTTCTCGTCGCCCAGCGTGGCGGCCTGCGCTTGCATGGCGGCGGTGGCGGCAAAGACGGCAGCTACTAAAAGTTGCTTTTTCATGTGGTCGATATCCTATGATTTGTTGTCAGTTGTTTACTGCATTCGGCGATCATGTCGCCTTGTTTGTCTCGTGACATGCGGGGGTGGGGCATTCGGGCTTCACCCTAAACTAATTTCCGTACGGCATGAAATGGTTTTTTCAAAATTAGAACGTACGTACTAAAATCTTGTGGCTTTTCAGTTCAAGATAACGTTTTCCTCAATGAATTCATGGGGTTGTACGATATCTCTCTAGTGCTTTTTCAGCAAATTTGCGGATAAAACATGCTTTGTGGAAATGCGCCTGGATGGTGACCGTTAGTCACATTGATGCGATGCGCCAATTCAGCCGTCAGGTATTACAATAGCGGCTCCCACTTTCCACTCACGAGAACACTCATATGGCCGTCAATTCCCCTCTGCCCGTCGCCTCCGCACTGAAGCCTGTAGCCGGCATCGAAATCGGCTTTGCCGAAGCCGGCATCAAGAAGCCGAACCGCAAGGACGTGCTGGTGATGAAGGTGGCGCCGACCGCCACCGTGTCGGGCGTGTTCACGCTGAACCGCTTCTGCGCCGCGCCGGTGCAGATCGCCAAGGCCCACCTGGCGGCCGCCAAGGAAAGCGGCAAGCCGATTGCCGCGCTGCTGATCAACACCGGCAACGCCAACGCCGGCACCGGCGAGCTGGGCCTGTCGCTGGCCAACGAGACCTGCGCCGCGCTGGCCGCGCAGCTCGGTTGCGAGGCGTCGCAGATCCTGCCGTTTTCCACCGGCGTGATCCTGGAGCCGCTGCCGGCCGCCAAGGTGATTGCCGGCCTGCCGCAGGCGGTGGCCGGCCTGAAGGCCGACAACTGGTACAACGCGGCCGAAGCCATCATGACCACCGACACGCAGCCGAAGGCCGGCTCGCGCACCGTCACCATCGGCGGCCACACCGTCACCATGAGCGGCATCAGCAAGGGCGCCGGCATGATCAAGCCGAACATGGCCACCATGCTGGGCTACCTGGCGTTCGACGCCAAGGTCGCGCAGCCGGTGCTGGACGTGCTGGTCAAGCAAGTGGCCGACCAGTCGTTCAACTGCATCACCATCGACGGCGACACCTCGACCAATGATTCCTTCATGCTGATCGCCACCGGCGCCGGCGCGCTGGAAATCAACTCGGTGGACTCGCCGGAATACGCCGAGCTGGCCGCCGCCGTGACCGAGCTATCGCTGTTCCTGGCGCAGGCCATCGTGCGCGACGGCGAGGGCGCGACCAAGTTCATCACCATCACCGTGGAAGACGGCGCCAGCGTCGAGGAGTGCCGCAAGATCGCCTACTCGATCGGCCACTCGCCGCTGGTCAAGACCGCGTTCTTCGCGTCCGATCCCAACCTGGGCCGCATCCTGGCCGCCATCGGCTACGCTGGCGTCGACGACCTCGATGTCAGCCAGCTCAATCTGTACCTGGACGACGTGTGGGTGGCCAAGAACGGCGGCCGCAATCCGGACTACAAGGAGGAAGATGGCCAGCGCGTGATGAAGCAGAGCGAGATTCTGGTGCGCGTCAAGCTGGCGCGCGGCACGGCTGCGGCCACGGTCTACACCTGCGACCTGTCGCACGACTACGTGAGCATCAACGCCGACTACCGTTCCTAAGATGGCGACGCCTCTCGAACAATTCCTGGTGCGCGCCGAGGCCTTGCTGGCGCGCGTGGAGGCGGTGCTGCCGCAGGCGCCGCGCGAGCCGGACTGGAAGCTGGGCTTCGCTTTCCGCTGGCGCAAGCGCAACGGCGGCGGCGCCAGCTATCTGCAGGCGGTGGCCCACGTGTCGCCGATCGCGCTGGACGACCTGCAGCACATCGGCCCACAGAAAGAGCAGATCGAGCAGAACACGCGCCAGTTCGTGCAGGGCCGGCCGGCCAACAACGTGCTGCTGACCGGCGCGCGCGGCACCGGCAAGTCCTCGCTGATCAAGGCTTGCTTGAACCAGTTCGGCAAGGACGGCCTGCGCCTGATCGAGGTGGACAAGGCCGACCTGGCCGAGCTGCCCGACATCGTCGACATCGTGGCGGGGCGGCCGGAGCGCTTCATCATCTTCTGCGACGACCTGTCGTTCGAGGAGGGCGAGAGCGGCTACAAGGCGCTGAAGGTGGCGCTGGACGGCAGCATCTCGGCGCAGTCGGACAATGTGCTGATCTACGCGACGTCCAATCGCCGCCACCTGATGCCGGAGCGTATGTCCGACAACATGAGCTACACGCACGACGAGGACGGCGACCTGCATCCGGGCGAGACGGTGGAGGAGAAGATCTCGCTGTCCGAACGCTTCGGCCTGTGGCTGACGTTCTATCCGTTCAAGCAGGACGACTACCTGGCCATCGTCGGCCACTGGCTGTCGTCGCTGGGCTGCAGCGAGGCGCAGATCGAAGCCTCGCGCGCCGACGCTCTGCGCTGGGCCTTGCAGCGCGGTTCGCGCTCGGGCCGCGTGGCCTGGCAGTTCGCCAAGGATTTCGCAGGGAAGCAGGCATGAGCGGCGCCCGGCCTGTGGACGTGGCGGTCGGCATCCTGATGAAGCCCAACGGCGACGTGCTGCTGGGCCAGCGTCCGGCCGGCAAGCCGTACGAAGGGTATTGGGAATTCCCCGGCGGTAAAGTCGATCCGGGCGAGACCGTGCTGCAAGCGTTGAAGCGCGAGTTTGTCGAGGAGCTGGGCCTGGTCATCAACAGCGCCGAGGAATGGTGCGGCATCGAGCACGTGTACGAGCACGCGCACGTGCGGCTGCACTTCTTCATCAGCCGCGACTGGAGCGGCGAGCCGCAAGGGCTGGAAGGCCAGGCCTTCGCCTGGCAGGGCGCGGTGGGCGTCGAGCCGTTGCTGCCGGCCACCATTCCGCTGCTGGAGTGGCTGGACATGGTTCGCTACGGCGACCGATGACGCGCTGGTGGAACCAGCTGGGCGTGTGGCGTGGGCTGGCAGGCGCCGCGCTGGCGGCTTGCGTGGCGTTGGGCGCGCTGCTGGTGCTGCGCCCCGAACCGCCGGGGCCGGCCTGGGTCGCGGTGTTGTCCGCGCCGCAGGACAATAGCGCAGCCTGGGTGGCGCTGGTGAGCGTGGACCGCCAACTGACGCTGACGCCGCTGCACGATACCGTCGTCGCCAACCGCAAGGCGTTGCAATTATGGATATCCGCACCGGGCTGGGCCGCGCCGGTGTCGCTGGGTTTGCTGGAGCAGGACCGCCAGCTGAAGCTGCCATTGGATCAGCTGCCGCCGCTGCAGGCGGAGCCAGTATTCGAGATTACGCTGGAACCGCAGAGCGGCTCGGCCACGCCGACCGGGCCGGTACTGTATAGCGGACAGGCGGTCAAGCCGCGTTGAGCGCAGGAGTGTTGCATCCAGGGTCATTGCTGTTTGACTAAGTTTTCAACTCTGCATATGATGGCTGCCCGTTTCCCGGATTTTCCTTGCCCATGAAATTTGTCAGCCTCGGCCCACGGGCTCACGATGTGCGCCCCAAGTCTAGCGGTTCCTGCCACGATTGCGCCGCGCCAGTCAGCGGCAAGTATTGCAGCGAATGTGGCCAGAGCAGCCACGTGCACGTGGCCTCGGCCGGCGAATTCATTCATCACTTCATCGGTCACTTTATCGCGGCGGAGAGCAAGCTGTGGCGCACATTGGGCGACCTGTTGCTGCGTCCCGGGCAATTGACGGTCGATTTCATACGCGGCCGCCGCACCCGCCACATCGATCCGCTGCGTCTGTTGTTGACAATGTCGGTGCTGGTGTTCGCGATGTTGAAGTTGCAGACCTTTGTCATGGAAAGCACCGCGAAAGAGCCAGCCAGTATCAGCGCGCCACAAGCGGAGGCGCGCCAGGCCCGGTCACGGATGACGCAAATGATAGCCGGCGCATTTGAGTGGGCCAGCCCAACGTTCAAGGAAAAACTCGCCGCGTTTGATGCGCTGCCTCCTGCCCAAAGAGCAGAAGTTTTCTGGAAAGACGCGCAGAAGTTCGGGTCGACGATGATATTGTGCCTGATACCGCTGGTCGCGCTGTTCCTTAAGTTGCTCAATGCGGGGACTGGCTGGCGCTACGGCGAACACCTGGTATTTTCGATCCACCTGCACGCTTTTTTGCTGCTGTTATTCCAGGCCTGGATACAGCTTGAGCCGGTGGTTCCCCACATGGCTACGGTGAGCCTGCTCGTGTTGGCGCTGTATTCGTTTCTCGCGCTGCGCCGCATGTATGGCGGCAGTTGGCCTGTGCTGATGGTCCGCTGGGCCGGGCTGGTGTATCTGGAATTGAAGTCTCTCTATGCGTTTGCCACGATCGCTTTCTTCATCAGCCTGTGAGCCAGGCGGCGCTTACTCTTCGTCGAGCGGATCTTTGGGCGGGGCGGCGGGAATGGCGTACTTTTCCTCGGCCCAGGCGCCGAGATCGATTTGTTTGCAGCGTTCCGAGCAGAACGGGCGATACTTATTCTCTTCCTTCCACTCCACTTTGGCGGAGCAGGTAGGGCAGTCAACTACGGTGGCCATGAGCTATCTTTAAAAGTTACAGAGGGTGAGCTCGAATGGTACATCATCTTCCAGCGGTTTGGGTTTCAAGTCGCCGCCCTGCGAGGTGAAGCGCACCCACAGCATGTACTTGTTGGCCGAGATTTCCGGGATCGCACCCAGCGATTCGTCCAGCGTCAGCCGCAGCATCTGGTAGACCTTGCCCTGCAACATCTGCTGGTAGCTGCCGGCCACGGCGATCATCTTGACCGGGCCGCCGGAGTCGCGCAGCAGGCGCAGCACCAGGCCCAGCGCGTCGAACAGCGGCGCCAGCGGCGCGAACCAGGCGGCGATGTCGTTGAAACGCTGCTCGGCCGGACGCTTCTGCCATGCGTAGTAGGACGGCAGGTCGAATTCGCAGGCGCCGCCGGGGATGATGGTGCGGCCGCGTATGCTCATCAGCCATTCGTTGTCGCGCACGTTCTGGCCGGTCTTGCCCTGGGCCGCGACCAGCGCGCTGCTCACGCCGTCGAGCTCGGACAGGATGGCGTCCAGCGTTTCCGCCTGGACGTTGGGATTCATGCGGTAGCCCAGCAGCGATTGGCGCTGGCGCTCCAGTTCCTGCAACAGGTCGGATTTCAGGTCGGCGCGGCCGGCCACCTCCAGCATGTCAAAGATGGTCGCCAACGCGACGTGGTGCTGCATAGGATGTTCTTGGTGCACAAAGAACTTGAATTTCTCGTACAGATCCTCTAATCGCAACAACGTGCGTATGCGCTCGTTGAAAGGATATTCGTAGACAATCAAAATAACATCCCTCTGTAGGTGGACTTGCGATTAATTCCCGTGATTTTGAAGCAAGCCAAGCAAAATTACAAACGTTGCGAAGGTATTGTTGCCGTTCTTTTCGAAAATGCCAGATATAAATCGTGCAGACGGTCGATTTGGGGCGCCAAAGCCTCGATTCCGTTGCCGTTTTCGATAATGTCGTCCGCCGCGTCCAGGCGCTGCTGGCGGCTGGCCTGCGCCGCCATGATGGCGCGGACCTGGCTTTCCGGCAGATTGTTACGCGCCATGACGCGGGCGATTTGCACTTCTTCCGGGCAGTCTACCGCGAGTACGCGTGTGACCCGCGCACGCCAAGTGCCCGATTCCACCAGCAGCGGCACGGCGAAGATGACGTAGCTGCCGGTGGCCGCGGCGGCGGCGGCCAGCGCGGCGTCGCGGATGCGCGGGTGCAGGATGGCTTCGAGGCGGGCCTTGGCGCCGGCGTCGGCGAACACCAGGGCGCGCATGCGGGCGCGGTCGAGCGCGCCGGCGGCGTCGGCGAACTCGGGGCCGAACCCGGCGACGATGGCCGGCATCGCGGCGCCGCCGGGCGCCGTCAGGCTGTGGGCGATCTGGTCGGTGTCGACGATGCTGGCGCCGCGCGCGGCGAACAGCTCGGCCACCGTGCTCTTGCCGCTGCCGATGCCGCCGGTCAGGCCGATGGAGAAGGGCAGTGTGCTCATCGGTGCTTACAGGTAGGGGTAGAAGTTGCGGGTGAAGGCCATGATCGGGTCGCGGTACAGGAAGACGATCAGGCCGGCCGCCGCCAGGTAGGGGCCGAACGGGATCTGGTAGTCGAAGCCGCGGCGGTTGGCGATCATCAGCGCGATGCCGATCACCGAGCCCACCAGCGAGGACATCAGCACGATGGCCGGCAACATCGCCCAGCCCATCCAGGCGCCCAGCGCGGCCAGCAGCTTGAAGTCGCCGTAGCCCATGCCGTCGCGGTGGCGTACCAGTTTATACGCCCAGTTGACGGACCACAGCGCCAGGTAGCCGGCCGCCGCGCCGATGACGGCGTCGCGCAGCGGGGCGAAGGTGGCGTCGATGTTCATGAGCAGGCCGGCCCAGATCAGCGGGTAGGTCAGATCGTCCGGCAGCATCTGGGTGTCGAAGTCGATGAAGGTCATGGCGATCAGCAGGTACAGGAACAGCAGGCCGGACAGCCCGGCCCAGCCGCTGCCGAAGTGCCACACCACCACCGCCGACAGCGCGCCGGCCAGCACTTCGATGGCCGGGTAGCGGGCCGAGATCGGCGCCTTGCAGTTGCTGCATTTGCCGCGCAGGACCAGGTAGCTGAGCACCGGGATGTTCTCCAGCGCGGTGATCTGGTGCTGGCAGTGCGGGCAGGCCGAGCGCGGCACCATCAGGTTGTAGCGGTCGGTGTGCGGCTCATCCTTGCCGGCTTCGACGGCGCAATAATTGTCCGATTCGCGCTGCATCATCTTCGGCAGGCGGTGGATCACCACGTTCAGGAAGCTGCCGAACAGCAGGCCGAACAGGCCGGCGATCAGGCTGACGGCGAGTTGGCCGGCGGGCGCAAACAACAGGGTCGGTTCAGGCATGGGAGGTCGGGCCGCATAGATAGTCACAGAGGCCCATATTAAAGCATTACAGCAACATTGCGGGATGGTTTTTCAGACGGCGTCGCCGGCATCGAGTCCCTCCTTGGGGATATGGGAACGAAGTTGGATTTCTGGCAAGGTGGAGAACCTGCCACCCGTGTCGCGGAGTCCATTTTTGTCCTCCCTAGCCAAGACCGTATTGCTGCACCTGTTGGCCTGCCTGCGCCGGGTCGGCCGCCGCCGCCGGCAACTGGCGCGGCGGGCCGAGCGCGAACGCGCCGCGCTGGCCATGCAGGACACGCTGCTGCAAAACGTGCAGGGCCTGATCCTGCGCTTCCAGGGCGTGAGCCACCGCCTGCCGGCCGACAGCGCCGAGCGCGCCACCATCGAAGCCATCCTCGACCAGGCCGACGAGGTGCTGGCCGAGGCGCGCGAGCGCATGCAGGCGCTGCGCGCCGCGGACGACGGCCGCTCGCCCTAGACCACCGAGCCGAGCTTGAAGATCGGCAGGTACATGGCCACCACCAGGCCGCCGATCAGCACGCCCAGGATGACCATGATGGCCGGCTCCATCAGGCTCGACAGCGAGGCCACGGCCTCGTCCACCTCTTCCTCGTAGAAGTCGGCCACCTTGCCCAGCATGGCGTCGAGCGAACCGGACTCCTCGCCGATGGCCACCATCTGCGTCACCATATTGGGGAACACGTCGGCGTTCTGCATCGCCACGGTCAGGCTGGTGCCGGTGCTGACCTCGTTCTGGATCTTGCGGGTGGCGTCCAGGTAGACCGCGTTGCCGGCCGCGCCGCCCACCGAATCGAGCGACTCCACCAGCGGCACGCCGGCCGCGAACATGGTGGCCAAGGTGCGGGTCCAGCGGGCGATGGTGGCCTTGCGGATCACGTCGCCGAACACCGGCAGGCGCAGCAGCAACCGGTCCATGAAGCGCTGCATCTGCAAGGAGCGCTGCCAGGCGCGGAAGAAGAAGTAGATCGCGGCGAACAGGCCGCCGAAGATCAGGTACCACCAGGCCACGAAGAATTCCGACAGCGCCATCACGAACAGCGTGGGCGCCGGCAGGTTGGCGCCGAAGCTCTTGAACACTTCCTTGAACGCCGGCACCACCCAGATCATGATCACCGCCGTGACGATGAAGGCCACCGCCAGGATCGACACCGGATACATCAGCGCGGACTTGATCTTGGCCTTCATGGCCAGCGTCTTTTCCTTGTAGATCGCCAGCCGGGTCAGCAGGTCCTCCAGGATGCCGGCCTGCTCGCCGGCGCCCACCAGGTTGCAGAACAGCGGATCGAAGTACAGCGGGAACTTGCGGAACGCCTGGTTCAGGCTGGTGCCGGTCTCGATATCGGCGCGCAGGTCCATCACCAGCTTGGACACCGACGGATTGGCGTGGCCCTTGCCGACGATGTCGAACGATTGCAGCAGCGGCACGCCGGCCTTCATCATGGTGGCCAGCTGGCGGGTGAACAGCGAGATATCCTTGTCGGTGATCTTCTTGCCGCTGCGGTAGGCCTTCTTCTTGACCTTGGTGACCATGATGCCCTGGCGGCGCAGGGTGACGTTGACCACGGCCTCGCCGCCGGCGCGCAGCTCGCCGCGCACCGTCTTGCCGCTCTTGTCCTTGCCTTCCCAGGCGAAGATCGATTCCTTGACCTGGTTGCCCGCGTTGCCCGTAGTCGCCATGGAGTTGCTTCCTATTCGTTGGTACAGCCGAGCACTTCTTCAAGACTGGTCAGGCCGTTCCTGACCTTCACCAGCCCGGACTGGCGCAGCGACTTCACGCCTTCCTCTTCCGACTTGGCGGCGATTTCCATGGAATTGCCGTGCGCCAGGATGATGCTTTCGATGGCGGGCGAGATCGGCATGATCTGGTAGATGCCGACCCGGCCCTTGTAGCCGCCGCCGTTGCAGCGCTCGCAGCCGACCGGGCCGTAGGGCTTCCAGCTGCCGTCCAGCTCATGCTCCTTGAAGCCGGCCTTGAGCAGCAGCTCGTGCGAGATCTCCACCGGCTGCTTGCAGGTGCACAGCCGGCGCGCCAGCCGCTGCGCGGTGATCAGGATCACCGACGAGGCGATGTTGAACGGCGCCACGCCCATGTTCATCAGGCGCGTCAGCGTGGACGGCGCATCGTTGGTGTGCAGCGTGGAGAACACCATGTGGCCGGTCTGCGCCGCCTTGATGGCGATGTCGGCCGTCTCCAGGTCGCGGATCTCGCCGACCATGATGATGTCCGGGTCCTGGCGCAGGAAGGACTTGAGCGCCACCGGGAAGGTCAGGCCGGCCTTGTCGTTGACGTTGACCTGGTTCACGCCCGGCAGGTTGATCTCGGCCGGGTCCTCGGCGGTGGAGATGTTGATGCCGGGCTTGTTGATCACGTTCAGGCAGGTGTACAGCGACACCGTCTTGCCCGAGCCGGTCGGCCCGGTCACCAGCACCATGCCGTAGGGGCGCTGGATGGCGTCGAGCAGCAGCGCCTTCTGGTCCGGGTCGTAGCCGAGCGCGTCGATGCCCATCTGCGCCTGGGTGGCGTCGAGGATGCGCATCACGGTCTTCTCGCCGAACAGGGTCGGCAGGGTGGAGATGCGCAGGTCGATGGTCTTGGTGGGCGAGACGATCAGGCGCATGCGGCCGTCCTGCGGGATGCGCTTTTCCGAGATGTCCAGCTTGGCCAGCACCTTGATGCGCGAGACCAGCTTCTCCTTGATCGAGATCGGCGGCTGGGCGTGTTCCATCAGCACGCCGTCGACGCGGAAGCGCACGCGGTAGAATTTTTCGAACGGTTCGAAGTGCAAGTCCGAGGCGCCCATGTTGACCGCGTCCATCAGCATCTTGTTGAGGAAGCGCACCACCGGGGCGTCCTCGACCTCGTTGGCGCCGGCCTCGGCGGCCGCGGCGTTGGCGGCGGCCGAGGCGTCCTCCTCCTCGGCGAACTGGATGTCCGACTCGTCGCCGCCCAGGTCGCTGAGGGCTTGCTCGCTGCTTTTGTTCAGGCGCGCCAGCAATTGCAGCAGCGCGTCGTGGGCCACGATGACCGGCTCGACCGTCGATTCGGTCTGGAACTTGATCTGGTCCAGCGCCTGGATGTTGGTCGGATCGGAAATGGCCACCGACATCTTGTTGCCGCGCTTGGCCAGCGCGATGACCCGCTGCGCCTGCATCAGCTTGTTGTCGATGATCTTGGCCGGCAGCGCCTCGACGTTGAGCGCCTGCACATCCATCAGCGGATAGGCGAAGGTTTCGGCGCAGAACATGGCCAGCGCGCGGGCGTCGATGGCGCCGCTGGCCAGCAGCACGTCGATGAAGGCCAGCTTGTCGGCCACGGATTTTTTTTGCAGCATGTCGGCCTGGGCCGCGGAAAGGCGGCCGGCTTGCATCAATGCCCGTGCCAGCCCCGGCATCGGGGCGCCTGGCGCGGCGTTCGGTAGGACTGCTGCCATAGATGCGTCTGCTGGATGGGGGGCGTCGTAAAATGATGCTCTAGAGCATCATATTTGTAAAGCCGTTTGTCGTTCCTCGGAAACGATTGTACTCCCCAATGTTGTATATCCAGCCGGATTAGTGCGTACGGCGACTGCCCGGGCGTATCAATTTGACGACTTTGATCGCCTGGTCGTGCACTTGCACCACCTCGATGATGCAGTTGGCGACCTTGATGCTGATGGGCGCGTCTGGAATTTCTTGCAACAGTTCCAGCAGCAAGCCGTTCAGGGTCTTGGGGCCGTCCAGCGGGAAGCCCAGGCCGAGGCGCTTGTTGATGTCGCGCAGCGCGGTCGAGCCCTCCAGCAGGCACTCGCCCTGCTCGGTCCAGCCGAAGCTGTCGGCGCGGGCCGCGCCCGGCATCGATGTCGTAAACTCACCGATCATTTCCTCGATGATATCGTCCAGGGTGACCAGGCCCTGCACCTCGCCGTACTCGTCGACGATGATGCCCAGGCGCTCCTTGTTCTCCTGGAAGTACTGCAGCTGGGTGAAGACGCCGGTGTCCTGCGGGATGAAGTAGGGCGTGGTCAGCAGCTCGCGGAAATGCTCGACGGTCAGCTCGTCCTCCTGGTTCAGCAGCGCCACCGCCTTGCGCACGTGCAGGATGCCGATGATGCGGTTGATCTCGCCTTCGTAGACGGGCAGCTTGTTGTGGTAACAGGTGGTCAGCTCGCGCTTGATCTCGTCGACCGTCAGCTCCAGGTTCAGCGCCTCGATCTGCGAGCGGGGCGTCATGATGTCCTCGACCGAGATGGTCTCCAGGTCGAACAGGTTGAGCAGGATGCTCTTGTGCTTTTGCGGAATGAAGTTGCCGCCCTCCAGCACGATCGAACGCAGCTCCTCGGGCGACAGGCGGGCCTCGTGGGCGTGGGCGCCGGCCTTGATGCGGAACAGCTTGAGCACCACCGTGACGAACAGGTTGACGAACCAGATCACCGGCTTGGCCAGCGTCATCAGCGGGCGCAGCACCATGCTGGTGGGCAGGGCGATGCGTTCCGGGAAGGTGGCGCCGATCACCTTGGGCGAGATTTCCGCGAACACGATCAGCAGGAAGGCCACCACGCCGGTGGAGATGGTGATGACGTTGTCGTCGTGGCCGAAGGATTCGATGGCGATGGCGGTGACCAGGGCGGTGGCCATGGCGTTGATCAGCGTATTGGCGATCAGCACCAGCGACAGCAGCTTATCGGTGCGGTCGAGCAGCCAGAGGGTGGTGATGGCGCGGCGGCTGCCGCGTTTGGCCATATGGCGCAGGCGATAGCGGTTGGCCGCCATCAGGGCGGTTTCGGCCATGGCGAAGAAGGCCGAGCACAGTATCAGGAGGGCGAGCGCCAGAAGTTGCGCCCAAAACGGCACGGTATCCAAGGGTCACCGTAAAGAATCTTGCGTGGGAAACTGGTCGGCCTGATCACTGCGCCGGCCCAGACGGCATGGCCCCGCACCGCGGCCAAGAGCTTCGAATTCTAAGGCAAGCTTGGCTTCCATGCAAGTTGGGGTCAAGTCTGACATTCGGACACGAGCTCTACTGTAGCGCCCCGCTACAGTAGAGCTCGTGTCCGAATGTCAGACTTGACCCCCGTGTTTGGCCAGCATTAAAGCCAGCGCGGCGGTGGGGGCGCCGTTTTCCTGGCGGGCGGTCAGCGCTTCGGCGGCCTTGATGTGGAAGCCGGTCGCGGCGGCCAGGCGTTCGATGTAGGCCAGCGTGTGGGCGTAGCGGTTCGATGGCCGCAGCGCGTAGTCGGCGCCTTCGCCCGCTTCGACCGTGAAGCAGAAATGGCCGCCGGCACGCAGCGCGCGGTGCACGCCGGCGAAGACCGGCGCCAGGTCGCCGATGTAGACGAAGACGTCGGCCGCCACCGCCAGATCCCAGGCGCCTTGTTGCCCGTCCAGATAGGTGGTCAGGTCGCCGCAGGCGAGGGTGTCGTACAGCCCGCGCTCGGCCGCCTTGTCCAGCATCTGCTGCGACAGGTCCACGCCCGCCAGCCTGCCCGCGTAGGCCTTGAGGTAGGGGCCGCACAGGCCGGTGCCGCAGCCCAGGTCCAGCGTGTCGTACGCGCCGGGGCCGAGGGTGCGGCGGATCAGCCCGTCCAGATAGGCCGGCGTCCGGTAGTCCAACACCTCCACCAGATGCTGGTCGAAGTGGTTGGCGTATTGGTCGAACAGCGAGCGGACGTACTCGGCCGGCAGCACGGCCGGCGTCTCGCCCGCGCCCACCGAGGCCAGCGCGAAGGCGATGGTTTCGGGATTGTCGCCATGCGCCAGCGCGGCGCGGTAGGCGGCGATGGCCTCGTCGTTGCGCCCCATCGAACGCAGCGTGTTGCCGCGCGCGTAGTGGGCCAGCGCATAGTCCGGCTTGAGCGCCAGCGCCTGGTCGTAGCTGTCCAGCGCGGCGTCGAAGATGCCCAGCCGCCGCATGGCCGCGCCCTGGCCATTGTAGGCCTCCGCCCAGCGCGGACGCAGATGGATGGCGCGGTCGAAGCTCTCCACCGCTTCCGGCAGCATGCGCAGGCAGTGCAGCGCGTTGCCGCGCGCGAACCAGGCGTCGGCGTTGCGGCTCTGCAGCTTGAGCGCTTCCTCCGCCGCGCCCAGCGCATCGAGGTAGCGGCCCTGGTCCTGCAGCACGATGGCACGGTTGCAGTGCGCCTCGGCGTACGAAGGCTGGATCGCCAGCGCGCGCTGATAACTGAGCAGCGCCTCGTCGAGCCGAGCCAGCCGGCGCAAGGCGTTGCCGCGATTGCTCCAGGCCATGGCGTAGTCGGGCAGCAGGGCGAGGGCGCGCTCGTGGCTGGCCAGCGCCTCGTCGGCGCGGCCGGCGTCGAGCAGCGCCACGCCGAGATTGCAGTGGGCCTTGGCCTGCGCGCCATCGACCGCGATCGCTTGCGAGATCAACGCGATGGCCGTCTGCGCATCGCCCTGCTGGCGCGCGATCACGCCCAGCAGATGCAGCGCGTCGAACTGGCGCGGGTCGAGCTCCAGCGCCTGGCGGTACAGTGCCTGCGCCGGTTCCAGCCGCCCCTGCTGGTGCAGTTCGACGGCTTGTTGCAGAAAGGACGCGATCAGCGCCGAATGGGTTCCGTTCATAGTGTGCGCATCTTAGCCGAAGCCCGACCGGCGCGGCTGAAATCTCTCCGTTTGTATCTTTTGATAAGCTTGTTAAGCATGGTAGTATTTTTGAAAATCAAAAAGTAATTGGGGCTATAAATGAAAAAAATGCTGTCCAGCGCGCTATGCGCCGTATTGCCGTTGTTGGCCCAGGGCGCGCAGCCCGCGCCGATACCGATCCAGGCCTTCGTCGAGGAAGACCAGTACAGCAACCCGCAGATATCGCCCGACGGTAAACACCTGGCCGTGACCGTGCGCGTTCCGCAAGGCGCGCGCACGGTGCCGATGTTGTCCTTCTTCAGCCTGCCCGACATGAAGCTGGAAAGCACAGTGCGCATGCCTTTGTTCACCGTCCCCGCCAGCTACGATTGGACCAGCAACACCCGCGTGGTCGTCGAGCAGGCCAAAGAGGTCGGTTCGCGCGAGGCGCCGCAGCGCACCGGCGAGGTGGTGGCGATGGACTACGACGGCACGCATCAAGTCTATATGCACGGCTACCAGATGCTGATGCTGTCCAAGCAGAATGCGCGGTATGGCAACGACTATGCCTATGCCACGGTGGTCGACCTGCCCGAGGTGCGCAACAGCCATGTCTATCTCGCCAGCTACCCGTGGGAGCACGAGTACAGCGCGCTCTACGACTTCGACAGCCGTAACGCGATACGCAAACTGATGACCGAGCTGCCGGCGCCGAACGCGCATTTCATCCTGCGCCACAACGACAAGCCCGGCTACGCCTCATCCACCGACAAGCAGGGCTTTTACCAGCTGTGGCGCTTTGACCAGGCGAGCGAAAAATGGAGCATCGAGGAGCAGCCCAAGGGCAGCCAGCTGGTGCCCGTCGCCTTCAGCGCCGACGAGAAGGAATTGTTCGCCTGGCATGCGGAGAACGGCGGCCCGAGCAAGCTGATACGGCAGAACATCGCCACCGGCCAGCGCAAGACCGTCGCCGAAGACGCGCATGGCGGCATGGGCAATCTGATGTACGCCACCACCGGCACCCAACCGATCGGCGCGTTCACCAATTCGGGCCGCCCGCGCGCGATCTACATTGATCCATCGCATCCCGACGCGGTCCTGCACCGCGACTTGAGCGCGCAGTTCCCGGACGCCAGCGTCACGCTGCACAGCGCCACCGCCGACGGCAACACCGTGCTGGCGCTGGTGAACAGCGATCGCGATCCCGGCGTGGTCTATCTGTACGACCGCAAGACCAACAAGGCCGACCTGCTGCTGACCTACATGGCCGCGATCGATCCGGACGCGATGGCGCCGCGCCAGCCGATCAGCTACACGGCACGCGACGGCCTGCGCATCGACGGCTATCTGACGATGCCGCTGGCCAAAGGCGAGGGCAAGCCGCCGCTGATCCTGATTCCGCACGGCGGCCCGCATGGCCCCTTCGATACCTGGTACTTCGATACCGACGCGCAGTTCCTGGCCAGCCGCGGCTACGCGGTGCTGCAGGTGAACTATCGCGGCTCGGGCGGGCGCGGCAAAGGCTTCGAATACGCCGGCCATCGCCAGTGGGGCGGCAAGATCTTGGACGACCTGGTCGATGGCGTGCAGTGGGCGGTCGCGCAAGGCAAGGTGGATGGCACGCGCATGTGCGTCTACGGCGCCAGCTTTGGCGGCTACGCGGCGATGATGCTGGCCGCGCGCGAGCCGGACCTGTTCAAGTGCGCGGTCGGCTACGCAGGCGTCTACGACCTGCCCCTGCTTTACAAGCGCGATGTGTCGATCACCGAGGCGCGGGTGAGCAATGCGTATAAACGCTATGTCGGCGACGATCCCGCCGAGCTGGCGCGCATCTCGCCGGCGCGGCAGGCAGCCAGCATCAAGGCCGGGGTGCTGCTGATCCACGGCGGCAAGGACGAGCGCGCGCTGAAGGAAAACGCCTTCCGGATGAAGGAGGCGCTGGAAAAGGCCGGGCACCCGCCTGAATGGTACTACGTCGATTACGAAGGCCACGGCTTCTACGACACCGCCAACAAGACCGAGGTCTATCAGCGGATGGAGAACTTCTTCGGCAAATACCTCGGCAAAGCCAAGTAATCAGCTGCCGCGATAGGTCGAATACGCCCACGGCGAGACGACCAGCGGCACGTGGTAATTCTGGTCGGCGCTGGCGATGCCGAAGGCCAGCGTCACCTCGTCGATGAAGCGCGGCTCCGGCAGGTCCACGCCCTGCGCGGCGAAGTAGGCGCCGGCGCCGAACACCAGCTCATACTTGCCCGGCTTCATGGTCGCGCCCTCCAGCAGCGGCACGGCGCAGCGGCCGTCGGCGTTGGTGACGTCGGTCTTGATCAACTCGCGGCCCTGCGCCGTGACGGCGTACAAGGCCACCTTGACGCCGGCGCCCGGCTTGCCGACGGTGATATCGAGAACGTGTGTACTAAGCTTGCCCATGGTAAGTCCTATATCGGTAGGTGATGAGTATCTATTGGACAAATCATATACCGATGCCGTTCTACGCATATATGATTGCAGATATATTCCTCATAGACTAGCCAGCGCCATGACCAACTACGACAACTATCCGCGCGACTTGATCGGCTACGGCCCGAAGCCGCCGCACGCCCAGTGGCCCGACCGGGCCCGCGTGGCCCTGCAATTCGTCCTCAATTACGAAGAGGGCGGCGAGAACAACGTGCTGCACGGCGACGCCGGCTCCGAGACCTTCCTGTCCGAGATCATCGGCGCGGCCTCGTTCAGCAACCGCCACATGAGCATGGAATCGATCTACGAGTACGGCTCGCGCGCCGGCTTGTGGCGGCTGCTGCGCATGTTCGAGGAGCGCAAGCTGCCGCTGACGATCTTCGGCGTCTCGATGGCGCTCAAGCGCAATCCGGAGGCGGTGGCCGCGTTCCAGGAGCTGGGCCACGAAATCGCCTGCCACGGCCTGCGCTGGATCACCTACCAGAATATGGACGAAGCCACCGAGCGCGCCCACATGAAGGAAGCGGTGCAGATCATCCGCGAGCTGACCGGCAGCGCGCCGCAGGGCTGGTACACCGGCCGCGATTCGCCGCAGACCAAGCGCCTGGTGGTGGAGCACGGCGGCTTCCGCTACGACGCCGACAACTACAGCGACGACCTGCCATTCTGGCAAAAGGTGGACTACACTGATGCAGAGGGCAAGGCCGCTGTGGCGCCGCAGCTGATCGTGCCGTACACGCTCGACACCAACGACATGCGCTTCGCTGCCGCGCAGGGCTTCAACTCCGGCACGCAGTTCTTCGACTACCTGAAGGACGCCTTCGATGTGCTGTACGCGGAAGGCGACCCGGCAGGCCTGAACCAGCCGAAGATGCTGTCGATCGGCCTGCACTGCCGCATCGTGGGCCGGCCGGCGCGCGCGGCGGCGCTGGCGCGCTTCCTCGACTACGTGCAAAAGCACGATAAGGTGTGGATCACCCGCCGTATCGATATCGCCGAGCACTGGCGCAAAACCCATCCCTTCGCAGGTTGAGGTCAAGATGTCCGAACCGATTCGTTTTTACTACCGTGGCGCAGTGCAGGAAATCTCCGGCGCCGCGCCCACCCGCACCGTGCTGCAGCACCTGCGTGAGGATCTGCATTGCACCGGCACCAAGGAAGGCTGCGCCGAAGGCGATTGCGGCGCCTGCACCGTGGTGGTGGGCAGCCTGAACGCCGCCGGCCAGCTGGAGATGAAGGCCGTGAACTCCTGCATCCAGTTCGCGCCCACGCTCGACGGCAAGGCGCTGTTCACCGTCGAAGACCTGCAGCAGCCGGACGGCGCGCTGCATCCGGTGCAGCAGGCGATGGTGGAATGCCACGGCTCGCAGTGCGGCTTCTGCACGCCGGGCTTCGTCATGTCCCTGTGGGGGATGTACCTCGACAAGGACGACCAGCCCGCGCAGCGCAAGGAAATCGACGACTGCCTGTCCGGTAACCTGTGCCGCTGCACCGGCTACCGTCCCATCATCGACGCCGCGCACCGCATGACCGAGTTGCCGAAGGTCGGCTTCGACCGCGCCGCGCTGGCCGAACAACTGCGTGCCCTGCAGCGCGACGCCGGTGCCAGCTACAGCGCGCACGGCCAGACCTTCCACGCGCCGCGCACTTTGGACGAACTGGTGGCGCTGCGCGCCGCGCATCCGAAAGCCACGCTGCTGTCGGGTTCCACCGACGTCGGCCTGTGGGTCACCAAGCAGATGCGCGAACTTGGCGACATCATTTATCTCGGCCATGTCAGCGCGCTGCAAACCGTCGGCGAGGCGGATGGCATGCTGCACATCGGCGCCGGCGTATCGCTCAACGACGCGTACGAGGCCTTGTGCCGCCTGTATCCGTCGCAGCTGGGCGAGATGTGGCAGCGCTTCGCGTCGCTGCCGATCCGTAACGCCGGCACTCTGGGCGGCAACGTAGCCAACGGCTCGCCGATCGGCGATTCGATGCCTTGGATGATAGCCGTCGGCAGCGAGGTGGTGCTGCGCGGCCCGGCCGGCGAGCGCGTGATGCCGCTGGAAGCCTTCTATCTCGACTATCAGAAAAAGGACATGCGGCCCGACGAATTCGTGGCCGCCGTGCGCGTGCCGCTGCCGCGCGAGGGTGTGCAGTTCCGCACCTACAAGCTGGCCAAGCGCTTCGACCAGGATATCTCGGCCGTCTGCGCCGCGTTCGCGTTCAAGCTCGATGGCGATCAGATCGTCGACGCCCGCATCGCTTTCGGCGGCATGGCCGCCACCCCGCGCCGCGCCGCCCGCGCCGAGGCCTCGCTGAACGGCTTGCGCTGGAACGAAGCCAATCTGCGCGTTGCGATGGACATGCTGGCGCAGGACTTTGCGCCACTGTCGGACATGCGCGCCTCCAGCACCTACCGCATGCAGACGGCGCAGAATCTGCTG
This sequence comes from Duganella sp. GW821-FHT01E12, assembly GCF_059422325.1. Classification (NCBI taxonomy): domain Bacteria; kingdom Pseudomonadati; phylum Pseudomonadota; class Betaproteobacteria; order Burkholderiales; family Oxalobacteraceae; genus Duganella; species Duganella sp. GW821-FHT01E12. Next base: position 242,866 of record NZ_JBWKWR010000005.1, on the reverse strand, counting down.
CGCCGCTTCTGGTTCGAAACCCGCGCCGACGCGCCGCTGGCGGCCGATGCCGTCAACGCCTTCGCCTGCCGCGCTTGAAAGGAGCCATCATGAATCAACCAGTTGCTCCCTCGCTGCTTGCCGCGCAGGCGTGGAAGGCGGTCGGCGTCGCCCGTCCGCACGAATCGGCCGAGCTGCACGTGCTTGGCCAGGCCACCTACACCGACGACATCCCTGAGCTGCAAGGCACGCTGCATGCGGCGCTGGGTCTGTCGTCCAAGGCGCGCGCGCGCATCAACGCGATGGACCTGTCGCCGGTGCGCAGTTCGCCCGGCGTGGTGGCGGTCTACACCGCCGAGGATATAGTCGGCACCAACGACTGCGGCCCGATCATCCACGACGATCCTATCCTCAGCGCCGGTGAGGTGATGTATGTCGGCCAGCCGATCTTCATCGTCATCGCCGACACGCACGACAACGCCCGCCGGGCCGCGCGCCGCGCCGTGATCGGCTACGATGAGCTGCCGGCCATCTTCACGCCGCAGGAAGCCAAGGCCGCGCAGTCCTACGTGCTGCCGCCGATGCATCTCAAGCGCGGCGATTTCCAGGCCGCGTTCGAGCAGGCGCCCAATGTGGTCAAGGGCCAGTTGTTTGTTGGCGGCCAGGAGCAGTTTTACCTGGAAGGCCAGATCGCCTACGCAATTCCGAAGGAAGACCACGGCATGCTGGTGCAATGCTCGACGCAGCACCCGAGCGAGATGCAGCACGTGGTGGCGCACGCGCTGGGCGTGCATTCGCATAAGGTGCAGGTGGAGTGCCGCCGCATGGGCGGTGGCTTCGGCGGCAAGGAATCGCAATCGGCGCTGTGGGCGGCTTCGGCCAGCATCGCGGCGGCCAAGCTGCGCCGCCCGGTCAAGCTGCGCGCCGACCGTGACGACGACATGCTCGTTACCGGCAAGCGCCATTGCTTCTTCTACGAATACGAAGTCGGCTACGACGACAGCGGCAAGATCCTCGCCGCCAAGGTCGACATGACCTTGCGCGCCGGCTTCTCGGCGGATTTGTCCGGCCCTGTGGCCACGCGCGCGGTCTGCCACTTCGATAACACCTACTACCTGTCGGACGTGGATATCCGCGCCGGCTGCGGCAAGACCAACACCCAATCGAATACCGCCTTCCGCGGCTTCGGCGGCCCGCAGGGCGCGATCGCCATCGAGTACATCGTCGACGAAATCGCCCGCAACCTGGGGCGCGACGCGCTGGATATCCGCCGCCTCAACTTCTACGGCAAGATCGAACGCAACGTCACGCCGTACGGCCAGGAGATTGTCGACAACGTGATCGAAGCGTTGACGGCGGAGCTGGAACAGACCAGCGAATACCGCGCACGCCGCGCCGCCATCGAGGCCTACAACACCACCAGTCCCGTGCTGAAAAAGGGTCTGGCGATGACGCCGCTGAAATTCGGCATCGCCTTCAACGTCACGCACCTGAACCAGGCGGGCGCGCTGGTGCATGTGTATGTGGACGGGTCGGTGCTGGTCAATCACGGCGGCACGGAGATGGGGCAGGGCATCAACACCAAGGTGATGCAGGTGGTGGCGCATGAACTGGGCCTCGACCTGGATCACGTGCGCGCTACGGCCACCGACACCAGCAAGGTCGCCAACACCTCGGCCACGGCCGCCTCCACCGGCGCGGATTTGAACGGCAAGGCCGCGCAGGACGCGGCGCGCCAGATCCGCGAACGCCTGGCCGCCTTCGCCGTCAAGCTGTATGGCGACGAGGATGGCGTGCCGGTTCAGTTCTTCAACAACGCCATACACGTGAACGGCCATGTGGTGCCGTTCGCGGAGCTGGTGCAGCGCGCCTACCTGGCCCGCGTGCAGCTGTGGTCCGACGGCTTCTACGCCACGCCCGGCCTGCACTGGGATCCGAAGACGATGAACGGCCATCCGTTCTCGTACTACGCCTACGGCGCGGCGGTCTCCGAAGTGGTGGTCGATACGCTGACCGGGGAATGGAAGCTGCTGCGCGCGGACGCGCTGTACGATGCGGGCCGCTCGCTCAACCCGGCCATCGACCTGGGGCAGGTGGAGGGCGCGTTCATACAGGGCATGGGCTGGCTGACCACCGAGCAGCTGTGGTGGAACCCGGCCGGCAAGCTGATGACGCATGCTCCGTCGACGTACAAGATTCCCGGCGTGTCCGACTGCCCGGAGGACTTCCGCGTGCGGCTGTTCGACAACGGCAACGTCGAGGACAGCATCCACCGCTCCAAGGCCGTGGGCGAGCCGCCGTTGCTGCTGCCGTTCTCGGTGTTCTTCGCGATCCGCGATGCGATTTCCGCCGTCGGCGGGCACCGCGTGAATCCGCCGCTGAACGCTCCGGCGACCAGCGAGGAAATCCTGCGCGCCGTGGCCATCGTGGAAATGTCGGCTTGAGGATATCGGCATGAACGAGTGGCTGACAACTGTGATGGCGGAACCGGCGGTGCTGGTGACGGTGGCGATCGTGGAGGGCTCCGGCCCGCGCGAACCCGGCGCCCGCATGCTGGTCACGGCGGACGGCCAGGTGGACACCATCGGCGGCGGCCATCTGGAGATGTGCGCGGTCGATGTCGGCCGCAGCATGTTGAAGAACGCTGCCAGGACCGGCGAGGGCGTGCCGGCGCGACTTGAGCGTTATGCCCTCGGGCCGACGCTGGGCCAGTGCTGCGGCGGCGTGGTCCATCTTGCGTTTGAATTGATCGATGCGTCGATGGCCGAGGTGATGGCCAGTCTGCGCAAACGCTGGCGCGAGGACAGCTGGCGCCTCAGCGCCATCGACGGCGCGCCAGTCTCCCTGCTGCTGGATGCCGAAAGCGCGGTCGTCGCCGGCACGCCAGGCGAATCCGCATTCCCCAGTATCGACCATCAGCGCGGCACCCACATCCTGCGCGACACAGCCGGCCGCCGCTGGCTTGCCGATCCCTGCCTGGCTCCGCGTGCGCACTTGCTGCTGTTCGGTGCCGGCCACGTGGGCGCGGCCATCGTCCGCATGCTGGGCGAGCTGCCTTGCACTGTCACCTGGATCGACGAACGCGAGGACATGTTCCCGCCTACGATACCGGCCAACGTCACCGTCGAAGCCACCGCCGCGCCGGAATCCCTGGTGGACAGCGCCCCCGCCGGCGCAAGCTATCTGGTGATGACCCACAGCCACGCGCTGGATCAGCGCCTCAGCGAAGCGATCCTTGCCCGTCCCGACGTCGGTTGGTTCGGCCTGATCGGCTCCAAGACCAAGCGGGTGCAATTCGAACGCCGCATGGCCGCGCGCGGCCTGCCGGAAGAGCGCATCGCCGCCATGGTCTGCCCGATCGGCATCGCCGGCATCACCAACAAACTGCCGGCCGCAATCGCCGCCTCCGTCTGCGCGCAGTTGCTGACGGTGTGGGAAGCGCAGCAAACCGCCGCACTCGAAACGCAGGCCGCACCGGTGCGCCTGGCCGCATCGCGCTAGAATCAGCATTCCTCTTCGGGACATCGCCATGCCTAACAACTTGCAAGCCTACCGCGGCAGCTTGCTGCATTTCGTCGCCGATCCTGCGTTCAGCGCGCAGTCGCACGCATGGCATGAAGACGGCCTGCTGATCGTCGCCGACGGAAAAGTGCAGGCGGCCGGCGACTACGCCACACTGCATGCCACGCTGCCGCCCGGCGCCGAGCTGCACGACTACAGCGGCAAGCTGCTGATGCCCGGCTTCATCGACACCCACGTCCACTATCCGCAGACCGACATGATCGCCTCGCCGTCGGAAGGGCTGCTGCCCTGGCTGGAGACCTACACCTTCCCGACCGAGCGCCAGTTCGAAGACCCGTCCCACGCCGCCGGCGTGGCCGACTTCTTCCTCGACGAGCTGCTACGCTGCGGCACCACCACCGCCATGGTCTACTGCACCGTGCATCCGCAATCGGTGGACGCCTTCTTCGCGGCCAGCGAACAGCGCGGCCTGCGCATGGTGGCGGGGAAGGTGATGATGGACCGGAACTGCCCCGACTTCCTGCGCGACACCGCCGAATCCAGCGCCCGCGACACCGAGGCGCTGATCCAGCGCTGGCACAAGCGCGGCCGCGCGCTGTATGCGATCACGCCGCGCTTCGCGCCCACGTCCACGGAAGCGCAGCTGCAGCTGGCGGGCGAACTGGCGTGCTCCTATCCGGATACCTACATCCAGACCCACGTCTCCGAAAACGAAGCCGAATGCGCGTGGGTGCGCGAGCTGTTCCCCAACTCGCGCAGCTACATCGACGTCTACGACAGCTACGGCATGCTGCGGCCGCGCGCCATGTACGGCCACTGCATCTGGCTCAATGAACAGGACCGCGTGCGGATGGCGCAAACGCAGTCGGCCGCCGCCATCTGCCCGACCTCCAACCTGTTCCTCGGCAGCGGCCTGTTCGACTTCGAGCGCGCCGACCAGGCAGGCGTGCTGCTGTCGCTGGCGACCGATGTGGGCGGCGGCACGTCGTTCTCGATGTTGCAAACGATGAATGAAGCCTATAAAGTAGCGCGACTGAAGGGTAGTTACCTGCCGGCCCTGCGGATGTTTTACCTGGCCACGCTGGGCGCGGCGCGCAGCATGCAGCTGGAAGGCACGATCGGCAATTTCGCCGCCGGCGCCGAGGCGGATTTCATCGTACTCGATCCGCAAGCCACGCCGCTGCTGCAGCGCCGTACCGCGCGCGGCGAGAGCCTGGAAGAACTGCTGTTCGCGCTGGCCCTGCAGGGCGACGACCGTGCCGTGGCGGCCACCTATTCGGCCGGCCGCCAGGTGCACGCCCGCGTAATGACTTAAACCACATTGGAAGACTCATGCAAAAAAATATCGCCAGCCTGAAGGCCGCCGCCATCGCCGCCGCCCTGTTCTGCGCCTTGCCGCACGGCGCGCAAGCGGCCAGCAACGAGGAGATCACCAAGCGCCAGTTCGCGGCGCTGGTCGCGGGCCCGGAGCCCAAGACGGCCGAGCTGACGATGTTCCTGACCATGATGCCCAAGGGCGGCGACCTGCATCACCACTACTCGGGCGCGATCTACGCCGAGCAGTATCTGGAGTGGGTGGACAAGGAAGGCTACTGCGTCAACAAGAACACCTACCTGATCGACACCAACAAGGCCGATACCGCCGCCGAACAGGCCAAGCCTGCGGCCGACCGCGTCTGCCTGTCCGGCCAGGACGTGATGAACAATAACACCGTGCTGGCCAACCTGCTGCAGCGCTGGGCGGACAAGGACTTCTACAACCACGGCGCGCTGCAATCGCCGCCGGATCGCCAGTTCTTCGACACCTTCGGCTTCTTTGGCCCGGTCTCCTCGACCAACGCGGCCGACGGCCTGCAACGCCTGAAGCAGCGCGCCATCCAGGAAAACCTGGGCTACATCGAAACCATCTACGAGATCGCGCCGATGGCGCAGGACGCCGATTTCGACCGCAAGGCCGCCGCCGGCGGCATCACCGACGCCGACCTGGCCGCCTACGCCGCCAAGCTGGAGACCAATGGCGACTTCCAGGGCTGGATCGCCTCCTACCTGAAAAACGTGGACACCGCCGGCGCCGGCATCGACGACGCCAACTTCACGCTGCGCTACCAGCCGTTTGCGCTGCGTTTCCTGACGCCGTCGCAGGTGTTTTCGCAGATGGTGTCGAGCTTCAAGCTGGCCACCTCCAACCCGAAAATCGTCGGCGTCAACATTGTCGGCCAGGAGAGCGTCAACGTCTCGATGCACGACTACGCGCTGCACATGCGGATGTTCAAATTCCTGAAAACCAGGCAGCCGGGCGTGAAACTGGCGCTGCATGCGGGCGAATTGGCGCTGGGCGTGGTGCCGCCGGAAGGCCTGACCTTCCACATCAAGGACGCCATCGACGTCGCCGGCGCCAGCCGCATCGGCCACGGCATCGACATCGCGCATGAGACCGACGCGCTGGCGATCATGAAAAAAATGCGCGACCAGCAGGTCCCGGTGGAGGTCAACCTGACCAGCAACCAGTTCATCCTGGGTGTGAAGGGCGAGGCCCATCCCGTCACCCTGTACCGTAAATACGGCGTGCCGTTCGTGCTGTCGACCGACGATGCCGGCGTCTCGCGCAACAACCTGTCCGGCGAATACGTGTTGTACGCGGCCCGCTACAAGCCGGACTACGCCGAGATCAAGAAACTGTCCTACGACAGCATCCGCTATTCCTTCCTGGCTGACGCCGATAAACAACGCTTACTGAAGGCATTGGACGGCAAGTTCGCCAAATTCGAGGCCGCCATCGCCGGCGCGCCGGCCGCCAAGCGCCGCTGAGTTTGCTTCGGGGGCGGCGCCGCCGGCCCCGAATGTTGCGCTGCCGCGACGGACGGATTAGTGTTACAGGTCTAATTCCCCTCAAGCCGCCTTCCGCGCGGCTTGTCATCTTTGTCATATTTCCACTGAAGTGTGGCAACATTGCGACATATGCAGGCTTGCCCGCACCAGGACAGTGCGTTTTCTGAATGAAATTTATTCAAGTGGCGCGCGGTCTACTATAATGCTCCCCTTAAAGATGCGCCTCGCTTACAGAGCGAAACCTGCGCGGTTCAGCGCCCCATTTATATCGCTTTCGTATAAATCCCTAAAGTAAATCGTATTTGTCACGCATTTTTTGCTGATGCATAGTTGTTTGAGATGCTTCCAAACTGCCAACTTTGTTGGCGTTTCGAGGGTGTTGCATGCAAATGTCAGTCAGGCAAGTCTGTGACGGTCTGATCAACTGACTTCTTGTCATGTTGATGAAATATTTACTGGTTACAATTTTGTGATGTCATGGGCACTTTGTGTCAAGAATGTGACCGCGGGTCATAAGCCCGCCCGGTCCAAGGCATCTTAGAACACAATAAATTTTTTTACATAAACTGGGAGTTCCCTTAATGCAATCCGCCGTTAAACACAATCCGACGCTGCGTCTGAGCCTGGTCGCTCTGGCCTGCCAGATGGTCTGCATGGGTGCCGCGTACGCGCAGTCCGACGCCGCCCCTGCCGCCAAGCCAGCCACCGAAACCGTGACCATCACCGGCCGTAAAGTCGGTATGGGCCTGATGGTGCAGGAAGACGTGCCAAAAGCACGCTCGACCGTTACCGCCGAGGAACTGGCGAAGCAGCGTCCGACCGGCAACGCCTACGACGCCCTGGCGCTGATGCCTGCTGTGAACACCTACAGCTACGACGGTACCGGCCTGTTCGGCGGCGGCCTGACCCTGCGCGGCTTCAATAGCGATCAGATCGGTGCGACCATTAACGGCGTTCCAGTGAACGATTCGGGTAACTTCGCCGTGTTCCCACAGGAATTCGTCGACCAGGAAAACACCTGCACCACCTTCGTGACCCAGGGTTCGACCGACGTCGACTCCCCGCAAGTTGGCGCCACCGGCGGTAACTTCGGCATCACCACCTGCGATCCTGAAGACAAGCAGCGCTTCCGCATCATGCAGACCGGCGGCCAGCTGAGCATGTGGAAATCGTATGTGCGTTTCGACTCCGGTAAATTTGCCAACGACAAGGCCAAGGTCTTTGTCTCCGTGTCGCATGCCGAGGCCAAAAAATGGAAGGGTTTGGGCAAGGCGCTGCGTGACCACGTCGACGTCGGCTTCAACTACGACTGGGACCGCTTCAACTATATCCACGGTACGGTTCTGTACAACCGCGCGATCAACAACAACATCAGCACCTTCAACCTGGCTGACCTGAAAAAGAACGGCTACTACTACGACTACGCGACGACCTTCACCGGCCGCGCGGCGCCAAGCCCAGGCAAGGCCGGCAACGACACCCTGCCAGCGAATGCTGACTCGTACTACAAACTGGCGCTGAATCCGTTCGAGAACGTGATTGCATCGGCAACCGGCAAGTTCCGTCTGAACGACAGCACCGACATCAAGGTCGTGCCTTACTTCTGGTACGGCTACGGCACCGGCGGCGTGCAGGAAAAGCTGATCAGCGAATCGGGCTTCCTGAATCCTGCCACCGGCAAGCTGAATGCCGGCGTCGACCTGAACGGCGACGGCGACACCCTGGATAAAGTGCTGATGTACAGCGGCAGCATCACCCGCACCAAGCGCCCAGGTATCACCACGACCGTGATCGAAAACCTTGGCGACCACCAGCTTCTGGCTGGCTTCTGGTACGAGCGCGCCAACCACCGTCAGACCGGCCCGATGACCAAGATCGACGCCAACGGCAATCCAGGCGACGCTTGGTTGCGTGATGACCTGATCAACCGCCCAGACGGTTCGCCGTACGAATCGCGCGATTGGAAAACCATCAGCACCGCGTACCAGGCCTTCGCGCAGGACACGATCTCGCTGGGCGACAAGGTACTGGTCAACGTTGGCGTACGCACCCCGCACGTCAAGCGCGACTTTACCAACTACCCTAACGAAGGCTTCAACTCGTCGACCGCCTATACGCTGAACCCGACCTACAAAGCTTACCTGCCGCAGTTCGGCGTGCGCTACCGCATCACCAACGACGACCAGATCTTCGCCAGCTATGCGAAGAACTTCCGCGCGCCGCCTAACTTCGTGTTCGCGACCACCGGCAACAACGTGGTAATCAGCCCAGCCGGCCAGGCCTTCCTGGCCAGCGCGGTGAAGCCTGAAACGTCGTGGAACCTGGATGTCGGCTACCGTCACCAGACCTCCGCGATTACCACGTCGGCTACCGTGTTCTACATCGATTACAAAAACCGTCAGGCCAATGCAACCGATCCGAACACCCAGACCAGCACGTACACCAACGTCGGCAATGTCAAAAACAAGGGTTTCGAGCTTGAACTGGGTAACACCCCGATCAACGGCTTCTCCGTTTATGGCTCGCTGGGTTATCTGAAAACCGAAATCCAGAACAACCTGGCCGCCGGTTTTGACAATGCGAGCAAGTCCATCATTTACCTGCCGACCACCGGCAAGGAATTCCCGCTTGCTCCAAAGTGGAAAGCTGGCCTGAGCGCTTCGTATGAGACCGATGCATGGTACGTTCGCATGACCGGCAAATACACCGCCCGTCAACAAGCCACGCTGATGAACGACGAAGAAGTCCCAGGCTACACCCTGGTGGGCCTGGACGCTGCTTACCAGTTCCCAAGCTGGGGCGCGTTCAAGACTCCTAAGCTGAGCCTGAACGTGTCGAACCTGACCAACCGTCAGTTCCGCAATCCTACCGGCCTGGCATCCAACGCCCTGGCTTACGGCGCCATCAAACCGGGCAATGTGTTCTACTACCTGGGCGCACCGCGTATGATGTCGGCTACGCTGCGTGTAGACTTCTAATTGTTTCGTATCCGGTGGCTGCCCGCAAGGCCTCCACCGGATTCGCAATGATCGGAATCGGACAGGCCTTCGGGCCTGTCGTCGTTTTCGGGCCGGGTTGTTGTTGATCCGGCCATATGCGAGCGCCGCGCGCGACGTTCGCATATGGCCGCCGCCATCAGGGCGGCCGCCGAATTCGGAGTGACCTTTGATGATCAAGTTTTCCCTGCCGGCGCGCGCGCTGCGGCCCGCGCTGACGTGCGGCGTGGCGCTGTTCCTGTCTTCCTGCGCGTGGTTCAAGCCGGCGCTGCCGCCCGGCGTGGCGCAAGTCGAACTGGTCACGCTGAACGATTTCCACGGCAATCTCGAAGCGAGCAAATATGTGCTCGACAGCGCCTACGCCTCCGGCGAACGCACCGTCGTCGCCGGCGGCATCGACACGCTGGGCGCGGCGCTGCAAGCGTGGCGCAAGGCCGATCCCGAGCTGCTGCTGGTGGGCGCCGGCGACTTGATCGGCGCCAGTCCCGCGATCTCCTCGATGTGGGCCGACGAGCCGACCATAGGCGCGATGGACCTGCTGGGCCTGCGCGCCAGCTCGGTCGGCAACCATGAATTCGACGCTGGCCGGGTGGAGCTGCTGCGCCAGCAAAAAGGCGGCTGCAAGTCACCGCGCGCCGACAAGGCCTGCAAATTCGAGAACCCCTACAGCGGCGCCAAGTTCCAGTACCTGGCCGCCAACGTCATCGACATGGTGACCAAGAAGCCGCTGCTGCCGGCCTACAAGATCGAACAGGCGCACGGCGTCAAGATCGGCTTCATCGGCGCGGTGCTGCGCGAGGCCACCGAGAAGGCGCCGGCCTCCGGCATCGCCGGCCTGGATTTCGTCGACGAGGCGGACGCCATCAACCGCCAATTGCCTGAACTGCGCAAGCAGGGCGTGGGCGTGTTCGTGGTGCTGATCCACCAGGGCGGCCGCACCACCGACAAATTCGACCAGCAGGAATGCAGCCATCTGGGCGGCCCGATAGTCGACGTGGTCAAGCGCCTCGATCCGGCGATCCGGCTGGTGATCAGCGGCCACTCGCACCGCGGCTACCTGTGCCGCGTGGACGGGCGCCTGGTCACGCAGTCGGACATGGGCGGCCATGTCATGTCGCGCATCACGCTCACCGTCGATACCGCCGCCAACACGCTGCGCGACGTCAGCGCCAAACAGGAGGTGATGATCCCCGGTACGTGGCCCGCCGATCCGGCGCTGGACGCGTACATGAAAAAAGTCCGCGACCGCAGCGCCGCCGCGCTGGCGCGTCCGGTGGCGGCGCTGGCCGTGCCGAGCGTGCCGCGCGAAAAGCAGGACGACGGCGAATCTGCGCTGGGCGACCTGGTCACCGACGCCACGCTGGCGGCGGGCCGCCCATACGGCGCGCAGATCGCCTTCGTCAACAACGGCTCGTTGCGGCATGACCTCGACACCAGCGCCGGCAACCGCGTCAACGTCGGCCAGCTGCTGGCGGCGCTGCCGTACACGAATTCTCTGGTGGTGATGAACCTGCGCGGCGCGCAGATCCGCGAGCTGCTGGAGCAGCAATGGAGCGGCGGCCGCGATATCACGCGCGGTCTGCTGCAAGTGTCGGACGGCTTCAAATACAGCTGGGACCCAAGGCGCGGCGAAGGCAGCAAAGTGGTGGCCGACAGCTTGACGCTGAACGGCGTGCCGATCGAGAACGGCACCGTCTACCGCGTGGTGGTCAACAACTTCCTGGCCGAAGGCGGCGACGCCTTCCCAGCCTTCACGCAGGGCAGCAACCGCGCGATGACCAACATCCGCGACATCGACGCCCTGACCGATTATCTGACGCAGCGCGAACAGTACGGCAAGCCGGCCGGCCGCAGCGAAACCCAGGGCCGCATCAAGCGCCTGCAACAACCTTAGGAGTCACCATGCGTCGCGTTTTACTTTCCGTTTTGCTGCCAGCGCTGCTGGCGTCGGCCCTGCCTGCGCGCGCCGAGTTTTCGATCCCCGGCTTTGAACTGGTGCAGACCGCGCCGGTGGAAACCCCGCTGCACAGCACAGACCTGCGCGACCCGGCCACCGTGTGGAGCGAATTGTTCGACGGCGCCAAAAGCGAGATCGCGATCGGCCAGTTCTACGTGGTGGGCCATGAGGGCAGCGTCTTCAACAAAGTGGTGGAGCATCTGGCGGCGGCGGGCAAGCGTGGCGTCAAGATCCGCTTCCTGCTGGACCAGAAGGGCGTCGGCCTGTCGGACAAGGGCACCATCGAGCAGCTCAAGGCGATACCTAACCTGGAACTGCGCATCATCGATTTCAACAAGTTGACCGGCAACGGCATCCTGCACGCCAAGTACATGGTGGTCGACGGCGCGGCCGCCTATATCGGCAGCCAGAACTTCGACTGGCGCTCGTTCGAGCATATCCACGAGACGGGCCTGCGCATCACCGATGCGAAGATCGTCGGCCAGGTGCAGGCGGTGTTTAACCAGGACTGGCGCGCGCAGGCGATCACCGCACAGGGCCAGGTGGCGCCGGCGCTGAACGTCAAGGCGAGCACGCCGGATATCCATCAGAGCACCTTCCTGCTGTCCAGTCCCAACCAGTTCAATCCGGCCGGCGTCGGCGATTCCGAAGCGGGCCTGCCGGCGCTGCTGGCGGAAGCCAAGACCGAAGTGCGCGTGCAACTGCTGGACTATGCGCCGCTGAGCTACGGCCCGAAAGGCACGCGGCCTTACTACGCCGTCATCGACAACGCGGTGCGCGCCGCCGCCAACCGCGGCGTGAAGATCAAGCTGATGGTCTCGAACTGGAACCTGGAGGAACTGCCGCTGGTCTATCTGAAAAGCCTGGCCGTGCTGCCCAACGTGGAGATCCGCGTGGTCACGCTGCCGGTGGCCAGCAGCGGCTTCATTCCGTTCGCGCGCGTCATCCACAGCAAGACCATGGTGATCGACAACCAGGTGGCGTGGGTAGGCACCAGCAACTGGAGCGGCGGCTACATGGACCTGTCGCGCAATCTGGAGGTGGTGATGCGCAACGAGAAAATGGCGCAGCGCCTGGCCGCGTTGCACGAGCAGACCTGGAGCTCGCCGTATGCGCAGCCGCTGGACATCAATAAAAAGTACGCCAAACCCGCCAAAGGCAGCCCGGAATGAAGAAGCTCGTTTTAACCATGGCGCTGAGCGGCGCCTTCGTCTCGTTCAACGCCCACGCATGGGGCAATGACGGCCACCGTGCCGTCGGCGCCATCGCCGACCAGCTGATCCAGGGCAGCAATGCCGAGCAGCGTGTGAAGGCTTTGCTGCTGCCTGGCGAGAGCCTGGAAAAAATCTCCACTTGGGCAGACTGCGTCAAGGGCACGTATTGCGGCCCGCTGAGCGAAGAGATGACGGCCTACGTCGCCGCCAACCCGCAGCACAGCATCTATCACTACACCGACGTGCCGTTCCAGAACGCGCGCTACCACGACCACGATGCCGGCACCGCCGACGACGATATCGTGCAGACGCTCAAGCAGTGCATCGCCACCTTGCAGGGCCGGGGCGACAAGATCAACAACCCGCACAACTTCACGCCGCGCCAGGCGCTGCTGATCCTCACGCACCTGGCGGGCGACGTGGTGCAGCCGCTGCACGTAGGCGCGGCCTATGTCGACAAGGGCGGCGCCTTCGTGGTGCCGCAGAAGCAGGCGCAGATCGACGCGGTCCACATGTACGATGCGCGCGGCGGCAACGACCTGCTGCTGGACGATATCAAGATGAGCGCCATCAGCGCGCAACTGATACCTGCCGCACCGGTGGAGGCCAAGCCGGCCGCGCAGGCTGCGGCGCCAGGCACGCCGCCGCGCGCGCCGCAGACCACGCGTCCCTTCCATTCGTATTGGGACACCACGGTGGTCAACTACGTGTTCCGCCGCGTGGGCGCGCGTTCGCCGCAGGAGTTTGCGCAGTTGGCGATCGCATCCAGGCCGGCGGTGGATGTCTACACCGGCGATCCGATCGCCTGGCCTTACGCCTGGGCCGATCAATCGCTGGCCGTGGCCAAGCTGGCGCATACCGGCGTGACGGCCGGCGCCATAGGCCAGCAGACCGGCAAGAACGGCGAAGTATTCAACGTCTGGTCGCTGACGGTGCCGGACGATTATCCGGTCCCAAGTTCGGCCGCCGCCAAGGCGCAGCTGATCCAGGGCGGCTACAACCTGGCCGCCGTGCTCAAGGCGATCTGGCAGTAAGGCGCTTTATTTGCCGGTGAGGGGATTGAACCACAGTTCGCCGCGTGCCAGCGGCGTCTGTGGCGTCAGGTTTGGATTGGCGAGGTGGATGACACGGCGCTTGTGCATCTCCGTACTCTTGATCAAGTCGCCCTTGTAGCGTTGGAACAGCGTGTTCAGCGTGCCGTCCTTGATCATCATTTCCATGCCGGTCTCGATGCGCCTGGCCAGCAGTTTGCCTTCGGCGTCGCGCCGTACGAAGAAGTAGCGCGGCAGCGGATAATGCAGCAACAGCGTTTGTTCCACCGCCATCTGCGGGTGGGCCTCGTGGCGTTCCTGGAATTCGCGCAGCGCCTCGTCGGCCGAACGCGAATAGAAATCGAAGCGGTCGGCTTCCAGCATGGCGAACAGGCCTTCGTAGCTGCTGCCTTCCACCACCTTCACGCCGGCTTTTTCAAAGACGGGAACATCGGCCCAGCCCAGGCCCAGGCCTGCGCGCAGATGGCGCAAGTCGGCGACGGTCTTGACCTTGGAGAAGCGCTGCTGGTCGGCGCCGCGTATCAGTAGCAGGCGGTAGCCCAGCAGGCCGCGGTCGACCGGCAGCCGCACCGGCAGGAACTGGCGCTCCAGTTCGGGCGAGGTGGCGCGCACGAAGATGTTGATGCGCCCCGACGGCGACGTCATTTCCTGCACGATGCGCGGCGGCGACATCGCCACGTCGGACTGGTGCTGTTCAAATACGCCGTAGCGCGCTGTGGTTTTTTCCAGCGCGGCGTTCAGCACCGCCCAATCGTAGTCGTAGCGGCTGTCGATGCCCTCGCTGGTGAGCGGGTAGGTGAGGTGGGTCGCTGCCTGGCACGAGGCCGCAATCATGCAGGACGCCAGCAGCAACACGCGCCACGCTCCCCGCAATTCATAGCCTATGGTCCGCTTCATACTGCTTGTACTCTTTGAAAAGGCTAGTGTGCCACGACGGGCGGCGCTGCACCAAATTTTTCGGCGTACTGGCCGCATCAAGGCGCCAGCACTACCTCGATGCCCAGTTCCCGGTAGGGCGTCAGCAGCGCGGCAGGCACGCCGGCATTGACCACGATCGCGCCGATGCGCTCCAGCGGCGCGATCTGGAACGGCGACGCGGTATCGAGTTTTTCCGGCGACGCCAGCACCACCGTCTTGACCGATGCCGCCGCGATGGCGCGCTTGATGCCCGCCTCGTCGTAGTCGCCGGTGCTGATGCCCTGCAGCGGATGCAGGCTGCATACGCCCATGAAGAAGATGTCGGCGCGGATCTGCGCGATCGCTTCCAGCGCGGACGGTCCCATCGCCACGATGGAGTGCTTGAACAGGCGGCCGCCGATCAGGATCACTTCGATCAGCGGATGTTCGGCCAGCTCCACCGCGATGCTCGGGCTGTGCGTGACGACGGTGCAGCGCAGAGTAGGCGGCAGCGCGCGCGCCAGCTGGACGGCGGTGGTGCCGCCGTCGATGAACACCACTTGTCCCGGCGCGATCATGGCCGCCGCAGCGCGCGCGATGGCGGGCTTGGCGTCGCTGGAGAGCTGCTGGCGCTGGGTGAAATTGCCCATCGCCGGCGAGGCGGGCAGGTCGAGCGGCAGCGCGCCGCCGTGCACCCGTTGCAGCAGGCCTTCCGCCGCCAGCTCGCGCAGGTCGCGGCGGATGGTGTCCTCCGATAGTCCCAGCTCCTCGCTGAGGGATTTGGCGACGATCTGGCCGTCCTGTTTCAGGCGGGCGATCAGCAGTTCCTTGCGTTGGCGTGTCAGCATATGCATGAATTTTCTTGATGTTGCACGATATTGCATGATATCGTAAAAAAACGCAACCTTGATCAAGGAGATCGACATGCCCGAAGACCGCATCCGCATCCACAAAGTGGAAACCCTGTCCGACGATTGGTTCCTGCTGCAAAAGACCACCTTCGACTACCGCCGCAACGACGGCAGCTGGCAGCGTCAGACGCGCGAGACCTACGACCGTGGCCACGGCGCCACCATCCTGCTGTACAACTGCGAGCGGCGCACGGTGGTGCTGGTGCGGCAGTTCCGCTTTCCGACCTACGGCAACGGCCATGACGGCTTCCTGATCGAAGCGGCGGCCGGACTGCTGGACCGTGCCAGTCCGGAGGAGCGCATCAAGGCCGAGGTGGAGGAGGAAACCGGCTACCGCGTGGGCGAGGTGCGCAAGGTGTTCGAAGCCTTCATGAGTCCCGGCTCGGTGACGGAGCGGCTGTACTTCTTCGTGGCCGAGTACGAGCCGGCGTCGCGCATCGGCAGCGGCGGCGGCATCGAGGAGGAGGGCGAGGACATCGAAGTGCTGGAGCTGACGATGGAGCAGGCGATGCAGATGATGGCCGACGGCCGCATCGCCGACGGCAAGACCATCATGCTGCTGCAATACGCCGCGCTGCACCTGCTACCCGCGTCCTGAGCCGAGCTGGGCCGCAAAAATCCGCGGCCCCGGCCACACTCTTTGTGTGCGCTCAATCGGCAAATGGACTACAGTCATACAGTGGCGTATGCACCTTTTCGCCGATCAAAAATTCCTTGAGTTTTGCAAGCGCCATCCATCGGCGCGGGCGGCGCTCAAGCATTGGGAAGAGGTAATGCGTAGCACCGCCTTTTCGAACTACAGTCATTTGCGTCAGTTCTTCCGTAGCGCTGATTATGTGTCGCCGTTTACGATTTTCAATATTGGTGGCAACCAGTATCGAATCGTTACGATGATCAATTTTGCGGAAAACAGCGTGCACGTTCTTTGGATACTCACCCATCCGGAATATGACAAATGGTGCAAACAGTACCTTCAAGGAAAGGTCAAACGATGAACACATTGACCGATGGCCAGCATGACGTTGACATGACCGCTTTACAGGACACATGGCATGCCTTCGACAATATTGCGCACTTGCGTCCGCTTGATAGCGAGGCTGATTACCAGCATGCCAGAGCCTTGTTGGCGAGAATCTGGGACTTGGTTGGCGAGGATGGTCAACATCCGCTAGGTAGTCTGCTCGGACTTCTCGCGAGCATGGTTAGCGACTATGAAAAAATCCACTATTCACTCGGCACGTCGGAGCCTCATGAAATGCTGGCTTTTCTAATCGAACAGGGCGAGCGGACTGCGGACGATTTTCGCGGGATACTGGATCAGGGCGAGCTGGATGCGGTGCTTGCCGGGCAGCGCAAGATCGATGTGGCGTTGGCGGAAAAACTGGCAGGCTTGTTCGGCGTGCCTCCCACGCTGTTCCTGAAAAGCGCTACCATCGCCACATGAGAGCATATTTTTTAGCGCTACTTCTGACCACCGGCCAGGCTTCTGCGGCGGGCGATGCCAAGGTGGGCGAGGCGCTGTTCAAGCGCTGCGCTTCCTGTCATCAGGTCGGGACTTACGCGCAGGGCGGCTTCGGGCCGCAGCTGAACGCCATCGTCGGCCGGCGCGCGGCGTCGACCAGGGACTACAAGTACTCGGACGCGATGAAGAAGTCGGGACTGGTGTGGGACGAGAAAACGCTGGCCGCGTTCCTGCGCGCGCCACACGACGTGGTACCGGGGACCAGCATGCGTTTTTGGGGGATCAAGGATGAACAGCAGGTCGCCGACCTGCTGTCCTATTTGCGCACGCTGCGTTGATCAGCGCGATTTGACGAACGGCGTACCCAGCGCCTTCGGCGCCACCGACTTGGCCATCAGGCCGGCCAGCACGATCACGGTGACCACGTACGGCACCATCTGGATCAGCGAACCTGGCAGGCGGCCCACCAGCGGCAGGTCCACGCCTTCGATCTGGATCTGCACCGCGCCGAAGAAGCCGAACATCAGGCAGCCGAGGAAGGTGTACACCGGACGCCAGTTACCGAACACCATCGCCGTCAGCGCCAGATAGCCGGCGCCGGCCGACATGTCGCGCAGGAAGAAGCCGCTCTGCACGATCGCCAGATAGGCGCCCGAGAACGAGCACAGGACGCCCGCGATCAGCATCGCCACATAACGTTGGCGCTCGACGCTGACGCCGGCCGCATCGGCCGCATGCGGGTTCTCGCCGCAGGCGCGCAGGCGCAG
Source organism: Duganella sp. GW821-FHT01E12 (assembly GCF_059422325.1). Taxonomy (NCBI): domain Bacteria; kingdom Pseudomonadati; phylum Pseudomonadota; class Betaproteobacteria; order Burkholderiales; family Oxalobacteraceae; genus Duganella; species Duganella sp. GW821-FHT01E12. The sequence continues at coordinate 225,280 of NZ_JBWKWR010000005.1, read as the reverse complement.
GCCGAAGCGCGTGTGGTACAGCACCCAGTGCACCAGCGGCACCAGCGCGAACGCCAGGTACACCAGCACCGAATGGCCGCCGATCAGATGCGCGTACAGCCAGCCGATGAACGGTATGCCCTCGACGGCGGCGCTGCCCGGCAGCACCACGTCGAACAGGCGCGCCTGGCCCAGGTCCGGCGTACGTCCGCCCTGCTGGAAGAAGAACTGCGCGACCACGAAGGTCAGGCCGCTCATGGCGATGTTGATCGCGATGCCGGCCACCAGCTGGTTGCCCTTCTGCGTGATCGCGACGTAGGCTTGCAGCGTCGCCAGCAGCACCGACACCAGCATGCCGGCGGCGACGCCGTACCAAGGGTTCTGCGTGGCGAAGGCCACGGCCGCCGACACGAAGGCCGACGCCAGAATCTTGCCTTCCAGGCCGATGTCGATCACGCCCGAACGCTCGGCGAACAGGCCGGCCATGCCGGCGAAAATCAGCACCGGCGCATTGCGCACGGTCGATACCAGGATGCTGCCGATTTGGAGGTCTTCAAAAGTCATGACGGTCTCACTTTTTCCGTTTGATCAGGGCGGCGATGGCGGGGGCGTAGAAGTTCTCCATCGCGCCGCAGAACAGGATGATCAAGCCCTGGATGAAGATGAAGGTCTCGGGCGGGATATTCTGCTTTTCCAGCGACAGGTCGAAGCCGCCCTGGATCAGCGCGCCGAACAGCACGGCCGACAGGAAGATCCCCACCGGATGCTGGCGCCCCATCAGCGCGATCGCGATGCCGACGAAGCCCGCGCCGCCGACGAAGTTCAGCGACAGGTAGTGGGTCGAACCCATGATGGAGTTGACCGAACCCAGGCCGGCCAGCGCGCCGGAGATCAGCATCACGGTGATGATCATCTTGCTGATGCGGACGCCCGCGTAGTGCGCGGCGTGCTTGTTCAGGCCCGTGGCGCGCAGCTTGAAGCCCCACGAGGAACGCGACACCATCACGCCGTAGATCACCAGCGCGATGATCGCCAGGAAGAAGCTGATGTTGAGCGGCGTCTCGCCCAGCACCGGGAACCACTGGTTCAGGCGCGGCATTTCGGCGGCGGCGCTGAAGGCGCGGCTGGCCGGATTCTGCTCGCCCGCAGGCACCAGGTATTTGACGATCACGGTGTTCATTAACGCGCCGGCGATGTAGTTGAACATGATGGTAGTGACCACCACATGGCTGCCGCGTTTCGCTTGCAGGTAGCCGGGCAGGAAGGCCCACAGCGCGCCGAACAAGGCCGCGCCTATCATCCCGGCCGGGATCAGTATCCACATCGGCAGCGAGCTGTCGAAGGCTAGCATGGCCAAGGTCAGGCCCAGGCCCGCGAAGTACATCTGGCCCTCGGCGCCGATGTTGAACAAGCCGGCCTGCATGGCGATCGAAACCGCCAGGCCGGTGAAGATGAAGGTGGAGGCGTAGAACAGCGTGTAGCTCAAGCCCTCGGGATTGACGACGGCGCTGTTGATCAGGATGCCCATCGATTCGACCGGGCTTTCGCCCAGCAGGTAGATCACCAGCGCGGCCACCAACAGGGCCGACAACAGGTTCAGGACGGGCATTACAAACGCGGTAGCCCAGCGTGGCAGGTCGTGGTTATTCATGATTTGTGCATCCCGCCCATCAGCAAGCCGATACGGGTCGTGTCGAATTCTTCAATTTTCAGTTCGCCGGTGATGCGGCCGCCGCACATGACCAGGATACGGTCAGCCAGAGCGCGCACTTCTTCCAGCTCCACGGACACCAGCAAAATCGCCACGCCGGAATCGCGCAGCGCGAGCAGCTGCTTGTGGATGCTTTCGATGGTGCCGATGTCGACGCCGCGCGTCGGCTGGCCGACCAGCATCAGCTTTGGCTGCGCCAGCACTTCGCGGGCGATCACCACCTTTTGCTGGTTGCCGCCGGAGAGCAGGCCGATACGCAGGTCATGGTTGTTGGGGCGGACGTCGAAGTTCTTCATCAGCTCCGCGCAGCGCGCGGCGATGGCCTTGAAGTCGAACAGGCCCCAGCGGTTTTTCAGCTTGTCCTGGTAGCCGAGGATGGTGTTGTGCATGACCGAGAAGGCCTTCACCACGCCGTCGCGCAGGCGGTCTTCCGGAATGTGGGCGATGCCCAGGTCGCGGAAGGTGCGCGGCAGGCCGTCGGCGTCCGAGCGGCCGGCGAAGGGCAGCGCCTTGCCGAGGAACTCCAGCTTGCCGGAGGTCGGCAGGCGCATGCCCGACAGGATCTCCATCAACTCGCTCTGGCCGTTGCCGGATACGCCGGCAATCGCGACGATCTCGCCGGCGCGCAGCGTGAAGCCGATATCGGCCAGCAGCTTGACCTGCTGTTCGTCCTGCAGCTGCAGGTTTTCCACCTGCAGTACCGGCGCGCCTGGATTGTAGGGCGCGCGCGGCAGGTTGTTTTCAATCGGACGGCCGACCATCATGTTGGCCAGGTCTTCCTTGGTGGTGCCGGCGGTCGGCACGGCGCCGATCACGCGGCCGCCGCGCATCACGGTGACGGTGTCGGTGATGTCGAGGATCTCCTGCAGCTTGTGCGTGATCAGGATGATGGTCTTTCCCTGTTCCTTGAACAGGCGCAGGATCTCGAACAGCGACTCGGTCTCCTGCGCGGTCAGCACGGCGGTCGGCTCGTCAAGGATCAGGATGTTGGCGCTGCGGTAGATCTGCTTGAGGATCTCCACGCGCTGCTGCGCGCCCACGGACAGGTCGTGGATGGTGGCCAGCGGATCGACGTCCAGGCGGTAGCGGGTGCAGATCTCGCGCAGCTGCGCCTCGACGGCGGCGCGCTTGGACTTGAGCTTGAAACCGCCCTCGCTGCCCAGCATCACGTTATCGAGCACGGTCATGTTCTCGACCAGCATGAAGTGCTGGTGCACCATGCCGATGCCCAGCTCAATGGCTTCCTGGCTGTTGTGGATGCGGCGCGCCTGGCCATCGAGCAGGATCTCCCCGCCGTCGGCGCGGTAGTATCCGTACAGGATGCTCATCAGGGTCGATTTGCCGGCGCCGTTTTCGCCCACCAGGCCATGGATGGAACCCTTGGCGATGGTGAAGCTGACGTCCGTGTTCGCTTTGACGGCTCCGAAATGCTTGGAGATGCCGCGAAATTCTACTGCTGGCTGCATAGGATCGTTTTCGGTGCGGGGTTAAGTGAAAATGTTAAACGCGCCGCACGGGGAGTGTCCCCGGCGGCGCGCTCAATGTTCAAACATGGGTCAGGCCGGGCAGGCTGCGCCCGAACGGATGTCGATGACTTTGACTTTGCCGTCGATGATGTCCTTGCGGGCACCGATGACGCGCTTTTCGATTTCCGGCGTGATCAGCTTGCGATTGTTCTCGTCCAGCGCCCAATCGACGCCGCCTTCCTTCAGGCCCTTGGCGGTGACGCCGGCCTTCCAGGTGCCGTTCTTCATCTGCATGAAGGCGTCATACACGGCCACGTCGACGTGCTTGACCATCGAGGTCAGGATGGTGCCGGGATAGAGGCCGTTCTGGTTCGAATCGACGCCGATCGCCAGCTTGCCTTTTTCCTTGGCCGTCTGCAGCGTGCCCAGGCCCGAACCACCGGCCACGGCGAACACCACGTCCACGCCACGGTCGAACTGCGAGCGTGCCAGCTCGCCGCCCTTGGCCGGGTTGTTCCACGAATCGGAAGTGGTGCCGACCATGTTGGAGTTCATTTCGATCTTCGGGTTGACCGCCTTGGCGCCCTGGGCGTAGCCGCAGGCGAAGGTGCGGATCAGCGGGATGTCGACGCCGCCGATGAAGCCCAGCTTTTTCGATTTCGACGCCATGGCCGCAGCCACGCCGGCCAGGTACGAGCCTTCTTCTTCCTTGAAGGTGATCGAGTTGATGTTGGCGCCTTGCGCCACGCCGTCGATCAGCACGAAGCGCACTTTCGGGAATTCCTTGGCGACCTTCTGCACGGCCGCCTGCTGGGCGAAGCCGATCGAGGCGATCATGTCCAGGTTCTTGCGGGCCAGGCCGCGCAGCACTTGCTCCGCCTGGGTGTCGCTGGAGGCTTGCACCTCGATGAAATTGATGTTGGTTTCCTTCTTGAAGCGCGAGGCGCCTTCAAAAGCGGACTGGTTGAACGACTTGTCGAACTTGCCGCCTGCGTCATACACGATGCCCAGCTTTGGGTCAGCCGCGGACGCGCTGGCAGCGATGAACAGTGCTGCAACCGTCAAACTAAGTTGTGAAAGTTTCATGAATAGGCTCCTGGAAGATCGATATTGTATATTTTTATTGGACGAAACATGTAATTCGAGGCCGCTTTATCGCGGCAAATCCCTGATTTTTAGAGGTTTGCCTCGGAGATGGCCGCCGTTTTACGCCGTCAGCGCCAGCAGTTGGTCAAAAGCTTGTTCAAATTGCAGCAGGCCGGCCGACAGCAACTGCTGGCCCACCGTTTCCAGATCGATGCCGTGGCGTGCCAGTTGCGCCATCACGGCGCGGTCGGCGTCGATGTCGGTGTCGAGCAGCGTGGCCGCCGCCTCGCCGTGGTCGCGGAAGGCGGCCAGCGTGGCGTCGGGCACGGTGTTGATGGTGTGCGGGCCGATCAGGCCCTCGACGTAGCGCACGTCGCGCTGCTGCGGGTCCTTGGTGCCGGTGCTGGCCCACAGCAGCCATTGCGGCGTGGCGCCGAAGGCGGCGAACACGGCGAAGCCGCCGTCGTTCTTCCAGTCGTGGTAGGCGATGCGGGCGGCAGCCATGGCAGCGCGGCCGCGCAGGGCGACCGCAGTCTCGTCGGCCGAGTTGTCCAGCAGGGCGTCGACCGCGACGTCGATCCGGCTGATGAAGACGCTGGCCACGCTGGCGATGCGCTGCACCGAGGAGGTGTCCTGCAGGCGGCGCGCCAGGCCGCGGCGGTGGGCGGCGCGCACGGCCTGGATCTGGCTGGCGGTGAAGATCAGCGTCATGTTGACGTTGATGCCGGCGTAGATCACTTCCTCCAGCGCGGCGATGCCGGCCGGCGTGGCCGGGATCTTGATCATGGCGTTGGGCCGGTCGATGGCGGCCCACAGGCGCTTGGCGGCGGCGATGGTGCCGCCGATGTCGTGGCTCAGGCGCGGCGACACTTCGAAGCTGACGAAGCCGGCGCGGCCGTCGGACTCGCGGTACAGCGGCGCGAACAGGTCGCAGGCGCGCTGCACGTCGGGCAGCACCAGCGCCTCGAAGCGCGCCTCCGGCGTGGCCAGCGAGGTGCGCAGCTGCGGCAGGGCGGCCTGGTAGGCGGCGTCGTGCCGGATGGCGTGGTGGAAGATGGCGGGGTTGGACGTCAGGCCCTGGATGCCGTCGGCGGCGATCAGCTGCGCCAGCTGGCCGGAGGCGAGCAGGTTGCGGCTCAGGTTGTCGAGCCAGATTTGTTGTCCCAGCGTGCCGACCGCGCGCAGCCGGCTGTGTTCAAGCATGTTATTCATCTACATCCACCGTCCAAGATTGTGTCCCGGCGACTATTGCCAGGAATCATGTCGCACTGCCGCAACAGTTAAGGCCGAATTAAATATTGTTGTGCTGTTGCTTTTTTGTCCGTTTGGAAAAATTTCCTGCTTGTTGGATAAATAACTTCCCGCATGGCTCGGGGCTTTCAGGGCAACCGGCCTGGTCTTGGAAATCAATCATTTACCTGTGCGCAGGGGCGTTTCCGCTTACTAAACGGCCCATTCGGCGGGCCGTCCACTACTATGCATCAGCGTCGATATGTACGACAAATTCGATTTTATTTAGCTATTTATATAAAATTGATATGAATCGAATCCGTAGAAAAGTGAGTTTCTGCCATTTTTTTCCATGCTAGCATGGTTGGTAGTTTGCATATTCTTATGCGAAACACCGTAGTTCCGATACATTTTTACCAATTAAAACAAAGACATCGCCCGCTGCGGTCAGCGGCGAAGGCGAGCTTCTGGATTGATATTTCAACCTTGCCTACACAATAGGGAGCAGGACTCATGAGCAAAAAAAGTAGTGGTTACGCAGTGCGATCGCTGATCGCGCTGGCTGTTGCAAGCGCATTCCCTCTGCACGCGGCGATGGCCGCCGAAGCGGAGGCCGCAGTCGCAGCGGGCCAGCCGGCGGCCGACGCCCCGGACACCGCCACCAAAGGCCAACTGGAAACCGTGATCGTGACCGCCCAGCGCCGCGCGGAAAACATCAAGGACGTGCCGATGTCGATCGCCACGCTCAAGGGCGACAAGCTCGACGTGCTGACCTCGGGCGCCGCCGACATCCGCTTCCTGGCCGGCCGCTCGCCGTCCGTCAACGTGGAATCGGACTACGGCCGCACCTTCCCGCGCTTCTACATCCGCGGCCTGGGCAACACCGACTTCGACCTGAACGCTTCCCAGCCGGTCGGCCTGGTGATGGATGACATCGTCCAGGAAAACGCCATGCTGAAAGGCTTCCCGGTGTTCGACGTGGACCAGGTCGAAGTGCTGCGCGGCCCGCAGGGCACGCTGTTCGGCCGCAACTCGCCGGCCGGCGTGATCAAGTTCGACTCGGCCAAGCCGGTCTTCAAACAAGAGGGCTACCTGACCCTGGGCGTGGGCAACTACTCGTCCAAGACCGCCGAAGGCATGTTCAACATCCCGGTCAACGATGTGGTCGCACTGCGCTTCTCCGGCACCAGCCAGCACCGTGGCGACCGTGTGCACAACACCAATCCAACCCCGAACAAGGGCACCCAGGACTTCGAAGGCTACGGCGACAACGCCTTCCGCCTGCAGGCGCTGGTCAAGCCGAGCAAGGACTTCAGCGCGCTGTTCAACTACCACGAGCGTGATTACCACGGCAGCGCCACGCTGTTCCGCGCCAACATCATCAAGAAGGGCACCAACGACCTGGTGGACGGCTTCGACTACAGCTCCTACCCGACCGACGGCGTCAACTACCAGAAGCTGACCACCAAGGGCGGCAACATCCGCCTGAAGTACAACCTGGACGACATCACGCTGCACTCGATCACCGGCTACGAAACGCTGAAGTTCAACAGCCGCGCCGACGTGGACGGGGGCTACGGCTGCAACATCGGCGGCTGCCAGGTGCTGCCGGCCGGTCCTGGCGCGATTCCGTTCCCGGTCGAGACCGCCGACCTGCTGCCTAACCACAAGCAGTTCTCGCAGGAGTTCCGCGCCGAGTCGAACTACAAGGGTCCGCTGCAGTGGATCGGCGGCCTGTTCTTCTTCAACGAAGACATCCAGATCGATTCGATCAGCTTCAACTCCTTCGCGCCAAGCAATCCGCAGAACGCCGCCTACGCGCAGCAGTTCCAGCACGCCAAATCGTGGGCTGCCTTCGGTTCGCTGAACTACACCGTCAGCGACAAGCTGAAGGTACGCGGCGGCCTGCGCTACACCACCGACAAGAAGGACTTCTCGGCCGTGCGCTACGAACCGCCTCTGATGTCCGGCCCGTTCGAGATCGACAACACCTCGCACAACCTGAGCTGGGACTTGAGCGGCACCTATGAGCTGAACAAGACCACCAACCTGTTCGCCCGCGTGGCCACCGGCTACCGCGCGCCGTCGATGCAGGGCCGCCTGAACGGCCTGGGCGACAAGCCATCGTTCGCCGGCGCCGAAAAAGCGCTGTCGTATGAAGCCGGCATCAAGCAGGACTTGTTCGACAAGCGCGCCCGCCTGAGCGCGTCGGTGTTCCAGTACCGCGTCAAGGACAAGCAGCTGACCGCCGGTAGCGGCTCGGTCAACATGAACCAGCTGATCAACGCTGAGAAAGTGACCGGCCAGGGCGTTGAAGTGGACTTCCAGGCCAACCTGAGCGACGAGTTCAGCATGACCCTGGGCGGCAGCTACAACGACACCGAAATCAAGGATCCTAACCTGTTCGTGCAGTACTGCGGCAACTATGGCAACAATCCGACCCACGCCAGCGGCTGCTCCCCGACCAATATGGATCCGAACATCGCCGGCGTATCGCGCATCAACGGCAACCCGCTGCCGCGCGCGCCGAAGACCCAGCTGAACTTCACCCTGAAGTACAGCAAGGACATCGGCAACGGCGAGTTCTATGCCTACACCGACTGGACCTACCGCAGCAGCTACAACTTCTTCCTGTACGAGGCGCCTGAATACAAGGCCAAGTCGCTGGTTGAAGGCGGCGTACGCGCAGGCTACAAGTGGGGCAACGGCAAATACGAAGCAGCGCTGTTCGGCCGCAACATCACCGACAAGCGCGTGGTCATCGGCGCCATCGACTTCGACAACCTGACCGGCATGCTGAACGAGCCGCGCACCTGGGGCGGCACCTTCAAGGTTAATTTCTAAAGAATTGACCGCTATGTGAAAATCCCCGCGCATCGTAAGATGTGCGGGGATTTTTTTTATTGATGGAGCCTGATTCGTGAATCATACCGTCGTTAATTTGTGGCCGCTGCTCGGCGTGGCCGTCATTATTCTGGGCTTCGCCCTGCGCGCGCATCCGGTGCTGGTGGTGATCGTGGCTTGCGCCGTCACCGGCTTGGCCGCCGCCATGCCGGTCGAGCACCTGCTCGCCACCCTGGGCACGGCCTTCATCAAGACCCGCAACCTGCCATTGATCCTGCTGCTGCCGCTGGCGGCCATCGGCCTGCTGGAGCGCTTCGGGCTGAAGGAGCACGCGCAGGCGTCGATCGCCCGCATCAAGTCCGCCACCACCGGCCGCCTGCTGATCGTCTACCTGGCGATCCGCGAGATCAGCGCCGCCTTCGGCCTGACCAGCATCGGCGGCCATCCGAACATGGTGCGTCCACTGATCGCGCCGATGGCGGAGGGCGCCGCCGAAGTGCGCTACCCGGCGCTGACCGAGGAGCTGCGGCACCGCATCCGCGCCATGTCCGCCGCCACCGACAACGTCGGCCTGTTCTTCGGCGAGGACGTGTTCGTGGCCTTCGGCGCCATCCTGCTGATGCAGACCATCCTGCGTGGCGAAGGGTTGGAGGTCGATCCGCTGCACATGGCGCTGTGGGGCATACCGACTGCGGTGACGGCCTTCCTCATCCACTCCTGGCGCCTGCACCGGCTCGACGCGCAGATCGCCCGCGCCATGCTGGCGGTGAAGGAGCCGGCATGATCCTCAAGCTCGAATACTTCTTCTATGTGCTGGGCGCGATGCTGCTGCTGGTCGCGTACATGTCGCTGACCGACCGGCATAATCCCAAGCGCTGGTCGAGCGCTTTGTTCTGGTTCTTGTACGCCGTGATCTATCTGGCCGGCGACCTGCTGCCGCCGGTGGCGGCGGGCGTGCTGATGGTGGTGATGGCGCTGATCGCCGGCTTCGGCGGCGTGGCGCTGGGACGCTACGGCGAGCGCACGCCGGAAGAGCGCAAGGGCAGCGCGCAGCGGCTCGGCCATCGTTTGCTGATACCGGCGCTGATCATCCCCGCCACCACGGTGGTCGGCTCGACGCTGCTCAAGGACGTGCACCTGGGCGGCCTGCTGCTGCTCGATCCGAAGAACGCCACCTTGGCCAGCCTGGGGTGCGGTTCGCTGTTCGCGGTGGCCACCGCGTGCTGGCTGACGCGCGCCACGCCGATGCAGGCGATGCGCGAATCGCGCCGCCTGATCGACCATCTGGGCTGGGCGGTGGTGCTGCCGCACATGCTGGCGGTGCTTGGCCTGCTGTTCACCGAGGCAGGCATGGGCAAGGCGGTGGCGCACGTGGTCACGTCCTACATCAACCTCGACGTGCGGCTGGTGGCGGTGGCGGTGTACTGCATCGGCATGGCGCTGTTCACGGTCATCATGGGCAACGGCTTCGCGGCGTTTCCGGTGATAGCGGGCGGGGTCGGCATCCCGGTGCTGGTCGGCGTGTACCACGCCAATCCGGCGGTGATGGCGGCCATCGGCATGTTCAGCGCCTACTGCGGCACCTTGATGACGCCGATGGCGGCGAACTTCAACATCGTGCCCGCCGCGCTGTTGGAACTGCCCGACAAGAACGCCGTCGTGAAGATACAAGTGGGTACCGCGTTGCCTCTATTGATTGCTAATATAGCACTTCTTTATTTTCTAATGAACATGTGACGGACATGTGACTTGGGGTAGAGTAGCGCACAAACAAGCGCTGCAATTGGAGTCTATGTAGATGAAAAAGATAATATTGTTGACCGGTTTCGAGCCGTTTAACAAGGAGACCATCAACCCTTCGTGGGAAGCGGTGCGGGCTCTCTCGGAATGGCACGAAGGCGACTTCGTGGTCCACGCGCGCCAGCTGCCCTGTGTTTTCGGGCATGCCAGCAAGATGCTGCACCAGGCGGTGGAAGAACTACAACCCAGCATCGTGATCGCGGTCGGGCAGGCCGGCGGCCGGGTCGATCTGTCGGTGGAGCGCATCGCCATCAACATCGACGACGCGCCCATCGCCGACAACCAGAAGCGGCAGATCGTCGACCAGCCCATCGTCACCAACGGCCCGGCGGCCTACTTTGCCACGCTGCCGATCAAGGCCATCGTGCATGCGCTGCGCGAGGCGGGGCTGCCGTCGTCGGTGTCGCAGTCGGCAGGCACGTATGTGTGCAACCACGTGTTCTATAGCCTGATGCATCAGGCGCACGAATGGGGCACGACCATGCGCGCCGGCTTTATCCACATTCCGTATCTGCCGCAACAGGCGGCGGCGCATCCGGGGGCGGCCAGCATGAAGCTGGAGGATATGATCGAAGGCCTGCGCATCGCCATCCGCACCACGATGGCCCACGATGTGGACATGCGCGAAGCGGGCGGCGTCACCCACTAAGCGCCAGGCTTGACGGGGTTGAGGATATTGAGGAAAGCCCGCACCACCGGCGCGTCGTCCAGCGTGGTGTAGGTGATGTACAGGTTCGCCGACGGCGGATTGGTACGGATCGGCAGGAACACCACGCCCGGCCAGCCGATACGGCTGGTGGTCTCCGGCAGCAGCGCCACACCCAGGCCCGCACCCACCATCGCCAGCAGCGTCTGCGGCTCGGACGCCTCCTGGAATATGGTCGGCTGGAAGCCGGCCTTCACACAGCATTGAATCAGGTAGCGCGGGAAGGACGACTTGTCCAGCGCCAGCGTGAGCATCGGTTCGTCGGCGATGTCGGTCAGTTCGATCGCCTCCTGCTTGGCCAGCGGATGATGCTCGTTGATGGCCACGCACACGTCCTCCCGGAAGCACAGCTCCTGGCGCAGGTTGTCGTTTTTCAGGTCGTCCTCGTCCAGCTTCGGCTCGCGCCAGAAACCCACGTCGATCTGCTTGGCGCGCAGCGCCTCGTGCTGCAGCGTCGGACCCAGTTCGTGCAGGGTCCAGCTCACGCGCGGGAACTTGGTCTGGAACTCTTCCAGCAAACTCGGTATCGGCCCCCACATCGCCGAGCCGACGATGCCCACCCGCAGCCGGCCCACTTCGCCGCGGTCGATCTGGCGGATGGTGTCGATGGTCATGCGCATCTTGCCCAGCAGGTCGGACGCTTCGCCCATCAGCGCCTTGCCGGCCACCGTCAGCTCGAAGGTGCGGGTGGTGCGGGCGAACAGCTTCACGCCCAGTTCACTTTCCAGCTTCATGATCTGCTGGCTCAAAGGCGGCTGCGAAATGTGCAGGCGCTCGGCGGCGCGGCTGAAACTCTTTTCTTCTGCGACGGCGAGGAAGTACTTTAGTTGTTTCAGATCGATGGACATGGCGTTCTTTGGGCGATGTGGGACGATGTCAGTGTGCGTGCATGGCCAGGGCCAGCGCGGCGCCGCAGCGGGCGTTGTTCTTCACCAGCGCGATATTGGTCGCCAGGCTGCGGCCCTCGGTCAGCTGCTTGATGCGGCTGAGCAGGAAGGGCGTGACGTTCTTGCCGGTGACGCCTTGCGCATCGGCCTCCTGCAAGGCTTGCGCGGTGATGGCGTCGATCTCCGCCTTCGGCATCGCTTCGTCGGCCGGCACCGGATTGCTGACCACCACGCCGCCCTTGAGGCCCAGCTGCCACTTGGCGTGGATGAAGGCCGCCTGCTCGGCCGGCGTGTCGAGCTGGAAGTCGGCGTTGAAGCCGCTCTCGCGCGTGAAGAAGGCGGGGAAGCCGCGCTGACCCACGCTGACCACCGGCACGCCGTGCGTCTCCAGGTATTCCAGCGTCAGGCCGATGTCGAGGATGGACTTGACGCCGGCGCACACCACCGCCACCGACGTCCGCGCCAGCTCCTGCAGGTCGGCCGAGATGTCGAAGCTGGTCTCGGCGCCGCGATGCACGCCGCCGATGCCGCCGGTGACGAACACGGAGATGCCCGCCAGTTCGGCGCAGATCATGGTCGCCGCCACGGTGGTGGCGCCCAGCTTCGATTGCGCCAGCACGTAGGGCAGGTCGCGTCGGCTGACCTTCATGGCGTCGGGCGAGGTGCCCAGCAGTTCCAGCTGCGCTTCCGACAGGCCGACGCAGATCTTGCCGCCGATGATGGCGATGGTGGCCGGCACGGCGCCGCCGTCGCGGATGATCTGTTCCACCTCACGCGCCATCTGCACGTTCTGCGGATACGGCATGCCGTGCGAGATGATGGTCGACTCCAGCGCGACGATGGGTTTGCCGGCGGCGCGGGCGGCCGCCACTTCGGGCGAAAACAGCAGGTATTGGTGCATGGTGTGGTTCCTTAAGCCTTGTTGGGGAACAGCGGCGGGTTGTATTCCGCCGACAGGTCGAAGTCGTGGATCTCGTCGAGGACATCGGCGGCCAGCATGGGCGACACCGTCTCCTGGGATTCGAGCGTCATCGCGGCCACCTTCAGGCCGCGGCGGCAGGCCAGCGTCAGATCCTGGCTGCCCTGGTACAGCGACCAGCAGACGGCGGCCGAGAAGGCGTCGCCGGCACCGGTCACGTCGACCACCTCCACCTGGTGCGCGGCCAGCCAAACCAGCTCGCCGTCGCGGGTGTGGAACACGCCCTGGCTGCCGCAGGTGACGATGACGTCCTGCGCGCCCTCGGCCTGCACCTCGCGGCAGGCGGCGCGCACGTCGGCCTCGGTCGGCAGCGCGCGGCCGGCGCGGGTTTCCAGCTCGCCGCGGTTGAGGATCAGCAGGCGCAGGCCGCGCAGGTCGGCCGGCAGGCGCGCCATCTTCGGCTGCGACACCGCCACGATCACCAGCGGCACGTTGTCGGCGCGGGCGCTGGCCAGCAGCAGGGCGATGCTGTCGGCCGGCAGGTTCAGGTCGACCACCGTCATCGCGGCGGCGGAGCGCTGCGGCTGGCGGCTGGCCAGATAGTCCGGGGAGATGCGGTCGTACAGCGCCATGTCGGCCAGCGCCACCACCAGCTCGCCGGCGTCGTCGAGGATGGCGGTGTAGGTGCCGGTCTGCGTGTCGGGCAGCTTGAGCGTGCCGCGCGTGTCGATGCCGGCGTTTTCGGCGTGGTCCTGCAGGCTGCGGCCGGCCACGTCGTCGCCCACGGCGGTCAGCAGCGCGGTCGGCAGGTTCAGGCGCGACAGGTTTTCGGCGATGTTGCGCGCCACGCCGCCGAACACTTCCTCGGCGGTGGCGGGATTGGAGGTGCCCAGCTGCATGGGGGCGATGGTGCGCAGCTTGCGGTCCAGGTTGGCGGCGCCTATGCACATCACCGGACGCTTGTCCGGCAGCACGTAGGCGCGGCCCAGCAGGCGCCGTTCGCGGATCAGGCCGGCGATGTGGCCGGCCACGGCGGAGCGCGACAGGCGCAGTTCCACCGCCAGATCCTGCTGGGAGATGAAGGGGTTGGCGCGGATCAGCGCATAGAGCTGGTCCTTTTTGGAGGAATCGGTCACAGGATACTCGCTAAAACATTTGTCCATAATGGTAAACATTTGTCCAAATCAAGTCAATCGCGCACTGCGGCTAAGTTTGCCTTGATTTATAATACCTCCGATTTATATCGCTTTAGTATAAATGCTGAAGAAAAATGGTATTTGCCATACATATGGACGATGATGCATAGTGTCAGCTTCCCCAGCCACAACAGAAAAACAGAGGATAACCATGTCTAATAATTCCCCATTCCAGGCCGCTGACATCATTCGCGCCCGTGTCCCTGCGGGCTTCAAGCCGCGCATCGCCATGATTCTGGGTTCCGGCCTCGGCGTGCTGGCGGAAAAAATGACCGACGCGGTCACCATCAGCTTCAACGAGCTGCCAGGCTTCCCGATCAGCACCGTGCACGGCCACGCCGGCGAACTGGTGATCGGCACCCTGTCGGGCGTGTCGGTGGTGTGCATGAAGGGCCGCGGCCACGTCTACGAGGGCTACGGCCTGGGCGTGATGACCAGCGCCGTGCGCACCATGAAGCTGCTGGGCTGCGAGATGCTGTTCGTGACCAACGCCGCAGGTTCGCTGCGCACCGAAGTCGACGCCGGCTCGCTGGTGGCGCTGACCGACCATATCAACTACCTGCCGGGCACCCCGATGATGGGCCCGAACGACGAGCGCTTCGGCCCGCGCTTCTTCAGCATGGCCAACGCCTACGACGCCGACCTGCGCGCGCTGCTGCACACTTCGGCCAAAGAGAAGAACATCACCCTGCACGACGGCGTGTACATCGCCTACGCCGGTCCTAACTTCGAGACCCCTGCCGAAATCCGCGCCTTCAAGACGCTGGGTGCGGACATGGTCGGCATGTCGGTGGTGCCGGAAGTGGTGTCGGCCCGTCACTGCGGTTTGAAAGTGGTCGGCGTGTCGGCCATCACCAACCTGGCCGAAGGCCTGTCGCCGTTCCCGCTGTCGCACGAGCAGACGCTGAAATACGCGGCCGTCGCGGCGACCTCGCTGATTGAAGTGATCCTGGGCTTCCTGGCCAACGTGGCCAAAACGCCGCAGGCGTAAGATTCCCGAGGGGGCGGCTGGTCCGCCCCTTCTGCTTTATAGGAGTTCGAAATTATGAAACGCGCATTTATCCTCTTGCTCGATTCGTTCGGTCTGGGCGCCACGCCCGATGCCGCGAAGTACAACGACGTCGGCGCCAACACCTTCGGCCACATCGCCGAGTGGGCCGCCAAAAGCGGCAAGCCGATGTCGCTGCCGACCATGGAAAAACTGGGCCTGGCCGCAGCCGCCCATACCGCCAGCGGCCAGTGGGCCGCAGGCTTCGAACAGCGCGAAGGCTTTACCGCCGCCTACGGCGCCGCGCGCGAACGTTCGACCGGCAAGGACACGCAGTCCGGCCACTGGGAAATCGCCGGCGTGCCGGTGGAATTCGATTGGGGCTACTTCCCGAAAACCGTGCCGTCGTTCCCGGCCGAGCTGACCGCCAAGCTGCAGCAGCTGGCCGGTGTGCCGGGCTTCCTGGGCGACTGCCACGCTTCGGGCACGGAGATCATCAACAAGCACGGCGACGAACATGTCGCCAGCGGTAAGCCTATCATCTACACCTCCGCCGATTCGGTGCTGCAGATCGCCGCGCACGAGGAATCGTTCGGCCTGGAGCGCCTGTATGAAATCTGCGAGATCGCCTTTAAGTTGGTCGAGCCATACAACATCGGCCGCGTGATCGCGCGTCCGTTCGTCGGCGCCAACGGCAACTACACCCGCACCACCAACCGCCACGACTACGCGGTCGCACCGCCGGCGCCTACGCTGCTGGACCACGTGAAGAACGACGGCGGCGAAGTCATCGCCCTCGGTAAGATCAGCGACATCTTCGCGACCCAGGGCGTATCGCGCCTGGTCAAGGGCAAGGACAACATGGCGCTGTTCGACGCGCTGATGAAGGTGGAAGAGGAAGCCGGCGACAAGTCGCTGACCTTCGTGAACTTCGTCGACTTCGACCAGGCCTTCGGCCACCGCCGCGACGTCACCGGCTACTCGAACGCGCTGCACGAGATGGATGCGCGCCTGCCCGAGTTCATCGCCAAGCTGAAAGAGGGCGACCTGGTGGTGATCACCGCAGACCATGGCTGCGATCCGACCTGGCCTGGCTCCGACCATACCCGCGAGCATATCCCGATGATCTTCTTCGGCCCGGGCGTGAAGGCGCAGAAGCTGCCCATCTCCGAAACCTTCTCCGATATCGGCCAGACGCTGGCCCATCACCTCGGCGTCAAACCACTTTCCCACGGAAGCAATCTGTTATGACCATCATTACCGACTTCAAACGCAACGAAGCGGTCCCACTGGACCTGGGCTGGATCAATCACATCCACATCAACAAGAGCGCGGCCGACCGCCGCGCCGCCAGTCTGGCGAACCGCCGCACGGTGAAGAAGGAATACCAGGCCGCATGGCTGGTCAAGGCCATCGGCCTGATCGACCTGACCACGCTGTCTGGCGACGATACTCCGGGCCGCGTCGAGCGCCTGTGCATGAAGGCCATGCGTCCGCTGCGTTCGGACCTGGTCGAGGCCATGGGTCTGCAGGACTACAAGCTGACCACCGGCGCCGTCTGCGTGTACCACGAGATGATCAAGCCTGCGGTGCAGGTGCTGCAAGGCCGCCTGCCCATCGCCGCCGTGTCGACCGGCTTCCCGGCTGGCCTGACCAGCATGGAAACCAAGGTGCGCGAGATCGAATTGTCGGTGGCCGCCGGCGCGACCGAGATCGATATCGTCATCACCCGCCAGCACGTTTTGACGGGCAACTGGCAAGCGCTGTACGACGAGATGCTGGCCTATCGCAAGGCCTGCGGCGAAGCGCACGTCAAGGCGATCCTGGCGACCGGTGAACTGGTCACGCTGGAAAACGTGGCCAAGGCCTCGTGGGTCTGCATGATGGCCGGCGCGGACTTCATCAAGACCTCCACCGGCAAAGAGCCGGTCAACGCGACGATCCCGGTATCGCTGACGATGGTGCGCGCGATCCGCGACTACCACGAGCAGACCGGCTTCAAGATCGGCTACAAGCCTGCGGGCGGCGTGGGCACGGCCAAGGCCGCGCTGCAGTACCTGTCGCTGATGAAGGAAGAACTGGGCAACGAGTGGCTGGAGCCGCACCTGTTCCGCATCGGCGCATCCAGCCTGCTGACCGACATCGAGCGTCAGCTTGAGCACTATGTGACCGGCAACTACTCCGCCGCACATCGCCACGCGCAACCATAAGAATACGGACACGTCATGCCATCAATTAAAGAGATCCTGAATACCATGGAATACGGCCCAGCACCGGAAAGCACGAAAGAAGCGCAAGCGTGGCTGGAGCAGCATGGCCGCACCTTCGGCCTGTTCATCGACAACCAGTGGAGCGAGCCGGGCGAACTGTTCGCCTCGACCAATCCAGCCGATGCGGCCAAGCTGGCCGACCTGACCCAGGCCACCGGCAGCGACGTCGATCGCGCCGTGGCGGCAGCGCGCGCAGCGCAGCCGGGCTGGCAGGCACTGGGCGGCCATGGCCGCGCAAAGGTCATGTACTCGCTGGCGCGCCTGATGCAGAAGCACGCGCGCCTGTTCGCCGTGCTGGAGACGCTGGACAACGGCAAGACCATCCGCGAAACCCGCGACGTCGATTTGCCGCTGGTGGCGCGCCACTTCTACTACCACGCCGGTTGGGCGCAACTGCAGGCCGAGGAATTCGCGGACTACCGCGCCGTCGGCGTGGTTGGCCAGATCGTGCCGTGGAATTTCCCGCTGCTGATGCTGTCGTGGAAAATCGCGCCGGCCATGGCCGCCGGTAACACCATCGTCTTCAAGCCGGCCGAATTCACGTCGCTGACCGCGATGCTGTTCGCCGAGATATGCGTGCAGGCCGGCGTGCCTGCCGGCGTGGTGAACATCGTCACCGGCGATGGCCGCGTGGGCGAAGCCATCGTCAACCATCCTGGCATCGACAAGCTGGCCTTCACCGGTTCGACCGAAGTGGGCCGCCTGATTCGCATCGCCACCGCCGGCAGCGGCAAGAAGCTGTCGCTGGAACTGGGCGGCAAGTCGCCGTTCATCGTCTTCGATGATGCGGACCTGGACGCCGCCGTTGAAGGCCTGGTCGATTCGATCTGGTTCAATCAAGGGCAGGTATGCTGCGCGGGTTCTCGCCTGCTGGTGCAGGAATCGGTGCAGGACAAATTCCTGGCCAAGCTGCGCGCCCGCATGGACAAGCTGACCCTCGGCTCGCCGCTGGACAAGTCGATGGACATCGGCGCGCTGGTCGATCCGGTGCAGCAGCAGCGCATCGCCGGCCTGGTGGAATCGGCCCGCGCCGAAGGTTGCGAGGTCTATCAGCCTGCATGCGAAATCCCGGCCAACGGCTCGTGGTTCCCGCCGACGCTGATCACCGGCGCGTCGACTTCCGCCGCCGTGGCGCAGGCCGAAATCTTCGGACCAGTGCTGGTGGCGATGAGCTTCCGCACTCCGCCGGAAGCCGTGCAACTGGCGAACAACACCGTCTACGGCCTGGCCGCCTGCGTCTGGAGCGAGAACATCTCGCTGGCGCTGGACGTCGCGCCGCAGATCAAGGCTGGCGTGGTATGGATTAACACCGCCAACCAGTTCGACGCCGCTTGCGGCTTCGGCGGCTACCGCGAATCCGGCTTCGGCCGCGAGGGTGGCCGTGAAGGCATGTACGAATACCTGACCGCAAAATCGGAAGATGCGCGTCCAGCGACGCCGGTTGTTGAAGCCAAGGCCAAGGCCAAGGCGGCCGCGCCGGCGGCAGGTGGCGCGTTCGCCATCGACCGCACGGCCAAGTTGTACATCGGCGGCAAGCAGGCCCGCCCTGACGGCGCCTACAGCCGCGCCATCCATGGCGCCGACGGTGCATTCATCGCCGAAGTCGGCGAAGGCAATCGCAAGGACATCCGCAACGCGGTGGAAGCGGCGCACAAGGCCGGCGGCTGGGCGAAAGCCACGTCGCACAACCGCGCGCAGGTGCTGTACTACATCGCCGAAAACCTGGCCGCGCGCGGCGAAGAATTCGCTGCCCGCATCGCCGCGATGACCGGCTCCAAGAACGCGGAGAAGGAAGTGCAGGCTTCGATCGAGCGCCTGTTCTACTACGCGGCATGGGCCGACAAGTACGACGGCCTGGCGCACCAGCCGCCGATGCACGGCATCACCGTGGCGCTGAACGAACCGGTCGGCGTGATCGGCATCGTGTGCCCGAACGAAGCGCCGCTGCTGGGCTTCATCTCGCTGGTGGCGCCGGCTATCGCGCTGGGCAACCGCGTGGTGGTGGTGCCTTCGGAAGCGCATCCGCTGTCGGCCACCGATCTGTATCAGGTGCTCGATACGTCGGACCTGCCGGATGGTGTGATCAACATCATCACCGGTTCCGCCGACGAACTGGCGCGCACGCTGGCGACGCACTCGGACATCGACGCGGTATGGCGCCATGACGGTTCGGCCGAAGGTTGTGCTGAAGTGGAGCGCCTGTCGGCCGCTTCGCTCAAGCGCACCTGGGTCGGCGGCGCGAAAGGGCGCGACTGGTACAGCACCGCGCAATCCGGCGGCCGCGCAGTTCTGGCGCATGTATCGCAAGTCAAGAACGTCTGGATTCCATACGGCGTTTAATTAGACATCAGGTACTACGGGCGGGTCTGCGGACCCGCCCTTGTGCTTTCAACACCCAATAATTCAAAGCGGAGAATTCCATGTTCTTACCTCAAGAGATCATTCGCAAGAAGCGTGACGGCGGCGTCCTGTCCGCCGAAGAGATCCAGTTCTTCGTCGGCGGCATCACCTCGAACCGCGTCACCGAAGGCCAGATCGCCGCGCTGGCGATGGCGGTCTACTTCAACGACATGACCATGGACGAACGCGTCGCCTTCACGCTGGCGATGCGCGATTCCGGTGAAGTGCTGGACTGGCGCTCGCTGGATCTGCCAGGCCCGGTGGTCGACAAGCACTCCACCGGCGGCGTGGGCGACGTGGTCTCGCTGCTGCTCGGCCCCATGGTCGCGGCCTGCGGCGGCTTCGTGCCGATGATCTCCGGCCGTGGCTTGGGCCACACCGGCGGCACGCTGGACAAGTTCGACTCCATCCCCGGCTACAGCACCGTGCCGACCAATGAACTGTTCCGCAAAGTGGTCAAGGAAGTCGGCGTCGCCATCATCGGCCAGACCTCGTCGCTGGCGCCGTCGGACAAGATATTCTACGGCGTGCGCGACGTCACCGCCACCGTGGAATCGGTGGCCATGATCACCGGCTCCATCCTGTCGAAGAAGCTGTCGGCGGGCCTGGACGCGCTGGCGATGGACGTCAAGGTGGGCAGCGGCGCCTTCATGCCGACCTACGAAAAATCGGTCGAACTGGCGGACAGCATCGTCAAGGTCGGCAACGGCGCCGGCATGATGACGTCGGCCATCCTGACCGACATGAACGAATCGCTGGCGCCATACGCCGGCAACGCGCTGGAGGTACGCGGCGCGCTGGACTACCTGAGCGGAAAATCGCGCCCCGCGCGCCTGCACGAAGTGACGATGGCGCTGTGCGCCGAGATGCTGGTGCTGGGCAAACTGGCCGCCACCGAAGAAGAGGCGCGCACCAAGCTGCAGGCATCGCTGGACAGCGGCGAAGCGGCAGAGCGCTTCTCGCGCATGGTGGTGGCGCTGGGAGGCCCGGCCGACCTGATGGAAAATCCGGACAAGTACCTGGAGCGTTCGCCTATCGTCGTGCCGGCGCCTGCGCTGGTTTCCGGCTACGCCGCCACCGCCAACTGCCGCGACATCGGCCTGGCCGTGGTGAGCTTGGGCGGCGGCCGTCGCCGCGCGGCCGATCCGATCGACTACGCTGTCGGCTTGACCGACCTGATTGGCCTGGGCGACAAGATCGAAGCCGGCCAACCGCTGGCGATGGTTCACGCGCGCACGCAGGAAGCTGCCGAGCAGGCGATCCGCGAAATCCAGGCAGCCTACCAGATCGCAGCCGCCGCACCGGCCGCGAATCCGGTCATCTACCGCACCATCCGTCCTTGATCCTGGAGCACGCAATGAACAAGCAAGAACTGATCGCCGAAGCCGCAGCCGCGCGCCTGAAGGCTTACACGCCGTACTCCAACTTCAAGGTCGGCGCCGCGCTGCTGACCAACGACGGCAAGGTCTTCCACGGCTGTAACGTGGAAAACGCATCCTACGGCTTGTGCAACTGCGCCGAACGCACCGCCTTCTTCAGCGCTTTCGCGCACGGCTACAAACCGGGCGACTTCTCGCAGCTGGTGGTCATCGGCGAAACCGACGGCCCTATCGCACCGTGCGGCGCCTGCCGCCAGGTGGTGCTGGAGTTGGGCGGCAACGAGCTGCCGGTGCTGCTGACCAACCTCAAAGGCGACATCTACGAAACCACGGCAGCCGAACAACTGCCGAACGCCTTCGGCGGCGCTGACCTGAAGAAGAAATAAGACTTGGCCTTCAAGAAGACAATCGACGTGCAGGCCGCCGTCGCGATCGCGGCGGCGGAGGCTATCGCCGCCAAAACGCAGGGCACCTTCGGCGTCGGCGGCTTGATGCTCGACCAGCACGGCAACGTGCTGCAATCGCTGCACAACAACGTCATCAAGCAGGGCCTGATCTTCGATCCGACCGCGCACGGCGAACGCCAGTTGATCGACTGGTACTACGCCGAACGCGCCAAGGGCCGCGAGCTGCCGGAGCCGCAGGACATCACCATCGTCACCTCGCTCGACCCGTGCTGCATGTGCAGCGGCGCGATACTGGCGGGCGGCTTCAACGTGGTGGTGGCCGCGCCGGACAAAAGCGCAGGACTCAACTACGACACCAGCGCCACCTTCGACGCGCTGCCGGAAGCGTTGCGGCCGCAGGCCGAAGCGACGTTCAGCTATCCGGCCATCCTCGGCTCCTCGCTGTACGCGCGCGCCGCGACGGGTGCCGCGCCGAAGTCCTTCTTCATCGGCAAAACCATCTCCGAACCGACGCAGGCCTTATGCTCATTGGTGTTCGAGGCCACGTCGGGCGAGGTGATCGAGTTGTTCAACACCGACCTGCCGCAACAACAATTGAAATGCCCGCTGACGCTGGCGCCCGATCACGCCATCGTGCATGCCCTGCGCCAGCTGTATCCGGATGCGCTGGCCTACCGCTGCACGCCGCAGCAGCCGGACGCCGGCCTGGCGCCCTTCCTGCTGCAAGCGATGGCGCGCGACCGCGAACACGGCGGGGCAGGGGACGCGGTGGCCTTGCTGGATTCGTTCGGCAACCTGCTGCTGTGCATGCCGGGGCGGATGTCGCAGTCGGGCATACGCAGCGCCTTCATGGAAACCACGCGCGCCTATGCGCAGCTGCGCTACAAGCTGATGGCCGGCGCCACGCCGGCGCAGCAGGAGGAGGTGCGCCAGTATCTCGGCCATCCGAAGGACGGCACCTTCGTCTTCGCCAGAGGGCCGGACAGCAGCGCGATCAGCTTCATGAACCTGGGCGCCTACGGCTCGACGATGGAAGGCCCGCTGCCGTTGAAAAATCCGGCGCAGTTCCAGTACGTACTGCCGGGCATGCCGGAAGCCGAACTGGCCTCGCTGTGTGCCGCCATGCCGCCGCTGTACCGCAACATCATCCGCATCCGGCCTACCCAGGTGGCCGATCAGGACCTGATCGCCGCGCTGGCCTAATCTTCCGGATCGTAGGTGCCGATGCTCCAGATGTGGCCCTCGGGGTCGCGGCAGGTGAAGCCGCGGCCGCCGTATTCTTCGTCTTTGATATCGAGCAGGATATCGCCGCCGGCCTGCTTCACGCGGTCGTACACCTGATCGGCGTTGTTGACCACCAGGTAGGAGCTTTGCGTGTTGAACTGGCCGATCTCGGACGGCTGTTTCATCAGGCGCCCGAACTCGGTGTCGAACACCGATCCGAGCATGATCATGCTGTTGCCGAAACTGAGTTGCGCGTGCGCGATGCTGCCGTCTTCGTTCGGCACCACCAGCGTCGCTTCAAAGCCGAAAGTCGTGCACAGCCAGTCGATGGCGGCTGGCGCGTCGCGGTAGCGCATGCATGGAATGACGTTGCAGCGGGTTTGCTTGGGTATGCTGGACATTGCTATCTCCCTGTCGTGGTATGGAACAGATTCGATCACCAATAACTCCATTCGTTCGTCGGACTAGTGCGGCCGGACGACGCGACAAAGTATATATTGATAACGATCAGACGGAGATTACATTTGCTGGAATAAATGGGTATTGCCCCGGCTGACTTCCAGCTGCTCGCTGAAGTTGCGGATCTTGACCATCTGCCGTCCGCGCAAGTCGCGCGTGACTTCTTCGATGGCGTCGACACGCACCAGTGTCGAGCGGTGGATGCGCCAGAATTCGTCCGGGTCCAGTTCGTCGGCCAGCTCCTTCAGCGTTTTGCGTATCAACACCTCGGCCTGCGCGGTCTGCACCCGCGTGTACTTTTCGTCGGCGCGGAAGAACAGCACTTCGCGCGTGCTGATCATGCGCAGGTTGTTGCCGACCACCGCCTGTATCCAGCGCAGGTATTCCGGCTTGGCGGCCGGCTTGCTCTGGGCCGACAGCAGCTGGCTCAGTTGCCGTTCGATGTTGGACGGCTGCTGGCCGATCAGCGTTTGCAGCCGCGCGCAGGTGGTCTTCAAGCGTTCGCCGCCGGCCGGCTTGAGCAGGTAATCGAGCGCGCCCTGTTCGAAGGCCTCGATCGCATACTGGTCGTAGGCCGTCACGAACACCAGGTGGCAGCGGTTGAACAGCATGCGCGCCGCCTCGATGCCGGACAGGCCGGGCATGCGGATGTCGAGGAACACGATGTCCGGCTGATACTGCCCGGCCAGCGCCACGGCCTCGATGCCGTTGGCCGCTTCGGCGACGATCTCCAGCCCCGGCCACGCCTCCAGCAGCCGCGCGCGCAGCTGGCGGCGCATCGGTTCCT
Organism: Duganella sp. GW821-FHT01E12; assembly: GCF_059422325.1. Taxonomy (NCBI): domain Bacteria; kingdom Pseudomonadati; phylum Pseudomonadota; class Betaproteobacteria; order Burkholderiales; family Oxalobacteraceae; genus Duganella; species Duganella sp. GW821-FHT01E12. The sequence continues at coordinate 201,542 of NZ_JBWKWR010000005.1, read as the reverse complement.
CGTCGTCGGCGATCAGCGCGGTGGCGCGGCGCTGGCCGCCCGGTGTGGCGATATTCATTTGGTGCTCCCAGCGAAAATATCCGGTGCATACGGGATGCGGATGCTGGCGCGCGTGCCGCCGGTCAGCGGCGCTTCGATCACCAGCTGCGCGCGGTTGCCGTACAGGATGCGCAAGCGCTCGCGCACATTGGCCAAGCCGATGCCGTCGCCGGCGTGCAGATTGAAACCGATGCCGTCGTCCAGCACGTCCACCTGCAGCATGGCGCCGTCGACGCTGGCGCGGATGTCGATGCGGCCGCCCTCGATCTTCGGCTCCAGTCCGTGCTTGATGGCGTTCTCGATCAGGATCTGCAGCATCATCACCGGGAAGGTGGCGCTCAGCATTTCCGGTGGCACGTCGACCGACACCGCCAGCCGTGCCCCCATGCGCGCCTGCATGATGGCCAGGTAGGCGCGCGACATCTCGATCTGCCGGCCCAGCGTGCCGCTGCCCTTGGCGCGCATCTGCGGCAAGGTGGCGCGCAGGTAGTCGATCAGGTTCTGGTGGATGCGCGCGGCCTGCGGCGGATCGGTCTCGATCAGCTGGCCGATCAGCGCGAGCGTGTTGAACAGAAAGTGCGGCTCGACCTGCGCCTGCAGGGCCGCCATGCGCGCCTCGACCACGCGCCGCTCCATGCCTTCCTCGTCGGCGTGGCTGGTAGCGTCGCGCGCCTCGAGCTCGGCCTTGCGCTTGCCGCCGGCCAGCACCTTCAGGCCCAGCGACAGCGCGATGAAGGCGGCGGTCTGCTTGGGCAGGCCGAACGGCGTCAGGCCGAACAGCAGCAACAGCAGCCACACCATCATCAGCTTGCGCCATTCCACCTGCGCCAGCCAGTCGAAGAAGCGCCACCACATGCTGGTGGCGGTTTCGCCGATCTCGCGGACGATGTCGAGCAGGCTCTTGGCGTTGTCGTAGCCGGCCTTGGCCAGCCCCCGCTTTTTCATTGCTGGCGCTCCTGGCGGCGGCGCTGGCGCCGGCCGCCGACCACGCACACGCCGACGGCGATCTTCAGCAGCATGAAGAAGGCGAACAGCACCAGCGCCAGCGGCAGGATGCTGAGGATGAAGGCCAGGATCAGCGCGGCGCCCAGCAGCGCCGGCGGCGACATGCGCCGCACCAGCCGCACGCCGTAGCGCACGGTCTGCGCGAAGGCGTGGAAGATTTCTTCCATCAGATCCATCACGGCCTGGCTGTTCAATTTACTCATTTGAGGCTCCATCAAAATCGTTGCGATGAAATCACTGTAGCAAAGCCTGGCGGCGCGCTGTTGCGGATTCCGATCAACTGCGGTTTGAGCGGGATGGCCGGCTATTCCAGAGGATAAGCGGCGGGTGATTCAGTGCTGCTGCGTAACGCTTGTTGCCGCGTTCCAGTCGCTGCGCAGCAGGCCGTAGATCACGCTGTCCGAGATTTCGCCGCCGACGAACCAGCGCTCGCGCAACAGGCCTTCGCGCTGGAAGTGCAGGCCCTCCAGGATGCGGCCGGAGGCAATGTTGTCGGGATGGATATCGGCCTCGATGCGGTGCAATTCCAGCGGGCCGAAGCCGTAGGCGATCAGCGCGGCCAGCGCTTCCTGCATGTAGCGCTGCCCCCAGTGCGGCCGCGCCAGCATGTAGCCGATGTCGCAGCGGTGGTTGCGGCGGTCGAAGGCGTACAGCGTGACGGTGCCGATCAGTTCGCCGTCCGGCAGCACCATCGCCAGGCGCAGCGCGCTGCCGTCCTGGTAACCCTTGAGGGTTTGTTCGATGTTGTCGGCGGCCTGGGCGGGGTGCAGCCAGGGGCCGCTGCTCCAGTAGCGCAGCGCCACCGGATCGGAGAACAGGCGGAACAGGGCGTCGGCGTCGCCGGTCTCGACGAAGCGCAGGGTCAGGCGGGCGGTGTGCAACTGGAAGGGGTCGAAGCTGGTCATACTCGATCTTTTTTTGGGGGACGGCTTGCCAGCTTAGCGGATTTCATACGCCCGTTGGTGATTTTCATAATACTGATGGTAGGAAAATAATGATACAATTAAAATAATATATATTAACCTTCTAACATCTCCCGAGGACAGCCCCATGATCGCTCGCACCTGCATCGCCGTAGCCGCCGCAACCCTGTTGTCCGGAACCGCCGGCGCGGCGCCGTTGACCGCCAACCAGATGCTGCAACAGTTCAACGTAGTGGTGAGCGGCAACCTGACCTCCACTTCCCACGTCGACGGCCGCAGCTACGTGGGCTTGAACGCCAACGGCGGCGATTACGTGCAGCACGTGCACGACACGCCAGCCTCGGCGTACGCCGGCCTGACCGTGGGCGGCACCCTGAGCGGCAACGTGCACGTGAACGGCCTGGGCCTGGTGACCGGCGGCGACGCCAACGGCATCAACGTCAACAGCGGCTCGTCCTACGTGGGCGGCTCCGCGAGCGGCTCCAGCTTCAACGGCGACGCCTGGGTGGCCGGCACCGCCAGCAGCGTCAATTTCAACGGCGGCGCGCACGCGGGCAGCTACGTCAACACCAACCACAACAACGTGCTGGCCGCGCCGACCGGCGTCATGAACAGCACGCTGGCCGCTTCGACCTCGACCAATTTCGGCGCGGTGATGACCGGCCTGTCGAGCCAGCTGTCCGCGCTGCACGCGACGGCCGGCACCAAGGTCACCTACAGCAACAACGACAGCAACGTGCTGCTGAGCGGCACCGCCGTCAACGGCGTGCTGGTGTTCGACCTGACCCACGAGGACAGCAAGATCTTCTCGAACAAGGTGACCGACATTTCGTTCGACCTGGGCGGCGCCAGCACGGTGATCTTCAACACCGACGACAGCAACCTGAGCCTGAACGCCAATTTCAACCAGGCGCAGGCGCTGGGTAGTAAGCTGATCTGGAACTTTGCCGGCCACGACAACAGCGTCACCGTCGGCCGCACCTTCGGCGGCCAGGTGCTGGTGGCGGACGGCACCTTCAGCAACGTCGGCGGCGCCAACGTCGAAGGCGGCGTGTTCGCGCGCACGCTGAACCAGTTCGGCGAGATCCACCTGCAGAGTTTTACCGGCACGGTGCCGTCCGCGCCGGTGCCGGAACCGGAGTCCTACGCCATGCTGCTGGCCGGCCTGGGCGTGATGGGAACGATGCTGCGCCGCCGCAAAAAACAGGGCTGAAGTGTTTACTCGCGAATAATTTATGGTATCCTTGAGGTAATTTAAATTGCTATCAAGGAACTATTCATGGTCGCTGTCACGAAAACCGCTGTTTCCGCTGTCGTTCTTGCCATCGCTTCCCTGGGAAGCGCGCAGGCTGCCGTGCTGGATCTGGGGCTGCACGGCGCCAATGTGTTCGCGTTCACCGACTTCAAGGCGCCCAGCGCCGACGTCGAAGGCGCCATCATGGCCGGCCGCGATGTGCAGCTGGCCAATTACTCCGTCAATGCCAACAACGTAGACGCCTTCGGCAGCTATTCGCTGATCGCCGGCCGCGACCTGAAATTCACCAGCGGCTCGATCAAGAACGGCGACACCTTCGTCGGCGGCAAGGCCAGCCTGACCCAGAGCGTCGACCTGTATTCGAAGATCAAGACCGGCACCGCGCCCGTCAACATGGGCGCGCTGGCCGGCCAGCTGACGGCCACCTCGTCCTCGCTGTCCAAGCTGTCGACCACCGGCACCGCCACCGAGCAGTGGGGCGGCCTGAATATCGCCGGCAGCAACAAGGGCGTGGAAGTGATCGACATCGACGCCAAGACGCTGTCGAAAGTCTCGTACTTCAACTTCAGCAACCTGAACGCCGGCTCCACGCTGATCCTCAACATCAGCGGCGACAAGGGCAGCTTCAACGGCGGCTACCAGGGCTTCGAGAACTACAACGTGCTGTTCAACTTCTACCAGGCGACCGACCTGGGCGTCCATACCGGCGTGACCGGCAACATCCTGGCGCCACTGGCCACCGTGGATGGCGGCAGCGGCGTGATCGACGGCAGTGTGATTGTCAATTCGTGGAGCTCGTCGGTGCAGATCAACGCCGACCACTTCTTCAAGGTGGTCGACGTGCAGGGTTACACCACCGCCGTGCCGGAACCGGAAACCTACGCGATGATGCTGGCAGGCCTGGGCCTGGTGGGCTTCATGGCGCACCGCCGCAAGCAGGCTGCGGCACGCTGATCGCCGACAGCACCATATCGACGATGACCTTCTCGGCATCGTCGAAGTCTTTCTTGGTCAGCTGCTTGCGGTTCAACACCAGCGCCATCTGCGCCGAAAAGTCCGCATAGGACTGCGTCATCGCCCAGATGGCGAACAGCAGATGGGTCGCGTTGATCGGCGCGATCTTGCCTTCGCTGATCCACTTCTCGAACACCTCGATATCCTTGCGCACCAGCGGCACCACGCGGTTCTGGATCTGCGCGCCGTACAGCTGCGCGCCGCTGATCACCTCCATCGCGTACACGCGCGAGGCCCACGGCTGCTCGCGCGAGAACTTCAGCTTGGCCTGCACGTAGGTGCGCAGCACGTCGCGCGGGTCCTGGTCGCCGGAGGCCAGGTTCTCCATCCGTTCCAGCCAGTCGTCCAGCACCTCGTCCAGCACGCGCTGGTACAGCGCCTGCTTGGTGGGGAAGTAGTACATCAGGTTCTGCTTCGACAGGCCGGCGTTCTCCGCCACGGTGGCGATCGACGTGCCCTCGTAGCCGCATTCGGCGAACACCCGCACCGCCTCGGCGGCGATGTCGGCTTCCAGTTTGTCGCGATTGAGAACGCGCCGTTTGATCTTCGGCGCTGGCTCGGCATTCAGTTTTGCTGTCGGCATGTGAGTCTCAGGAAGGTCAGGAGTTGTGGGTGGTCGGTGTAGGCGACGTTGAAGCGGAACCAGATCGATTCCGGTGCGCGCAGCATGAAGAAATCGCACGGCGACAACAGGATGCCGGACTTGAGCGCCAGGTCGGCGATGATCTTGCCGTTCCATTCGGCGCTCGGCGCCTGGTTCCAGCCGGCGCTGACGAACATGCCGCCGCGCGGACGCGCCAGCGGCTCCATGCCGACGCTGCGCAGGCTGTCGATGGCGCGTTCGCGGCCGGCCTCCAGCTGCGCGGCCAGCTTGTCCACCATGCGCTTGTAGGGCCGCGCAGTGATGGCGTGGTAGACGGCGCGCTCGTTGATCTCGGAGGTGGTCAGGCCGGCCAGCATCTTCACCCGCAGCAGCTCGGGGATCAGCGAGGCCGAGGCGCAGATCGAACCCACCCGCAGCACCGGCGACAGCGTCTTGGAGAAGCTGCCGACGCGGATCACGCGCCGCAGGCCGTCCATGGCCGCCAGCGAGGCCTCGCCGCGCGGCGCCAGCTCGCGGTAGATGTCGTCCTCCACCAGCCAGAAATCGAACTGCTCGGCGAGACCCAGCAGGCGGTGCGCCTGCGCCGCGCTGAGCGAGGTGCCCAGCGGGTTTTGCAGCACCGTGTTGACGAACATGAGCTTGGGCTGGGTTTGCGCGGCCTGCCTGGCCAGCGTGTCGAAATCCAGGCCATGCTCGCCGCGCGGTATGCCGACCGGCACGCAGCCGTGGTGGCGTATCAGCGACAGCAGGTTGCTGTAGCCGGGGTCCTCGACAAACACGGTGTCGCCCGGCTTGGTCAGAGTGCGCAGGATCAGGTCGAAGGCATGGGTGGCGCCGTGGGTCAGCAGCACCTGTTCCGGTTCGACCGGGAACAGCTCGTCGCTCAGCGTGGCAGACAGCTGCTGCCGCAGCGAGGGAAAGCCCAGCGGGTGGCCGTAGCCGCGCAGCCGCGTGGCAGGGATGCGCATCGCCTGGCGCACGGCGTCGAGGATGGTGTCTTCGCCGTACCACTCCGGCGGCAGCCAGCCCGCGCCCACGGCCAGCGCCTCGGAGGTGCCGGAGTACAGGTCGGGGGTGAGGGCGTCGATGGCGGTCGGCGTGGCCTGCAGCATGGACGGCAGCAGCGTGGCCGGCACGTCCTGGCGGGCCACGAAATAGCCGGAACCGCGGCGCGATGACAACAGTCCCAGCGTCACCAGCCGGTCATAGGACTCGACAACTGTAAAGGTGCTGATGCCATTACACTTCGCGAATTGCCGCACCGACGGCATTTTCGTTCCTACACGCAACTCCCTGCGTCCCACCATGGCGCTGATGGCCGCGACAATCTGCTCGACCAGGCTGCCTTTCTTGCTGCGCTCTATGGCGAGCGCCGGCCAGCCCGCCGCTTCGGGCGCGCAGTCGGTTTGATCGATCACAGAAATCGCTGGTTCCATCCTTGACTCCATTTGCTGCGGAAAGCAAAACTGTAGTGTTTTTGTTGCCAGTACGGTTGGACAGTTTTGATATTTGTGTATCTGTGCCATAGTTGTTGCGCTGTCTATTATTGCATCATCATTTTGCCAACTGGTAAATTTTTTTACGGTTCGTCAAAAAAAATCCGCAAGTCAGTTCCTAGGAGATGTGCATGAACGAGTCCAGACCTGAATCGATGGCGTCCTTCTGGATGCCATTTACCAACAACCGTGATTTCAAGGCCCATCCGCGCCTGCTGGTGTCGGCGGAAGGCATGTACTACAAGGACGTGGACGGCAACACCATCCTCGACGGCACCGCCGGCCTGTGGTGCGTGCCGTGCGGCCACGCCCAGCCCAAGATCGTCGCCGCCGTGCGCGAGATGGTGGGCCAGCTCGATTTCGCGCCGACCTTCCAGATGGGCCATCCGGCCGCCTTCGACCTGGCCGAAAAACTGATGGAGTACACCAACCACAAATTCGGCCAGGTGTTCTACACCAACTCCGGTTCCGAGGCGGTGGACACCGCGCTGAAGATCGCGCTGGCGTACCACAAGGCGCGCGGGGAGGCGAGCCGCACGCGCCTGATCGGCCGCGAGCGCGGCTACCACGGCGTGGGCTTCGGCGGCATCTCGGTGGGCGGCATCGCCGGCAACCGCAAGCCGTACGGCGTGATGCTGCCTGGTGTCGATCACCTGCCGCACACGCACAACCTGGAGAAGAACGCCTACACGCGCGGCGAGCCGGAATATGGCACCGAGCTGGCCGACGAACTGGAACGCATCGTCGCGCTGCATGACGCGTCGACCATCGCCGCCGTCATCGTCGAGCCGGTGGCCGGCTCCACCGGCGTGCTGATACCGCCCAAGGGTTACCTCAAGCGCTTGCGCGAGCTGTGCACCAAGCACGGCATCCTGCTGATCTTCGACGAAGTGATCACGGGCTTCGGCCGTTTGACCACGCCGTTCGCGGCCGACTACTTCGACGTCGAGCCGGACATGATGACCACCGCCAAAGGACTGACCAACGGCGTGATCCCGATGGGCGCGGTGTTCAGCAAGAAGTTCATCTACGACGCCTTCATGGAAGCGCCGGCCGGCATTGAACTGTTCCACGGCTACACCTACTCGGGCCACCCGGTGGCTTGTGCCGCCTCGCTGGCGACGCTGGAAGTGTTCAAGGAACAGAAGATCCTCGAACACGCCGCCGGCATGGCCGAGTACTGGGCCGACGCGGTGCACTCGCTCAAGGGCCTGCCGCACGTGATCGACATCCGCACCATCGGCCTGATCGCCGGCATCGAGCTGGCGCCCATCGCCGGCAAGCCGGGCGCGCGCGCCTTCGCCGCGTTCAAGCAGGCCTTTGCTGACGGCATCCTGATACGCACCACCGGCGACATCATTGCTCTGTCGCCACCGCTGGTGCTGGAGAAAAAACACATCGACGAACTTTTTGGAAAGCTGACGACGGTACTTAAAAACTTAAACTAACGAGGAGAACACCATGCTGGTAGGCGTCCCAAAAGAGATCAAGAACCAGGAGTCCCGCGTTGGCCTTACCCCGGCCAGCGTGAAGGAACTCGTATTGCGTGGTCATCAAGTACTTGTACAAAAAAACGCCGGTGTCGCCATCGGCTTGAGCGATGCGATGTATGAAGGCGCCGGCGCCACCATCGTCGAAGCGGCGGCCGAAATATTCGCCCGCGCCGAGATGATCGTCAAGGTGAAGGAGCCGCAGCCGGAAGAATGCGCGATGCTGCGCAAGGGCCAGATCCTGTACACCTATCTGCACCTGGCGCCGGACCCGGAGCAGACCAAGGCACTGGTGGAATCGGGCGCGGTGTGCATCGCCTACGAAACCATCACCGGCGCCAACGGCGGCTTGCCGCTGCTGGCGCCGATGAGCGAAGTGGCGGGGCGCATGTCGATACAGGCCGGCGCCGCGCATCTTGAAAAATCCAAGGGCGGCATGGGACTGCTGCTGGGCGGCGTGCCTGGCGTGGCGCCCGGCCACATCGCCATCATCGGCGCCGGTGTGGTCGGCACCAATGCCTTGCAGATGGCGGTCGGCATCGGCGCGCGCGTGACGATTTTGGACAAGAACATCGACCGTCTGCGCCAGCTGGACCTCATCTACGGCAACCGCATCTCGACCATGTATTCGAACGCGCACTCGATCGAGGAAGCGGTGCTGGACGCGGACCTGGTGATCGGCGGCGTGCTGGTGCCCGGCGCGGCAGCGCCCAAGCTGGTGACCAAGGAAATGATAGCGCGCATGAAGCCTGGCGCGGTGGTGGTGGACGTGGCCATCGACCAGGGCGGATGCTTCGAAACCTCGCACGCCACCACACATGAAAAGCCGACCTACGTGGTCGATGGCGTGATCCACTACTGCGTGGCCAACATGCCGGGCGCGGTCGCCCGCACATCGACCTTCGCGCTGAACAACGCAACCATCGGCCACGCGCTGGCGCTGGCCGACAAGGGCTGGCAGAAAGCGCTGAAAGCCAATCCGCATTTGAAGAACGGTTTGAATGTCTGTCTCGGCCACGTCACCTACGAAGCGGTGGCGCACGGCCTTGGCTATACCTATGTTGACGCGGACAGCCTGCTGGGCTGATCCCGAAATTTGAAAGAAGATCATGAGCGACCTGGACACCATCACCCACTACATCAACGGCAGTAAAGTCGATACGCAAAGCGGCCGCTATGCGGACGTGTTCAATCCCGCGCTGGGCGAGCCGGTGGCCAGGGTTGCCCTGGGGACGACGGAGGAAGTCGATGCCGCCGTGCGCGCGGCGGAAAAAGCTTTTCCGGCGTGGTCCGCCACGCCGCCGCTGACGCGCGCCCGTGTTCTGTTCAAATACCTGCAACTGTGCCAGCAGCACACCGACGAATTCGCGGCGATGCTGACGCGTGAACACGGCAAGACCTTTGCCGACGCGCAGGGCGAAGTGGCGCGCGGCATCGAGATGGTGGAATTCGCGGTCGGCATTCCGCAGATGCTGAAGGGCGAATTCACCGACCAGATTTCACGCGGCATCGACGCGTGGTCGATGCGCCAGGCGCTGGGCGTGGTGGCCGGCATCACGCCGTTCAACTTCCCGGTGATGGTGCCGATGTGGATGTTCCCCGTCGCGCTGGCATGCGGGAATACCTTTGTTCTCAAGCCTTCCGAGCGCGATCCGTCGCCGTCGCTGCTGCATGCGCGGCTGCTGAAGGAGGCCGGTTTGCCGGACGGCGTGTTCAACGTCATCCAGGGCGACAAGGTCACCGTCGACGCGCTGCTCGACCATCCGGTGGTGCAAGCGGTAAGCTTCGTCGGCTCGACGCCGATCGCAGAATACATCTACGCGCGCGGCTGCGCGGCGGGCAAGCGCGTGCAGGCCTTGGGCGGCGCCAAGAATCACATGGTCGTCATGCCGGATGCGGACATGGAGATGACCGTCGATGCGCTGATGGGCGCGGCCTATGGCTCGGCCGGTGAGCGCTGCATGGCGATCTCCGTGGTGGTGGCGGTCGGCGACGCGGGCGACAAGATCGTCGACGCACTGGCAAAGCGCACCGCCGCACTGAAAGTGCGCGACGGTATGGCTTCGGATGCGGAAATGGGGCCGGTCGTTTCCAGCGCGGCCAAGCAGCGTATAGAGCGCTTGATCGGCGAGGGCGTGGAGCAGGGCGCGAAACTGGTGGTCGATGGCCGCAACCATGTCGTGGCGGGACGCGAGAACGGCTTCTTCATCGGCGGCACGTTGTTCGATCACGTCACGCCGGATATGACGATCTACAAGGAAGAGATTTTCGGCCCCGTGCTGTGCATGCTGCGCTCGCCCGATGTGGGCAGCGCGGTGGAGCTGATCAACCGTAACGAGTACGGCAACGGCGTGGCGATCTACACGCGCGACGGCGGCGTGGCGCGCGAGTTCGTGCGGCAGATACAGGTCGGCATGGTGGGTGTGAACGTGCCGTTGCCGGTGCCGATGGCCTTCAACAGTTTCGGCGGATGGAAGCGCAGCCTGTTCGGCGACCATCACGCATATGGTCCCGAGGGTGTGCGCTTCTACACGCGCCACAAGGCGGTGATGCAGCGCTGGCCGAACACCGCAAGCGCTGGCGCAGAATTTGCATTCCCTCAGATGAAGTAATCGCCACCACGTTAGCCAGGAAATCGTATGATGATCGAATCTCTCAAATACATGCCCCAGCCGAAGGAAGCCAATGCCGCACTGGCGGAACACTTCACCGACCTGGCACCCGCGCTGAACGCGCGCCAGGCCGCGATCGAAAGCTCGCGCTGCCTGTATTGCTACGACGCGCCGTGCACGCGCATCTGCCCGTCCGAAATCGACGTCGCCAGTTTCATCCGCAATATCCACGATGAGAACATCAACGGCGCCGCCGTCGGCATCCTGAAGCAGAACATCCTGGGCGGCAGCTGCTCGCGCGTCTGCCCCACCGAGATCCTGTGCGAAGACGCCTGCGTGCGCAACCACGACGCAGAAGGCCAGCCGGTGAAAATCGGCCTGCTGCAGCGCTACGCCATCGACAACATGACCATCACCGAGCATCCGTTCAAGCGCGCCGCCTCCACCGGCAAGAAGATCGCCGTGGTCGGCGCGGGCCCCGCCGGCCTGTCGTGCGCGCACCGCCTGGCGATGCTGGGCAACGACGTGGTGATCTACGAAGCCAAGGAAAAATCCGGCGGTCTGAATGAATACGGCATCGCCAAGTACAAGCTGACCGATAACTTCGCGCAGAAGGAAGTCGACTTCCTGCTGCAAATCGGCGGCATCGAGATCAAACATGGGCAGACACTGGGCGGCAACCTGCAGCTGAAGGACCTGCACGCGCAGTACGACGCCGTGTTCCTCGGCCTGGGCCTGGGCGCCAGCAAGCAGCTTGGCCTGACCGGCGAGGACGCCCCCGGTCTGCTGGCCGCCGTCGACTACATCGCCGCGCTGCGCCAGGCCGATGACTTGAGCAAGCTGCCGCTGCCTGCGCGCGCCATTGTCATCGGCGCCGGCAATACCGCCATCGACATGGCGGTGCAGATCCAACGCCTGGGCGCGGACGAGGTCACGCTGGTGTACCGGCGCGGCTTCGACGCGATGAGCGCCACCGAACACGAACAACACATCGCGAAGGAAAATCAGGTCCGCATGCGCACCTGGGCCCAGCCGCAGCAGGTGCTGCTGGACGATGCGGGCCGCGTGCGCGGCATGCGCTTCGAGAAAACCGCGATCGTCAACGGCCGTCTGGCCGGCACCGGCGAGACTTTCGAGATCGCGGCCGACGCGATCTTCAAAGCCATCGGTCAGGGCCTGGACGAAAAGAGCATCAGTGATCCACTGGCGAAAACGCTGAAACGCGACGGCGACAAAATCCACGTCGATGATCAGTTCCGCACAGTCCTGCCGCGCATCTACGCCGGCGGCGACTGTGTGGCGCCCGGACAGGACCTGACCGTGCAGGCGGTACAGCACGGAAAACTGGCGGCACACGCCATTCACCAAGATATCAACGGTCTGAAGGAGGCTGCATAATGGCTGACCTGAGCATAGAATTCTGCGGCATCAAGTCCATCAACCCGTTCTGGCTGGCCTCCGCGCCGCCGACCGACAAGGCCTACAACGTGGTGCGCGCATTCGAGGCGGGTTGGGGCGGCGTGGTGTGGAAAACGCTGGGCGAGGACCCTGCCGCCGTCAACGTGTCGTCGCGCTACTCCGCGCACTATGGCAAGAACCGCGAAGTCATCGGCTTCAACAACATCGAGCTGATTACCGACCGCTCGCTGGAAATCAACCTGACCGAAATCACGCAGGTGAAGAAGGACTGGCCGGATCGCGTGATCATCGTTTCGCTGATGCTGCCGTGCGAAGAAAAACTGTGGGCCGACATCCTGCCGAAAGTGGAAGCCACCGGCGCCGACGGCATCGAGCTCAATTTCGGCTGCCCGCACGGCATGCCGGAACGCGGCATGGGCGCGGCCGTGGGCCAGGTGCCGGAATACGTGGAGATGGTCACGCGCTGGTGCAAGACGCACTCCAAGCTGCCGGTCATCGTCAAGCTCACACCAAACATCACCGATGTGCGCGCACCGGCGCGCGCGGCCAAGGCGGGCGGCGCGGATGCGGTCTCGCTGATCAATACCATCAACTCAATCACGCACCTGGACCTGGACCAGATGGTGGCCTTCCCCATCGTGGGCGGCGCCAGCACCCATGGTGGTTACTGCGGTTCGGCGGTCAAGCCGATCGCGCTGAACATGGTGGCCGAGATCGCGCGCGATCCGCAGACCAGGGGCTTGCCGATTTCCGGCATCGGCGGCATCGGCAACTGGCGCGACGCGGCCGAGTTCATGGCGCTGGGTTCGGGCTGCGTGCAGGTCTGCACCGCGGCCATGCTGCATGGCTTCCGCATTGTCGAAGAGATGAAGGACGGCCTGTCGCGCTGGATGGACGAGAAGGGCTACAAGAGCATCAGCGAATTCGTCGGCAAGGCGGTGCCGAATACGACGGACTGGAAGTACCTGGACATGAACTATCAGGTGATCGCGCAGATCAACCAGGACGACTGCATCAAGTGCGGCCGTTGCTACGTGGCCTGCGAGGATACCTCGCACCAGTCGATCGCGCAGCTGATCGACGCGGCCACCGGCACGCGCACGTATGAGGTGATCAAGGAGGAATGCGTGGGCTGCAACCTGTGTGAAATCACCTGCCCGGTGCAGGGCTGCATCACGATGGTGCCGCAGAAGACAGGCAAGCCATACATGAACTGGACTCAGGACCCGCGCAACCCGCGCGCGGAGAACGTCAAGGCGGCGGAAACAGTATAAACGGTATTGGGTACGGAACTTGCAGCGATAGAAGGATACATAACCCTTTGGAGAAAGCCCCGTGAGCAAAGAACTCTCTGGCAGCACGCAACTCTGGAACGAAGACCTGGCCCCGACCACGGCGGCGCAACGTACCTGGCGCTGGTATCACTTCGCCGCCCTGTGGGTCGGCATGGTGATGTGCATACCGGCCTACACGCTGTCCGCCAGTTTGATTGAAGGGGGCATGTCCGGCTACCAGGCCGTGCTCACGGTGTTCCTCGCGAACGCTATCGTTTTGCTGCCGATGCTGTTGATCGGCCATGCCGGCACCAAGTACGGCATTCCGTACGCGGTGCTGGCCCGCTCGTCGTTCGGCACCGCCGGCGCGCGTCTGCCGGCGCTGATGCGCGCCATCGTCGCCTGCGGCTGGTACGGCATCCAGACCTGGTTCGGCGGGCAGATGATCTACACGCTGCTCGGCGTGATGATGGGCGGCGAAATCGGCGGCGCCAAGATCGCGGGCCTGGGCATCAACGGCGCGCAGCTGCTGTGCTTTTTGGCTTTCTGGGGCGTGCAGTTCTGGTATATCGTGCATGGCATGGATGCGATCCGCAAGCTGGAAACCTATACCGCGCCGCTGAAGATCCTGATCTGCTTCGTGTTGCTGGGATGGGTCTACAACAAGGCCGGCGGCTTTGGTGACCTGCTGTCGGCGCCGTCGCAGTTCGTTGAAGGCGGCAAGAAGGCCGGCCAGTTCTGGTCCACCTTCTGGCCTTCGCTGACGGCGATGGTCGGCTTCTGGGCCACGCTGGCGCTGAACATTCCGGACTTTACCCGCTTCGCCAAATCGCAGCGCGACCAGGTGCTGGGCCAGTCGGTCGGCCTGCCGGTGCCTATGGGCTTGCTGGCGATGATGGCGGTGATCGTCACCTCGGCAACGGTGGTCTTGTACGGCAAGGCGATCTGGGATCCGGTCGACCTGTCCGCCCGCATGACCGGCGCCGCCGTGCTGATCGCGTTGCTGATCCTGTTGATCGACACCGTCTCCGTCAACCTGGCCGCGAACCTGGTCGGCCCGGCCTACGATTTTTCTTCGCTGGCGCCGAAGCAGATTTCGTACAAGGTGGGCGGCTACATCACCGCCGCCATCGCGATCCTGATGATGCCCTGGAAGATACTTGAGTCGACGCAGGGCTACATCTTCACGTGGCTGATCGGATACTCGGCGCTGTTGGGCCCCATCGCCGGCATCCTGATCGTCGACTACTACCTGGTGCGCAAGACCGAGCTCAATGTCGGCGAGCTGTATCGCGAGGATGGCCAGTACTCATATGGCAATGGCTGGAACATGGCTGCGCTGGTGGCCTTCGTGGCCGGCGTGCTGCCCAATATTCCTGGCTTCCTCAACGCCGCATTCCCTGCATCCTTCCAGGATGTGGCGTCCGGGTTCAAAACGATTTACACCTACGCCTGGTTTGTCGGAATCGCTATTTCCGCGCTGGTGTATGGGGTTATGATGAAGGGCAAGGCAGTGCCTGCGATACGGGCCGCTCATCCCTAAAGAAGATTCAGGAGACGTCTATGACAACTATCATCCGCGGCGGCACCGTCGTTAATGCCGATCGCGCTTTTCGTGCCGATGTGCTGTGCTTTGGCGACAAGATCGTCGCCGTCGGCGACAATCTGGAAGCGCCGGCATCGGCCAAGGTGATCGACGCCAGCGGCCAGTACGTGATGCCGGGCGGGATAGACACGCACACCCACATGAACCTGCCCTTCATGGGCACCGTGACGCAGGACGACTTCTATACCGGCACCGCCGCCGGCCTGGCTGGTGGCACCACCACCATCATGGACTTTGTGATACCGGCGCCGAGACAGAACCTGCTCGACGCCTATCACCAGTGGCGCGGCTGGGCGCAGAAGGCGGCCGGCGACTACACCTTCCACGTGGCGATCACCTGGTGGGACGAGACGGTGCACCGCGACATGGGCATCCTGGTGCGCGATCATGGCGTCAACAGCTTCAAGCACTTCATGGCGTACAAGAACGCCATCATGGCCGACGACGAGACGCTGGTGAAAAGCTTCCGCCGCTCGCTGGAACTGGGCGCGATTCCGACCGTGCATGCGGAGAACGGCGAACTGGTTTATCAGCTGCAGCAGGACTTGCTGAAGAAGGGCATGACTGGTCCAAGTTCACATCCGTTGTCGCGCCCACCGGCAGTGGAAGCGGAGGCGGCCAACCGCGCCATCGCGATCGCCAATGTGCTCAACACTCCGGTGTACATTGTCCACGTCTCCTGCGCTGAATCGCTGGAGGCCATCACCCGCGCGCGCGCCAACGGGCAGCGCGTGTATGGCGAGGCGCTGGCCGGCCACCTGGTCATCGACGACAGCGTGTACCAGAGCGAGGACCTGGATTACGCGGCGGGCCATGTGATGAGCCCTCCGTTCCGCAGCAAGCACCATCAGGCCGCGTTGTGGCATGGTCTGCAAGGCGGCAACCTGCACACCACCGCGACCGACCACTGCACCTTCTGCGCCGAGCAGAAGGCCGCAGGCAAGGACGATTTCACCAAGATCCCCAACGGCTGCGGCGGCGTTGAAGACCGCATGTCCGTGGTGTGGGATGCCGGCGTCAACACCGGCTTGCTCACGCCGTCGGAATTCGTCAAGGTGACGTCGACCAACGCGGCGCAGATTTTCAATATGTATCCGCGCAAGGGCGTGATCGCCGTCGGCGCCGATGCCGACATCGTGGTATGGGACCCGGAAGGCAGCCGCACCATATCGTCGCTGACGCAGTTCGCCAAGGGCGGCTTTAACGTATTCGAAGGCCGCACCGTGCGCGGCATCCCGAGCACCACGCTGGCCGCCGGCAACGTGGTGTTCCATCGCGGCGTGCTGATGGCGGTGGAGGGCGCGGGCCGTCATATCGACCGGCCGGCGTTCAAGCCGATGTCGGCGCGTTAATCAAAGAGGAGCAGGGTAATGAGCGAATTGCGCATCAATGGCGACCGTCTGTGGACGGCGCTGATGGAACTGGCACAAATAGGCGCCACCGCCAAGGGCGGCGTCAAGCGCCTGGCCCTCACGGACCTGGACAAGCAGGGCCGCGACCTGGTGGTCGGCTGGGGCAAGGCCGCCGGCATGTCGATCACGGTCGATCAGATCGGCAATGTCTTCATGCGCCGCGACGGCACCAACAACGCGCTGCCTCCGGTGATGACCGGCAGTCATATCGACACCCAGCCCACCGGCGGTAAATTCGACGGCAACTACGGCGTGCTGGCCGGCCTGGAAGTCGTGCGCACGCTGAACGATTTGAAGATCAAGACCGAGGCGCCGATCGAAGTCGCCTTCTGGACCAACGAGGAAGGCTCGCGCTTCGTGCCGGTGATGATGGGTTCCGGCGTGTTCTGCGGCGCCTTCAGCCTGGAGACGGCCTACGCCGCCAAGGACACCGAGGGCAAGACCGTCGGCGACGAGCTGGCGCGCATCGGCTACAAGGGCACCCAGGTGCCGGGCGACCATCCGATCGGCGCCTACTTCGAAACCCATATCGAACAAGGGCCGGTGCTGGAAGACGCCGACAAGGTGATCGGCGTGGTGCCTGCGGTGATGGGCCTGTCCTGGTACGACTGCGTGGTGAGCGGCATGGAAGCACACGCCGGCCCCACGCCCATGGGCCTGCGCAAGGACGCGCTGCAGGTGTCCACCAAAATCATGCAGGAGGTGGTGGCCATCGCCAACCGCTATCCGCCGTATGGTCGCGGCACAGTGGGCATGGTGCAGGTGTTCCCGAACAGCCGCAACGTGATACCGGGCGAAGTCAAATTCAGCATCGATCTGCGCAACGTGAACGATGAACTGCTCAACACCATGCACGAGGAGATGTTGGCCTTTATCGACAAGACCCGCAGCGAAACCGGCTTGAAGATTTCGATCGAGCGCGTGTCGTACTATCCGCCATGCCCGTTCCACCCGGAGTGCGTGAATGCGGTGCGCAACGCCACCGCCAAGCTGGGATATTCGACCATGGACGTGGTCTCCGGTGCGGGCCACGATGCGATCTACGCGGCGCGCCTGGCGCCAGCGGGCATGATCTTCGTGCCTTGCAAGGATGGCATCAGCCATAACGAAATCGAGGACGCCAAGTCCGAGCATCTGGAGGCTGGCTGCAACGTTCTGTTGCATGCGATGCTGGAGCGCGCCCGTATCGTTTGACCGTCGTCCGGCCGGAGAGCATACTGACTAGTGACAGGCTATCCAGCCAACTAGAACGCGTCATGCTCTCCCGGCTTCCAACATGCTAGAACCACCTCAATCCCAGGCGGCGCCGGAGTCAGGCTGCCCTGCGGTCACGCTGGAAAGCATCTCCGATGCGGTCCTGATGCTGGACCGTAGCTGGAATATCCGCTACATGAATGGCAATGCGGAGCGCCTGCTGCAGGTGCGGCGCCCGGAGGTAATGGGCCGGAACGTGTGGCTGGTATTCCCTGAAGCGGTCGACGGCCCATACCACCGCGCCTACCACCAGGCGGTGGAGACCAACAGTGCCGTTGCGTTCGAGGAGCATTATGTGCCGCTCGACCTGTGGACCGAGATCCGCGCCTATCCGTCGGAGGACGGCCTGACGATCTACTTCCGCGACATCAGCGAACGCAAGGCCGCCGAGGCGCAGATCCACAGCATGGCCTTCTACGACATGCTGACCGGCTTGCCGAACCGGCAATTGCTGCTGGACCGCGTCGGCCACGCGCTGTCGTTGGGCCACCTGGGTGCGATGCTCTTCATCGACCTGGATAACTTCAAGATCATCAACGACACGCGCGGCCACGACAAGGGCGACATGCTGCTGCAGATGGCCGCTGCCCGGTTGCGCGCAGCAGTGCGCGGCTGCGATACGGTGGCCCGCTTCGGCGGCGACGAGTTCATCGTGCTGCTGGAGGATCTGGGCGCAACCGAGAACGACGCCGCCGCCGCCGCGCAGGAAATCGCGCTCAAGATCATCCGCGCGTTTGGCGAACCGTTCGGGATCGAGGGCCTGGACCAATACAGTACGCCCAGCATCGGCGTGACGCTCTTCAACGGCGCCAGTGGCAGCGTGGACGACGTCCTGAGACGCGCCGACCTGGCCATGTACCAGGCCAAGGCTTCGGGACGCAACACCGTCGCCTTCTTCGATCCGGCGATGCAGGCCAGAGTGAGCGCGCGGGCGGTGCTGGAGGCGGACATGCGGCGTGCGCTGGGCAACGGCGAATTCGTGCTGCACTACCAGCCGTTGATGTGCGTGGACGGCGCCATGGCCGGCGCGGAAGCGCTGGTACGCTGGAGGCATCCACAGCGCGGACTGGTGCCGCCCGCCGAGTTCATACCGGTGGCGGAGGAGTCGAACCTGATCCTGCCGTTGGGGCGTTGGGTGATGATTGAGGCCTGCCAGCGGCTGGCGTCTTGGGCCGGCGATACGCGCACGGCAGGGTTGGAGATGGCGGTCAACGTCAGCGCCTCGCAGTTCCACCGGACGGACTTCGTCGAGCATGTGCTGGAGACGTTGGCGCAAACCGGCGCGCGCGCCGACAGGCTGCGGCTCGAACTGACGGAAAGCCTGCTGCTAAAGGATGTCGAGGGCACGGTCGAGAAGATGCAGCGCCTGCGCGCCGCCGGCGTCAGCTTCGCGCTGGACGATTTCGGCACCGGCTACTCGTCGCTGTCGTATCTGCACCGGCTGCCGCTGGATCAGCTGAAGATAGACCGTTCTTTCATATGGGGCGCCGCCAGGGAGGACAGCGGCGCCGCCATCGTCCGCATCATCGTCTCGCTGGGCAAGGCCCTGAACATGTCGGTGCTGGCCGAGGGCGTGGAGACGCGGGAGCAGCTCGATTTTGTCATCGCCGAAGGATGCCAGTATTATCAAGGCTATTTGTTCAGCAAGCCGCTGCCAGAACCCGAACTGTTGGCGCTAATCGCCAGCCTGTAAATTAATGCATTCAGATCCGCAGCAAGCCTACCTCGATGCAAACCACCACATGGCCGCCGGCGATTTCGCCGCAGCGGAGGACTGCTACTTGCAGGCGCTGGTGCTGGAACCCATGCACGGCGCGGCGCGCGCCAACCTCGGATACCTGAAGGAGCGGCAAGGTGCGCTCGCGGAGGCAGAGTTCCATTATCGACGGGCGCTGGCGCTGATGCCCGATCATGCGCAACTCTACCAGAATCTCGGCGTGCTGCTCTTGAGGGCGAAGCGCTTCGGTGAAGCGGAAGCGGCTGCGCGCGCGGCGGTGGAGCTGGCGCCGGACTCGCCGTCGGCATGGAGCCAGCTGGGCGTGCTGCTTGCCTGCGTCAAGCGCGAACGGGAGGCCGAGCAATGCTACCGCCGCGCGCTTGCGCTGGACCCCGGCCATGCGCGGACGCGCTTCAACCTGGCCTACGTGCTGCTGCGCCAGGGCCGGTTTGAAGAAGGCTGGCCGCTGCTGGAGGCGCGCTGGCAGTTCGACTCCTTCACGCATTCCTTCGCCTGTCCACGCTGGGAGGGCGAGGCGCTGCCGGGCAAGTCCATCGTGATCATGCTGGAGGCGGGGCAGGGGGACATGATCCACTTCTGCCGCTACGCGCCGGCGCTGAAGGAGCGCGGTGCCGCGCGCGTCGCCGTGATATGCCACGCGCCGTTAAAGCGTCTGTTCGCCACGGCGGGCGGCGTCGATGAGGTGTATGCGCTGGATGATGCGGTGCCGGCCGATGGCTGGGACTACTGGACGCATCCAATGCGCCTTCCCGCACAGTGCAGCGCTGCGGCGGTCCCCTATCTCGCAGCGGAGCCGGATCTGGTGCGGCATTGGGCCGCCCAACTGCCGGCGCAGGGCTTGCGCATCGGTCTGGCGTGGAAGGGCAATCCGGATTTCGAGAACGACGCGGATCGTTCGCTGCCGTCTTTGCAAACCCTGTCGCCGCTAGCCGCCATGCAAGCGCATTTCGTCAGCCTGCAAAAAGGGCCCGGCGAAGACGAGGCAATAGCCCCACCTGATGGCATGACGCTTCAGGCTATCGGCTCCCAGCTGCGCGACTTCGCCGATACGGCGGCCGTCATTGCCAACCTCGATCTGGTCATCAGCGTGGACACGGCGGTGGCGCACCTGGCCGGCGCCATGGGCAAGCCGTGCTGGCTGCTGCTGCCCGACTATCGCTGCGACTGGCGTTGGATGACGGAGCGCAGCGATACGCAGTGGTATCCATCCACGCGCCTGTTCCGTCAGCCCGAGGGCGGCGGCTGGGCGCCGGTGATCGCTGAAGTGGCCGCCGCCCTGGCCGAACTTTGCCGGCGGCGCGCACCGGCGGCCGGCAATCAGGCGTAGCTGCGCAGGAAGTCCAGCAGCACCTGGGCGGCGATGTCGGCATCATCCGCCGTCATCGTCTCCAGCGGATTGTGGCTGATGCCGCCGTTGCCGCAGCGCGTGAACAGCATGGCCACGTCGGTGATCGCGGCCATCGCCATCGCATCGTGACCCGCGCCGGACAGCAGGTCGAAGCGCGGCAAGCCGGCGCGCTCGATGGCGGCGCCGAACTGCCGCATCAAACGCGGTGCGCATGGCGCGGCCGAGGCGTTGACGATCTGCTGCCAGCTCACCTCCACCTGGCGCCGCGCGCAGATCGCCGCGATGCCGTCCAACACATCCTTCACCGCCGCCAGCCGCACCGCGTCGTCGGCGGCGCGGATATCGAGCGACAGCTTGCACGCACCGGGGATCACGTTGACCGAGCCGCCGGGAACCTGCAACTGGCCCACCGTGCCGACCAGCGATTCGCCCTGCGCGCAACGGCGTTCGACCAGCAGCACGATCTCCGCCGCCGCCGCCGCCGCATCCCTGCGCATCGTCATCGGCGTGGTGCCTGCGTGGCTGGCCAGGCCGGTCAGCTCGACCAGGTAGCGCGAGCTGCCGGCGATCGCCGTCACCACGCCCAGCGCCAGGTCGCGCTCCAGCAGCACCGGGCCTTGTTCGATATGGACTTCCACAAAGCCCAGCAACTGCGCCGGATCACGCGCGATGCCGGGAATGCGCGCCACGTCATGGCCGGCGGCCAGCAGCGCGTCGCGCATGGTGATGCCGTCGGCGTCGGTCTGGTCCAGCAGCGTCAGGTCGAAGCGGCCAGTGACCGCGTTACTGCCCAGGAAAGTGCTCTTGAAGCGCACGCCTTCCTCCTCGGCGAAACCGACGATCTCGAAATGGAAGGGCAGCTTTTCGCCGCGCTGATGCAGGTGGCGCACGATGGCGATCGGTAGCAGGATGCCCAGGCGGCCGTCGTACTTGCCGCCGTTGCGCACCGTATCGTAGTGCGAGCCTGTCATCAGCGTTTTCGCGCCCGGAGCGTCCGAGCGGTAGACGCCGACGACGTTGCCGACGGCGTCGATGTGCGCGTCCATGCCCGCTTCGCTCATCCAGTCCAGCAGCTGCGCGGCGGTCTTGCGGTGTGCTGGCGTCATGTAGGCGCAGGTCAGGTCGAAGTCCGCGTTGGCGCTGTTGTCGGTGTCGCTCCACGCGGCTATGGTCTCGCACCACTGCATGATCGTGGGGCCGAAGTCCAGCGTCACGCCCAGCAGGTCGTTCAGGCGCAGTTCGGCGATGCGTTTAATCTGGCGCAGGCACTCGGCGATTTCGTCGGCGCGCTGGTTCTTCAGCCGGCGCGTGAAGGTGGCGATGATGGCGCGGCGCGTGAGCCCCTGTCCATCCGGGCCTTTGACGGCGAGGATGAACGGGAATCCGAACTTGGCGTTGTAGTCCGCGTTCAACTGGTGCAGCATGGCGAATTCCTCGGCGCTGCACAGGTGCAGGCCGGACTTGGCTTGCTCGTTGGTGGATTCGGCCGTCAACTGTCCCGCGACGGCGGCCTTGCCGGCCAACTCGGGGTGGGCGCGGATCAGGCCCAGTTGCTCGTCCAGCGAAGCAGAGCTGACGACCGCCTGCAAGGCCAGCTTGAGCGCGGTGGTGTTGGCGAAAGGCCGCCCGGCCGCCGCCCGTTCCGGTATCCACGGCGAGTGCTCGTAGATGCCGCGCAGGCGGTCGGTGAAGGTGGCGGCGTCGCAGCTGTTTAATTCGGAAAGTGTAGTCATGGCGCTTAGTGTAACCGCGACTGGACTAAACGGTGGCTACCAGACAGTGGCTACGCTAATCCGGTGTCACTCCGCATGGTGTCTTCGCTTCCAGCTCCGACTTTGCCGAGGTCGCGGCGCCCGCCATATAGATATAGTCCGTATAGATCGTTTGACTATCGGGCATGCCCGTTGTGCCTGGAACATACAGGCCGGCCTTCGGATAATTGCCCAGCCAGGTCGTGTATGAATTGAACGCGTTTTCGGCTTGATATTTCAGAACCCCGTTCATCCAAAGCTTGAACGCACCAACGCCTGGCGTTGGCGACCAGTCTGCCCGCATGACGAAGCAGTACCACTTGTTTCTGGCCTCGGGCTGGTCAATTTGCGCGAGGCGGATCGTCTGCTCTGACGAGGTGAGTTTCTCCAGATGCGGCTGAACCGTCACACTATCCGACAGCTCGCTGGCATGCAATGACAGCTTCAGGTATTTGCCTTGGATGAACAGTGCCGCCGGCGGCGACAAGATAGCTTGGTTCTGGCTGGTGTGCAGCTGCCCGACTATCATTTCGAGATCGTTGAATTGCCATTCTTGAGGGACAAACACGCTGATGGCGTACCAGCGAACCCCTGTCTTAATATAATCAAACCTTGGCACGACTTCGGCGCGCGACACGACGGCCTTGCCATCCGGCGTGACGGTTACTTCAGGGCGGAACACCTGCAGTTTGAATACTTTATGCCCTGCTTGGGCTTTGCCTGCGAAATCATCGGTCCAGGTGAGCTGCCCGCCGCCTTCTGAGCTGAACGAGTAGACGTCGTTGATGTGGCGTAGATTTCCGGCGGTCGAGTAGTAGGTAATCGCGTCCTTCATGGTGGCCGGCGGTGCCGGGTTGGAGACATCGGTATCAATGGTGCCCCCCAGGACTGTATCGAACTGGGCGTGCGCCGCACTTGCTGCGGATAGTGCCAGCAGGGACAGGAGGATTCGAGCGGTGGTCATGGTCTGTGTCCTCATTGTGCGGAGATTGGGCAAGGCATGTATTTTTGAAGGAAGGCAGGATAGGATGTGCTGTTGCCGAGAATGACGGCGTCGACCACCGCCGTGCGCGGCGTGGCTTGCGCGTTGGCCTCCGTACTCAGCCCGACTTGTGGCATCAACACGGCGCCTTGGTAGCTGTTATGAGTCCGCACTGCGTCATAGGCGGCGGTTGCCTGGCCATTCACCCAGATATGGGTTTCTCCATCGCGGATATTACCGCTCCAGCGAGCCTTGATCACCACGCAGTGCCATTGGCCTTTGACCGCGGGCGAGAGCACGAAGCTGCGCGTCTGCGTGTTGGCCGCGGTTGGCGGTTCGCTGCTCGCTGGATCGCGATGGTTGGCGTTCAATACGATCTTCAAATCGTGAGCATCGACAACCAGAGCCAACGGCGGTGGTAGAGCCGGATTGTTCGATGCGATACGCGCGACCGTCACTGGGCTGGAGTCAAAATTCCAGTCGGAGGGCAGGAAAATACTGAAGCCATAAAATCGCATCGGCTCGGTGGCGTAGGGGTCGGACAACGGCGCAATCATCGCCTGCTGTGGATCGGCGCCACTGCTCAGGCCAACCTGAACGAAGCTCTTGGTGGATTCGCCCATGGGATACGTTACAAAGCTCATGGCGCCGCTGCCGCGAGCCTGGAACTGGTAGGTTGCTGGGAAGGTGCTGTTGGTCAGGCCTTGGATGTCGCTCAGTTGGGCGGGATGGTCGGTGCTTGCCTGTGCCGCGCCTTGCGCGAGATATGAAAGCCCGAAAACCCCGAGCAGCAAAGCGTATCGCGATATGGGCATCTTGTTTTCCTTGTAATGTAAAGAATGCCAATATTATCACTTTTACCGCATTTACTTCCCCAGCGATTTGGCCGCCGTCGAGACCTGCTCGCGTAGCCATTTGTGCTCCGGCGCTTGGTGCACGCGCTCGTGCCACAGCTGGTAGAAGCGCATCGCCGGGAACTTGACCGGCACCGTGTACGTCTTCAAAGGCATATTGCGCTCGTAGTAGCGCACGAACTGGCGGCCGGTGGTCAGCACGAGGTCCGTCTGCGTGAGCATGTAGGGGATAAGGCCGAAGTAGGCCGATTCCACGGCGACGTTGCGCTGCAGGCCCTGGCGCTCCAGGAAGTCGTCGATGACGCCGTGGTAGCCGGGCAGGATCTGCGTCGGCGCCACGTGGGGTAGCGACAGGTAGTCGCCCAGCGTCATGTCCTCGCTGCCGGTGCGCAGCGCGTATGGGCAGTCGGAGCGCATCACGCAGATGATTGGGTCTTCGAACAGCTTGGACATGTGCAGGTGCTCGGGCGGCTCGTCCCAGTTGGCGATGACCAGGTCCATGTCGCCATCCGACAGCAGGCGCACGTAGTCCACGCCCGGCCCCAGGCTGTGGATCTTCACGCGGCTGTTGGGCGATCCGCGCCGCAGCATCGCCACCAGGTTGGGCAGGAACTGGCTGTCCAGGTAATCCGGCGCGGCGATGTGGAAGGTGCGCGCTTCGTTCTGCGGCACGAAGGGCGTCTTCTTCAGGAACAGGTTCTCGGTTTCGTCGAGGATGCGCTTGGCCGGAATCAGCAGGCTCTCGCCGTGCTGGGTCGGCACCATGCCGCGCGCGCCGCGCACCAGCAGCGGATCGCCGGTCAGCTCGCGCAGCTTGCGCAGCGAGGCGGAGATCGAGGGCTGCGGCTGATTCAGTTTGAGGGCGACGCGTGAGACGTTCTTCTCAACCAGCAGCAGGTAGAGGATGCGGATCAGATGCAGATCCAGGTGTTGCGGCAGGGCGGCCATGTGAGTATTTCTGTTATACGGAATCGGATATGTTTAATATACTCTAATGTTCATGTGGTCGGCGCCAAATCCGTTTATCTTCTGTAAATTAGCCACACTCTTTACCCTGAAAGCACCCATGGAATTATTCGCCTATCTGATCCCGTACGGCCTTGAGTGGCTGAACCTGATCGTGCGCTGGCTGCACGTCATCACCGGCATCGCCTGGATCGGCGCCTCGTTCTACTTCGTCTGGCTGGATAACTCGATCCGTCCGCCCGCTCCCGGTTCGGAGCTGGCGAAGAAGGGCGTGTCCGGCGAACTGTGGGCGGTGCACGGCGGCGGTTTCTACAACCCGCAAAAATACCTGGTGGCGCCGGCCGAACTGCCGAAAGAGCTGCACTGGTTCAAATGGGAGGCCTACACAACCTGGATGTCCGGCATCGCGCTGCTGACCATCGCCTACTACTTCAACGCGCAGGCGATGATGATCGATAAATCGGTGGCAGATATCGGCAGCTGGCAGGCGATCGGCATCGGCGTCGGCACACTGGTCGTCGGCTGGACCGTGTACGACCTGCTGTGCCGCTCCCCGCTGGGCAAGCGCGATCTGTGGTTCGGCGTGGTGGTGTTCGCGCTGATCGTCGGCGCCGCGTATGGACTCACGCATGTGCTCAGCGGCCGCGCAGCCTACATCCACGTCGGTGCGCTGATCGGCACCATCATGGTCGGCAATGTGCTGATGCTGATTATTCCCGGCCAGCGCAAGATGGTGGAGGCCATGTCGGCCGGCCGCCTGCCTGATCCTGTGCACGGCCAGAAGGCCAAGCAGCGCAGCGTCCACAATAACTACTTCACGCTGCCGGTGCTGTTCATCATGATCAGCAACCACTACGCGATGACCTACCGGAACGACCACGCCTGGCTGGTGCTGGCCTTCATCATGGCGGCTGGCGTGTTCATTCGCCACTTCTTCAACCTGCGCCACAAGGGCCGCGTGGAGTGGCGCTATCCGGCGCTCGGCGTGGCGCTGCTGATCGGCGTGGCGGTGGCGATCGCGCCGCCGCGTCCTGTGGCGACGGCTGCTGCGGCCGATCCGGCGGCCCAATTCGCCAAGGTGAAGACCGTCATCGACCAGCGCTGTGTGGCCTGCCACTCCGCGCATCCTTCGCAGGCCGGCTTTGCGACGGCGCCCGCTGGCGTGATGCTCGACAGCGCGGAGCAGGTGCATCAGAACGCGGAAAAAATCTACAAGCAATCGGTGCAGCTCAAAGCCATGCCGCTTGCGAACCTGACCAATATGACGGATGCCGAACGGGCGCAGATCGCGGCCTGGTTCGAATCCGGCGCCAAGTGAGAGAACAGCCATGACGACGAACAAGGAACAACTGGCGCAATGGATCGACGCGCACTTCGATGAGGAAGTCGGCGTACTGCAGCAGTTGCTGCGCGTGCCGACCGATACCCCGCCCGGCAACAACGCGCCGCATGCGGACCTGGTGGCCGACCTGGTCAAGGCCTTTGGCTGGACCGCCGAGAAGCACGCCGTGCCGGCGCAGGTGGTTCACGACTATGGCATGGAGACCATCACCAACCTGATCGTGCGCCGCCCTTATCAAAAAGGCGGCCCGACGGTGGCGCTCAACGCCCACGGCGACGTGGTGCCTCCGGGCGACAACTGGACCTATCCGCCATACGGCGGCGTGGTGGTAAATGGCTACATCTACGGCCGCGCGGCGGCTGTCTCCAAGTGCGACTTCGCCACCTACATCTTCGCCACGCGCGCGCTGGAGGCGCTGGGTGTGCCGCTCAAGGGCGGGCTGGAACTGCACTTCACCTACGACGAGGAATTCGGCGGCCTGCTGGGTCCCGGTTGGCTGCTGGAGCAGAAGCTGACCAAGCCGGACTTCGTCATCGCGGCGGGCTTCAGCTACAACATCGTCACCGCGCACAACGCCTGCCTGCAGCTGGAGATCACGGTGCACGGCAAGTCCGGCCACGGCGCGATGCCGGAGACCGGCCACGATGCGCTGCAGGCGGCCACACGCATCCTGAACGCGATCTACGACCAGCTGCCGGAGCTGAAGAAGGTCAAATCGAAAATCCCCGGCATCGATTCGCCGACCATGCTGGTGGGCCGCATCGACGGCGGCACCAACACCAACGTGGTGCCGGGCAAAGTGGTGCTGAAGATGGACCGCCGCATGATCCCCGAAGAAGACCCGGTGGTGGTGGAAGCGCAAGTGCGCGCGCTGATCGAAAAGGCGGTGGAAGGGCAGCCCGGCATCCGCATCGAGATCAAGCGCCTGCTGCTGTCGCACGCGCTGCGCGAGCAGCCGGGCACGGAGAAGCTGGTGGCGAGCCTGCAGCAGAACGCGCAAACCTTCATCGGCGAGAAGATCCCGGCGCAGGGCACGCCGCTGTATGCGGATGCGCGCCTGTACGGCGAACATGGCATTCCGGCGGTGTTGTACGGCGCCGGCCCGCGCACGGTGCCCGAGTCCAACGCCAAGAAGGCCGACGAGCGCCTGCTGCTGGAAGACCTGCGCAAGGCGACCAAGGTGGTAGCATGCACGCTTCTGGATTTCCTTGGAGAGTGAGATGTTTGAGAAGAAGATGATGGCCGGCTGGGGCGATATGGACTTCAACAGCCATATGCGCAACACGGCCTTCCTGGACAAGGCGGGCGATGTGCGCATGCTGTTCCTGTCGGAGAACGGCTTCCCCATGAGTGAGTTCATGCGCCTCAATATCGGCCCGGTGGTGATGAAGGACGAAATCGCCTACTTCAAGGAAGTGATGCTGCTCGAAGAGATCACCGTCACGCTGGGCGTGGCCGGCCTGTCGGCGGACGGCAGCCGCTGGTCGCTCAGCACCGACATCATCCGCGCCGACGGCAAGCTGGCCGCGCGCGTGACCAGCACCGGCGGCTGGCTCGATCTGGCGGCCCGCAAGCTGATCGCGCCGCCGGCCAATCTGCTGGCCACCTGGCAGTCGCTGGGGAAGACGGCGGACTTCCAGGAACTCAACACCAGCATCAAGTAGGCTAGCGCGCCTCGTAGAATTTGCGGTGCAGCCGGCCCGGTACGCCGCGCGCCGCCAACCGCCTGGCGGCGTCCGACAGCGCGGGCGCCAACGCGGCGCTGTCCTTCCCAAGGTAGATGTACAGCGGCAGGTCCTCCACCGAGGCGCTGCTGTGCCCTTGCGCCAGCAGCGGCCTGGCCTCGGTACTGATGCCGCCGTCGTCGAATACGCAGGCGTCGTCGCGCGCGGACAGCACCATTTGCAGGCAGGCGGACTCGCTCTGCACGTCATGCGGCTGGACCGCCGGCTGCAGCGCCTCCAACCGTTGCTGGTACAGATAGACGCCTCGCTTGTAGCTGACCGTTCTGGCGTTTTTCGCCAGCGTCGCCCAACTCGTAATGCCCTTGTCGGCGCGGGTGAAGATGCGCGTGTGCGAGACGACGAAGGGTTCGTCGAGGCGCACGTAGTCCGGATGCTTCAGGATGTAGTTCTTGACGCGGCCTATTTCTCCGACGATGCTGCCGGCGGCGAGCATCGTTTCCGCGCGGCGTCCTGGCAGGCGTTGTAACGTGCAGCGTTGTCCGCCTTCGGTGCACAACTCCTGGAGGTATGCGCTGGCGTAAAGGAAGAGCGGCGAATTCTCGTCGTGCGAGGTGCCGAATACCAGCTCCGCGCCGGCCTGCGCGTGCGCGTTCCCTGCTACGGCCAGCGTTGCGGCGATCAGGATGGTGGACTGGAGGCGAAACATGGCTCCATCATAGCCGATGCGCGCCGCCACGCGGCAGTGGTGGATTGTCGTATGATATGGCCATTATTGACCAAACGGCCACCCTGTGCATCGATACGATTTGATCAGCTGTCACGATTGCGGCGTGCTGCATCGCCGCCGTCCGGTGCTGCCGCGCGAGAAGGCGCGATGTGTGCGCTGCCGGTCCATCCTCTATCGCGGCATCCATTCGGACGTCAACCGCATGGCGGCCATCACCCTGTGCGCCATCTTCACCTTCCTGATTGCCCAGTTTTGCCCCATCGTTGAACTGGCCGTGGGCGGCTACACATCCAGCGCCACCTTGTCCGGCGCGATCCGCGTGCTGTGGACGGAGCAGATGCAGGTGGTGGCGGTGATCGTGAGCCTGTTCACGGTGGTGCTGCCGGCGGTGGAACTGGGCGCGCTGCTGTACGTAACGCTGGCGCTGCGCAGCGGCGTGCGTCCGCACGGCTTCGACCATCTGCTGCGCGCGGTCGCCGCTGCGCGCCGCTGGGGCATGACGGAGGTGCTGATGATCGGCATCCTGATCACCATCGTCAAGATGACCAGCCTGGCGCAGGTGGTGGTGCAACCGGGCCTGTTCGCGTTCGGCGCGTTGACGCTGATGCTGGCCATCGTCACGTCCTTCGATCCGCAGATGTTGTGGAATATCGGCGAGCACCTGCCGGGGCCACGCCGTCCCGCGCAGGCGGAGTTCCGCTACACGCCGCATGCACGCCTTGCCGCCTGCCACAGCTGCGGCCTGGTGGCGCAGCACCAGGCGGCCACGCACCAGCATTGCGCGCGCTGCGGCGCCGCGCTGCACCGGCGCCGTCCCGACAGCGTGGGCCGCACCTGGGCCTTCCTGCTGGCGGCCACCATCCTCTATATTCCCGCCAACCTGCTGCCGGTGATGTACACGCACTCGCTGTTCGGCAAGGAGGACGACACCATCATCAGCGGCGTGGTCTACTTCTGGACCAGCGGCTCGCCGGCGCTGGCGGCGATCATCTTCATCGCCAGCATCGTGGTGCCGGTGCTGAAGCTGGCGGCGCTGTCGCTGCTGGCGTTGACGGCGCAGCGGCGCTCGCGCTGGCGCCCCTTGCAGCGCACGATGTTGTACCGGATCGTGGAGTTCGTCGGCCGCTGGTCGATGCTTGATATTTTTGTGATCACCCTGACGGTGGCGCTGGTGCGCTTCCAGTCGCTGGCCACCATCACCGCCGGTCCCGGCGCGCTGGCGTTTTGCGCGGTGGTGGTGCTGACGATGCTGGCGTCGATGCAGTTCGACCCGCGCCTGATCTGGGATCCGATCGATTCAAATGGAGAGAACCATGCCTGAAAACGAAAGCGGCGCACCGCCGTTGCCCGAGCCGAGAGTGGAGAAGGCCAATCGCTGGCTACCTTCGCTGGTGTGGCTGATCCCTTTGCTGGCGGCGTTGATCGGCCTGGCGCTGGTGGCCAAGTCGGTGATGGACCAGGGGCCGACGGTGACGGTGAGCTTCCGCAGCGCGGACGGGCTGGAGCCGGGCAAGACCAAGGTCAAATACAAGGACGTGGACATAGGGCTGGTGCGCACGATCACGCTGTCGCGCGATCTGTCCAAGGTGCTGGTCATGATCGACATGAGCAAGGAGGCCAAGCGCTTCACCGCCGCCGATACGCGGTTCTGGGTGGTGCGTCCGCGTGTGGGCGCGAGCGGCGTCTCCGGCCTGAGCACCTTGCTGTCGGGCGCCTACATTGGCGTCGACGCCGGCAAGTCGGCGGAAGTGAAGGAAGAGTTCACCGGACTGGAAAAGCCGCCGCAGGTGGCCGGCGATGAAAAGGGCACCAAGTTCACGCTGCACGGCGAGAGCCTCGGCTCCATCGACGTCGGCTCGCCGATCTTCTACCGCCGCATCCAGGTCGGGCAGGTGGTCGGCTTCGATCTGGACGAGAAGGGACGCGGCGTGAAGATGACCGTGTTCGTCAGCGCGCCGTACGACCAGTATGTCGGCAAGAACACGCGCTGGTGGCATGCCAGCGGCGTCGACGTGCGGCTCGATTCGAACGGCTTCAAGGTCAACACGCAGTCGCTGGCGGCCTTGCTGGTGGGCGGCATCGCCTTCGAGACCATGAGCGGCCAGAAACCGGACCAGCAGGCGGCCCCCGGCACCGACTTCCCGCTGGCCTCCGACCAGTCCAACGCGCTGCGCGAGCCGGACGGCGTGCCGATCACCACGGTGCTGTACTTCGACCAGTCGCTGCGCGGCCTGTCGCCCGGGGCGCCGGTGGACTTCCGTGGCATCGTGCTCGGCGAAGTGCGCTCGGTCGGGGTGGAGTTCGATCCGGTGAAGAAGACCTTCCGCATGCCGGTGACGGTGGACATGTACCCGGCACGCCTGGGCCGCAGCTTCCAGCAGTCCGTCGCCAGCGACCAGGATCGCAACGCCGGGCCGATAGTGCTGGAGCGCCTGGTTGCGCGCGGCCTGCGCGGCCAGCTGCGCACCGGGAACCTGCTCACCGGTCAGCTGTACGTGGCGCTGGACTTCTTCCCGAATGCGCCGCCGGCCAAGCTGGATGTGGCGCAGTATCCGCTGGAGGTGCCGACGGTGCCGAACAGCCTTGACGAGCTGCAGACGCAGATCGCCAGCATCGCGCGCAAGCTGGATCAGGTGCCGTTCGGCGAGATCGGCAACAACCTGCGCGACACGCTGAAGAGCGCCAACGTGCTGTTCAAGCAGCTCGATGCGCAGGTAGTGCCGGAGATGAAGGACACGCTGGGCGCGGCCCGCAAGACCTTCGGCGAAGCCAACCAGCTGCTGCAGAAGGATTCGCCGGTGCAGTCCGACCTGCGCGAGGCCTTGCAGCAGTTGACGCAAACGCTGCAATCGTTGAACGCGCTGTCGGATTATGTGGAGCGTCATCCCGAATCGCTGTTGCGCGGGAAGACGAGCAAGCAGGATACCAAGGGAGAACCGAAATGATGCGCTATCCAACCGCGCTGGCCATGGCGGCCGCGCTGCTGCTGGCCGGCTGCGCCGCCGCGCCGCCGGAGAATTTCTACAGCCTGAGTAACGGCATGGGCGTGCCGGCGACTGTGGCCGCGTCGCCCGGCTACTACATCGAGCTGCCTGCGGTGACGGTGCCGCAGCAGGTGGCGCGTTACCAATTGGTGGTCAGCAGCGAAGCGGGGCGCGTGGACCTGCTGGAGCACGAGCGCTGGTCGGCGATGCCGGCGTCGGAGATCGGCCAGGCGCTGTCGCTGGCGATCACCGGCGAGCTGGGGACGGTGGACGTGTTCCGCACGCCGACTGCGGACGGTGCGCCGGTCTACCGCATCAGCACCAACGTGCAGCGCTTCGAATCCGCGCCTGGCAAGTACGCGCTGATCGACGCGGTGTGGAGCGTGCGGCTGGTCGGCAGCACCAAGGTGCTGACCTGCCGCAGCGTCGCCAACGAAACGGTGAGCGGCGGCTACGACGCGCTGGTGGCCGGCCACCGCCGCGCCGTCACCCGCATTGCCGCCGACATCTCCAAAGCCGTCCGCACCCTGGCCTCCGGCGCCAACGCCGGCTGCTGAATTTGTTTTAACCCGGATCAAGGAGCTTGGCTTTGATGGCTTGATCTCTTTCAGCCACGGCATATATTGAGGGGATGCCGTATTGAGAGCGGGGAGGGCAATATGTGTGAAAAAGTTCAATTGTCGATGGCTGGCGACCTTCAAATGGTTCGTCTGCCTCGTGATTGCCAGTTTGAGGGAAGCGAGGTTTATGTCCATCGCGACCCCGCATCCGGCGACGTCATCTTATCGAGTAAGCCACCGTTGTCCTGGGCTGAGTTCTTTGCAGAAGACGCGTCGAAAGTCGTACCCGCAGACTTTATGAATGCAGCAGACCGTCAGCAAGGAGTGCAGGAGCGCGATCCGTTTGCGGGCGTGGATGTATGAGTATCTATATGCTGGATACCAATATCGCTAGCTATGCAATCCGGGATGACCATCCTCTGGTAACTCAGCGATTGCGGAACGTTCCACGCGGCAGTGTGGCCGTTTCAGTAATGACCGAGGCCGAGCTGCGGTATGGCGTGGCCAAGCGCGGAGGTGCCCCCGGCCTAAAGACGCGCGTTGATAAGTTTCTACGGCTTGTAAGGGTATTGCCGTGGACTAGCGATGTTGTGTCGTCATATGCGGATTTACGTGTGCTGCGAGAAGCGGCCGGCGTCACTCTGGCGCCGATGGATATGCTGATCGCGGCCCACGCCAAGGCTGTCGGCGCTACGCTTGTCACCAGCGACACCGCCTTCAGTTTTCAGCCCTCTGGTTTGATCCTCGAAGACTGGAGCAAATGACTTAGTCCGCCGCCAGCATGGCTTGCTTGATTTGCTCGCGCAGCCACACGCCGGCGGGGTCGTGGTCGATGTTGGCGTGCCAGTACAGGTAGATGTCCAGCGATGGCATCTGCAAAGGGAAGGGCAGGATCTGGTTGCCGAACTGCTGGTTGACCACGCGCGCCAGCCGTTCGGGCATCGTCAGCGCCAGGTCGGTCTGGCTCACCGCGCGGCAGGCGGCGAAGTAGTGCTGGCAGCGCAGCCGCACGCGCCGCTGCAATCCCATCCGGCTCAGTTCAAAATCCTCCAGCCCCGGCCCGCGCCGGCGCGAGCTGGTTTGGATGTGCTCCAGTTTCAGATACCCATCCAGGTCAAGCGCGCCGCTCACCAGCGGGTGGTCGCGCCGCACCAGCACCACCGTGCTGTCGGTGGCCAGCAGCGTGCGGCGGATGTCGTTCGACAGCGGCAGCAGGATGTCGATCGCCGCGTCCAGAGAGCCTGCCGCCAGTTCGCTTTCCAGTTCGCGCCGGCCCACCTGCAGAGTGTTC
This sequence comes from Duganella sp. GW821-FHT01E12, assembly GCF_059422325.1. Classification (NCBI taxonomy): domain Bacteria; kingdom Pseudomonadati; phylum Pseudomonadota; class Betaproteobacteria; order Burkholderiales; family Oxalobacteraceae; genus Duganella; species Duganella sp. GW821-FHT01E12. The sequence goes on along the minus strand of NZ_JBWKWR010000005.1, from coordinate 167,911 downwards.
AGGCCCACCGTCGGCGCATCCTGCGCCACGCGCGCCATCAGCGGCGGCAGCACACTGGCCTCCAGCACATCGCGCAGCGCCAGCGAGAAGGTGCGCTCGCTGGTGGCGGCGTCGAAATGCCCGGCGCCGTTCAGCGTCACCTCAAAGCCGCGCAGTGATTGCCGCACGCCGTCGATGATGGAGCGGGACAGCGGCGTTGGCACCATCACGTGGCCCTGGCGTTCGAACAGCGGATCTTCGAACAGCACGCGCAGCCGGTTCAACGCATGGCTGATGGCCGGCTGCGTCAGATTCATCTTCAGGCTCGCGCGCGTGATGCTGCCTTCCGCGTAAATCGCCTCGAAGACGATGAACAGGTTGAGATCGACCTTGGATATATGCATGAGGTTTATTCGGCCAAATTAAAACTATTCATTTGATGAATTATAGGCCGGACGTTAAGCTGGTGCCTGTTTTGATCTGGAGCCGCGAGCAAATGGGACAAATTTATCTGGTGCGCCACGGGCAGGCCTCGTTCGGCAGCGCCAATTACGACCAGCTGTCGACGCTGGGATACGAGCAGGCGCGCTTGCTGGGGCAGTGGTATGCCAACAGCCGCCAGCCCTTCCACCGCGTGGTGGTGGGCGGCATGGCGCGCCATCGCCAGACCGCCGACACCTGCCTGGCCGAGCTGCCCAAGGCGCAGCTGGCCGACACCGAATGGCTCACCGATGCCGGCTTCGCCGAGTTCGACCACCACGAGGTGCTGCGGCGCCACTGCCCGGAGGCCAGCGACGCCGCCGCCTTCCAGCAGCTGCTGGCGCAGCACGAGGAGCCGCAGCGCGCGCTGGAGCATCTGTTCCGCGCCGCCATGCAGCGCTGGATGAGCGGCTGGCACGACGATGAGTACACCGAAACGTGGCCGGAGTTCCGCCGCCGCTGCGTGGCCGCGCTGGAGCGGCTCGACACCGACAGCAGCAAGCAGGCCACCATCGTCTTCACCTCCGGCGGCGTGATCGCCACGTTGATGCAGCACCTGCTTGGCCTGCAGGACTACCAGGTGATGGAGTTGAGCTGGACCCTGGCCAATTGCGCGGTGACCAAGCTGCTGCAGCGTCCCGGCCAGTTCACGCTCAGTTACCTCAACAACTACTCGCACCTGGAATGGCTGGGGCAACCCGGCGCCGTCACCTACCGATAAGGACCGCATCATGGATTTCGACTACAGCCCGAAAGTAAAGCAGCTCCAGGCCCGCCTGACGGCCTTCATGGAAGAGCATATCTATCCGAACGAAGCGCGCTTCCACGCCGAGATCGACGCCAACCGCGCCGCCGGCGATGCCTGGATACCGACCAAGGTGATGGAAGAACTCAAGCTCAAGGCGCGCGAGGCGGGGCTGTGGAATTTGTTCCTGCCCGATTCGCAGCACGGCGCCGGCCTGACCAACCTGGAATACGCGCCGCTGTGCGAGATCATGGGCCGCACCGTGTGGGCGCCGGAGGTGTTCAACTGCTCGGCGCCGGACACCGGCAACATGGAGGTGCTGACCCGCTACGGCACCGAAGCCCAGCAGCGCGAGTGGCTGGAACCGCTGCTCGATGGCCGCATCCGTTCCTGCTTCGCCATGACCGAGCCGGCGGTGGCCTCGTCGGATGCCACCAACATCGCCAGCTCCATCGTGCGCGACGGCGACGAGTACGTGATCAATGGCCGCAAGTGGTGGTCCTCCGGCGGCAACGACCCGCGCTGCAAGGTCTTCATCTTCATGGGCAAGAGCGATCCCGATAATCCCAACCGCCACATCCAGCAGTCGATGATACTGGTGCCGCGCGATACGCCCGGCGTGACGGTGCTGCGCCACCTGCCGGTATTCGGCTTCGACGACGCGCCGCACGGCCACGCCGAAATCCTGTTCGAGAACGTGCGCGTGCCGGCCTCCAACCTGCTGCTGGGCGAGGGCCGCGGCTTCGAGATCGCCCAGGGCCGCCTCGGGCCGGGCCGCATCCACCACTGCATGCGTTTGATCGGCCTGGCCGAGCGCGCGCTGGAGCAGATGTGTAAGCGCAGCTTGAGCCGCGTCGCCTTCGGCAAGCCGGTGGCCGAGCAGGGCGTGACGCTGGAACGCATCGCCGAGTCGCGCATCATGATCGACCAGGCGCGCCTGCTGGTGCTCAACGCGGCCCACATGATGGACACGGTCGGCAACAAGGTGGCGGCCAAGGAGATCGCCATGATCAAGGTGGCCGCGCCGACCATGGCGTGCAAGGTGATCGACTGGGCGATCCAGGTGCAGGGCGGCGGCGGCATGGCCGATCCTTTCCTGGCCTCGGCCTACGCTGGCGCGCGCTCGCTGCGGCTGGCCGACGGCCCGGACGAGGTCCATCGCAGCCAGATCGGCAAGATGGAACTGGCGCGCTACAAGGCGCCGCGCGCGGCCAAATAGGGCGATCCGCGCCCGGCTAGCGGGCTGTATGTGCATACAGTATAATTCTGGCATGACGCATACCGCCCAACATGGCTTTATCCTGACCCGCCACTGGCGGGACGCGGCCAATGGGACGGAGATCGAGTTCTGGCTGGCGACCGACGACGGCCCGAAAAAGATCCGCCTGACCGCGCAGACTTCGGTGGCTTTCGCCGAGGCGAAGCAGCGCCCGGCCATCGAGGCGCTGCTCGACGCCAAGGCCGGCATCGACCTGCGCGAGCTGGAACTGAAGACCTTCCAGCAGGAGCCGGTCGTCGGCGTCTACGCCTCGCGCTACAAGCAGCTGACGGCGCTGGAGCGCACCCTGCGCGAACACGGCATCAAGATGTTCGAGGCCGACATCCGCCCGCCCGAGCGCTATCTGATGGAGCGCTTCATCACCGCCGCCGTGCAGTTCGAAGGTGGGTGCGCGGAAGGCGCAGGCGTCATCCACAACTGCAAGCTCAAGCCCGCGCCCGAGTACCGTCCCTCGCTGAAGATGGTGTCGCTCGATATCGAGACCAGCGCCTTCGAGGACTTGTATTCGATCGCGCTGGAAGGCTGCGGTCAACGCCAGGTCTACATGCTGGGCGAGCCGCAGCTTTCGTCGCAGCAGATCGACTTCGACCTTGAATACTGCGCCACGCCGCGCCAGCTGATCGAAAAGCTCAACGCCTGGATCGCGCGCCACGATCCCGATGTGCTGGTCGGCTGGAACGTGGTGCAGTTCGACCTGCGCGTGCTGCAGAAGAACGCGGACAAGCACAAGATCCCGCTGGCGCTGGGCCGCGAGGGCAAGACCATCGAATGGCGCGAGCATCCGGGCAAGCAGGGCTACATGTTCGCGCCGGTGGTTGGCCGCATTGTCCTCGACGGCATCGATGCGCTCAAGGCGGCGTCGTGGACCTTCCCGTCCTTCAGCCTGGAGAACGTGGCGCAGGCCATGCTGGGCGAGGGCAAGGACATCGGCGACGTCTACGACAAGATGGCCGAAATCGAACGCCGCTTCCGCGAAGACAAGCCGGCGCTGGCCCATTACAACCTGAAGGACTGCGAACTGGTCACGCGCATCTTCGACAAGGCCAACCTGCTGGCCTTCATGATCGAACGCGCCACGGTGACGGGCCTGCAGGCCGATCACCTGGGCGGGTCGATCGCCGCCTTCGGCCACCACTACCTCCCGCGCATGCACCGCGAAGGCTATGTCGCGCCCAGCGTCGGCGACATTTCCGGCGGCGCCTCGCCGGGAGGCTTCGTCATGGAGTCCAAGCCCGGCCTGTACGACTCGGTCGTGGTGCTCGATTATAAAAGCCTGTATCCGTCGATCATCCGCACCTTCCTGGTCGATCCGGTCGGCCTGATCGAAGGTGAAATCGCCGATGACCAATCGACGGTGGTGGAGGGCGTCAACGGCACCGTGTTCTCGCGCACGCGGCACTGCCTGCCGGAGATCACCACGCAAATCTGGAAGCAGCGCGACGCCGCCAAGCGCGCGAAGAACGAGCCGCTGTCGCAGGCACTCAAGCTGCTGATGAATTCCTTCTGCGGCGTGCTGGGTGCGACTGAATGCCGTTTCTTCAATCCGCGGCTGGTCTCCTCGGTCACGCTGCGCGGCCACCAGATGATGAAGCAGACCCGCGAACTGGTGGAGGCGGAAGGCTACGACGTGATCTACGGCGACACCGATTCCATCTTCATCTGGCTCAAAAAGGAATACGAGAACGGCGAGGCGCTGGCCATCGGCGAAGGCCTGGCCGCCAGGATCAACGAATGGTGGCGCACCATGCTGATGAAAAAACACGGCCTGGAATGCCACCTCGAAATCGAGTTCGACACGCACTACCAGAAGTTCTTCATGCCCACCATACGCGGCACAGAACTGGGCAGCAAAAAGCGCTACGCCGGCCTGACCATCAACGCCAGGGGCGAGGAGGAGGTCATCTATCGCGGCCTGGAGGTGGCGCGCAGCGACTGGACGCCGTTGGCGCAGCAGTTCCAGCAAGGCCTGTTCAAGCGCATCTTCAAGGACGAGCCATATCAGGAGTTCGTGCGCGACTATGCGCGCAAGACGCTGTCCGGCGACTATGACGAGCTGCTGGTGTACCGCAAGCGACTGCGCCACCGGCTGGACGAATACAAGGTCAACGTGCCGCCGCAAGTGCGCGCCGCGCGTTTGGCGGACGAGTACAATCAGGCGCAGCGCCGCCCGCTGCGCTACCAGAACGGCGGCTGGATCAGCTACGTGATGACCACCAGCGGCCCCGAACCGACTGAAGCCACGCGCTCGAATATCGACTACGAACATTATCTGACCAAGCAGTTGCAGCCGATCGCCGATTCGATCCTGTTGCCGATGCATGACAGTTTCACCAGCCTGACCACGGCGCAAGCCAGCCTTTTCTAAAATGGAGACAGCATGAGCGAATTCAAAAAACTGCACGATGGAAGCAAGCTGCTACACCTGCCCAACGCCTGGGACGCGGGCAGCGCAAGACTGTTCGAAAGCCTGGGCGCGCCGGCCATCGCCACCACCAGCGCCGGCGTGGCCTGGGCCGCCGGCTATGCCGATGGCGACAACATGCCGGTCGACGTGGCGGTCAACATCGCCGCCAGCATCGCGCGCGTGCTGACGGTGCCGCTGTCGGTGGATTTTGAGAACGGCTATTCGGACGACGCCAACGTGGTCGCGCAAAACGTGCTGCGCCTGATCGGCGTCGGTGTGGCCGGCATCAACCTGGAGGACGGCGGCGGCACGCCGCAGCTGTTGGCCGCGAAGATCGCCGCCATCAAGAAGCTGGCGGCGCAGTCGGGCCGGGACATCTTCATCAACACCCGCACCGACGTCTACCTGAGGGGCCTGGCGCCCGAGGGCGAGCGCGTGGCCGAGGTGCTGAAGCGCGCGGCGCTCTACAAGGAGGCCGGCGCGGACAGCCTGTTCGTGCCGGGCATCTGCAAGGTGGACGAGATCAAGGCGGTGGTGGCCGGCGCCGGCTTGCCGGTCAACGTGATGGACTGGCCGGGTCTGCCGTCCGCCGACGAACTGCACAAGCTGGGCGTGCGCCGCCTGAGCGCCGGCTCCGGCATTCCGCAGGCCTTGTGGGCGGTGGCCGCCGACATGGGCAGGGACTTCCTGGCCAGCGGCAGCGCAGGTCCGCTGATCGAAAAGGCGATGCCATACGGCGAGCTGCAAAAGCTGTTTACCGGCGCGCGCCAGTAGCCGGCATGAAGATGGCGAGCGCGAACTTGAGCGCATAGATCACCACCAGCGCGCCCGCCATATCGCCGACCGCCATCACCGCCAAACCCTGCGCCAGATCGACGCGGTCGCCGTGCAGCCAGAACCACAGGTGATGCATCAGCGGGCTGGCCACGCCGAACACGGGGATCATCAGCAGCAGCCGTCGCGACGTCAGGTTGCCCAGCGACGGCTGCATGCCGAACACGCGTATCGCCAGCACGTACACCAGATAGGGCGCCACGCCGGAACTGAGGCCGCCGGCGATGGAACGAACCAGGTCGTCGGGGTAGAGGTAGAACAGGCAGATGATCCACGAGCCGAGCACCACGCCCACCGTGCCCGGCAGGCCCAGCAGCAGTGGGCACAGCAGGCGGGCGCCGGCCGGCAGGTAGATCCAGCCGATGCCGCGCATGAACTCCGTGTTGGGAAACACCAGATCCTGCGCCCGCGCCAGCAGGTAGTAAAACAGCGCCGAGCCGATGATAGCCAAGGCGGTCAGGCGGTGTTTCTCCATGGGGCGGATCAAAATAAAGTGTGTGTTAAAATTTAGAACATAACTGCTTCCGATTATAACGCGTATGACCGCTCCCACACGACCTGCCGATATCTACCTGCGCTTTCTGCAACTGGCCGAGGCGTTGCGGGGCTTGCCGTCGCTGCCGGCGCTCGATCCGCTGGAGGAGCGCATCCTGACCATCATCGCCAAGGCCGGGCAAGACCGGCAACGGCTGTCGGTGCGCGACATGATGGCCAAGAAGGAGCTGGGTGCGCCGGCCACCTTGCATACCCGCCTGACGTCGATGCGCGAAAAAGGCTGGATCATGCTGTCCGATACCGAGGATGCCCGCCGCAAGCAAATCGAATTGACCCAGGCCGCGCTGCTGCATTTCGATAAGCTCTCCAAGTGCATGCTGAAAGCCGCGAAAATCTGATCCGGGACTTGTTGCAAGTTCAAAATTTACTGGTTAAACTGCTCTAAATTTTGTATCGGTTTATATCGATGGGAGAAAGCGGTGTCTGACGATAGCAAGAATCCTGTGGCGGAAGCGGAAGATCCAGCCCTGCGCGCCTTCCGCGTCTACCAGGCCGCGCTTGCCGCGCACCGCGAAAAAGCGGACAAGGGCCCCGCCGAAGCGATGCCCCTGTCCGCCGTGCGGGACCTTATGCCGGCTGACGGCCGCCGGTGACGGCGCGGCGGTTGTCGAAGCTATAGGCACCGGCGCCGAAGGCCACCACTTGCAGCAGGCCGCCCGCCATCGCGATGTTCTTCAGCAGGTGGATCATCTGGTTCTGGTCGCCGACCGCGTGGTGGAAGGCCAGGCCGGTGACGATGGAGAACGCCGCCAGCACCGCCGCCACCAGGCGGGTGCGGATGCCGAGCGCCAGCAGCAGGCCGCCGCCCAGTTCAACGGCGATGGCGACCGCCAGGGCCAGCGGGGCGAACGGCAGGCCGGACGAGGCGATGTAGCCCATCGTCGCGGCCGGCGCGAACAGCTTGCCGATGCCGCTCATGACGAAGATGGTGGCCATCAGCACGCGGCCGATTGCAGGGATAACAGAAGTGTTAGTGGTGTTCATGGTCTTTCCTTTCAATGAGTGTGTTTAGATCAAATTTGCCGAACGCAGTTGGGTGCCGATGCGTTCGATTTCTGTTTCGCCCTGCGCCAGTGCGGCATCGCTGGTGTGTACCGAGTAGTAGCCTGTGACCAGCTCGTGCGGATGCTTCACCGCCGAGCCCAGCACGAATTCCGTCTCGCCCTCGGCGACGAAGCCGATGGCGCCTTCGCCTTCCTCGAACACCGCCACCTCGCGGCCCAGCGCCGCCTCGCCGGCGTGCAGCGTGCCGCTTGCCACCGCCACCCAGGCCACGTTGTGCCCGGCCGGCGGCTGGTAGCTCCAGCGTTCGCCGTCGCGCAGTTTCACGTGCAGGTAGTTGATCGATGCGCGCGGCTGGATGCGGCTGGCGGCGTCGCCGTAGCGGCCGATGATCACCCGCGCCGGGCCGGCGCTCTGCACCTGGTCCGCCGCCAGATACTGGCTGTGGGCCGGGCCGTTTTCATCTTCCGGCGGCAGCGCCAGCCACAGCTGGAAGCCGTGCGCCGGCTGGCCTTCGGCGGGACCGCCGTCGTGCCAGACGCCATTGCCCGCGTTCATCCACTCGACGCCGCCGGCGTGCAGCACGCCTTCGCTGCCGGTGGTTTCGCGGTAGGCCATCGCGCCCTCCATGATCACGGTGGTGGTGGCGATGCCGGAGTGCGGATGCATGCCCATCTTGCCGCCGCGTCCGGCCTCCATGCGGAAGCGGTCGAGGAACACGAACGGTTTGATCAGCTGGCCCACGTCGCCGGGGCTGACCAGGCGCGTGATGGGGCCACGGGTGCTGCCTTTGCTGCGGAATGCGATGTTGCGTTTCATTTGCTTGCTCCTTGTTGATTGCAGTGCATGGAGAGCATCTTAGGTCGGCGCTATCCATCTGAATAGCCTATATAATTGGATGGTTAGTATCCAAGGAGTAGATACATGCTTGACGCCATGTCGCTGGACCAGCTGCGCACCTTCATCGCCGCTGCGGACGAGGGAAGTTTTTCCGCCGCCGGCCGCAAGCTGCGGCGCGCGCAGTCGGTGGTCAGCACCACGCTGGCCAACCTGGAGCAGCAGGTGGGCTTGGCGCTGTTCGAGCGCACCGGCCGCTATCCGCAGCTGACGGAGGCGGGTAGGGCGCTGCTGGAGCAGGCGCGCGCCGCGGTCGGCGGCATGGACGCGTTCAAGGCCAGGGCGCGCACGCTGGCCGAGGGGCTGGAGCCGGAACTGGCGGTGGCGGTCGATGTGATGTTCCCGATCGACACGCTGACCACGGCGGTGCGGGCGTTCAAGGCGGCCTTCCCGACCACGCCGCTGCGGCTGTACGTGGAGGCGCTGGGCGCGGTGGTGCAGCCGCTGGTGGAGGGCAACTGCCGGGTGGCGATCATCGGCTCGCTGCCGGAGATACCGCCCGGTTGCGCGTCCGAGTTTCTGCTCAGCGTGACGGCGGTGTGCGTGGTGGCGCCCTGCCATCCGCTGGCGGCGGCGCCGGGCCAGGTGCCGCAGGCGCAGGCCGCGCAGCACGTGCAGCTGGTGCTGACCGACCGCTCGACGCTGACGGCGGGCCGCAACTTCGGCGTGGTGGCGGCGCAGACATGGCGCCTGGCCGACCTGGGCGCCAAGCACGCCTTCCTGCGCGCTGGGCTGGGCTGGGGTTACATGCCGCTGCACATGGTGGAGGACGATCTGCGCACCGGCCGGCTGGTGCGCATCGCGCTAGAGGCGCACGCGCCGCTGGGGCCGGGCTTCTCGATGCACGCCATCCACATGCGCGACCATCCGCCCGGCCCGGCGGGGCGCTGGTTCGTCAACCGGCTCAAGCTAGGGTAGCTTGTCCTGCGGGCGCAGGTCCGAATATTCTTTGAGCAGCGCGGCGTATTCCCGCATGCCGGTCGAGGCCAGCCAGGTCCACATCTTTTCCACCTGGGCCGGATGCGCTGCATAGTAGCCTTCGCTGGCGGCCAGCCAGATGTGGTCGGTGAATATCGGCAGCGGCAGCCTGACCACGGCGCCCTTGTATTTGCGGGCGACGTAGGCGTCCATGTCGGCGGGGAAGGTGACCGAGACCGCGAAGCCGTCGATGCGGTGGAGCCGCAGCTTCTCCAGGTTGCGGGCGATGTCGACCGCGCCGCTGTCGACGTTCAGGCCCAGGTTCTGCAGGCGCGGCTTGTAGCTGGCGCCCAGCGTGATGCCCAGCAGCCGGTCCCGGAAGTACTTGGCCGGTTCGGTCGTGGGCGGTATCTGGTCGGCGCCTCGAACAAACACGACGATGTTCAGCGGCAGGGCGCGCGCGATGTCGGGCTGGTGGTTTTTATCGAGCGGGAAGACGATGCCGGCCGTGTTGCTGGCGTTGGCGTCCATGGGCGCGAAGTCCAGCTCGCCGGCCGCCAGGGCCGGGCGGATGCGCATGACCGGCAGGCGTTTCAGGTTGGCCTCGCAGCCGGCGCTGGCGGCGAAGCGTTGCACCAGCTCGGCCGAGGCGCCCGGCTTGGCCGGCACGTCCACGCCGGTGCCCAGCCAGTAGGGCGGCCTTTCCTGGTCCAGATAGCCTATCCGTATCGGCTCGCAGGCCGCCGCACCATCGCCCCAAGCCGCGGCAAGGGCGCATGCAACCGTAAAAATGCCGAATCTCATGAATCGTCCAGAGTTGATTGGTCGGCGCATTATGCCAGTAGCTTGTTGCAGTCGCTCGGCGCCCGCCGCTGGCGTGCGCAGGTATCGCCCTTGGCCGGCAGTCGTTGCTATCATACAACTAGCATGGCTTGGCAATCGCCATGCGGCGGCGCATGATTGCTAGCTCGATCATAAAGGAGTTGGCGATGAATCTGGCGAATCTGAGGATCGCGGTGCGGCTGGGCATACTGGGTGGATTGGTCTTCCTGGCGCTGGTGGCGGTGGGCCTGGGCGGCTGGACCGCGATTGCGTCCGGCAACGCCCGCAGCGCCGCCGCGCTGGAGCGCGCCTCCAACCTCAGCGACGCCATCGACACCACCCGCAGCGCGCAGGTGGAATTCAAGAACCAGGTCCAGGCCTTCAAGAACATCCTGATACGGGGCGCGGAAGCGGAGAAGTACACCGCCGCGTTCAAGAAGTCCGCCGCCATCACCGATGCCGAACTGGGCAAGGCCAAGGAATTGATGGCCAAGGTGGGCGTCAACACCGCCATGGTCGACGACACCATCCAGGCGCATCAGGAAATGAGCAGCAAGTTCCTGCAGGCGCTGGCGCCCTACCAGCCCGACTCGCCCGCCAGCGCGCGCGCGGTCGACGAATCGGTGCGCAGCATAGACCGGGCGCCGACCAAGAAGATGGACGACATCGTCGTCTACATCGAGGGCGAGTCGCACCGCTTGTTGGCCGGCATGGCGGAGGAACGCGAAACGGCCCAGCGCCGCTCGGCGTTCACGCTGTTCGGCGTGGTCGCCGTGACGCTGGTGGGCGGCGGCTTGGCCGTCGCCTGGCTGGCGCGCAGCATCACCAGTCCGCTCAACGCCGCCATCGCGGTCGCGCAGACCGTCGCCAGCGGCGACCTCAGCGCGCCGATCCGGGTGGCCGGCAGCGACGAAATCGGCACCTTGCTGGACGCGCTCAAGCACATGCAGGACAGCCTGGCCGGCATCGTCGGCAAGGTGCGCGCCGGCACCGAGGCGATCGCCAACGCCTCGCAGGAAATCGCCAGCGGCAACCTCGACCTGTCGTCGCGCACCGAAGAGCAGGCCAGTTCGCTGAGCGAGACCGCTGCGTCGATGGGGCAGCTGACCGCCACCGTCAAGCAGAACGGCGAGAGCGCCAACCAGGCCAGCCACCTGGCCGGCAACGCCTCGCAGGTGGCGGTGCGCGGCGGCGAGGCGGTGGCGCAGGTGATCGACACCATGGGCTCGATCAACGAGTCGTCCAAGAAGATCGTCGACATCATCGGCGTGATCGACGGCATCGCCTTCCAGACCAACATCCTGGCGCTGAACGCGGCCGTGGAGGCGGCGCGCGCCGGCGAGCAGGGACGCGGCTTCGCGGTGGTGGCCTCGGAGGTGCGCAACCTGGCCCAGCGTTCGGCGGCGGCGGCCAGGGAAATCAAGGAGCTGATCAGCGATTCGGTGGCCAAGGTCGAGACCGGCAGCAGGCTGGTGGGCCAGGCCGGCAGCACCATGGACGACGTGGTCGCCAGCGTGCGCAGCGTGAGCACCATCATCAGCGAGATCGCGGTCGCCAGCGGCACGCAGAACGAGGGCATCGACCAGGTCAATGTCGCCATCGCCCAGATGGACAGCGTGACCCAGCAGAACGCCGCGCTGGTGGAGCAGGCCGCCGCGGCGGCCGAAGCCATGCAGCAGCAGGCGCTGGACCTGGCGGCGGCGGTGAGCGTCTTCAAGATCGCCGGCGACCGGCATGGCGCCGGCTGGGCGGCCGCGTAGCCCATGCCCACGCCACCCGACAGCGGCCGCAAGCCGGCCGCGCACCATCCGATGGTGCAATCCTTGATTTCCTTTCTGGAGCACGAACCTCAGCCGATGATCGTGCTCGATCCGGGCTACAACATCGTCGCCGCGAACCTCGCCTACCGGCGCCAATTCGGCAGCGGCGGGCGCTCCTTCATCGGCGAAAAATGCTATCGGATTTCGCACCATTACGACGTGCCCTGCGATCAGGCGGGCGAACACTGTCCGATGAAAAAGGCGCAGGAACTCAGAGGGCCGGATCGGGTGCTGCACATCCATCACACGCCGCGCGGCCCGGAACATGTGGCCGTCGAGCTGCGTCCCATCTTCGACGAGGACGGCGCCATCAGCGCCTACGTCGAGCGGCTCGAGGTGGTGCGCAGCGCCGCGGCCCGTCCCAGCGACGAAGGCCTGGTCGGCTGCTCGCCCGCGTTCGGGCAGGCGCTGGCCGAGCTGCGGCGGGTGGCGCCGTCGACGCTGCCGGTGCTGCTGCTGGGCGAGTCCGGCACCGGCAAGGAACTGTTCGCGCGCGCCGTGCACGAGGCCAGCGCGCGCGCGGCCGGCCCGTTTGTCGTGGTCGATTGTTCGGGCTTGACGGAAACCCTGTTCGAAAGCGAACTGTTCGGCCATGAGAAGGGCGCGTTCACCGGCGCCACGTCGCGCAAGCCCGGCCTGGTGGATACGGCCCAGGGCGGCACCTTGTTTCTGGACGAGATAGGCGACGTGCCGCTCGCCATGCAGGTCAAGTTGTTGCGGCTGATCGAATCGGGGGCCTACCGGCGCGTGGGCAGCGTCGAGACCCAGCATGCGGCGTTCCGGCTGGTGGCGGCGACCCACAAGCCGCTGGAGCAGATGATGGCGCGCGGCGAGTTCCGCCAGGACCTGTACTACCGCATCAGCGCGTTTCCCATCGTCTTGCCGCCCTTGCGCGGGCGGGCGGAAGACATCGCGCTGCTGGTGCATTCCTTTTTACGGCGCGCCAGCGCCGGCAAGCGCCGGCTGACGGTGGACGGCGAAGCGCTGACGCTGTTGCAGCGGCGTCCGTGGCCCGGCAATGTGCGCGAATTGCGCAACGTTCTGGAGCGGGCGATCCTGTTCGCCGACGACGGCGTGATCCGCGCCGAGCACCTGCCTGCCGCGCCGGCCGGCGCGGGCCGGCTGGCCATGCGGCCGGCGCCTGCCGCCAGCGCCTCGCTGGCCGAGGTGGTGCCCGGTTTCAGCGGCACGCGCAAGGAACTGGCCGCCTATCTGGGCATCAGCGAACGGACGCTGTATCGCCGCCTCAAGGAAGAAGGGCTGGCTTAGACTGCCAAATGGCAGTGTGGCAGTGCCACGCGCCTGACTGGCAGAACGCCGCCGCCGCGTAAGTCCTTGTTTTAAATAAATCCCTGTTGTCATTTTCATTTGGCACAGAACCTGCGTAAGCAGGGATGGGGCAGTTGCCGAACCATTCGACCAGGGAGCCACATCATGAATGCCAACGTAGGAAATATAGATCGCGCCATCCGCATCGTATGCGGCCTGGGTTTGATAGCTGGAGCGCTGACCGGCGTCATTGGCGCCTGGGGCTGGCTCGGCCTCGTTCCGCTGGCGACCGGTCTGTTCGGGTTCTGTCCCGCGTATCTGCCGTTCGGCATCAGCACCTGTGCGATGAAAAAATAAGGGGGAATCCGCATGACCATCGATACCACGGGCTATCGCGCCCTGACCGGCGCCATTTCGCAGCAGCTGGCGACCTTGCGGGCCGACCTGCCCGACGTGATGAAAGGTTTTGGCGACCTGGCGCGCGCTGCAACGCGCGACGGCGCGCTGGACAAGAAAACCAAGGAGCTCATCGCGCTGGCCCTGGGCGTTGCGGCCCACTGCGATGCCTGCATCGGCTTCCATGTCCAGGCCCTGGTCAAGCTGGGCGTGACCAAGGCGGAACTGGAGGAAACCCTGGGCATGGCCATCTACATGGGCGGCGGGCCGTCGGCGATGTACTCCGCCAACGCGCTGGCCGCTTTCGAGGAATTTTCCGCAGCCGCCTGAGTCGGGCAAGCAAGGGAGCAGTGCAGTGCTGATCGATTGGACCAATTTCACGCCATGGGCGTCGCTGGCGGGCGGGGTGCTGATCGGCCTGTCGGCCGCCGTGTTTGTCTTGTTTAACGGGCGCATCGCGGGCATCAGCGGCATCCTGGGCGGCTTGCTGGAATGGCCTCGCGGCGACATCGCGTGGCGGCTGGCCTTCCTGGCCGGCCTGCTTGCCGCGCCCGTCGCATACGGCCTGGTCGCGGCGCTGCCGCCGGTGCGGATCGACGCCGGCGTGCCGACCTTGATCGCCGCCGGCCTGCTGGTCGGCGTCGGGACGCGGTACGCCTCGGGCTGCACCAGCGGCCATGGCGTGTGCGGCCTGTCGCGGCTGTCGCCGCGTTCGCTGGCGGCGACGCTGTCGTTCATGCTGGCCGGCTTCGCCACCGTCTTTGTCGTCCGCCACATTCTGGCTTAGGAGGCGCATCGTGCACAACTTGCTGGCGTTGCTGGTGGGCCTGCTCTTCGGGATCGGGCTGATCCTGTCGGGCATGACCAATCCGTCAAAAGTGCAGGGTTTTCTTGATCTGGCGGGGCGCTGGGATCCGTCGCTGGGCCTGGTCATGGCGGGAGCGATCGCGGTGGGCCTGGTGGCGTTTCGCCTGGCGGGCCGGCGCGAGCGGTCGATGCTGGGCGAAGCGATGCGCTGGCCGAGCGCCCGGCAGATCGACCGGCGCCTGCTGCTGGGCAGCCTGGCGTTCGGCGTCGGCTGGGGGCTGGCGGGCTACTGCCCCGGCCCGGCGCTGGCGACGCTGGCGGGCGGGGGCATGAAACCCTTCATCTTTTTCGTTGCGATGCTGGCCGGCATGGGCTTGTACCTGCTTGCCGAGCGCCTGTCGGCCCGGCTGCGGCGGCGATCCGCTCAGTCGATGGACCACACATAGGTCAAGTTCGTCCAGACCGGTTCGCCTTGGCCGTCACCGCTTGCCGCTTGAAACTTGCACTGCGCCAGCGCCCGGCGCGCGGCCCTGTCGAGCTCGGGGAAGCCGCTGGACTTTTGCACCTTCGACTCGATGACCTTGCCATCGCTGCCCACCAACAGCGCCAACAATACCGAGCCGCTCTCGCCGTTGTAGTAGGAATTGGGCGGGTATTTGGGCGTGGGGCAGGCGCGGGCGTCCACCACCACGGCGCTGCGCGGCGCGCGGCTGGCGCTGGCCGCAGCCGCGGTCGCGCTGGCGACGGCCGGCGCGCTTGCCCGGCTCGCTTCGGCCACGGATTTCGTTTCGCTGCGCGCGGGTTCGGGGGCCGCCGGCCGCTCGTTCTCCTCGCGCGCACGGCTGGCCTCGGGCGCTGCGCCGGTCCTGGCGGCTTGCACCGGAGGCTGCGCGGCACTCGCTTTCGCCGGCTCGGCCGCCTTCGCGGGCGCGGGCGCTTGCTTGGCGTTCGGGGCGGTCCCGGGCAGGTCGAGCTTGTGCAGGCCCAGTCCCATATTCTTCAACATGGCGGTCAGGCGCTCGTAATCCGAGAGCTTGGCGGCCGCGCTGGGCGCGGCCGGCGCCTTCGGCGCGGCGGCGGGCTTGGACAGCTCCGTGGTGCTGGCATCCAGGCCCGACGGTCCCGAAATCTGGATCACGCCGACGCCTGAAGGCTTGGCTTTGGCCGGCTCTTCTGGCGTGGCGTCAGCCATGCCGGGAGCGTACACGGCCGCCTGTTCAAGGCGCAGCATCGATTGATTGTCCTTCCAGATAAACCAGAGGACCGCCAATATCGCAGCGGAAAAGAGAGCGAACGCCGCGGCGGCGATGCGCACTTCGCGGCCTTTCGCGTAGTTGCCCAGATGCTGGAACAGGGATTCCGGTTTCTTCCCGGCTTTCCCCTCCGGCGTTTCCGCGGCCGGATGCCGGGCGCGCCCCGCCTTGTCGGCCGTAAAGGGCGTGTAGGGAACGGTGGAGTTGCCGTCGTCGACCGAGGTTTGAAAACCGTAGAACGGCTCGCGGATGCGCTGCTGCTCGCTCTGGATCTGCAAATCGTACAGTTCCCTCTGCTCCGCATCGGACAACACGCTGTAGGCGGCGTTCAGGCGCGCCATCAGCCGCGCGGCTTCGTCGTCCCCGCGGTTTTTATCCGGGTGATGTTTTTGCGATAGCGAACGATAGGCTGCGCGGATCACCTCGGGGGGAGCGTCGCGCGTGACGTTGAGACTTTCGTAATGGCTGTGGAATTTTGTCATTGGATATAACTACAGCGATTGGTTTCTGGCGCCCCCAAACGGCTAGGAACTTGCAATTTTGTTCAGCAACGCAAGATACTATATTGAAATCATGTTTTGGGACGCTGTTCTGCGCTGCGGTTTTGAAAAAATGACTTAAATACAACAGTAATCGCATCCACACCCCCGGCCGCGCCGCGCCAGGCCGCCTCACCCGCGTTTCGTAAACAACACTAAACTTCATGCCAACTTTGAAAGTTTGTAGAGAGGCCGTGGCTTCTTCTGTATAAATCTTTCTGGTTGGAATGCTATGCCCATCGACATACAAGCAGTAAATCTAGCCGTTTAGGAAATTCCAGTTCCATCGGCGATGGCGCCCGGCGACCGACACATAATAAAGCCCAACATCGGGCACGACCTGGAGATAGCACATGACACGTAAAAACCATCACACCACACGGCAGCACCGCTGGCGCAAAACGCCGATCGCCACGGCGTTGAGCCTCGGACTGCTGGCGCTGGCCAGCGCCCACGCCCAAACCGCAACCGCCGACAAACCGGACGACAAGGCGGCCGCCAAGAACGCCGACGCCAAGCCGCTCGATTCGGTCGTGGTGGTCGGCTACCGCTATGCGATCGAGAAAAGCCTCGACCAGAAGCGCAACGCCAACGCCATCGTCGACGTCGTCACCGCCGAGGACATCGGCAAGTTCCCCGACAAGAACGTGGCCGACGCGCTGCAGCGCGTGCCGGGCGTGATCATCGACCGCAGCGGCGGCGAGGGCAAGAACGTCAGCGTCCGCGGCCTGTCGTCGGAGCTGACCCTGACCCAGTTGAACGGCAACTACATCGCCACGGCCGAGTCCAACGGCGACCCGACCCGCTCCTTCAACTACATGCTGATGCCGGCCAACATGCTGTCCAGCGCCGAGCTGTTCAAGACACCGGAAGCGCGCATCGACGAAGGCGGCATCGGCGGCACGGTGATCCTGCACACGCGCCGTCCGCTGGAGGTGAAATCCGGCAGCGGCTTCGTCGCCGCCGAAGGCACCTGGGCCGACACCAGCAAGAAAACCGACGGCCAGTTCTCCGGCCAGTACGCCTGGCACGACGAGAGCAACCGTTTCGGCGTGCTGGTCGGCTACACCCAGCAGAAGCGCACCACGCGCACCATGGGCGCCAGCACCGAAAACTGGCAGTGGTACGGCGACAACTACAAGACCCATCCGGCGACCGACGTCAACGGCAAGCCGTCGGACATGAACAGCTACTGGTGGGGCCAGTCCGGCTTCTACGACCAGGCCGGCAAGTACTACACCAACTTCATGATGCCGACCTCGGTCAACTTCGACGTCAAGACCGAGGACCGCGAGCGCAAGGGCGGCCAGCTGACGCTGCAAGCTAAGCCGATCCGCAACCTGACCCTGACCGGCAACTACTTCCGCTTCGACCTGTCGCAGAACTCGCAGACCAACACGCTGAAGATCCCGGAATGGAACCTGGCGCGCTACGACGGCGACGGCAACTGGCCGGGCGGGCGCATGCTCGACGGCCTGACCTTCGACCGCAGCGGCACCATCGTCACCGGCGCGAAGTACAGCGCGCACCCAGGCAAGACCTACTATTGCAGCGGCGACCAGGCCAAGGCCGGCGGCCTGGCCAACACCGGCGGCTTCGGCCCGGACGACTGCACCATTCCGACGCCGCAGATCACCGGCAGCTACAACCGCGAGAAGGCGCTGTCGCAGACCGCCGACATCGAAGCCGAATGGCACGGCGAGTCGCTGGACGCCAGCTTCAAGGCCGGCCGCACCTGGGCCGGCGGCGGCCCCGAGCTGCAATTCGGCATGCCGATCAAGCCGCGCCTGCAGAACGCCGACGGCAGCTGGACCCTGGGCAACTACGCCAGCGCCTGGAGCACGGCCGGCAAGCCCACCATGACGTTCTCGCCGGAGCTGATGGCCAATCTGCAGAAGGGCATAGGCGAGATCGACCTCGGTTCGACCTCGTCCTCGTGGACCCGCAACAGCACCCAGCAGAAGTACGCCCAGGGCGACTTCACCTGGCACAGCGACAGCAAGTGGCTGGACTCGCTGCAGTTCGGCGGCAAGTACCGCGACGGCGGCACCAGCCGCAGCACCGGCAACAACTACTGGGTGTGCAAGGGCGCCAATCCGGCCGACTACGACAAGCGCTACCAGGCCGGCTGCGACGCCACCGCCAACAAGTTCCAGCCGCAGTTCCTGTACAGCGAATCGCTGGGCAACCTGGCGGGCGGCATCAGCGCCAGCGCCTTCCCGGCGATTAACTACCCGGCCTACATCGCCTACCTGAACCAGACCTACGGCGCGATGCAGACCC
Source organism: Duganella sp. GW821-FHT01E12 (assembly GCF_059422325.1). Lineage (NCBI taxonomy): Bacteria > Pseudomonadati > Pseudomonadota > Betaproteobacteria > Burkholderiales > Oxalobacteraceae > Duganella > Duganella sp. GW821-FHT01E12. Next base: position 149,629 of record NZ_JBWKWR010000005.1, on the reverse strand, counting down.
GCAACGAGGACAACTTCGTCTACAACGTCAACGAGAAGATCGCGTCGAGCTACCTGCAGGCCAACATCAAGACCGACCGCCTGCGCGGCAACGTCGGCCTGCGCGTGGTGCGCACCCGCCAGCACGCCGACTCGACCGACCGCGTCGACAACTACAACGACTACTTCTTCAACGGCCCCAACGGCGCTCCGGCGCCTTGCCAGGCGGGCGGCCTGCCGGCGGCCGGCGCGCCCGCCGGCTCCGGCTGCACCAGCGGCTTCACCCGGCTGCCGGACAGCACCGCGCGCACCTCGTCGTTCGTGGTCAGCTCGCTCGACCGCAGCTACACCGACGTGCTGCCGAGCCTGAACCTGGCCTACGACCTGCGTCCGGACCTGCTGCTGCGCGTGGCGGCTTCGAAGGTGGTGTCGCGGCCGAGCTACAGCGACATCGCTTCGCCGGGCGGCCTGCAGTACTACAGCCAGGAATACGTCAACGACCGCCGGCTGATCGGCGGCGGCGACAAGCAGGGCTGGTTCGGCGAGGGCAGCAACAAGCAACTGGAGCCGTACAAGGCCAACCAGTTCGACGTCGGCCTGGAGTGGTACTACCAGCGCGGCGCGGTGCTCGGCGCCGACCTGTTCCGCAAGAACGTCAGCAACTTCGCGGTGCCGGTGGTGCGCGACGTGACCATGGACATCGGCGGCAAGAGCGTGACCGTGCAGAACTACTCGACCTCCGCCGGCGGCCGCAACGGCGTGTCGCAGGGTATCGAGATGTACGCCCAGCACACGCTCGCTTCCGGCCTCGGCTTCCAGGTCAACTACACGTACAACAAGACCAACCAGGCCGCCATCACGCTTGGCGACGGCACGGAGATCGGCAAGTCGCAGCTGGTCGGCAGCGCGAAGAACCAGGCCAACGTCACCGTGTTCTACGAGACCGACCAGTACCTGCTGCGCGCCTCGTACAACCGCCGCGGCGAAGTGGTGGGCGGCCTGGTCAACGGCTTGAACGTTTACCAGGATCCGTACAGCCAGGTCGACGTCAACGTGGCGTACAACCTGACCAAGCAGCTGAGCCTGACCGCTTCGGTGCTGAACCTGACCAGGCAAGAGGCCAGCTCGCACCTGGGCAGCGACACCAAGGACCGTTTCTACTCCAACGGTTACACCGGCCGCATCGCGTACTTCGGCGCGAACTACAAGTTCTGATGTACTCCCCGCTCCTTCGCGCCCGCCGGCGCGGGGGAGAGCCTCACGTCGGCCGTCGCCAGTTCTGGCGCCTGCCGACTTTTTTGCATGAGGAAGCGATCGATGAATTCCAACCCAAACAACCGTATCAAGCGCGTGGTCGTGGTCGGCGGCGGCAGCGCCGGCTGGATGGCGGCCGCGGCCCTGGCCACCTATCTCGGCAAGCAGGCCTCGGTGCGCCTGATCGAGTCCGAAGAAATCGGCATCGTCGGCGTGGGCGAGGCCAGCGTGCCGCACATCCGCATGTTCAACGCGCAGATGCTGGGCATCGACGAGGCCGAGTTCGTCAAGCGCACGCAGGGCACGGTCAAGCTCGGCATCCAGTTCCAGGACTGGTCGCGCATCGGCGACAGCTACATCCACGGCTTCGGCGTCATCGGCCGTTCGCTGGGGCCGCTGCCGTTCCACCAGTTCTGGCTCAAGCTGTTCCAGTCCGGGCGTGCCGCGCCGATCGGCGAGTATTCGCCGCAGACCGTGATGGCGCCGCAGGGCAGGTTCGCGCGCGGCGACGGCAACGCGGCGGCCGGCTCGCCGCTGGCCGACATCGCCTACGCCTACCACTTCGACGCCGGCCTGTACGCGCGCTTCCTGCGCGAGCTGTCGGAAAGCCGGGGCGTGGTGCGCACCGAGGGCAAGATCGCCGGCGTCAAGCTGCGCGCAGAGGACGGCCATGTCGAATCGGTGACGCTGGAAAGCGGCCAGGCGATCGAAGGCGAATTGTTCATCGATTGCTCGGGCTTCCGCGGGCTGCTGATCGAGCAGGCGCTCAAGACCGGCTATGTGGACTGGTCGCACTGGCTGCCGTGCGACAGCGCGCTGGCCGTGCCGTGCGAACGCGTCGAACCGCTCACGCCGTACACGCGCGCCACCGCGCGTGCGGCGGGCTGGCAGTGGCGCATTCCGCTGCAGCACCGCACCGGCAACGGCTACGTGTATTCGAGCCGCCACATCGGCGACGACGAGGCCGCCGCCATGCTGCTGGCCAACCTCGACGGCAAGCCGCTGGCCGACCCGCGTCAGCTGCGCTTCACACCCGGCATGCGCAAGAAATTCTGGAACAAGAACGTGGTGGCGCTGGGATTGGCCAGCGGCTTTCTGGAGCCGCTGGAGTCGACCAGCATCTATCTGGTCCAGTCGGGCATCAGCCGCTTGCTGGCGCTGTTCCCCGGCGCTGATTTCAATCCCTTGCTGGCGGAGCGGTTCAACCGCGAGTCCGCGTTCGAATACGAGCGGGTGCGCGATTTCCTGATCCTGCACTACCACGCGACCGAGCGCGACGATACGCCGTTCTGGGATTACTGCCGCACCATGTCGATTCCGGACAGTCTGCGCGAGGCGCTGGAATTGTTCCGCAGCGACGGGCGCTACTTCCGCAACGGCGAGGATTTCTTCGCGCTGCCGAGCTGGGTGCAGGTGATGCTGGGCCAGCGCATCATGCCACGAGGTTACCACCCGATCGTCGACGATATGCCGGAGGACAAGCTGGCCGGCTACGTCGAGGACATGCGCGCGACGCTGGCGCACGCGGTCGCGTCGATGCCGACGCACGGGGAGTGGATCGACCGGTATTGGAAGGCGCCCGCGTCATAACGGGGAGGGCGCTCCATTTCATTTCAATGGCGGCTGGGCCTTATTTTCTGGCGTAGTCCGTCAGTTCCCAAAGGTGCCGGTTGTGGGGATGGCCTTGCAAGTTCGTGTCGTTGTACTCCAGCTTGACGTAGTTGTTGACGGCCGGCGCATACCACACGGTTTCGTTCAACTGCCCGCTACCGCCACGACGGCTTACTTGCTCTCCCTGGAAATACCCCACCAAAGCGATCTTCAACGCATCGAATTCGCCGGCTGGCACTTTGACCTTTTCCCAGCCCACGACCTTGCCCTCGAACTGGTAACGCCAGCGCTTGCCGGCCGCTGCATTGTCCCCGCTGGCGGTGCTTTTCCATTCCTTCCCCACTTCGAGTGGAAAAGCGTAGCGGACCAAGGCTTGATCGAGGTGCGTCTTGCCGAGGTCGAACGGATTCATTTCCCGGGTGAAGCGCGTTTGAGCAACCAGCGCTCCGGTGGCCGCGTGCTTGATGTCGGCCAGGATATCGCTTTCGTTGACAACGGTGACTTCCGTGCGGTTCAGATCGCCGGGCTCATTCTTCCAGAGATCGGTGAGCTGGTAGGTCCAGCTATCGCCCACCGAGATCTTCGGGGCCGCGACCGGGGCATGCTCGTCCGCCGCGGCCAGACCGGAACAGAACAGGCCCAGGGCCAGCACGGCGCTATTAACGAACGCCGACGTTGAAGGTGCTGATTTCTTTACGTACATTCCTCCCCCCTTTCTCGAAGAATTCCATGTGGAAAACTTAGTGTAACTAGTTTTATGTGAATTGGGGAAGGCCGCAGCGCGTTAGCGCAAGTTGACCAGCCTGGGGCGGGTGCCGGGCTGGTGCGGGCTGGCCGGCGTTGCCTGCGTCAGCCTGAGTATCTTGCGGATTAAGGCTATCCATTTCATGGCGCGTTCTCCGGTGACGATCCCTCCAATACCGGCCTGAAAAAACTGCGCTCGTAGCTGACGATGCAGCGGGTGTCGTCGGCGTAGCGGAAGGCCGCCTGGCACTCGGCATCGCTCTGGCTGGCGCTGCGGTATTGTTCATACGCGGCCAGCGTCGGGAAGCTGAACAGGGCCAGCGCGATATTGTTCGCGCCTTCGGACGGCATGAAGTAGCCGTGGTGCTGGCCGCCCATGCGATTGACCAGGGGAATCCACAGCTTGCCGTAGTGCTCGAACTCGGCCAGCTTGTAGGGATCGATGACGTAGCGGAGGTAGATCGTGACCATGGTGTGATCCTTGTGAGATGTCAGTAAGTTAATGTTAGAATCATTCGCGCCGGGTAACAATCGGCGTCCATGGACATGCACTACTTCCCAATATTCATCAATCGACCGTGAAACTGCTTCCTGAAATGGTGGTGTTTGCCAAAGTCGTCGACCACAGCGGCTTCGCGGCGGCCGGGCGGCAGCTGGGCATGACCGCGTCGGCGGTCAGCCGTTGCGTCGGCCGGCTGGAGGCGCATCTGGGCGTGCGTCTGCTCAACCGCACCACGCGCTCGCTGTCGCTGACCGAGCCGGGCGCCGAGGTGTACGCCGATTGCGCCCGCATCGTCAACGCGGCACGCGATATCGAAGCCCAGGCCGGGCGCTACGCCAGCCATCCCACCGGCACCCTGCGCATCACCGCGCCGATGGTGTACGGCGACATCTGGCTGGCGCGCCAATTGTCCTCGTTCTTGATCCAGTGGCCGGACGTGAAAATCGAAATCGAATTGAGCGACCGGCTGGTGGATCTGGTGGAGGAGGGGATGGACCTGGCGATCCGCGTGGCGGTGCCGGGGACGCTGGCGCCGGGCATGGTGGCGCGGCCGCTGCGCGCCATGGCGTATGTGATCGTCGCCACGCCGGCCTATCTGCGCCAGCACGGCACGCCGGATCGGCCGCAGCAGCTGGCGGCCCACCGCTGCATCCACCTGGGATTCGGCGCACTGCGCGGCCAGCTGGGCATGCGCCGCGCTGGCGAGGAGCTGGTGGTGGAGATCGACGGCCCGCTCAAGGTCAACAGCAGCATGGCGCGGCTCGCCGTGGTGGAAGGCGGGGTTGGCATCGGCATCGTGCCGGACTTTATCGCCGCCCCGGGCGTGGCCTCGGGCGCGCTGGTGCGCCTGTTCGCCGACTGGACGCTGAGCGGCGCCTACGCCGAGCGGATGATCTACGCGGTCTATCCGCCGACGCGCCACTTGCCGAAAAAAGTGCGCGCCTTGATTGACCATTTGGTGAGCTGAGCGCCTGGAGGGCGGGCGCGCCATGACCAGCTTATTTGGTCGCCGCAGCCAGGTAGCCCACCAGCGCTTTTAGTGCGGCCTCATCGCTCATGCCGGAAAACGGCATGCGGGTGTTGGGCACCACGGCCTGCGGATTGCGCAGGAACTCGGCCAGGTTCTTCTCGTCCCAGACTATGCCGCTGCGCTTCATCGGCCCGGAAAAGCGGAAGCCCTCGACCATGCCGGCCGTGCTGCCCAGCAGGCCGTGCAGGGTCGGGCCGACCCCGTTCTCGCCGGCCTTCAGCGAATGACAGGCGATGCATTGTTCGAAGGCTTTCTTGCCCAGGTCTTCGGCATGGACGCTGCCGAGGGCGGTCAGGCACAGCAGTCCGGCAATCAGTGATTTATGCATGGATCAGTTTCCCAGGGCTCTTGACATAGACGTTCTTGATGATGTCGGCCGCCATGTAGGCGATGGCCGCCACCGGGCCGGTCGGGTTGTAGGCCGAGTTGTGCGGGAACAGCGACGCGCCCATGATGAACAGGTTGTCGACCTCCCACACCTGCCCGTATTTATTGGTCACCGAATTGCCCGGATGGGTGCCCATGATGGTCCCGCCGGTGTTGTGCGTGCTCTGGTAGGGCACGCTGCTCCACGACTTGCGTTCGGTGGCCTTGCTCAGGTGCGTCGGATTGAGCGAGGCGGCGATGCGGTTGATGATGTCGGCCGAGTGCGCCGATATCTTGCGCTCGTTGTCCTGGTAATCGAAGGTCATGCGCATCAGCGGCGCGCCGAAGCGGTTGCGGTAGGTCGGATCGAGATCGAGGAAATTGCCGCGGTTCGGCATCACGGTGCCGGTGGCGGTGATGTTCATGCTGCGGTCGTACCACTTGGCCGTTTCCTGCTTCCATGCGCTGCCCCAGGCCGGCACGCCGCCCGGCGTCGGATGCCACTGGATGGGACGGCCGCCGTACATGGCCGTGCCGACGGTCGAGCCGCCGACAAAGCCGAACGGCGCGCGGTCGAAGTCCCAGTTGCCGTGGAAATCGTCCATGATGGCGCCGATGCCGGCGGTCGCCATGTACGGATGAAAATAGCGGTCCTCGAAGAACAGCATCGCGGCACTGCCGGTCTGGTAGCAGTAGTTCTTGCCCAGCAGGCCCTGGCCGGACGCGGGATCGTAGATCTCGCCTATGCCCGACAACATCATCAGGTGGACGTTGTTCAAGCCGAACGCGCAGAGCACCACCAGCTTGGCCGGCTGGAAGCATTCCTCGCCGGTGACGGTGTTGGTGTAGGTGACGCCGGTGGCCTTCTTGCCCGATGCGTCGCGCTCGACTTTGGTCACCCACGAATAGGTGCGCAGCTCGAAGGTGTTTTGCCGCAGCGCCGCCGGGATCACCGTCATTTGCGCGCCGCCCTTGGCGTTGGCCTCGCAGCCGAAGCGTTCGCAGTGACCGCAGTATTGGCATTCGCCGAACTTGACACCGTCCGGATTGGTGTACGGCACCGACGCGTTGGCGGTGGGGCGTGGGAACGGATGGTAGCCCATCCTGGTGGCCGATTCCGCGAACAGCTCACCCGCGTGGCCGTAGATCAGCGGCGGCATCGGATACTCGTTGCTGCGCGGCGCCTCGAACACATTGCCGCCGGCGATCTTGCGGCCCTTGATGTTGCCGGCCTTGGCCGAGATCCCGGCCACCTTCTCGAACTTGTCGTAATACTTTTCCAGCTCCTGGTAGGTCACGCCCCAGTCCTGGATCGTCATGTCTTCCGGGATGTACTTCTTGCCGTACCTGGCTTCGTAGTTGCTGCGGATCTTGAAATCGTTGTCGTTCCAGCGCCAGGTATGGCCGTTCCAGTGTGTGCTGGCGCCGCCGACGCCGGTGCCCATCAAGTAGGAGCCGAGCCGGCGATAGGGGAGCGCGGTTTCCGAGCGCTTGTTGCGCACGGTCTCCGTATTGTCGGTCGTGTTGACCATCATCGACATGCGCTGGCCGACGGCCAGTTCGTCGCGCATGCGCGGCACGCTGAAATCGTCCGGTGTGTGCGGGCCGCCGCGTTCCAGGCAGACCACGGTCATGCCGGCCTCGGAGAACTCCTTGCCCAGGATGCCGCCCGTCCAGCCGCCGCCGACCAGCACCACATCCACTTCCTTGTATCTCTTCATCGGTGTTCCTATCAGCTCAAGTCGGCGATGCTGGCCGGCTCGGGCCGGTACGGTTTGTTGGAGAACTTGACGATGTTGACCTTGTTCGCCGTGTTGACGCCCGGGTAGCCGACCATCTTCCAGCCCAGCTTGTTCTTGTTGCCGCCGTAAATGGGATCGGCAAACATCGCTTCGTAAAACATTTGCAGCAGTTGCGCGAAATAGGTGGCGGCCGGCACGCCGTTGGGCAGTTCGATCTTGCCGCCTTGCAGACCCTTGAGTACGGCTTCCTTGGCATCGGCAGGCAGCCGGTCGAACGGTTTGTTGTAGGTCGCGGCGCAGTAGCTGGCCAGGCCCTCGGAGCCGGTGCGGAACAGCTGCGCCGGCGTCATGCCCAGCTGGTAGCCCTGGTTGGCGGTGCCGTTCTTGAACGGTCCCTGCAGGTAAAGGCGGTCGCCCTGGCCCCAGTTGCCGCCCAGCGCGCGGTCGTAAAAGATGTTCAGGCCCATGTCTACGCCGTTCGGCGTCAAGGGATCGGCCGGGCACATGTGATTGACCAGCGCTTCGACAAAGGCTTGCTCGTCCGGGCGTAGCCACAGGTAGCCGGGCGGCGTCTCGACCGCCGCCGCAGCCGACGCCGAAGCCGGGCTGGCTGCGGCGGCGGGCAAAGGCAGGGTGGCGGCGGTGACTGCGCCGGCCAGGGAACGTAACAAAAAGTCACGACGAGGTGACTGATCGCTGGTGTCGCTCATGGTGTGGCGTCCGTTCGTGAAATTCTGAAAGACTCATATCCTACGGTATAAATTTCTGCCTGGACACTATATTTTCCATCTAATTTGTTTCAACGCTGAAATAATATATCTACCAAAAGTATATTGCCATCCGGAAATATTGAGCGTATTCTCCCGCTTTACCGCTGTGCACGGCTGGCCACTGCCCCACCTTCTTCTTCAGGATGTACCCACATGGTTTTCATGAAAAACGCCAATATCGGTAAGAAAATTACCATCGTCTTCGGCATCGTGCTGGTCGTTTCCAGTCTGACGACGGGCGTTGGCCTGTGGCAGTTGAGCAAGATGCGCGCGTCGACCAAGGAATTGCTGGAGATGTCGCTGGCCAAGGAGCGCCTGGTCAGCGACTGGTACCGCATCATCTTTGCCGGCGCGCGCCGCACGCTGGCCATCGCCAAGAGCAGCGACAACGCGCTGGTGGACTTCTTCGCCGCCGATTCGGCCCAGGGCACCAAGGACGCGGGTGAAACGCTGAAGAAGGTTGGCGTGTTGCTGACCTCGGAGAAGGAGACCGCGCTGCTCAAGGGCATCAGCGACGCGCGCGACACCTACAATGTGTACAAGGCCAGCGTCACCAAGGCCAAGGCCGCCAACGATGATGAGACCGCCAGCGGCGTGCTGACAAGCAAGTTCATGCCCGCGGCGGATGTCTACCAGCAGCGCCTGCGCGACCTGGTGGCCTTCGAGCGCGAGCAGATCGACCAGAGCGCGAAAGACATCGACGCCGCCGCCACCATGAGCTTCAGCCTGCAACTGGCGCTGACCGTGTTCCTGTCGCTGCTGGTGGTGGTGTGCGGCGCTGCGCTCAAGAGCAGCATCGTCGGCCCGCTGCACTACGCGATCAGCGTGGCGCGCCGCGTGGCCAAGGGCGATCTGACGGCCGATGTCACCGTCGATTCACGCGACGAGGCAGGCCAGTTGCTGCAGGCCTTGAGCGAAATGAACGCCTCGCTGCGCGGCCTCATCACGGAAGTCATACAAAGCGCCGACACGATCAACAGCGCCTCCGGCGAGATCGCCCAGGGCAATGCCGACCTGTCCACCCGCACCGAATCGCAGGCCGCCAGCATCGAGGAGACGGCCAGTTCGATGGAAGAGCTGACCGCCACCGTGGCCCACAACGCCGACAACGCCGGCCAGGCCAACAAGCTGGCGCTGGGCGCCACCACGTTGGCGACCAAGGGCGGCACCGTCGTCAGTCAAGCGGTCGCGACGATGGCGGAGATCAAGCAGGGTTCGCAACGCATTTCGGAAATCACGGCCATCATCGACGGCATCGCTTTCCAGACCAACATCCTGGCGCTGAACGCGGCGGTGGAGGCGGCGCGCGCCGGCGAGCAGGGCCGGGGCTTTGCGGTGGTCGCATCCGAGGTGCGCAACCTGGCCCAGCGCTCGGCGGCGGCGGCCAAGGAAATCAGCGTGTTGATCAGTGATTCGGTCGAGAAGGTCAACACCGGCAGCAAGCTGGTCGACGACGCCGGCGAAACCATGACCGACATCGTCAAGTCGATCAAGGAAGTGGCGCAGATCATGACCGAAATTACGGCCGCCACGCGCGAGCAGACTACCGGTCTAAGCAGTATCAACCAGGTCATTGCCGAGATGGACAACTCGACCCGCATGAACGCGGCCATGGTCGAGGAGGCGTCCGCCGCCGCGATGAGCATGCAGGACGAGGCCACTCGCTTGAGCAAGGCCGTCAGCGCGTTCCGCACCACCGGCCGCCCTGGGCACGGCGGAAGTCGCCAGTTGGCCTTGCGCTGAACAATCGTAAGGGCCTGGTCGGGGTGAGAGGATTCGAACCTCCGGCCTCTGCGTCCCGAACGCAGCGCTCTACCAGGCTGAGCCACACCCCGATTACATCCTAATTACATCAGGATTTTGCGGTTTTTTCAACTGCCGCTTCCCCGCCTGACCTCCCAATGTGTGACTAAATGCCAACGCCCGCCCCGGGAATGGCAGGTTTCTTGCTTTGCAAAAAGATCAAGATGATTAATATGGTTAAATATACCAATACGCATTAATTTGGGGCGGCGCCCTCACTGACAAGGGAAGGTCTGGCATGAAAACACGGCAAAAATTGATGTGCAGCGCGGTCGCTGCGGCGATGGTGGCGATGGCTGGCCCGGCTTGGGCGCAAACCAAGCCGTCCGACGAGATCGAAGTGGTCAAGGTGACGGCGCAGAAGCGCAAGGAAGATCCGGCCAAGGTGGCGATGAGCATCACCGCCGTCACCGGCACCCAGCTGCAGGCCGAACACGTCAACGACTTCACCGACCTGACCCGCGTGGTGCCCAACATCTCCTTCACCGCCGCCAGCGGCAACGGCGGCGCCGGTCCCGGCACCGAGAACATCGAGATCCGCGGCATCAGCTCGACGGCCGGCGCGGCCACCGTCGGCATCTACCTGGGCGATGTCTCCATCACGGTCGGCAACGTCTACACCATGGGCACGGTGGAGCCCAAGTTCTTCGACATCGACCGCGTCGAGGTGCTGCGCGGCCCGCAGGCCACGTTGTACGGCGCCAGTTCGATGGGCGGCACCATCAAGTTCGTGCCGAACGAGCCGGACTTGAAGGAGCGCGAGTTCACCACCTATGGCGAGCTGTCCAACACCAAGGGCGGCAGCGGCAACTACGCGGCCAATATGGTGGCCAACTTCCCGCTGATCAAGGACGAGCTGGCGCTGCGCATCGGCGTGCAGGCCCAGCACACGGGCGGCTACATCAACCAGGTCGACGGCGACGGCAATGTGCTGGCCCACGACATCAACAAGCTCAGCGACCAGGAGCTGCGCGTGGCGTTGAAGTGGAAGCCGATCCGCTCGGTGACCGTCACGCCGTCGGTCTACTACCAGAAGGTGGACGCCAAGGACATCGCGGCCTTCAACCTGGACCGGCCTTACTACCAGGCGCAGAAGCAGGTGCGCGAGCCGTCCAAGGATACGCTGCTCACGCCCAGCGTGACCGTCAACTGGGACATGGGCACGATGGACCTGACCTCGGCCACCAGCTACTTCGAGCGCAAGTTCGACCGCACGCAGAACGGCTCGGCCTACAACAGCTATTCGCTGTCGACCTTCCTGACCTCGACCGATGACGGCGGCAAGGCGCCGCCCGAACTGATCGCGGCCATCGCCGGCCTGCCGTCGGCGGTCTACCTGAACAACCAGGTGCGCCAGGTGTCGCAGGAGTTCCGTCTCGCCTCGCATCCCTACGACGCGAACGTGTCGCCGTGGACCTGGCTGGCCGGCACCTACTTCTCCAACCAGCATACCAACATCATCGAGAACGATCCGATCTTCGGCGTGACCGACACCTTCAAGAGCTTCGGCTTCGACATCGCCGATCCGGACCTGCTGCCGGGCGCGCGCCCCGGCCAGTTCCCGAACGATAACTCGTTCGCCGGCGCCTTCCACTTCCGTGAGAAGCAGAGCTCGGTCTTCGGCGAGGCCAACTACTACTTCACGCCGACCGTGCACGCCACCGTGGGCGCGCGCTACCTGAAGGCCGACTCGACGCTGGACCAGCGCAACGGCAACTACCTGGCCGGCGCCGGCAACAACAGCAGCGCGGCCTCGTCGTCGAAGGCGTTCACGCCGAAGTACGCGCTGACGTGGGAAGTCAATCCGACCAACACGGTCTACACCAGTGTGGCCAAGGGCTTCCGCCTGGGCGGCAACAACATCTATGTGCCGCCCACCACCTGCGCGCAGGATCTGGCGGCGAACGGCCTGAGCAAGGGACCGGATTCGTATTCGGCCGACAGCCTGTGGAGCTACGAGGTGGGCAGCAAGTCGCGCTTCCTCAACAACCGCGTGTCGGTCAACGCCGACGTGTTCTACGTGAAGTGGAAGAACATCCAGCAGGGCGTGTACCTGCCGACCTGCGCCTACACCTACAACGCCAACGCGGGCGACGCCACCAGCAAGGGCTTCGAGTTCGACATCAAGGCCAAGCCGGTTTCCGGCCTGACGCTGACCGCCTCGGCCGGCTATGTGAAGGCCGAGCTGTCGAACGACGAGGGCTCGCGCAACGGCGTGGTGGGCGCGGTGGCCGGCGCGCAGGTGCAGGGCGTGCCGAAATATAACGCGGCCATCAATGCGACCTACAACTTCGCGGCCTTCGGCGACAAGAGCGCCTACGTGATGGGCGGCATGCAGTGGGTGGGCGCCAGCAAGGGTTCGCTCAATCCCGACCAGACCGACTACAACCGTCCGGCCTACCACAGCACCGACTTCAGCGCCGGCATGTCCTTCGACCGCTACAACGTCAGCGTGTTCGTCAAGAACGCCTTCGACACGGACACTGTGATCCAGCATCCGCAGGTGGCGTCCATTGTGCAGGGCTACCGGCTGGCGCCGCGCAGCATAGGCGTGAGCGTGGCGGCGAAGTTTTAAGCGATAATGCTGCCTTTGAATTGACACGCAAAGGCAGCATCATGAGCATCACGATTTATCACAACAACGCCTGCGGCACCTCGCGCAAGACGCTGGAGGCGATACGCGCCACCGGCGTCGAGCCGGAGATCGTCGACTACGTCAAGAACCCGCCGTCGCGCGAGGCCTTGAAGGCGATGATCGCCAAGGCCGGCCTGACCGCGCGCGCCGCGATGCGCGACAAGGGCGACTTGTATGAGGAGCTCGGCCTGGCCGACGCCTCGCTGTCGGACGACGCGCTGCTGGACGCGATGATGGCCCATCCCATCCTGATCAACCGCCCGTTCGTGGTGACCGACAAGGGCGTGCGCCTGTGCCGTCCGTCCGAGCTGGTGCTGGAACTGTTGTAATGATGCGTGCGATGCCGGACGGCTGGGATTTGACGTCCGGCGCAAACAACAACGGCGCCCGAGGCGCCGTTGTCGTTTAGTGCGTGCGGTTGACCGAGAAGTGGGCCAGCTGCAGCAGCGATTCCTTGTAGACGCTGTCGGGCAGGTCGGCGATCGCGGCGGCGGCGCGTTCGGCCGCCGTCACGGCCTGCTGGCGCGTGTAGTCCAGCGCGCCGCTGGTGGTGATCGCGGCCAGGATGGTGTCGAAGTGCTGCTCGTCGCCCTGTTCGATGCAGCTGCGCACCAGCTCGCGCTGTTCCGGCGTGCCGTTTTCCATCAGGTAGATCAGCGGCAAGGTCGGCTTGCCTTCGCGCAGGTCGTCGCCGACGTTCTTGCCGATCTCGTTGGCGTCGCCGGCGTAGTCCAGCACGTCGTCGATCAGCTGGAAGGCCGTGCCCAGCGAGCGGCCGTATTCGCCGGCCGCCTCGATCTGCGTGTCGTTGCAACCGGAGATCAGCGCACCCAGCTCGGCCGCCGCTTCGAACAGCTTGGCGGTCTTGGAGCGGATCACCTGCAGATAGCGTTCCTGGCTCACGTCCGGATCGTGCATGTTCAGCAGCTGCAGCACTTCGCCCTCGGCGATGACGTTGGTGGCGTCGGACAGGATCTGCATCACGCGCATATTGTTCAGGCCGACCATCATCTGGAAGGCGCGCGAGTACAGGAAGTCGCCCACCAGCACCGAGGCGGCGTTGCCGAACAGGGCGTTGGCGGTGGCGCGGCCGCGGCGCAGCGACGATTCGTCGACCACGTCGTCGTGCAGCAGGGTTGCGGTGTGGATGAATTCCACCACCGCAGCCAGCTCGTGGTGCGCGGCGCCCTGGTAGGAATAAGCGTTGGCCACCAGCAGGACCAGCACCGGCCGGATGCGTTTGCCGCCGGCGCTGATGATGTATTCAGCAATCTGATTGACGAGGCTGACCTCGGAATGCAGTTTCTGGCGGATCACCGTGTTGACCGCGTCCATGTCGGCGGCGATCGTGTGGGCGATGTTGTTTTGAGTGGCGTTTTGGGTAGCGGCAGACAAGGCGAACCTGTGCGGTAGACTATTGGTGCCGCGATTATACGTCATGCCCCCGCCGACAGGGGCATAGACCCCTGTTCCAGGCAACATGTTTGCCAAATATGTAACGCGAAGACGGCCGCAAAATTGTCGACATACCACGCCCGCCGGCATTTGTGAATAGTTTTTGACGCGAAATCCCATCCCATGTATAATCAGCGGTTCCCCGGTTTCCATGCATGCAGTTGTGCCGGCGCCGGACGGAATTTTCTTAACATTTGATGAGGTTTCAAATCATGTACGCGGTCATAAAAACCGGTGGCAAACAATACAAAGTTGTCGCTGGCGAAAAACTTAAAGTAGAACAGATACCGGCAGACATTGGTTCCGAACTCACCATCGATCAGGTCCTCGCCGTTGGCGAAGGCGAGAGCATCAAATTTGGTGCTCCTCTGGTTGAGGGTGCAAAGGTACTGGTTACTGTTGTGGCACACGGTCGTCACGATAAAGTGAAGATTTTCAAGATGCGTCGTCGTAAGCACTACCAGAAGCATCAAGGCCATCGCCAAAATTACACCGAAATCCAAATCGTATCGATCAACGGCTAATCGCCGTTTGCCCGAGAATTAGTATCCAAGGAGTCTTAAATGGCACACAAAAAAGGCGGCGGCACAACGCGAAACGGTCGTGACTCAGAATCAAAACGCCTGGGCGTTAAGGTTTATGGCGGTCAATCGATCAATGCTGGTGGCATCATCATTCGTCAACGCGGCACGCCAGTGCGCGCCGGCGAAGGTGTTGGCATGGGCAAAGACCACACCCTGTTCGCTCTGGTGGACGGCAAGGTCAAGTTCGTAGTCAAGGGCGAAGGTTCGAAGCAATTCGTGACCGTCGTTCCAGCGTAAATAACGCTACCGGCCTGGTGCGCTAGCCGCACGGGCTGTTTTGTAAGGCGCAAGCCTTCAATCGAAAGGCTCTGCCCACGGTAGAGCCTTTTTAGTTTTATGGCGGTACATCATGAAGTTTATCGACGAAGCAAAAATTGAAGTAATCGGTGGTGACGGCGGCAATGGTTGCGCCTCCTTTTGCCGCGAAAAATTCCGCCCGTTCGGCGGCCCTGACGGCGGCGACGGCGGCAAGGGTGGCTCGATCTGGGCCGTAGCGGACCGTAACATCAACACCTTGGTCGATTTCCGCTTCTCCAAGATGCACCGCGGTAAAGACGGCGAGCCAGGCCGCGGCGCCGATTGCTACGGCAAGGGCGCGGACGACATCCACCTGCGCATGCCGGTCGGCACGCTGATCATCGACGACGCCTCCGGCGAAATCCTGGCCGATCTGACCGAGCACGGCCAGATGGAACTGCTGGCCAAGGGCGGCGAGGGCGGCTGGGGCAACATCCACTTCAAGACCTCGACCAACCGCGCCCCGCGTCAAAAGACCGAAGGCAAGGAAGGCGAACGCCGCGAGATCCGCCTGGAACTGAAGGTGCTGGCCGACGTCGGCCTGCTGGGCATGCCGAACGCCGGCAAGTCGACCTTTATTTCGGCCGTGTCGAACGCGCGCCCGAAGATCGCCGACTACCCGTTCACAACGCTGCACCCCAACCTGGGCGTGGTCCGCGTGTCGCACGAGAAGAGCTTTGTGATCGCCGACATTCCCGGCTTGATCGAAGGCGCTTCCGAAGGCGCCGGCCTGGGCCACCAGTTCCTGCGCCATCTGCAGCGCACCGGCCTGCTGCTGCACATCGTCGACCTGGCGCCGTTCGAGACCAACGTCGATCCGGTCAAGGAAGCCAAGGCCCTGGTCAACGAACTGAAGAAGTACGACGAGGCGCTGGTGGACAAGCCGCGCTGGCTGGTGTTGAACAAGCTGGACATGGTGCCGGAAGAAGAGCGCGTCAAGCGCGTCAAGGACTTCGTCAAGAAGTTCGGCTTCAAGGGCCCGGTGTTCGAGATCTCCGCGCTGAGCCACGACGGCACGCAGGAGCTGGTCAACGCCATCCAGAAGCACCTGGAAGCGAAGCGCCACAGCGAGCAGCGCGCGGAAGAAACCCAGATGACGGAAGAGGCGCGCGGCATCTCGTCCATCGATCCGGACGATCCCCGTTTCAAGATCCTCGACTAATCCTCGACGTATCCTCTGCATTACCGGCATAATCTGTTATCAGCTGATTATGCCTTTCCATCTCGGCGCCCGTCCCGTCACCTCGGGGCGGCGACCGTTATCGGCAAAGCCGGGCAAACCGCCCGCCAAATCACAGCATTGAACCTTCTTTCATCCGCTTGTTTTGAGAATTGTCGTCCCCATGAATTCTGTCATCCAAAAAGCCACCCGCATCATCATCAAGGTCGGCTCGTCGCTGGTCACCAACGACGGACGCGGGCTGGATCACGCCGCCATCGCGCGCTGGGCCGCGCAGATCGCCGCCTTGCGCGCCCTGGGCAAGGAAGTGGTGCTGGTGTCGTCCGGCGCCATCGCCGAGGGCATGCTGCGGCTGGGCTTTGAGCAGCGTCCCACCGACATCCACGAATTGCAGGCCTGCGCGGCGGTCGGCCAGATGGGCCTGGCGCAGATCTACGAGACCAGCTTCCGCGCGCACCAGCTGGGCACGGCGCAAGTGCTGCTGACCCACGCCGACCTGGCCGACCGCGAACGCTACCTGAACGCGCGCTCGACGCTGACCACCTTGCTGCGCCTGGGCGTGGTACCGATCATCAACGAGAACGACACCGTCGTCACCGACGAGATCAAGTTCGGCGACAACGACACGCTGGGCGCGCTGGTGGCCAACCTGATCGAGGCCGACGCGCTGATCATCCTGACCGACCAGCAAGGCCTGTACAGCGCCGATCCGCGCAAGGACCCGTCGGCCGTGCTGATCCAGCAGGGCCGCGCCGGCGACCTGGCGCTGGAGGCGATGGCCGGCGGCGCCGGCAGCAGCTTGGGGCGCGGCGGCATGCTGACCAAGATCCTGGCCGCCAAGCGCGCCGCCAAGTCGGGCGCACACACGGTGATCGCCTACGGCCGCGAGCACGACGTGCTGGAGCGTCTGGCCGGCGGCGAGGCCATCGGCACGGAGCTGGCCGCGCAGACCGGCCACCTGACGGCGCGCAAGCAGTGGATGGCCGATCATCTGCACACGGCGGGCCAGGTGGTGCTGGACGCGGGCGCGGTGCAGAAGCTGAGCAAGGAAGGCAAGTCGCTGCTGCCGATCGGCGTGGTGGGGGTGAAGGGCGAGTTCGGGCGCGGCGCGGTGATCACCTGCGTCGGCGCGGACGGCGCGCCGGTGGCGCGTGGGCTGTCGAACTACACCAGCGCCGAAACGCGCCGCATCATGCGCAAGCCGTCGAGCGAGATCGAAGCCATCCTCGGCTTCGTCGAAGGCCAGGAGCTGATCCACCGCGACAACCTGGTGCTGGTCTAAATAAAATTGGGGTCAAGTCTGACATTCGGACACGAGCTCTGCCGTAGTGCGCGCGCTACGGCAGAGCTCGTGTCCGAATGTCAGACTTGACCCCACCTTTTAGAGGCCGTCGGGGGCGGGGGTTTTGCTGCGGTAGTCGCACAGGTCTTGCTGCATGCAGTTCCAGCATTCGGGCTTGCGCGCCTTGCAGGTGTAGCGGCCGTGCAGGATCAGCCAGTGGTGGGCGTCCTGCAGAAATTCCTTCGGCACGAACTTCAGCAGCTTCTGTTCGACGATGTCGACGTTCTTGCCCGGCGCCAGGCCGGTGCGGTTGGCAACGCGGAAGATGTGCGTGTCCACCGCCATCGTCGGCTCGCCGAAGGCGGTGTTCATCACCACGTTGGCGGTCTTGCGGCCCACGCCCGGCAGGGCCTCCAGCGACTCGCGGTCGCGCGGCACCTCGCCGCCATGCAGCTCCACCAGCATCCTGCACGTCGCGATGACGTTCTTGGCCTTGGTCTTGTACAGGCCGATGGTCTGGATGTAGGTCTTCAGTTCCTCTTCACCCAGGTCCAGTATCGCCTGCGGCGTGTTGGCCACCGGGTACAGCTTGCGCGTGGCCTTGTTGACGCCGACGTCGGTGGCCTGCGCCGACAACAGCACGGCGATCAGCAGTTCAAACGGCGTCGTGTATTCCAGTTCGGTTTCAGGCTTGGGATTGGCTGCGCGGAAGCGCACGAACATTTCGTAGCGTTTGGCTTGATTCATTGTTGTTTGTCTTGTTCCTTTTTCAGGCGCGCCCGCTCCATCGCGGCGGCGATGATGGCGCGCTTGCGTTCCTTCTCCGCCTCGCCGGCGGCGTCGGCCGGATCGAGCGCGTGCACCGCCGCCATCTTGGCCACCGCCTTGGCGGCCAGGCGGGCGTCGTTCTCGTCGCGCTCGCGCCGCAGACGCATGGCGCGGAAGTCGTGCCGTTCGCGCGCGGCGTCGGCGTCGGCCTGGCGCCAGGCGTCCCAGCCGGTGGTCTCGGTGACCGGGTACATGACGATGCAGTCGACCGGGCAGGGGTTGACGCACAGGTCGCAGCCGGTGCACAGCTCGGGCACCACCGTGTGCATCAGCTTGGCCGCGCCGACGATGGCGTCCACCGGGCAGGCCTGGATGCACAGCGTGCAGCCGATGCACAGCGCTTCGTCGATGTAGGCCACCGCGCGCGGCCGCTCCAGGCCGTTGACGGGGTTGAGCGGGATGACCGGGTAGCCGGTGACCGCCGACAGCCTGGCGATGCCTTCCGCGCCGCCGGGCGGGCACTGGTTGATGCCGGCCTGGCCGGCGGCGATCGCTTCGGCGTACGGACGGCAGCCGTCATAGCCGCACTTGGTGCACTGCGTTTGCGGCAGGACGTTTTCGATGCGGTCGGCGAGGGTGAGGGGGGCGGTGGGCTGCACGGCGAAACTCGTTGCGTTAAAACGCCATTATCCGATATCTGCGCCGCCCGGCGCCAAAAAACCTTTTATTCGGCGCGTGTTTTCGGCGGCCACATGCGGCGCACGGTCTGCCGTTCCAATTCTTCGGCGTGCAGGCTCAGCGCCGGCTTGATCAAGTCGCTGCGGCTGACGACGCCGATCAGCCGGCGCGTGTGCGCGTCGCTGACCACCGGCAGCCGTTCCAGCTGGTGCACGGCCAGCCGGGTCGCCAGCGCGCGGCAGGTTTCGTCGGCCAGCGCGAAGATCGGCACGTTGACGCCGAACAGCTCGCCCACGGTGACGGCGCCGGCTGCCCGCTCGCTGCCGAGCGCGGCGCGGTCCAGCATGCCGAGCAGCGCGCCGTCGCGCGTGACCGGGAAGGCGCGGTGGCGCTGCGCCGCGCCGAAGTGGCTGTGCAGCACCTCGGCGACCGGGCGCTGCGCGTCGATGCTGTCGGGTGCGGACGTCATCACCTCGGCCACGCTGTGGCGCTCCATCGGATCGATGCCGTATTCGCGGTAGATGTGGTGGCCGCGGCGGGCGATCTTTTCGGTCAGGATGGAGCGGTGCATGGTGATCACCGTGAAGGCGTAGGCCACGGTGGACGCGGCCAGCACCGGCAGCACGGCGTTGATGTCGTGCGTGAGCTCGAAGGCGAACACCACCGCCATCACCGGCGCGCGCATCATGCCGCCCAGCGTGGCGGCCATGAACACCAGCGGCCACACGGCCGGCGCGTGGCCGGGCAGGTAGGGGCCGAGCAGCGCGCCCAGGCCGGCGCCCAGCATCAGCAGCGGCGCCAGCACGCCGCCGGAGGTGCCCGATCCCAGCGCCAGCAGCCAGATCACGGCCTTGACCAGCAGCAGCGCGGCGATGGCGCTGGCGGCCAGGTGGTTGTTGAGCAGGTCGCCGATGACGTCGTAGCCGACGCCCAGCGCGCGCGGCTGCAAATAGCCGCCGATGCCGACCGCCAGCCCGCCCAGCGCGGGCCACCACATCCAGTGCAGCGGCAGCTTGTGGAAGCCGTCCTCGACGCGGTACAGCGCGCTCGACAGCAGCCAGGCCAGCGCGCCGCACAGCACGCCGGCGATCAGGCAGGACAGCAGCGCCGACGGCGGCAGCTCCGGGGTCTGCAGCGGGAACAGCGGGCCGCTGTCGAGCAGCAGCGGGCGCAGGAAGCCGGCCACCGCGCAGGCCACGGCCACCGGCGCCAGGCTGCGCGGACGCAGTTCGAACAGCAGCAGCTCCAGCGCCAGCAGCAGCGCGGCGATGGGCGTGCCGAAGATGGCCGTCATGCCGGCCACGGCGCCGGCCACCAGCAGGGCCTTGCGCTCGGCGCCGCTGAGGTGGAAGTGCTGGGCGATCAGCGAGCCGAGCGCGCCGCCGGTCATGATGATCGGGCCCTCGGCGCCGAACGGGCCGCCGCTGCCGATGGCGATGCCGGACGCCAGCGGCTTGAGCACGGCCACCTTGGGCGACATGCTGCTGTTCTTGAACAGGATCGCTTCGATCGCTTCCGGGATGCCGTGGCCGCGGATCTGTTCGGACCCGTAGCGCGCGATCAGGCCGATCACCAGGCCGCCCAGCACCGGCACCGCGATCACCCAGGCGCCCAGCGTGTGCGCGGCCGGCGAGACCGCCACGGTCGAGAGCCGCTGGTAGAAGAACAGGTTGGTGAAGAAGCTGATCGCGTGCAGCAGCAGGTCGGCGGTCAGCGTGCTGAGCGCGCCGACCACGGCGGCGATGGCGGCGATCAGCACCAGCCGGGCGTTGCCGTCGAAGTCGCGGCGCTTGTCGTAGTTATTCTGCATGATCGTCCCGGTCCAGTTTGGGGATGGTGAACACGCCGTCGAGCGACAGCAGTTCGGCGCGGTGCAGCTCGGCCAGCTGGCCGAGCATGGCCTCGCCGTCCGGCAGCAAATGGACTTCGACCCGGCGGCGGTCGGTGTCGCTGATTCGCCGCTCGACCAGCCCGCCGGCCTCGCAGCGCGACACCAGCGCCACCACGCCGTGCGGCTTGGCCTGCAGCCGCTCGGCGAGCTCGCCCACGGTGGCCCAGTCGCGGCCGGGATAGCCCTTCAGGTGCAGCAGCAGCAGGTATTGCAGCGGCGTGATGCCCTTGGCCTGCACCACGTCCTCGGAGAAGCGCTCGAAGCGCCGCATCTGGTAGCGGAATTCGGACAGGGCGGCGAAGTCGGCCTTGTCGAGGGGCGGGTGGCGTGCGGGCATGGCGTTGGCGCCGAGTTGGCGCTGGGTTCGAAAGCGCCAAATATATCACGCCATGATGTAAATTGTCCGGACAAAAAAAATCCCCGCGCGGGCGGGGATGGGTTCGAGTGCCGGCCTTAGCCGTGTTTTTTGATGAACTCGGTGATCTTCGGGCACACCACTTCGCGCCAGCGGCGGCCGGAGAAGATGCCGTAGTGGCCGGCCTGCGGCGCCACGAAGTCCTGTTGCATGTCGGCCGGGATGCCGCTGCACAGGTCGTGCGCGGCCTGGGTCTGGCCGGCGCCGGAGATGTCGTCCAGCTCGCCCTCGACGGTGAACAGCGCCACCGTGGTGATGTCCTGCGGACGCACCGGCTTGCCGCCGACCGTCCACGTGCCCTTGGGCAGCGCGAAGTCCTGGAACACGGTCTTGATGGTGTCCAGGTAGTACTCGGCCGGCATGTCCAGCACGGCATTGTATTCGTCGTAGAACTTGCGGTGGCTGTCGGCCGGCTCGTCGTCGCCCTCGACCAGGTGCATGTAGAACTCGCGGTGGCTCTGCGCGTGGCGGCCCGGGTTCATGGCGATGAATCCGGCGTGCTGCAGGAAGCCCGGATACACCTTGCGGCCGAAGCCCGGATAGTTGGGCGGCACCGAGTAGATCACGGTGTTTTCAAACCACGAGAATTTCTTTTCGGTGGCCAGGTTGTTGACCTGCGTCGGCGAGCGGCGCGGGTCGATCGGGCCGCCCATCATGGTCATGGTCTTGGGCAGCTTCGGATCCTTGGCGGTGGCCATCAGCGAGATCGCGGCCAGCACCGGCACGGTCGGCTGGCAGACCGAAATCACGTGCACGTCCGGGCCCAGCAGGCGGATGAAGTCCTGCACGTAGAAAATGTAGTCGTCCAGGTGGAACGCGCCTTCCGACATCGGCACCATGCGGGCGTCGGTCCAGTCGGTGATGTAGACGTCGTGGTCGTGCAACAGGCCGCGCACGGTGTCGCGCAGCAGCGTCGAATGGTGGCCCGACAGCGGCGCCACCAGCAGCACGGTCGGCTGTTTGAGCGCCTTGATCTTCTTGTCGTCCAGGTCTTTCTTGAAGTGGATCAGGCGGCAGAAGGGCTTGTGCGACACCACCTGCTCGATGATGCCGACCGTTTCACCCTTGACTTCGGTGCTGTCGATTTCAAACGCAGGCTTCTCGTAATCCTTGCCCAGCCGGTACATCAACTCGTAACCGGCGGCGATGCGTTGTGAAAACGGCGTGTGTGCCAGCGGCGACACCGGATTGGTGAACATCTTGGACGACGCGTCTGCCCATTGCATCAGCGGGGTCAGGAACGAGCGTTGCATTTCGTGCAGGTGGTAGAGCATATGTATTCCTGGGATCAAGAGCTTGGTGCGATGCACCAATACCATACATCATAAGCCAAATTATAGAATATTTGTTCGTGACGTAAAGCATTCCAAAATACTGCCGGGCAAGCCTACGTAGTATCCACAATGTTGGCATGGTCAAATAATAATACCGCCGGGCCAAAAAAAAAGCAGCGTTTCCGCTGCTTTCGTGTAGGACAACTGCTAGCAATGCTTAGTCGAAGACCGGGGTTTCGACGCCCAGCACCTTGTGCAGCTTCGGCGAGGTGGTGGTGTATTGCATGTGGATCTTCTTGTCCGGGAAGATGTACGGCGCGGCGCCGAAGGCGGCCAGCGCGGCTTCGTGGAAGCCCGACAGGATCAGCTTTTTCTTGCCCGGATAGGTGTTGATGTCGCCCACCGCGAAGATGCCCGGCACGTTGGTCTCGAACTTCTCGGTGTTTTGCACTTTCAGCTGGCGGCGTTCGATGTCCAGGCCCCATTCGGCGATCGGGCCGAGCTTCGGCGACAGGCCGAAGAACACCAGCAGCATGTCCAGCGGCACGCGGCGGGTGACGCCGTCGGCGCCGGTTACTTTCAGCTGCGACAGCTTGCCGTCGTCGCCGGCTTCGTAGCCGGTGGCCTGGCCGATGATCAGCTGCATCTCGTATTCATCGCACAAGGCTTTCATCTTGGCGACCGACGCCGGCGCGGCGCGGAAGTCTTCGCGGCGGTGCAGCAATACGACCGATTCGGCCTTGCCGACGAAGTTCAGCGCCCAGTCCAGCGCGGAGTCGCCGCCGCCGCAGATGACCAGGTTCTTGCCTTCGAACAGGGAAGGGTCCTTGACCTTGTAGTGCAGCTGCGTGCCTTCGAACACTTCGATGCCGTCCACCTTCAGCGTGCGCGCCTGGAACGAGCCGACGCCGGCCGCGATGAAGATGGTCTTGGTGATGAACTGGGTGCCGGTGCTGGTTTCGACGTCGAAGCGGCCGTCGTCGCGGCGCGCGACGCGGGTCACTTCCTGGCCCAGGTGGAAGGTCGGCTCGAACGGCTCGATCTGCTTGAGCAGGTTGTCGGTCAGCTCCTGGCCGGTGCACGAGGGCACGGCGGGGATGTCGTAGATCGGCTTGTCGGGATACAGTTCCACGCACTGTCCGCCCACCGCGCCCAGCGAATCGATCACGTGGGCTTTGATTTCCAGCAGGCCGAGTTCGAAGACCTGGAACAGGCCGACCGGGCCGGCGCCGATGATGACGGCATCGGCTTCGATGACGCCAGGAGGAGTGACAGTGCTATTCATACGTGGTTTCCTGTTATTTCGATAATGGTTAGGCAACACTGGGCTGCGCGGCGGCTGTTGCCAGCGTCCGCGGAAGGCGCTGCCCTGGGCTGCCTGGCCAGACGCGCGGTCTTAGCGTACCAGCAGGTGCAGCTTTTCCTTGACGTCCTTGAACTGCTCCGCTTCCGGCAGGGGCGGAATGGTCTTGGTGATCGACGGCCAGTGGCGGGCCAGGTCGACGTTGATCTTGATGAATTGCTGCTGGTCGCCCGGCACGTCTTCCTCGGCGAAAATCGCGTTGACCGGGCATTCGGCCACGCACACGGCGCAATCGATGCACTCGTCGGGATCGATGGCGAGGAAGTTCGGGCCTTGGCGGAAACAATCTACCGGGCAAACATCGACGCAGTCCGTGTAGCGGCAGCTGATGCAAGATTCGGTGACAACGTGAGTCATAACAGTCCTATCAATGTTGGTGTGCAGCGGCGTCGGCGGCGGTGGGATGGCCCGGCTAACCTCAGCAAAGCACTGTATTTTAAGGTAATTCGCTATTTCTCACAAACTGCGCTTATATACAATACCTATAAGCAAATGCGTTCCGGGAGCATGGGAGGGAAGAGATCGACAGCAATTTGATGTCGAACAAGTTTCGGCCGGCGCTGGCGCGGCCGCGGCGCAACTGGCATCATGTCGCCTTCTTAATTGACCGAGGATGCCGGATGGCTGACATCAACATCGTCCAGGCGCACCACCTGGCGCCTGAGCAGGCCCGCGCGGCCGCCCAACAAGTGGCCGACAAGCTGGCCGAACAATTCGAACTGGAATGCGCCTGGGACGGCGATGTGTTGCGCTTCGAGCGCAGCGGCGTCAGCGGATCGCTGAGCCTGATGCCCGACCAGGCCAGGCTGCATATCGCGCTGGGCTTCCTGTTCAGCGCCTTCTCGTCGCAGATCGAGGCCAAGGTGGCCGACAAGATGCGCCGGGTGTTCTCCGCCGCATAAAAAAACCCGGCTCAGGCCGGGTTCTGCTTATTTGAGACCTTCGATCAGGTCGATGTACTGCTGCTTGGCCTCGTCCAGCGAGGTGCCTTTCAGGGCGGCCCAAGCGTCGAACTTGGCGCGGCCGACGAAGTCGGTCATGCCGGGACGGTCGCCGCTGGCGTCGCCCGCCGAACCCTGCTTGAACAGCGCGTAGATCTTCAGCAGCGTCATGTTGTCCGGGCGCTCAGGCAGGTTCTTGGAATCGAGCTGGGCTTGCGCGAATTGCTCTTCTAAACTCATCACTTCTCCTCGGTAGGTATGGGGTACGCGCCATCATACCCGCAGCCGCGGCCAAAACCGCTAGAGGGTCTCCTCAAAAACAGAACGGCGGACAGGCCGGTCGCAAGACCTGGCATGTGCCGCCGTTTCCGGTGCCCTCGCGGGCACTGACACTGCGGCGCGAACGCCGCATGCTAGCCTGCGCTTACTTCTTCTTCGTCGGGTTGACTGCCGACTTCAGGGTCGCGCCAGCCGAGAATTTTGGAGTTTTCGACGCGGCGATCTTGATCGCTTCGCCGGTTGCAGGATTGCGGCCTTTACGGGCAGCGCGTTTCGCTACGGAGAAGGTGCCGAAGCCGGTGATGCCTACCGTGTCGCCTTTTTTCAGACGCTCGGTGATGATGGCGATCAGAGTATTCACTGCACCGTTGGCGGCAGCAGCGGACACTTCAGTGCGTTTCGCAAATTCTGCAATCAATTCGCCTTTTTTCATTACTACCTCCTTGGTTATTAGAGCGCGCAGATTAGCATAAATATTGTCAAATGTAATGGTTTCTGTACGAAGTAGCCCTTGCAGTAGCTGCCGCGCCACGCTGCAGTGCAATAAAACCCCCGTGTTTACTGGCCTTACGCGGTGCGCGCGGCGCCGCATCGCGCTGCAAAAAGGTTTATGATGGAACGATCCAGGACGGGAATCATGACCTTTTCAGACGAGACACTGATTGCTTACGCCGACGGCGATCTGGACGACGCCACCCGCCGCGCCGTTGAATCGGCCATGCGCCGCGACAGCAGCATCGGCCGCCGCGTGGCGCGCCTGCGCGCCGCGCGCGACGAGCGCTACGCGGACCAGGCGCCGCATCCGCGCCACGCCAACGTGGTGCAGCTGGCGGCCGTGCGCGCGCAACGCGCCGCGCAGCAGCTGGCCGCGCGCAAGGCCGCCAAGCGCCAGTGGGGCTGGCTGGAATGGAGCGCGCTGGGGCTGGTCATGGTGCTGGGACTGGCGGCCGGCAAGTTCGGGCTGGCGCGCTGGCAGCCGGGCTGGTTCGGTGAACCGGCCGCCGCGCCCACCACCGTCTTCAGCCGCAACGGCATGCTGATCGCGCAGGGCCGGCTGGACCATGCCTTGACCATGCAGATGGGCGGCGCCGCGCCCTCCGAGGGCGATGTGCGGGTGGGCTTGAGTTTTCTGTCGAACGAGGGCGGCTATTGCCGCAGCTTTACGCTGGTGGGCCTGAGCCAGGATCTGGTTGGGATTGCCTGCCGCAGCAGCGATGAATGGCGGATACCGGTGTTGGTGCAGAATGCGCGGCCGTTGCCGGCGCCGGCCAGCTACCGGATGGCCGGCAGCGAGATGCCGACGGCGCTGCTGGAAGCGATCGACCAGCGCATCGTCGGCGGCATGCTCGACACGCGAGCGGAGTTGGAGGCTTTACGCCGCAACTGGCAGCGCTAGCGGGCGGGGATTAAACGCCCAGCAGTTCCACGTCAAAAATCAGGGTGGCGTTCGGCGGGATCACGCCGCCGGCGCCGCGCGAACCGTAGCCCAGGTCGGCCGGGATGATCAGCTGGCGCACGCCGCCGACCTTCATGCCTTGCACGCCTTCGTCCCAGCCGCGGATGACCATGCCGGCGCCCAGCGCGAATTCGAATGGATCGTTGCGGTCTTTGCTGGAGTCGAACTTCGGACCCTTGGTGCCGTCGTCGTTGCGCAGCCAGCCGGTGTAGTGCACGGTGACGTTCTGGCCGGCTTTGGCGACGTCGCCTTCGCCCACGGTCAGTTCGATGTATTGCAGGCCGGAGTCGGTGGTGATGGTGGACATGATTTTCCTTCTATGTGAACGTTAAAGACAATCGCGAATTGTAGCAGGGCGTCCGCGACCAGGAATAATTGCGGCTTTTGTCTCGTCACGGCGCAGTTTGCACGTAAAATAAACGTTTTGGTCTTTCAAGCGATTTTTACATGCTCCGTAGTTTCCGCCGTATCGTGCTTTCCTGTGTCTGCGCCGCCACTGCCCTCGGCAGCGCGCAGGCGAACGTGGTGGTTGTGCTCAACTCGCGCGACGCCACCGTGCAGCTGCTGGACCAGGAAACCTACAAAGACCTGTCCACTTTCCCGGTCGGCAAAGAACCGCACCACCTGATGTCCACCCCGGACAACAAGTCCCTGATCGTCGCCAGCTCGGTGGGCAACGAACTGATCTTCCTCGATCCGAAGAGCGGGCAGATCCAGCGCACCATCAAGGACATCCTCGACCCGTACCAGATCGGCTTCTCGCCGGACCAGAAGTGGTTCGTGTCGAACTCGCTGCGCCTGGACCGCGTCGACCTGTACAAGTACGACGGCGCCAGCCTGGCGCTGGCCAAGCGCATCCCGCTGGCCAAGCTGCCCAGCCACATGGCCTTCAACGCCGCCAGCAACATGGTGTTCATCACCCAGCAGGGCAGCGACCAGGTCAGCGCCATCGACCTGAGCACGCAGACGCTGAAGTGGACCATGTCGGTCGGTAAGCTGCCGGCCGGTATCGCCATGACGCCGGACGACAAGTATCTGCTGGTCGGCATCATGGGCAGCGACTACGTCGAGGTGATCGACTGGAAAACCCAGAAGACCGTCAAGCGCATCAAGACCGGGCAGGGCGCGCACAACTTCCGCGCGGCCGGCGACGGCCGCAACATCTTCGTGTCGAACCGGGTGTCGAACTCGATCAACATCATCGACCAGAAGACGCTGGAAAACGTCGGCCAGATCAATGTGCCCGGCGGCCCGGACTGCATGGAAGTGACCGCCGACGGCAAGACCATGTGGGTCACGCTACGCTGGATCAAGAAAGTGGCCGTGATCGACCTGGCCAGCCGCAAGGTCAGCAAGCTGATTCCGGTGGGACGCTCGCCGCACGGCGTGTTCTTCTTCAACTCCGCCCAGCGCATGTAATGAAAGCCGCCGCCGCCCTGACCATGCTGGCGCTGGCGGCTACGCCTGCGTCGCAGGCCGCCGACAACGCCCGGACGGCCAGCGCGGCCAACAGCGACGCGCGCGATCTGAACGACGCCGCCCGCGCCGCCAACGCCCACGCGCGCAGCCTCAATGGCCCGGCGCGGCGCGCGGCCGAAGCCAAGGCCGCCGGCATCGCCGCCGCGCTGGCCGCCGCGCCGGCAGAGCCCGCAGAATCCGCGGCGCCGGCAGCATCGTCGGCGCCCGCGGCGGCGGCCGTGACGGCCGCGTCGGCCACGGCCACCACAGGCGCCAAGCCGCAGGCGGCGCTGCTGCGCCACAGCGCCTGCAAGGGCACCATCTACCTGACCTTCGACACCGGCAGCCAGTCGCAGGCCGCGCTGATCGCGGACACGCTCAAGCGCCACCAGATCAAGGCCACCTTCTTCCTGGCCAACGAGAAAACCGTCAACGGCGATTATTCGCTGGACCCAAGCTGGGCAGCCTACTGGAAGGCGCGCGTGGCCGAGGGCCATGCGATCGGCTCCCACACCTTCGACCACGACGTGCTGGTCAAGGATGGCGCCGGCGGCGCCCTGCAGGTCAAGCCCGGCTTCGGCGAGTACGCCGGCAAGCTGCGGACCTTGACGCCGGCGCAGTATTGCGAGGAAATCAAACGCGTCGACCAGCGCTTCGTCGAACTGACCGGCAAGCACCTGGACCCGATCTGGCGCGCGCCGGCCGGCCGCACCACGCCGCGCGCGCTGGCGGCGGCGCAGGCCTGCGGCTACGCCCACGTGGGCTGGGCGCCGGCCGGCTTCGCCGGCGACGAGCTCTCCAGCACGGCCTACCCGAATGCGGTATTGTTGCAGAAGTCCCTGCGCGATTTGCGGGATGGCGACATCTTCATCGCCCACATGGGCATCTGGTCGCGCAAGGATGCGTGGGCGCCGGCCAACCTGGAGCCGCTGATCAGCGGCCTGGAACAGAAGGGCTACTGCTTCGCCACGCTGCGCGAGCACCCCGACTATCTTTCACAGTTCAAGCCGAGTTCGAAACACCCATGATGCAATTATTTTCCGACTGGCTGGGCGCCGCCCAAGGCTGGTTGTTCGAGACGGTGATCCAGCCGCTGGTGTTCCAGCTCGGCTTCGGCGAATTCGTCGAGGAAGCGTTCGAGGGCACCGAATGGCTGTTGATCGGCGTGTTGGAGCTGACCCTGCTGTTCCTGGTGCTGCGTCCGCTGGAGACGATGATCCCGGTCCACAAGATCACCGATCCGCGCGCGCGCCGGAACGACTTCGTTTACACCGTGCTGCACCGCATCGGCCTGTTCTCGGTGCTGATCTTCTTCACGCTCGATCCGCTGATGGACAGCGTGGCCGCCATGCTGCGCTTCGAAAGCTTCCAGCCGCTCAACCTGGAATCGCTGTGGCCTGCTCAGTGGCCCCCCCTTGGTCCGCTGGGCAGCTTCCTGGTGTACTTCGTCGTGCTGGATTTCTTCGACTACTGGTACCACCGCGCCTCGCACCAGTTCAACTGGTGGTGGGGCCTGCACGGCCTGCACCACAGCCAGCGGAACATGAACCTGTGGAGCGACAACCGCAACCACCTGCTCGACGACCTGCTGCGCGACGTCTACATGGGCGTGATCGCGCTGTGCATCGGCGTCGAGCCGGCGCAGTACGTGATGCTGGTGTCGGTCTCGCGCATCCTGCAGAGCCTGCAGCACGCCAATGTGCGCATCCACTTCGGCCGCGTCGGCGAACGGCTGCTGGTGTCGCCGCGCTACCACCGCATGCACCACGCGATCGGCGTCGGCCACGAAGCGGCCGACCAGGGCACGCTGGGCGGCTGCAACTTCGCCGTGCTGCTGCCGGTCTGGGACATCCTCTTCGGCACCGCCAATTTCACGCCGGCCTTTGCCGCCACCGGCATCCGCGACCAGTTGCCGCAGACCGACGCGCAGGGCGTGGTCACGCCGGGACGCGAGTACGGCAGGGGCTTCTGGTCGCAGCAATGGCTGGGCCTGAAGCGCATGGTTGAATACGCACGCAAGGATGTGGTCTGATGACGAATGTAATCCGCTCCTGGGGCCGCGCCTTCCTGTCGCAGTGGCACGGCAAGATGCTGGCGATGAGCCTGGCACCCTTCCTGCTGGCGGTCGGCGTGTGGGCCGTGACCCTGTACTTCTGCCTGCAACCGTTGATCGACTACGTGCACGCGCAGTTCGCCGAGCATAACCTGTTCACGCCGGCCGGCAACCTGCTCACTTCGCTGGGCCTGGCCTTCCTGAAGACCGTGATGCCGCCGCTGATCGCCATGCTGCTGTTCCTGCCGCTGATGATACTGACCGCGCTGATCTTCATCGGCGTGATCGCGATGCCGCTGATCGGCCGCCACGTCGGCCTGCGCCACTACCCGCAGCTGGAGCAGCGCAAGGGCGGCAGCCTGGTGGGCAGCGCCGTCACCGCGCTGGGCGGCATGGCGATCTTCATCGGCCTGTGGATACTGACGCTGCCGCTGTACTTCTTCCCGCCGCTGGCGGTGGTGGTGCAGGCGCTGCTGTGGGGCTGGCTGACCTGCCGCGTGATGGTCTATGATGCGCTGGCCGACTACGCTTCGGCCGAGGAACGCCGCCAGATCCTGGCCGAGCACCGCTGGCGCCTGCTGGCGATCGGCGTGGTGTCCGGCCTTGCCGGCGCCTTGCCGGGCGCGATCTGGCTGGGCGGCACGGTGCTGGCGGTGGTGTTCTTCCCCTTCCTGGCGGCCGCCTCGATCTGGCTGTATGTGCTGGTGTTTATTTTCACCGGCTTGTGGTTTGCGTATTATTGTCTCGATGCTCTGGCGCGCATGCGCGCCGCGGCGCTGGTTACCACCCCTTAAAGAAAGCAGGCAAGCATGGCGATCGGTCTCATCATCATCGGCGACGAAATCCTGTCCGGCAGGCGCGTCGACCAGCATTTCCCCAAGGTCGTGCAGATGCTGGCGGCGCGCGGCCTGCAGCTGAACTGGGCCGAGATCCTGGCCGACGATCCCGAGCGCATCACGGCCACGCTCAAGCGCACCTTCGCCAGCGACGACATCGTGTTCTGCTGCGGCGGCATCGGCGCCACGCCGGACGACCACACGCGCCTGGCCGCGGCCAACGCGCTGGGCCTGCCGCTGGTCATGCACGAGCAGGGCAAGATCAACATCCAGCAACGCATCCTGCAAATGGGCCAGGACGCCGGCCAGCAGGTCGACCTGAACTCGGCCGAGAACCTGCACCGTTTGAAGATGGCCGAGTTCGCGCAAGGCGCGGCGCTGATTCCTAATCCATACAACAACATTGCCGGTTTCGCGCTGCGCAAGCATTACTTCGTGCCGGGCTTCCCGGTGATGGCCTGGCCGATGATCGAGTGGGTGCTGGACAACCACTACGCCGACCTGTTCAACCGCGAGCCGCGCCTGGAGCAGTCGGTGCTGGTGTACGAGGCGGCCGAATCGGCGCTGACGCCGCTGATGGTGGCGATCGAGGCGCAGTTCCCGCGCGTGAAGGTGTTCAGCCTGCCGAGCGTGGGCGACGCCAACACGCGCCGGCATATCGAGCTGGGCGTCAAAGGCGAAGCGGCCCAGACGGCCACAGCGTTTCTGCATTTATGCGCGGAGCTCAAGAAGCTTCATGTAGAGTTCAGCAACACTTAATATCACACTGCTATCAGACGGGTCGGGACGGCGTTCTTTCCTCGGAGAGAGCGCCGTTGTTTTTTTGCGAAAAACAAACGGCGCAGTAAAATTATTCTGCCTCCACGCCGGTTCGCACGCCGCCGATGTGGTGCAATGGAAGCTAGCAATGTAGCTCTACATTCGAGTAAGTTTTACTGAAACAGCTGACCGGTTTGAATCATATGTTAAGCAATCGTCGTTTCCGCCGGCCCCGTCTTGTTGTCCGCGCAGTGCGCAAATTGCGCGCAGGCGCCGCAGCGTTTGGCTATCGCCGTCCACGGCACTTGCGTGTCGTGCCCGACCCCACACCCGAGCAGACCGAGGCGCATCTGGCCCAGGCCCAGATGGACGCGCCGCCGCCCACCATACCGCCGAAGAGCAAGCGCTCGCGCAACGCCTTCCTGCTGGTGTTGCTGGTCGGCCTGTCGTTCGCGGTGTACTGGGGCATCCAGGAAACCCGCACCTCCAGCATGCAGGCGCGCATCTTCACCGACCTGATCGGCAAGATGACGTACAAGATGGAGCCGGGCGCCAGCAAGGCTATCCGCTTCCCGAAAGACAGCCCGTACGACGAACGGCTCGGCTACGCCGGCCTGCCGGACTACCTGGGCAAGCTGAGCGCGCGCGACTACCAGGTCAGCGCGCAGGTGCGCATCTCGCCCAAGATGGCCGAGCTGGCCGACATGGGCGTGTTCGCCACCTACCGCGAGAAGACCAAGACCGGCCTGACGATCTACGACTGCCGCGCGCAGCAGCTGTTCGCCGCCAGCTATCCCGAGCGGGTCTACAACAAGTTCGAGCAGGCGCCGATGGCGCTGATCAACAGCCTGCTGTTCATCGAGAACCGCGAGCTGCTCGACACCAAATATCCAACCCGCAATCCGGCCGTCGAGTGGGACCGGCTGGGCAAGGCCGTGATCGAGAAGAGCGTCAGCTCGGTGGCCGGCGGACACCGCGCGGCCGGCGGCAGCACGCTGGCCACGCAGATCGAAAAGTACCGCCACTCGCCGGAAGGCCGCACCGGTTCGATGAAGGACAAGCTGCAGCAGATGGTCTCGGCCAGCCTGCGCTCCTACCAGGACGGGCCGGACACCACCAAGGCGCGGCGCCGCATCGTGATCGACTACCTGAACACGGTGCCGCTGTCGGCCAAGCCCGGCTACGGCGAGGTGAACGGCATCGGCGACGGCATGTGGGTGTGGTACGGCCGCGGCTTCGCCGACTTCAACCGCCTGCTGGGCGGCAAGCTCGACAATCCCGACGCGGAAACCGCGCTGACCTACAAGGAAGCGCTGAGCCTGATGATCGCGCAGCGCCGCCCCAGCTACTACCTGGGCAACGGCGCGGCCGACCTGGAAGTGCTGGCCAACAGCCACCTGCGCATCCTCGCGCAGGACGGCATCATCACGCCGGCCATGCGCGACCTGGCCTTGCAGCAGAAGCTGCATCCGGCCACCGGCAGCGGCGTGGAGTCGGCGCCGGCCATGACCTTCGTGTCGCGCAAGGCCTCGAACGCGATCCGCAACCACCTGGCCAACCTGCTGGGCGACAACCGCATGTACAACCTGGACCGCCTCGACCTGAGCGTGACCAGCACGCTGGACGCGCAGGCGCAGACCGCCGTCACGCAGGTGCTGCGCGACCTGCGCGATCCGGAGAAGGCCAAGGCCGCCGGCCTGACCGGCAAGGGCATGCTGGGCAACGGCGATCCGGCCAACGTGGTGTACAGCTTCACCTTGCTGGAGAAGGGCGAGCAGAACAACCTGCTGCGCCTGCAGACCGACAACTTCGACCAGCCGCTCGACATCAACGAAGGCGCCAAGCTGGACCTGGGCTCGACCGCCAAGCTGCGCACGCTGGTGACCTATCTGGACATCGTCGACCAGCTGCACAAGAAGTTTGGCGGCATGGACGCGGCCGCGCTGGGCAAGGTGACGGTCGATCCGCAGGACAAGCTGTCGCAATGGGCGCTGGAGTATTTCAAGGCGCTGCCGCTGGAGAAGGGCGGACGCGAGCTGACGCCGATGCTCAACGCGGCCATGGAGCGCAAGTATTCCGGCAATCCGGGCGAGGGCTTCTTCACCGGCGGCGGCCTGCACCACTTCGGCAACTTCTCCAAGGAAGACAACGGCAAGATCCTGACCGTGACCGAGGCGCTGCGCCACTCCACCAACCTGGTGTTCGTGCGTCTGATGCGCGACGTGGCCAAGTACTACATGTTCCAGACGCCGGGTTCGTCGGCCTCGCTGCTGGCCGACTCGGACGATCCGCGCCGCGCGCAATACCTGGCGCGCTTCGCCGACAAGGAGGGCAAGGAATTCCTGGCGCGCTTCTACGCCAAGTACAAGGGTAAGCCGGAGTCCGAGCTCGACAAGATCCTGCTGGCCAACATCCGCAGCACGCCGGTGCGGCTGGCGGTGATCCACCGCACCGTGTATCCGCTGGCCAGCCAGCAGCAGTTCGCCGCCTTCCTGAAGGACAACCTGCCGTCGCAGAACGAAGTGCCGGAAGACCGCGTGGCCAAGCTGTACGAGCAGTACGCGATCGACAAGTGGTCGCTGGCCGACCGCGGCTACCTGGCCAGCGTGCACCCGCTGGAGCTGTGGATGGCGGCCTACATGCGCTTGCATCCGGGCGCGACGCTGTCGCAGATGACGGCCGCCAGCGAGAAGGAGCGGCAGGAAGTCTACCAGTGGCTGTTCAAGACCCACCACAAGCACGCGCAGGACAAGCGCATCGCCGGGCTGATCGAGGTGGAAGGCTTCATGGAAATCCACAAGCAGTGGAAGAAGATGGGCTATCCGTTTGAATCGCTGGTGCCGTCGTATGCGACCACCTTGGGCGCGTCGGCCGACCGTCCGGCCGCGCTGGCCGAGCTGATGGGGATTATCGTCAACGGCGGCGTGCGCAAGAGCAGCCAGCGTATCAGCGCGCTGCACTTCGCCGAAGGCACGCCGTACGAGACCCTGGTCACCAAGGGCAAACCGACCGCCAACGAACAGGTGCTGTCGCCGGAGGTGGCGCGCGTGGTGGCCGACGCGATTCGCGGCGTGGTGTCGGACGGCACGGCCAAGCGGGCGCGCATGGCCTTCGTCGGTTCGGACGGCAAGGTGATACCGGTCGGCGGCAAGACCGGCACCGGCGACCAGCGCTTCGACGTGTACGGCGCCGGCGGACGGCTGATCGAATCGCGCTATGTGAACCGCTCGGCGACGTTCGTGTTCAACATCGGCGAGCGCTTCTTCGGCTCGATGACGGCGTATGTGCACGGGCCGGGATCGAAGAACTACGACTTCACCAGCGCGCTGCCGGTGCAGCTGCTGGTGGTGCTGGCGCCCAACCTGATGCCGCTGATCGAACCGCATCCGGTCGCCAAGCCGGGGGCGACGCCGCCGGTGATCGTCAAAACCGGCGGCAACGCCACCGCCTCCACGACGCCGCCGCTGCAAGCCTGCGGCGGTTGATTCCACCCCGCACGGCGGCACACCAGGGTCGGACCCCGCATGGGGTCCGACCCTCGGCCTTAAAGGGGTAAAGCGCCGCTCAGCCGGCGGCTTCGCGTTTCCCTTGCATAGTCGCGCATTTGTTGGCAATGTATCAGCCCATGAAACCGATACGTCACCACATGTCCAAAATCCTCAAGTTCACGCAATTCTCCGTGCGGGACTTGTTCGTCGCCGCCGCGCCTTCCATCGCCCTGATTGCCGCCATCTGCGCACTGGCCTACTGGCTGGTCGATCCGGCGCCGCCGCGCACGGTTCGCCTGGCCACTGGCCAGGAAAACAGCGCCTACTCCGAATTCGGCAAGAAGTACGCGGCCGCGCTGGCCAAGCACGGCGTCAAGGTGACGCTGGTGCCGTCGGCCGGCTCGGGCGAAAACCTCAGGCGCCTGAAGGCCGGCGAAGTCGATATCGCCTTCGTGCAGAGCGGCTCCACCAACGAGGAGGCCGCCGAGCGCGAGGGCCTGACCTCGCTGGGCAGCCTGTTTGTCGAGCCGCTGTGGCTGTTCCTGCGCGAGACCAAGGGCAAGCCGCCCATCACCCAGCTGACCCAGCTGCGGGGCATGAAGATCAACTACGGTCCCAAGGGCGCCGGCGCGCCGCGCCTGTTCCGCCAGGTGCTGGAACTGAACGGCGTCGAGAAGGGTGAGGTGGAGCGCTTCTCGCTGGCCAACACGCCGGCCACGGTGGAGCTGCTGGAGGGCCGCATCGACGGCCTGGTGTTCACTTCCGCGCCGGAGGCGCCGCTGATCCAGATGCTGCTGCAGACGCCGGGCATCAAGCTGTTCAACTTCAACCAGGCGGAAGCCTACGCGCGCAAGCTGCCCTTCCTGAGCCATGTGGTGCTGCCGCAGGGGATCGTCGACCTGGGCCGCGACATCCCGGCCGAGGACTACAATCTGATCGCCCCGACCGCCACGCTGGTGGCGCGCGACGACCTGCATCCGGCGCTGGTGGATTTGTTCGTGCAGGCGGCCGCCAGCATCCACAGCGGCGCGGGCTGGTTCTCGCAGCAGGGCCAGTTCCCGTCGGCCAAGTACACCGAGATTCCGGTCGACGCCGAGGCGGCCAAGTACTACAAGAGCGGCCCGCCGCTGCTGCAACGCTACATGACGTTCTGGCTGGCCAATTTCCTCGACCGCATGTGGGTGGTGGTGGTGGCGCTGGGCGCGTTGTTGCTGCCGCTGTCCAAGGTGGTGCCGCCGCTGTACGTGTGGCGCATCCGTTCGCGCGTGTACCGCTGGTACGGCCAGCTGCGCGCGGTGGAGCAGGCGGTGGAGGAGGCGCCGGAGGATATCCGCATGCAGGTCTACGAGCGCCAGCTGCTGCGCCTGAACGAGATCGAAGACTTGGTCAACCAGGTGTCGATCCCGCTATCGTTCGCGGACGGCTTGTACGGCTTGCGCAGCCACATACAGTTCGTGCGCAAGCGCATCCAGTTCCTGATGGGCGAGTCGGCGCCCGCTCCGGATGAGGCTGTGGCGGTCTAGGCGCCGATCCAGGGCAGGTCGGCCTTGCACCAGCCGTTGATGTTCTTGCGGTGGCCGCGCTCGTCCTTCTCGCCCTCGAAGCCCTCGAGGATGTCGTAGCAGTGCTGGTAGCCGTGCTCGGTGGCCAGCTTGGCCGCGCTGCGCGAGCGCACGCCGGAGCGGCACAGGAACAGGATCACCTGGTCCTTGCGCGCCACCGAATTCAACTGCTCGATGAACTCGTGGTTGGCGATCCCGCCCGGATACAGGTTCCACTGGACCGCACCATGTTGGGCCTCCGGTATCGCCACCCGGCCGACCCAGTCGCGCTCCGCATGGGTGCGCACGTCGACCAGCTTGACCGCGTTGTCCGCGCTGACCAGTTCATACGCTTCCTGCGGCGTCACGGCGCCGGCATAGGGCCAGTCTTTGCTGCGGCTGCGCGCCAGCGCAAGAATCTCGTCTATTTTGCTCATGTCATGTTCCAGAAATAAGTTTGAGTTTATTATAGGCTTCCTGCGTGTGCACCACACGCGGACGCACCAAAGCCGTGCAATTTTGAGGAAATTCCCCGAAATGCACAGATACGGTGCAAAATCTCGAATATGCACTGAGTTGGTGCGGTATTGAGCTGCCTCAAATAGCGTCACCTGGGCTTGCCCGTGAATTTTAGATTCATTTGCCGGCGAGTTCAAAGACGCTATCGACACAAGCCCCGGAACTTTAGGCTGGCATGAATACTGCTTACCAAGAGCGCACGAGCCCCACATTCCTTTAGGAGATACGCATGGCAATGACAGCCGCAGAAGTTCTGAAAATGGTCCAGGAAAACGAAGTCAAATTCGTTGATTTCCGTTTCGCCGACACCCGTGGTAAAGAACAGCACGTCACCGTGCCTGTGTCGCACTTCGACATCGACAAGTTCGAATCGGGCCACGCCTTCGACGGTTCCTCGATCGCCGGCTGGAAAGGCATCGAAGCTTCGGACATGATTCTGCTGCCAGATCCAAACACCGCGAACATCGACCCGTTCATGGAAGAGACCACCCTGTTCATGCAGTGCGACGTGATCGAACCGTCGGACGGCAAGGGTTACGACCGCGATCCACGCTCCATCGCCAAGCGCGCTGAAGCCTACCTGAAATCGTCCGGCATGGGCGACACCGCCTACTTCGGCCCTGAGCCAGAGTTCTTCATCTTCGACAGCGTGCGCTGGAAGATCGACATGTCCGGCTGCTTCGTCAAGATCGATTCCGACGAAGCCTCGTGGTCGACCGACAAGGAAATCGAAGGCGGCAACAGCGGCCACCGTCCTACCGTCAAGGGCGGCTACTTCCCAGTGCCACCAGTGGACAGCTTCCAGGACATGCGTTCGGAAATGTGCCTGATCCTCGAATCGCTGGGCATCCCGGTCGAAGTGCACCACCACGAAGTGGCCGGCGCCGGCCAGAACGAAATCGGCACCAAGTTCTCGACCCTGGTCGAGCGCGCCGACTGGACCCAGAACCTGAAATACGTGGTCTGGAACGTGGCCCACAGCTACGGCAAGACCGCCACCTTCATGCCTAAGCCTATCGTTGGCGACAACGGTTCCGGCATGCACGTGCACCAGTCGATCTGGAAAGACGGCGTCAACCTGTTCGCCGGCGACGGCTATGCCGGCCTGTCCGACACCGCGCTGTTCTACATCGGCGGCATCATCAAGCACGCCAAGGCGCTGAACGCGATCACCAACCCAGGCACCAACTCGTACAAGCGTCTGGTTCCAGGCTTCGAGGCACCGGTCAAGCTGGCCTACTCGGCCCGCAACCGCTCGGCCTCGATCCGTATTCCGCACGTGGCCAATCCTAAGGGCCGCCGCATCGAAACCCGCTTCCCGGACCCACTGGCCAACGTCTACCTGTGCTTCGCCGCGCTGCTGATGGCCGGCCTGGACGGTATCGCCAACAAGATCCACCCGGGCGAGGCAGCATCGAAAGATCTGTACCACCTGCCGCCGGAAGAAGACGCGCTGATCCCGACCGTGTGCTCGTCGCTGGAAGAGGCACTGGACGCACTGAACAAAGACCGCGAGTTCCTGACCCGTGGCGGCGTGTTCAGCGACTCCATGATCGACGCCTACATCGAACTGAAAATGCAGGACGTCCAGCGCATGCGCATGACGACTCACCCTGCCGAGTTCGACATGTACTACTCGCTGTAATTGCAGCGCGCCGGCCACGCCGGCGCCTGTGATGAAGCAAAAAACGCGGGGCGAGCGGCGCTTTCCCCGCGTTTTTCTTTGGATGTTGTATATTCGGGATGGATAGTTCCACCCACGGATTACGAATGACAACTAGTTTCAAACGATGTGTAGTGCTGGCGCTGCTGGGCTGCGGCGCGGCCCATGCGCAGATCTACAAATGCGTATCGCCCAGCGGCAGCATCGAGTACACCGACGTCAACCGCGGCAGCCATTGCAAGTCCATGGACTTGCCGGGCACCGTGATTCCGGCGCCGCCGCGCCGCCAGGGGACGCCTGCGCGCAGCGTGCCGGCGCCGCTCAGCACGCCGGGCGACTTTCCCCGCGTCGACAGCGCCGAGCAGCGCGCGCGCGACGCCGACCGCCGCGCCATCCTGGAGGACGAGCTGAAAAGCGAGACGCAAAAGCTGGCCGAGCTGCGCAAGGAGTTCAACAACGGCGAGCCGGAACGGCGCGGCGACGAGCGCAACTACGCCAAATACCTGGACCGGGTGGCCGGCATGCGCGACAGCATCAGCCGCTCGGAAAAGAATATCGAAGCCTTAAAACGTGAGATCGCGAATATCCGATGACCAGTTTGAACCCCATCAGTCACAACGCCGGCAAGCACCGGCCGCCGGCCCTGGCCGGCCTGGAGCTGCTGGCTTCGGCCGTGGTGCTGCTGGACGCCGAAGGCCGCTTCGTCTACGCCAACGCGGCCGCCGAGAATTTGCTGGAGAGCTCGCTCAAGGCGCTGTCGCGCCAGACGCTGAGCGCGCAGTTCCTCAATCCCTGCGAGCTCGACAACATCTGCACGCAGGCCCGCGAGCACAAGTTCTCCGACCTGCGCCAGGACCTGATGCTGGAGCGCGCCGGCCGCGATCCGCTGCATGTGCACAGCATCGTCTCGGCGCTGGAAGACCCGCCCGGCCACGTGCTGATCGAGCTGCGCGAGCACCTGCAGCACCTCAAGCTGGACCGCGAGGAGCGCATCCTCGACCAGAGCCAGGTCAACAAGGAGCTGATCCGCAACCTGGCGCACGAGATCAAGAACCCGCTGGGCGGCATCCGCGGCGCCGCGCAGCTGCTGGAGATGGAACTGCCGGCGCTGCATGCCGGCCAGCTGCGCGAGTACACCCAGGTCATCATCAAGGAGGCCGACCGGCTGCAGACGCTGGTCGACCGCCTGCTGGCGCCGCACCGCCGGCCGCACATTGTCGGCGACGTCAACATCCACGAGGTGCTCGAGCGCGTGCGCAGCCTGATGCTGGCCGAGTTCCCGTCCGGCCTGACCATCCTGCGCGACTACGACGCCTCCATCCCCGAGTTCCGCGGCGACAAGGAGCAGCTGATCCAGACCGTGCTCAACATCGCGCACAACGCCGCCCAGGCGCTCGCCGGCCGCATCGAGGCGGGCGACGCGGAGATCGTTTTCAAGACGCGCGTGGCGCGTCAGGTCACGCTGGCCAAGGTCCGCTACGGGCTGGCATTAGACTTGCATATCATCGACAATGGACCGGGTATCGCACCCCAGATCCGCGACCGGATTTTCTACCCCTTGGTATCGGGCAGGGAAGGGGGCAGCGGCTTGGGCTTGACCCTAGCGCAAACCTTCGTGCAGCAGCACATGGGCGTGATCGAGTGTGAGAGCCGGCCTGGATATACGGACTTCCGCATCCTGCTGCCGCTGCCATAAGCCCAGGCAAGCAGGGGCGGGTGCCGAGTCCCTTGATTGACGATCCATATTGCGGGATACACACAACACATGAAGCCAATCTGGATAGTAGACGACGACGAATCGATCCGCTGGGTACTGGAAAAAGCGCTGGCGCGGGAAAACCTCGCCACCAAGAGTTTTGCCAACGCGCGCGACGCCATCGCCGCGCTGGAGTTCGAGACGCCGCAGGTGCTGGTGTCCGACATCCGCATGCCGGGCGACTCCGGCCTCGACCTGCTGCAGCTGGTGAAGTCGCGCTTCCCCGGCCTGCCGGTCATCATCATCACCGCCTTCTCCGACCTGGACTCGGCCGTCGCGGCCTTCCAGGGCGGCGCCTTCGAATACCTGGCCAAGCCGTTCGACATCGACAAGGCCGTCGAGCTGATCCGCCGCGCGCTGGACGAGAGCCTGCGCGAGACCAGCGTCGAATCGGGGCCGTCGGAAACGCCCGAGATCCTTGGCCAGGCGCCGGCCATGCAGGAGGTGTTCCGCGCCATCGGCCGCCTGTCGCAAT
The DNA here is from genome assembly GCF_059422325.1 of Duganella sp. GW821-FHT01E12. Taxonomy (NCBI): domain Bacteria; kingdom Pseudomonadati; phylum Pseudomonadota; class Betaproteobacteria; order Burkholderiales; family Oxalobacteraceae; genus Duganella; species Duganella sp. GW821-FHT01E12. The sequence goes on along the minus strand of NZ_JBWKWR010000005.1, from coordinate 108,783 downwards.
CGAACGTGACGGTGCTGATCACCGGCGAATCGGGCTCGGGCAAGGAGCTGGTGGCGCGTGCGCTGCACAAGCACAGCCCGCGCGCGTCGCAGCCCTTCATCGCCTTGAACACGGCGGCCATCCCCAAGGACTTGCTCGAGTCCGAACTGTTCGGCCACGAGCGCGGCGCCTTCACCGGCGCCCAGACCACGCGCCGCGGCCGCTTCGAACAGGCCGAGAACGGCACGCTGTTCCTCGACGAGATCGGCGACATGCCCTTCGACCTGCAGACGCGTTTGCTGCGCGTGCTGTCGGACGGCCACTTCTACCGCGTCGGCGGCCACCAGCCGCTCAAGGCCAACGTGCGCGTGATCACGGCGACGCACCAGAATCTTGAACAGCGCGTGCGCGAGGGCTTGTTCCGCGAGGACTTGTACCACCGCCTGAACGTGATCCGCCTGCGCCTGCCCAGTTTGAGGGAGCGGCGCGAGGACATCCCTATTTTGGTGCGCCACTTCCTGGTGCAGAGCGCCAAGCAGCTGGGCGTGGAGGCCAAGCGCATGAGCGACGCCACGCTGCAGTTCCTCAGCGGTCTGGACCTTCCGGGCAATGTGCGCCAGCTGGAAAACCTGTGCAACTGGATCACCGTGATGGCGCCGGGCCAGACGGTGGAAGTCAAGGACCTGCCGCTGGAGCTGACCCAGGAGCAGGGCCAGGGCCATGCTGCGGCGCCGTCCGAAAGCTACGCGCCGATCCAGCACCACGGCACGGTGATGTCGGTTCCCGTGGCCGAGGCCGCCAGCGCCCAGCCCCCGGCCGGCGCGCCGGACGCCTGGCTGGGCTTGCTGGAGGCGCAGGCCGCCGCCATGCTCAGCGGCGGACAGCAGGAAGTGATGGCGGTGCTGGGCCGGCAGTTCGAGTCGGCGCTGATCCGCACCGCGCTCAAGCACACGCACGGCCGCAAGAACGACGCGGCGGTGCGCCTGGGCATAGGCCGCAACACCATCACCCGCAAGATCGCCGAACTCGGCATCGACGGCGCCAAGGACGATTGATCCCGGCGCCGCCTTCGAACGGCGCCCGCGCGCCGGTTTGAGGTAAGCTCTTGGCTGACGAAGCCAGGGGCTTTTTTTTATTGGAAACTGTATGCTGATTAATTGTGTGGCCTATCAGGACGGCCAGAAGCTGGACGACATCCCGGTCGAGGAGATCAGCGAGTACATCGAGAAGCCGGAGACCTTTGTGTGGGTGGCGCTGCGCGACGCCCAGCCGGAGGAGCTGGCGGTCATGCAGCAGGAGTTCGGCCTGCACGAGCTGGCGGTGGAGGATGCGCGGCGCGGCCACCAGCGTCCCAAGATCGAGGAGTACGGCGATTCGCTGTTCGTGGTGGTCAAGACCATCGAGTGCCGCGACGGCGACGTCGCCATCGGCGAGGTCGACATGTTCGTCGGCGACAGCTACGTGCTGTCCTCGCGCGACGGCCACAGCCAGCAGGGCTTCCTCGGCGTGCGGGCGCGCGCCGAGAAGGAGCCGCACATGCTGCGCCTGGGCCCGGCCTTCGTGCTGTACGCGCTGATGGACGCGGTGGTGGACCGCTACTTCCCGGTGCTCGACATGCTGGAGACGGAGCTGGAAAAAATCGAGGAGCTGATCTTCAGCCAGGGCAAGCAGCGCGACAACATCCAGCGCCTGTATGAGCTCAAGCGCAAGGTGACCATCGTGCGCCACGTGGTGTCGCCGCTGATGGAGGCGGTGGGGCGGCTGCACGGCGGCCGCGTGCCGGCCATGTGCCAGGACACGCAGGAATACTTCCGCGACGTGCACGACCACCTGCACCGCATCAGCTCCGCGCTCGACACGATACGCGACACCATCGCCACGGCGATCCAGGTCAACCTGTCGATGGTGGCGATCGAGGAGAGCGAAGTGAACAAGCGGCTGGCGGCGTGGGCGGCGATCTTCGCGATCTGCACCGCGTTTGCCGGCGTGTGGGGGATGAACTTCAAGGTCATGCCGGAGCTGGAATGGACCTACGGCTATCCGTTCGCGCTGTCGGTGATGGTGGGCGTGTGCCTGTACCTGCACCGGCGCTTCAGGAAGGCCGGCTGGCTGTAGTAAAAAAAACGCCCGCATAAGCGGGCGTTCTTAATGGTGCTACCGATTACTTGAACTTGTAGCCAGCGGTCACGTAGATGAAGCGGCCACGTGGATCGTACTGGTTGATGTCGTAGCCGGACTGGAACTGGTTGGTCACCGCGGTGCCAATCGGGTCAGGCTGCTTGTCGAACAGGTTCTTCACGCCCAGCGCCAGGGTCACGTTCTTGATGCCCTTGTAGGTGACGTTGGCGTCGTAGGTGGCTTCCGACGAGATGAACACTTTGTTGTCGTTCAAGTCGTGGCCAACCTGGTAGCCGCTGCGGTAGTTCTGCACCAGGGTGGTCGACCATGGACCTTTGCTCCAGGTACCGGCCAGCTGATGCTTCCAACGCAGGATCACGCCGCCGTTTTGCGCGCCGATCACCGGATTGCCGGCGCCGTCAACGATGGTGCCGACCTTGTGCGAAATGTCGCCGCCCGGGCTGGTCTGGTCGAAGGTATCCATGTAGGTACCGTTCAGGTTGGCTTCCAGCTTACCGAAGCTGAAGTTGTCCTTCCAGTTGGCGAACAGGTCCAGGCCCTGCACGTTGGCGTTGCCGGTGTTGGCCAGCGTCGACTTGATGCTGACGATGTCGTTGCCGTTCAGGGTCACCAGGCCGGCGTAGGCCGGGTCGCCGGCGCGGAAGCGCGACACGATCTCTTGTGCCGACGGCGTCGCCAGGATGTCGCGGATGTTGATGTTGAAGAAGTCCACGCCGATGCTGGTGGTGGCCACCGGCTGCCATACGGCGCCGAACGAGTACTGCTTGGACTTCTCTGGCTTCAGGTTGGGATTGCCGCCCGACAGAGCATTGACCTGCAGACCGGTTTGCTTGGTCGCTGGATCGTTGAACTGTTCGGAAGTGCCCAGGGTCTGCGGCGTCCACAGGTCGACCAGCGACGGTGCGCGGAAGCCGGTGCCGTACGAACCGCGCAGCACCAGGGTCTTGGTCGGCTGCCAACGGACATTGCCCTTCCAGTTGGCCGCGTTGCCGACGTCGTCGTAGTGGTCGTCGCGCACGGACAGGTTGGCTTCCAGCGATTTGGTCAGCGGAATGCTCAGTTCGCCGAAGGCCGAGTTCACGGTACGGTCGCGGTCGATAGGCACGACCGAACCGCCCAGGCCGGAGATGTCACCCGACTGGTAAGCCGCGCCAGGATTGGTGGTGTAGTTTTCCTTGCGCGACTGGGCGCCCAGCGCGTAGACCGGGGTGATGCCGGCGATGGTCCAGAAGTCGCCGGTGATCTTGGCGTCGAACGAGTCGCTGGTCGATTTCGCCGACAGGAAGTCGCCGGAGAAGGCCGCGCTCTTCAGCTGGTCGGCCAGGGCGCCGGTCTGCACGCCGCCAGCGGCCCATGGATTCCAGTTGCTGCTGTTGATGATCTTGGCGTAGGCCACCTGCGAGAAGTAGCCGGTGGTGACAGCGCTGTTGAGCTTGGACTCGTTGTGGGTCAGCGCCACTTCGTAGTCGACCGCGCCGACGGTGCCCTTGGCGCCAACGACCACGCGTGCCTGCTTGGCGGTATCGACGTTCTGGCGTGGGCCGAAATCGAACACGCGCGAGGTGATCGACAATGGCTTGCCGATCAGCGAGGTGTAGCCGCGGCTTTGCAGGTAAGGCACGGCGATCGACTGGTAGGCCGGGTTGCTTGGGTAGAGCAGCAGTGCCGCGTCCACGCCTTGCTTGGCGAACTCGCCGTCGGTTTCGAAGAAGCTGGCGCGCGCCGGCGAAGCCTGGTAGGTCTGGGTGACTTTGCTTTGCGAGTACAGCACATCGCCGAACAGCTGGTGCTTGTCGTTGAGCTGATAGGTCAGGTTGCTGGTGAAGTTGAACAGCTCGCGATCAGGCGTCAGGCCGACGTCCGGGCCGCTGTCGTAGTAGCAGTAAGGCGAACCCTTGGCGCCGTTCTGCAGCGTGCCCATCTTGATGGTGCTGCACTTGTCGCCGATGGCCAGCGGGTTGCCGTAGCCGGAACCGCCCGAGCTGAAGCCGGCGTCAGGGCCTTTGCCTGGCGTGAACGAACCCTGGATGTTGCCCAGGCCGGTCGCGGTGCCGTTGTAGTAAGGCAGCTTGGTCGAGGTGGACGCGTAGTCGCGGTCGCGGCCGAACAAGGCCTTCTCTTTTTCGTAGGAGCCCGAAACAACCAGGTTCAGCTTGTCGGTGTTGTAGCCGCCGGTGATCGAGGCTTTGCTGTTCTGGCCGCCGCCGCTTTGCGATGGGGAACCGTAGCCGCCGGTGATTTCCACGCCGTCGGTCTGCTTGGCCAGGATGAAGTTGACCACGCCGGCCACCGCATCGCTGCCGTACACGCCGGACGCGCCGTCTTTCAGCACTTCGACGCGCTCGATGGCGGCCAGCGGGATGACGTTGACGTTGACCGAGGCGCCGTCGCTGCCGGCAAACGCTGCCAGGCGGCGGCCGTTGACCAGCACCAGGGTGCGGGTCGAGCCCAGGCCGCGCAGCGAGATCGACGACAGGCCGCCGGTCGAGGTGCCGGCGCCGGTGGCGTTGCTGGTGCCGCCAGCCGAGGAGAAGGCCGAGATCGACTGCAGTAGCTCTTCGGTGCTGGTGGCGCCGGTGCGGGCGATGTCAGCCTTGGTTACAACTTGTACCGGCAGCGAGGTTTCAGCGTCTACACGCTTAATCGACGAGCCGGTGATTTCTACGCGTTGTATGACAGGGGTATCCTGTGCAAATACTGGCTGGGCCAGCAGGCCTGCACCGATCAGTGCAGCGCTGCCCGAAAACATCAGGCGCAGTGAACGCGAAATTACGGTTTCCATCATCATTGCTTTGAACTCCTAGCGAGGTTGCTGCTTGTTGCTTTGTCATTGAAAATTACACAATGAATAATCCATCAATAGATTATCCAAGGCGGTCATCAGACCACTTGAGTCGGCCACGGTCAATTATCAGTCTGTAACAACAGTGAAATAAACAACAGATTTCACGGTTATTTCAAAAAATAGCGATTTTTTTACACAAAAATACAAAGTATTTGGTTGTTTGTGGCTGATTGGTGCTAGGGCGCCGCGAAACATGCAACCATATTCATGCAGGCCGGGCGATGTGATGTGCGATGACTGATGTCGTCCTGATAACAGGCGCAGGGAGGGGCGCCGGCCGCCGCGCATGGGGCGGCGGCCGGTCTGGGGAGGGGAATTACGGCTGCTGGTCGGCGGCCATGGACAGGGCCACGGCCTCGGCCACCTTGATGCCGTCGACGCCGGCCGACAGGATGCCGCCCGCATAGCCGGCGCCTTCGCCGGCCGGGAACAGGCCGCGCGTGTTCAGGCTTTGCAGCGTGTCGTCGCGGCGCTTGATGCGGATCGGCGACGAGGTGCGCGTCTCCAGGCCGGTCAGCACGGCGTCGTGCTTGAAGTAGCCCTTGACCTGCTTGTCGAAGGCCGGGAAGGCTTCGCGCAGCGCCGTCACGGCGAACTCCGGCAGGATGGTCGCCAGGTCGGTCAGGTGCACGCCCGGCTTGTACGACGGCACCACGCTGCCGAATGCGGTGGAGGCGCGGCCGGCCACGAAGTCGCCCATCAGCTGGCCCGGCGCGTTGTAGGTGCCGCCGCCCAGCTCGAAGGCCTTTTCCTCCAGCCGGCGCTGGAACTCGATGCCGGCCAGCGGGTGGCCCGGATAGTCGACCTCCGGCGAAATGCTGACCACGATGGCGCTGTTGGCGTTGCGTTCGTTGCGCGAATACTGGCTCATGCCGTTGGTCACCACGCGGCCCGGTTCGGACGCGGCCGCCACCACCGTGCCGCCCGGGCACATGCAGAAGCTGTACACGGCGCGGCCGTTGGAGGCGTGGTGCACCAGCTTGTAGTCGGCCGCGCCGAGAATCGGGTGGCCGGCGTTGGGGCCGAAGCGGCAGGCGTCGATCAGCGACTGCGGGTGCTCGACCCGGAAGCCGATCGAGAACGGCTTGGCCTCGATGTAGACGCCGCGCTGGTGCAGCATTTCAAAGGTGTCGCGCGCGCTGTGGCCGATCGCCAGCACCACGTGGTTGGTGACGATCTTCTCGCCGCTCTCCAGCGTCAGGCCGCGCACCTGGCCGCCGTCCGGGCCCTGCTCGATGTCGATGTCGACCACCTTGCTCTCGAAGCGGTACTCGCCGCCCATCTGCTCGATGTTGGCGCGCATCTGCTCGACCATCTTCACCAGGCGGAAGGTGCCGATGTGCGGCTTGCTGACGTAAATGATCTCCTCCGGCGCGCCGGCCTTGACGAACTCGGTGAGCACCTTGCGGCCGTAGTGCTTGGGGTCCTTGATCTGGCTGTACAGCTTGCCGTCCGAGAAGGTGCCGGCGCCGCCCTCGCCGAACTGCACGTTCGACTCGGGGTTGAGCTCGCGCTTGCGCCAGAAGCCGAAGGTGTCGACGGTGCGCTCGCGCACCTGCTTGCCGCGCTCGAGGATGATGGGGCGCAGGCCCATCTGCGCCAGGATCAGCGCGGCGAACAGGCCGCACGGGCCGGTGCCGATCACCACCGGGCGCGGGTTCTGGTCGTGGCCGGCGAGCTGCTCGCCGCGGGCGACGAATTTGTAGGACGTGTCTGGCGACGGCATCAGGTGGGCGTCGTGCTGCAGGCGCTTGAGCAGTTCGGCCTCGTCCTTGACGTCGACGTCGAGCGAGTAGATCAGCACGATCGCGGTTTTCTTGCGGGCGTCGTAGCTGCGCTTGAAGACGGTGTAGCCGAGCAGGGCGTCGGCGGCGATGCCCAGGCGGGCCAGGATGGCGGCCGGCAGGTCGGCCTCGGCGTGGTTCAGGGGGAGTTTTACTTCATTGAGTCGCAACATGGCAGATCGTTCCGAAAAATTACCGGGCCCCGTAGTTAGCGGGGAGGGACGCGGGCGCGGCCCGCGAGCCGCTATTTTACCGCAAGCGCCCGCCCATAAAAAAAGCCCCGTCAGCCTGAACGCGCTCAAGATCGCGCTCAGTGCAGACGGGGCTTGCGACCATCCCGGGCCTGGGCCCGGGAACGGATCAGCTTAGAACTTGGCGGCAGCGGTCACGTAGAACGTGCGACCCAGCGGGCTGTTGTAACGACCGTCGTAACCAACCTGGTTACCGCCACCGGCGATACGGTTGGAGAACGATGGATCCTTGTCGAACAGGTTCTTGATGCCGGCGGTGACCGTGTAGGTCTTGTTGATGTCAGCACGGGTCTGCCAGTCGTAGGTGGCAGCCGACGAGACGTCACGTTCCATGCCGACGAAGCCAGCGGCCAGGGTGCCGTCCGGATTGACGGCCTTGACTGCGCCATCGTCCGGGGTCAGCACTTGGTCGTGGTAGCCGGAACGATAGTTCATCGTCAGGGTATGCGTGAACATGCCTGGGGTTTTCAGGCTAACTGCGATGCGGCTGATCACACGCGCGGTGACGTTGTTATAGCTGTCGAAGCGACCCAGGCTGCTTTCCGTGGTGCTGGTTGGATTGCCTTTGTCATCGGTACCTGGCAGGGTTTTCTCCGACTTCAGCATGTACGTACCGGTCCAGTTCAGGGACAGGTTGCCGTAGCCGGTTTTCAGACGGTAGGAGTGATCCCAGTCGATACCTTTGTAGCGCGAGCTGCCCAGATTGAAGTTAGGCAGCAGCGTCACCAGCTTGTTGGAGCCGATGCCGGCGTCAAACACGGTCGAGAACAGGCTGTTGTAGGCGCCAGGATTGCCGAATACCAGGCCTTCCGACAGTGCCACGATCTGGTTGTTCATCTTGACGTTCCACAGATCGAAGCCCAGCGACAGCGCATTGACAGGTTCAAAGCGGATGCCCAGGGTGTACTGCTTCGACTCTTCAGGTTTCAGGCCGTTGGCGCCCTTCACGCTGTTGCCGCCGGACGTCAGCGCATACTGGGTGGTGCCCGCGCAGTCAGCCGCGCGTGGGTCCGGTGCCTTCACAGGGCAGGCATACTTGCCGGAAGTAACGCCAGCGTCGGTGACCGGCGAGATGATGTCGTCCAGATTGGCGACCTTGAAGCCGGTGCCATAGGAGCCGCGCAGCAGCACGGTGCTGATTGGGTTGTAGCGGAACGACAGTTTGTAGGTCGACTTCGAGGCATCATTGCCCTGGGTCGCCGAACCGATCAGTTTCGAGTCCAGGTCGTACACCATGGCGCTCTTGACGGCGTCGTAGCTGTCGTAACGCACCGCGGCGGTCACGTCCAGGTTCTGGATGACCGGCACCAGGAACTCGGCGAAGGTACCCCAGCTCTTACGCGAACCATCGATCGGCAGGGCGCCTGGCGCGCTACCCAGTGCGGTATCGGTCCAGTTCGGTTGTTGCGGGTTAGGGCCCTGGGTGATCGAGCTAGGCGAATAGGCGTATTGCTGCTTGGTGGTATCGGCACCGACGCCGACCTGCACCGGACCTGCCGGCAGTTGGTACACTTCACCGGAAGCGCGCACGCTCAGGATGTCCAGCTTGGTCTTGGTTTCGGCGTCGAGCTCATGCAAAACAGCTGGCGCCAGCAGGGCCGCCGAGTTGCCGGCCGCGCCGAACGGGTCGAAGGCCAGCGTTTTGTACTTGTTGCGGCTCAGGAAACCGCCGACATAGTTGGCGGTGCGGGTGTTTTCCGAGTGCACATAGGATACGCCGTAGTCGAAGTCCTTGTAGCGGCCTTCGATGCCGGTGGCGAAGTGCAGCGCTTTGGAGATGTATTCTTCCGAGCGGCCGCCGGCGTCGACCAGACGCAGGTTCATCGTGGCTTTCTTCACGTTCGCTGGATCGATGCCCAGTTGCGTCAGGTAAGGCGACACATTGGCGGCATACTTCGAATCGGTCAGCGGCAGCGCCAGGCTCTGCGCTGGCGGCGCGAAGCGGCTGGTCTGGGTGAACTTGGAATCGACCAGTTCGGCGAACGCGGTGGTGTCGGCGTTGATCTTGGCGCGGCCCGATACGAAGAAGCTGTCGCGCTTAGATTTCGGAATCAGCTGCACGGTGCCCGAGTAGTCGAACCAGCACGACTTGTCGGTGGCGCTGCCGATGTAGGCGGTGTTAGGCGCGCATTTGCCGTCCTTCAGGTAGTTCGGCGAGAACGTCATCGGATCTTTGCCATCCTTGAAGTTCAGCGTCACCGAAGCTGGCGTGGTGTTGATGGCCAGCTGGTACAGCGAATACGGCTTGCCGTCGTGGTCGAAGCGCACCAGGCCGCTCTTGGCGAAGTCGCGCTGCGAAGCGTTCAGCTCTTTTTGCTCGTCGTGGCTGTAGGAGGCCAGGATGTTGAAGCCATCCTTCTCCAGATCGCCGAAGCCTTTGGACAGGGCGACGTTGCTGCTGCGCGCGCCTTCTTTTTCCGGCGAGGTGTAAGTGCCTTCAATGTTGAAGTCCTGCTGGTTTTTCTTCAGCACGAAGTTGACCACGCCGGCGATCGCGTCGGCGCCGTACAGGGCCGAGGCGCCGTCGGTCAGTACTTCGATGCGTTCTACCGCAGCCAGAGGGATGCTGGCCAGGTTGACCGCGCTGCCTGCGCTGTAAGGCGCCATGCGGCGGCCGTTCAACAGCACCAGGGTGTAGCCTGCGCCGATACTGTGGATGGAGGCGTTCTGGATACCGCCGCCGCCGCCGTTAACCGAATCCGCAGAGGTCAGGAAACCTTGCATTGCTGGCAATGCCTGAACCAGATCTTCTACGTTCTTTGCGCCGCTCTTGGCGATGTCGGCGCTGGTGATGACCTGAACCGGTACCGAGCCTTCTTTGGCGATGCGTTTGATCGACGAACCGGTGATTTCTACTCGTTGAATGGTGTCGCTGCCGGCTTCTTGCGCCATTGCCGATTGTGCGGCCAGGCCCATACCGATCATCACACTACTCGAAAAGATCAGACGTACCGAACGCGATAAAACTGTTTCTCTCATCATTGCTCAAACTCCTCTGCGGGAAAATTATGTGTGCCTTTTACGCTTTATGGGCGGGTTACTGAGATGTTCATTATGGATAGTAATGAATTTCAGCCACCTTATGAGACCATCGCCCTGTATTTCCTGTCAATATGGCAAATTGTTGCCAGCCAAACATCTGTATTGAAAATACAACGGATCAAGGGCGTGGCAGAGGGGTTTTTGCCGCGAACGCGGTGCGCCTGGAGGGCCGGGGCGGGGCGCAAACGGGCCGTGGCAGAGGGATGCCGGGGACTGTAGCGCACCAATGCAGAATGCAAGTATTTTATTTAAAATATTATCTCTAGGAATGCACAAATGTTATGAAAATGTGATGCAAAAATACCACATCGATTTTCCAGCCCCTGCGCCTTCCTGCAATTCAATTAGTTTATTCAAGCTCTGGCCGATATTCATTGCGCTACCGGCATAAATATCATTTTATAAACTATCCATGCCACCCCAGCTGGCGCTCAGAATGGCCAGCGCGGCCAGGCCGGCGGTTTCGGTGCGCAGGATGCGCGGCCCCATCGCCAATGGCAGCGCGCCGCGCGCAATCGCCAGCTGTTCTTCCGCCTCGCTCAAGCCGCCCTCCGGGCCGACCACCAGCGTCACCGGTTGCGGCGGCTGGTGGCGCGCCCAGTGGGCCAGCGACTGCTCCGCGCGCGGCGTCAGGATGATGCGTTTGTGCAAGTCCTGCTGGCCGATCCACTGTTGGTAGTCCTGCACCCCGGCCAGCTGGGCCAGCCGGTTGCGGCCGCTTTGTTCGGAGGCCGACTCGATGATGCCCTGCCAGTGCGAGCGTTTCTTTTCCGCGCGCTCGGCCGACAGCCGCACCACGCAGCGCTGCGCCGCCAGCGGCACGATGCCGCTGGCGCCCAGTTCGACCGCCTTTTCGATGATCCAGTCCAGTTTGCTCGCCTCGGGCAGGCATTGCGCCAGCGTGACGGCGTAGGGCAGCTCGATATCGCGCGGGTTGTGCGCCTTGACCTCGGCCGTCACGCTGCGCTTGCCGATGTCGCTGAGCGTGGCGCTGTATTCGCCGCCGTCGCCGTTGAACAGCGTGATCAGCGCGCCCGGCGCCAGGCGCAGCACCAGGATGTGGTGGGCCACCGCCTCGGGCAGGCTGACGAGCTGGCCGACGGCCAGGGACTGGGAGAGGTAAAAACGGGGCATGCGCGAATCCGGTCGGTTTTGAGTTCCGCAATTTTAAATGGTGGACGCCTCGGTCTGGTAAAATAATGGGTTCAGCAAGTGAGCAGCACAGACAGTAGCAACGACAGCCGCATCCCATTGCCCCCAGTTTCCATACTTTCGTGATAGACCTACGATGACTTCTACGCTTCCTACCACCCCAATGGCTAACGCGATCCGCGCGCTGGCAATGGACGCCGTCCAGAAGGCCAATTCCGGCCACCCAGGCATGCCGATGGGCATGGCCGAGATCGCCGTGGCGCTGTGGAGTGGCCATTACAGCCACAACCCGGCCAACCCGAAATGGGTGAACCGCGACCGCTTCCTGCTGTCCAACGGCCACGGCTCGATGTTGCACTACGCGCTGCTGCACCTGTCGGGCTACGCGGTGACCATGGACGACATCAAGTCCTTCCGCCAGATGCATTCGAAAACCCCGGGCCACCCGGAAGTGGACGTCACGCCGGGCGTGGAAACGACCACCGGCCCGCTGGGCCAGGGCATCGCCAACGCGGTCGGCATGGCGCTGTCCGAGTACCTGCTGGCGGCCGAGTTCAACAAGCCGGGCCTGGACATCGTCGACCACTACACCTACGCCTTCGTCGGCGACGGCTGCCTGATGGAAGGCATCTCGCACGAGGTGTGCGCGCTGGCCGGCACCCTGGGCCTGAACAAGCTGATCGCGCTGTATGACGACAACGGCATCTCGATCGACGGCAAGGTCGAGGGCTGGTTCACCGACGACACCCCGGCCCGCTTCGAAGCCTACGGCTGGAACGTGATCCGCGCGGTCGACGGCCACGACGTGGCCGCCGTCTCGGCCGCCATCGCCGCCGCCAAGACCGCCAGCAAGCCGACCCTGATCTGCTGCAAGACCATCATCGGCAAGGGCTCGCCCAACCTGCAGGGCGGCGACAAGGTGCACGGCGCCGCGCTGGGCGACAAGGAAGTGGCTGCCGTGCGTGAATACATCGGCTGGAGCGCCGCGCCGTTCGAGATCCCGGCCGACGTCTACGCCGCCTGGGACGCCAAGGCTGCCGGCGCCGAGCGCGAAGCCGCCTGGAGCGCCAAGTTTGCCCAGTACAGCGCCCAGTTCCCGGCCGAAGCGGCCGAGCTGAGCCGCCGCATGGCCGGCGAGCTGCCTGCCGCCTTCGACGCCACCCTGGCCGCCGGCATCGCCGCCTGCGTCGACAAGAAAGAAAACATCGCCACCCGCAAGGCCAGCCAGAACGCCATCCAGGCGCTGGCGCCGGTGCTGCCGGAATTCCTGGGCGGCTCGGCCGACCTGACCGGCTCCAACCTGACCAACTGGAAAGAGTGCGTGGCGCTGCGTTCCGGCAAACCAGGCAACCACATCAATTATGGCGTGCGCGAATTCGGCATGTCGGCCATCATGAACGGCATTACGTTGCACGGCGGCTACATCCCGTTCGGCGCCACCTTCCTGACCTTCTCCGACTACAGCCGCAACGCGCTGCGCATGGCCGCGCTGATGAAGCTGCGCTCGATCTTCGTGTTCACCCACGATTCGATCGGCCTGGGCGAAGACGGCCCGACCCACCAGTCGGTCGAGCACATCTCGTCGATGCGCCTGATCCCCAACCTGGACAACTGGCGTCCGTGCGACACCGTCGAATCGATGGTGGCGTGGGGCGAGGCGGTCAAGCGCAAGGCCGGTCCTTCGACGCTGATCTTCTCGCGCCAGAACCTGCCGTACCAGGAGCGCAGCGCCCAGCAGATCGCCGACGTCGCCCGCGGCGGCTACGTGCTGAGCGAGGTGGCCGACGCCAAGGTCACGCTGATCGCCACCGGTTCCGAAGTCGAACTGGCCGTGGCCGCCGCGGCCGCGCTGGCCGGCGAGGGCATCGCCGCGCGCGTGGTGTCGATGCCGTCGACCGATGTATTTGACCGTCAGGACGCCGCCTACAAGGCCAGCGTGTTGACCAAAGGCTTGCCGCGTGTGGCCATCGAAGCCGGCGTGACCGATTTCTGGTACAAATACGTCGGTCTGGAAGGCGCGGTGGTTGGCATCGATACCTTCGGTGAATCGGCCCCGGCAGGCGTGCTGTTCAAGCACTTCGGCTTCACGGTGGAAAACGTCGTGGCGAAAGTCAAATCTGTCATTGCATAATCTATAATTGCTTGTTGCATTACCTATTTTTCTAATCAGGAGCATAGTATGACGATCAAAGTTGCAATCAACGGCTACGGCCGCATCGGCCGCAATGTGCTGCGCGCTTTCTACGAAGGCGGCAAGAAACAAGACATCCAGATCGTTGCCATCAACGACCTGGGCGATGCCAAGTCGAACGCCCACCTGACCCGCTACGACACCGCCCATGGCAAGTTCCCCGGCACCGTGACGGTGGACGGCGACAACATGATCGTGAATGGCGACGTGATCCGCGTGTTCGCGCAGCGCAACCCTGCGGAAATCCCATGGGGTGAGCTGGGCGTGGACGTGGTGCTCGAGTGCACCGGCTTCTTCACCACCAAAGAGAAGGCTTCGGCCCACCTGAAGGGCGGCGCCAAGAAAGTCATCATCTCGGCACCTGGCGGCAAGGACGTCGACGCCACCATCGTGTACGGCGTCAACCAGCATGTGCTGAAAGCCACCGACACCGTGATCTCGAACGCGTCGTGCACCACCAACTGCCTGGCCCCGCTGGTCAAGCCGCTTAACGACGCCATCGGCGTGGAAACCGGCCTGATGACCACCGTGCATGCCTACACCAACGACCAGGTGCTGAGCGACGTGATGCACGAAGACCTGCGCCGCGCCCGTTCGGCCACCATGAGCATGATCCCGACCAAGACCGGCGCCGCCGCCGCGGTCGGCCTGGTGCTGCCTGAGCTGAACGGCAAGCTGGACGGTTTCGCGATCCGCGTGCCGACCATCAACGTGTCGCTGGTCGACCTGTCCTTCATCGCCAAGCGCGACACGACGGTGGACGAAGTGAACGCGCTGATGAAGGCCGCCGCCGAAGGCGCGCTGAAGGAAGTGCTGACCTACCAGACCGAACCGCTGGTATCGATCGACTTCAACCACAATCCTGCCTCGTCGAACTTCGACTCGACCCTGACCAAAGTGTCGGGCCGCCTGGTCAAGGTCTCGTCGTGGTACGACAACGAGTGGGGCTTCTCGAACCGCATGCTCGACACCACCGTCGCACTGATGACCGCCAAGTAATCCGGCCTACATCAAGAAAACCCCATCGGCATGGAACGAGCGCGTTCCGGCCGGTGGGGTTTTTTTTACGCCGCCGTTACAGCGACACGCGCAGGCCCAGGTAGTAGCGGCGGCCGATCGCATCGTAGGTCGAGGTGTCGGTCTCGGTGCCGACAACACTGCCCGGTAGGCCGCTGATGATGGGCGGCGCCTTGGCGTTAAAGGCGTTGTCGATGCCCAGGTACAGTTGCCAGGACTTCCGCACATCGTAGGTGAACTGGAAATCGTTGTAGGTGCGCGAGCCCACGCCCACCGTACCCGGCGCGATGCTCAGGCTTTTCAGGAACTGGTCGTCCAGCGAGACCGGCCCGGTATAGGTGGCGGTCCAGTTGATGCCGTATGCCCCCCATTTGTAGGCCAGGTTGAGGCCGGCGCGGTTGCGCGGCGCGTTGGTGTTGGCCGCCGTGACTTCGCCGACGTCGCTGTTTTTCTCCGCCTCCGGCGTGGCCTTCTGCCACAGCTGGCGCAGCCAGGTCCACGCCAGCCGCCCGCTCAGCTTGCCTGGGCCGAGCTTGTCCGACCAGGAGGCCGTGACGTCGACGCCCTCGGTGCCGAAGCCGCCGCTGTTGGTGGCGGCGATGTTGCTGTACTGGATGGAGCCCGAACTCAGGTTGCCCACGGCCGCCGGGCGGCGCGTGATGAAGCCGCAAAACGCCTGGTTGTTCTGGTTGTAACATTGATCCAGCGCATATTGGCGGTCGGTGCTGACGATGGCGCCGGCGATCTTGATGGTGAAATAGTCGACCGTGAAGGTGAAGCGGCGCAGCATGGGAACCGAACGCGGCGTCACCACCAGGCCGATGGTGGTGGAGCGTCCCTTTTCCGCCTTGAGATTGGGGTTGCCGCTGTTATAGCCGCTGATGCCCTGCTGGTCGGCCTGATTTAACGTGAAAATGCCGCCATGTGCCGCCATATTGGCTGCAACTCCCGGCGCATTGCGGCAATTGACGGCCAGCGCGCTGGTCCCGGACGACGCCACGCCTTCGCAGGGATCGACCAGCCCGGTCGGGAAATCCTGGCTGGGCGCCTGGAACAGCTCGTTGATATTGGGCGCCCGCGTCGATTGCGCGCGCGTGCCGCGCAGCTTGACGTCCGGGGTGAGGCCCCATTCCAGGCCGGCGTTCCAGCTGTTGGTGCTGCCGACGGTGGAGTAATCGCCGTGGCGCACCGTGCCGAGGAAGCTCAGGTCGCGGGCGAACGGCCGGTCCTTCAGCAAGGGCACCCGGGCTTCGACAAACACTTCGCGCACCAGGAAGTTGCCGAACGTGGGCGGCAGGGCGTTGCCGGCGTTCAGGCCGGATTGGGTCAGCGGGTCGGGAATCGCGCTGGAATCCTCGCTGCGCCATTCGAAACCTGCGGCGATGCCGATGCGGCCGGCGGGCAGGCCGGGCACTTCGCCGGTGACCGAGCTGCCCACCAGTTTCTGGGTGATGGCCGTTTCCAGCGAGCCGGGCGCGGTTACGTATTTGAGCGCGGCCGGCGTGATGCTGTTGAAACCGAAAATATTGATCGGCACGCAACCCTCGGCCACCGCGTGCGGGTCGCGGCACACTGGGGTGCCGTCCGGGCCGGGGATGGCCTCCAAGGCATTGCGCAAGCTCATGACATTGACCTGGCCGGTGGAATTCTGCGCCTCCTTGGTCTTGCCGTAGGCGAGATAGGCTTCGTAGCTCCAGTCGCGCACCGTGCCTTTCAGGCCTGTGGCCAGGCGGAAGGTGTCGCGGTCCACGGTCGAATGGCGCGGGCCGAACTCGGACAGGCGGCGGGTGAAGAAGTAGTCCGGCAGGCCGTCGCCGTCGGTGTCGCTGATGCGGTCGTATAAATACTGCGGCACCAGGGGATTCTTGACCAGCACGCCGTTGACGAGGGAGGCGGCCGGCACCTGGCCACTGGGCTTGTACACCTGGTCCGAGCCCAGGGGGAAGGGCTCGATATTGGTATCGACCTTGGACGAGGCATACGTGCCCTCGAAAAACGCGCTGTGATTTTCGTTGAAGGCCCAGTTGCCGTTGGTGGCGAACAGGTAGCGCTCGGTCGGCACGGCGATCAGGCGGTAGGCCGAGCGGTTGAAGCCGGTGGCGCCGGCACCGCTGCCGGGTGCGCCATTTTGTTTCCATGGAATAATGTTGTTATTCGCGTCATAGGTGAAATCCTCGCTGTCGCCGAAGAAATGTCCCTGCGGCGCGTAGCCGGAAAAGTTGGGCCGCTTGGCGACGAAGGCCAGTTCCGGATGCTTCTGGGCGATGGCCGAGGTCTGGTCGATGGCCGAAGCGGGGCGGTCGCGCGAGTACACCGCCCCCTGTTTCGAGTAGCCGAAATGGCCCATGACGTTGCTGGCGCCGTCGGCGCTGGTGGTGCCGAACGTGAGCGCCAGCTTCTTTTTGTAGTCGTCGCCTTCGTTGCTGCGGCCGGTTTGCGCATCGAATAACAGGCCATTGAAGTTCTTCTTCAGAATAATATTGACCACGCCGGCCACGGCATCCGAGCCGTAAGTGGCCGATGCGCCGCCCGTTAATAATTCCACTCTCTCGATAAAATCCGTTGGAATAGTGTTGAGATCGACGGCAGTATCTCCGGGCACGCCGGAAACAAATCGCCTGCCATTAATTAATACCAAAGTGCGTGAGTCGCCGAGGTTTCTTAAATTAACCGTCGATACGCCAGCGCTTGAAGTCTGGAAATTGGAATTGGCGCGGCTGATGGTCGGCGTGCCCATCGTCGGGTTTTTCTGCAATAAATCCTGCAGATTAGTCGCGCCGGACGCGGCAATATCAGCCGAGTTTAATATCTGCAATGGCGAAGGCGACTCCGCCGCCGGCGAGGCAATGCGGGAGCCGGTTATCAGCACTTTCTGCATGGGCTCGGCGGTTTGCTGGCCGAAGGCGGCTTGCGTGCCCAAAGCCAGGCCGCCGAGACAGAGCAGGCGTATGGCGCGGGCGATCGAAGTTTCATTATTCATTATCCGACTCCTAGGGTGTGTCGCGGTTATTTTTGAATGCCACCGCGTATAGACTGACTAGGCTGCCGAAGAGTTCCCGAGGTCCGCAAGCTCGATTCTGGCATTTACATGCCAATTTTTAGCGTGTTTCCAGAGAGAAGGCGAAAAAAAACCGGGACATCGTCCCGGCCGTTGGTGCGTGCGGCTGCTTTTTTATTTGTAGATGCCGGAGCCGACCAGCATATCGTCCACTTTTTCAATATAGCCGGATTTGGCTTCCACCGCCTTGGTGACCGGATTCGGCCATTTGAAATCCACCCAGCCTTTGCCCTTGGATTTGGCGAGGTCGACCATTTCTTTAATCATCGGCTTGCCTTCATTATCCTTGAGGCCTATCAAAGGTTTTCCCACCATCTTGGGATTATTACCATGGGCTAATGCGACGCCGTTCAAATCATAAACGTAGATATACAAATCGCGGTCATGGAAAGTCGTATTGGCCGGATCGGAAATGGCGGCGAAGGCTTTTTCCTTGCCATCGGATTTAATCAGGGCGACCGCCTTTTTAACCATGGCGACGGCTTCGTCTGGCGTTCCCTTGTCGGCGGCCAGAGCGGTCGATGACATTGCAAACATGCTCAAGCTAAGTGCTGCGGCACCGATTAATGCTTTCATATCACTTCTCCTTTGAGTAAAACTGCAGCGGCGCTGGGCGCTCTAATGTTTGTGGATTTCAATATTACTGCAGTTAATGAATTTAAATCGCTCCGCAAGCAATGTAACAAAGATATCGTTGTTATGTGGCAACGTTGTCACCGAAGATAGTGCGCCACAAGGCCGTTACATCGGCGGCGTGCGCGGCCACCAATTGCGGATCGACGCGGGCCAGGTCCTGGCCCTGCAGCCGCAGCTGGTGTTGTAGCTTGCGCAACTGGCGATAGGCGTCGGCCACGCGCGCCGCCAGTCCGGCGTCGATCAATCCCAGCTCGCCGCACATTTTCAAAAGCGCAATGTTGCCGAAATTAGCGGTCAGTTGCGGGTAGGCCGCGGCGTGTTGCAGCACCAGGAATTGGACGATGAACTCGATGTCGATCATGCCGCCCGGGTCCTGTTTCAGGTCGAACAGCTCGCTGTGATTCGGCTTGGCGTCGACCATGCGTTTCCGCATTGCAATCACTTCCTGCTTCAGCGGGCCGTCGGCAGGGCGTTCCTTGCGCAGCACCGCCTCGCGGATCCGCTCGAAGCGGGCGCCGATCGCGGCGTCGCCGGCGCAGAAGCGGGCGCGGGTCAGCGCCTGGTGCTCCCACACCCAGGCCGAACTGCTCTGGTATTTTTCAAATGCCGACACGCTCGACACCAGCATGCCGCTGGCGCCGTCCGGGCGCAGCGCGGTGTCGATGTCGAACAGGATGCCGGCCGAGGTGTGCGATGTCATCCAGGTGATGAAGCGCTGCGCCAGTTTGGCGTACTGGGCCGGCGCCTCCTGGTCGACGTCGTCGTACAGGAAGATCACGTCCAGGTCGGACACATAGCCCAGCTCCTTGCCGCCCAGCTTGCCGTAGGCGATCACCGCGAACTGTGGCACCTCGCGGTGGCGCGTGGCCACCGTCTGCCAGATCGCCTTGATGGCGGCGGCCACGATGGTGTCGGCCAGCGCCGACAGGTGGTCGGCCAGCTTTTCCACTGTCAGGTCGCCGGCCAGGTCCTGAGCCAGCAGGTGGAACAGCTGGGCGTGGTGGATTTCGCGCAGGATATCCATTTGCCGCTCGGTATCGCCCGGCGCCGAGGCCAGCTGCGTTTCCAGGTCGGCCGCCAGCGCCACAGGATCGAACACGGCGTTGCGCACCCGGTCGTCCAGCAGTTCGTCCAGCAGGATGGGGTGCTGGCTGAGGAATTGCGCGGCCCAGCCGCTGGCGTGCACCATGCGGATCACCCGCGCCAGCGTGTGCGGATACTCGGTCAGCAGCGACAGATAGGCCGAACGGCGCGCGATCGCCTCCAGGAAATCGAGCAGCCGGCCCAGCGTGGCCTGCTGGCTGCCGCCGCTCGACTCCAGCGAGCACTGCACGATCAGCGGCAGCGCCGCGTTGACCAGCCCCAGCAGCCGGTTGCGGCTTGCTTCGGGCAGCGATTGCAGGCGCGGCGCCTGCCAGGTCGAGATCAGGCGCTTGGCCGCGCCCTCGGGATCGTCGAAGCCCAGCGCGGCGAAGCGCGCCACCATGGCTTCGCGGTTGTCGGGATCGGCGCACTCGTTGCTCGATTGCGGATTGATGTCGCCGTCGCTGCCGCTGGTCTTGTCGGAGAACATCTCGTCGAACTGGCCGGCGACGAACTGGCGGTGGGCTTCCAGCTGGGTCAGCAGGGTGGCGGTATCGGGCAGGCCCATCATCTGCGCCACCAGCAGGCGGTCGGCGTCGTTGGCCGGCAAAGTGTGGGTCTGGGCGTCGTCCAGGTATTGCAGGCGGTGCTCCAGATTGCGCAGGAAGGTGTAGGATGCCAGCAGTTGATAGACGATGGCGTGGCTTAGCAAGCCCTTTTCGGCGATGATGCGCAGCGTGGTGCGGGTCGAGCGGTCGCGCAGGGCGGCGTCGCGGCCGCCCCGTATCAGCTGGAACACTTGCGCCAGGAACTCGATTTCGCGGATGCCGCCGCGCCCCAGCTTGACGTTGTTGCTGCGATCCGGGTGCAGCCGCTCCTGGCGGTTCACCTCGGCGCGGATCTGCGCGTGCATATTGCGGATGGCGTCGATCACGCCGAAGTCCAGGTAGCGGCGGAACACGAAGGGCCGCACGATGGCGTCCAGCGCGGCGATATCCTCGCTGCGGCCGGTCACGGCGCGCGCCTTGACCCAGGCATAGCGCTCCCACTCGCGCCCCTGGACGATCAGGTATTGCTCGACCATGCTCAGGCTGGCGGCCAGCGGGCCGGAGCCGCCGTTCGGCCGCAAAGCCATATCGACCCGGAACGTGTAGCCATCTTCCGTGATCTCCGACAAAGCCGCGATCAGCTTCTTGCCCAGGCGTACAAAGAATTCGTGGTTGGACAGGCTGCGCTGGCCCGGCCCGGCAACGGTGTCGCCGTCTTCCGGGTAGACGAAGATCAGGTCGATATCGGACGACACGTTCAGCTCGCCGCCGCCCTGCTTGCCCATGCCGAGCACGATCAACTCCTGCTGCTGGCCGGAATCGCGGCCTATCGGCGTGCCGTGCGCGGCCACCATTTCCGCGTAAATCTCTTCCATGTGCCGCTGGATGGCGAAATCGGCGAAGCGGGTCATGGTTTCCACCACCTCGGCCAGATTGGCCCTGCCTTCCAGGTCGCGGCGGATCAGCACGCACACCAGCAGGTTGCGCAGCCGGCGCATGGCGCGCATCAGCGGCAGCGGCGGGGCGCCTTCGGGCACTGCGGAGGATTCTTTTGCTAAATAGTCAGCAAGATTGATCTGGGCAAGCGATAATTGCGCTAAATCATCAGCTTTGGCGGCGCGGTCGGGAGCGGCGGCCAGCCAGCGCTGGTAAAAACGTGAGACGGTTGGTGCAATCATGGGCAACGTGTTTCCTGATGCAAAGTTGATCGGTAAAGGCGAAGTAACGCTCTGTAAAGCATGTAAAACCGGTGCGTATCGGCCCTAAGTGGCGCTGGTGCGCAGAGGTGATGCGGTAGAATTGCTATGCAGGCATAAAAGCTTGAAACCGAGTTTAGCGATTTATTTGACGCATGGCCTGATTTATTAGCTTATTGATGCAAAAACCAGAAGAGGAGACTGTGACAGGCGAGGGCCCTTTGGCTGCGCGCTGGCACCGGCTGCGTGCCGCCTATCGTTTCTGCAACCTGGCCACCCATCACGTGCTCGGCTTCACGCTGAAGCTGTTCCTGCTGCTGTATTTCGCCTTCGCCATCCTGTTCCTGACGCTGCGCTACGCGGTGCTGCCGAATATCGACCATTACAAGGGCGACATCGAACGCGTCGCCAGCAACGCGGTGGGCAATCCCGTCACCATTTCCCGCATCTACGCTTCCTGGCACGGCCTGCGTCCCAGCCTGTTCCTGGGCGACGTGGTGCTGCACGACCAGCTGGGCAAGCAGGCGCTGGCCCTGCCGAGCGTGTCGGCCACGGTCTCGTGGTGGAGCGTGCTGGCCGGCGCCGTGCGCTTCGAATCGCTGGAGCTGGTGCGTCCCGAGCTGGACGTGCGGCGCGAGGCGGACGGCCGCCTGTATGTGGCCGGCATCTACATCGACCTGCACAAGCCGAGCGACGGCCGGGGCGCCGACTGGCTGCTGTCGCAGCGCGAGATCGTCATCCGCGAGGGCCGCCTGCGCTGGACCGACCTGCAGCGCAACGCGCCGCCGCTGGCGCTGGAAGGCGTCAACATCGCGCTGCGCAACCAGTGGCTGCACCACCAGCTGGCGCTGAAGGCGACCCCGCCGGCCGCGCTGGCCGCGCCGCTCGACCTGCGGGCCGACTTCACCCATCCGGCCTTCGGCGCGCGCGTGTCCAACGTGTCGATGTGGAAGGGCGAGGTGTACGCCGACATCCGCGACACCGACCTGCCGGCCTGGAAGCCGTGGCTGGACTTCCCGTTCGAACTGAACAGCGGCGGCGGTTCGCTGCGCGCCTGGATAGGCATCGACCAGTCGCGCCTGACCTCGTTCACCGCCGACGTCGGCCTGCGCGACGTCTCCGCCGTGCTGGGCAAGGACCTGCCGCTGCTGGACCTGCGCCAGCTGACCGGCCGCATGGCCGCGCGCGAAGACATCCCGGCCACCGCGCCGCTGGTGCGCAAGGGCGGCGAGCGGCCGCGCTTCGGCGCGCTGGGCCACAGCATCGAGCTGAGCAACCTGACCTTGACCACCAGCGACGGCCTGGTGATGGCGCCCACCTCGCTGTCCGAGCATTACGCGCCGGCCGCCGGCGCCAAGCCGGAGCGCTATGAGATCCGTGCCCGCCAGCTGGACCTGCAGACCATGGCCGGCCTGGCCGAGCGATTGCCGCTGACCGAGCACCAGCGCAAGCTGCTGGCCGACTTCGCGCCGCGCGGCCTGCTGCAGAATTTTTCCGCCGAATGGCAGGGCGCCTTCCCGGCCCTGCAGACCTACCGCCTCAAGGGCGACCTGGTCGGGCTGGGCCTGAAGCCGCAGCCGCCGCGCCTGGCGCAGCCCAAGACCGCCAAGTCGCCGGCCATCGCCGGCATGCCCGCCATCCCCGGCTTCGACAACCTGAGCGGCGCCATCGACGCCACCGAGAAGGGCGGCAGCTTCAGCCTGGCCTCGCAGCAGCTGGTGCTGCAGATGCCGGACTATTTCGCCGAACCGTCGATGCCGTTCGACCACCTGAACCTGAAGGCGCGCTGGTCGTTCGAGCCGGACAACCAGCTGCTGTTCCAGATCGACAGCATGGACTTCCTGCAGCAGGGCCTGAGCGGCACGCTGCAGGGCTCGCACCGGATACCGCTGGGCGGCAAGGGCGTCGGCAACGTCGACCTGACCGGCACCCTGAACGGCTTCCAGCTCGACCGCATCGACAACTACCTGCCGATGCAGACCCCGCACGACCTGCGCGCCTGGCTGACTGGCGCGCTCGAAGGCGGCGTGGCCAGCGACGTCACGCTGCGCCTGCGCGGCGACCTGTCGCATTTCCCCTTCCACGGCGACAGCGCCGCCGACAAGGCGCGCGGCGAGTTCCGCGTGGCCGGCAAGCTGACCGAGGGCAAGCTCAATTATTCGCCTAGCCACTTCCTGCACGACGGCAAGGAATTGGGCAGGGACGGCAAGCCGCTGCCGCTGTGGCCGCAGGCCGAGCACATCAAGGGCAGCTTCGTGTTCGACCGCGCCCGCATGGAAATCCGCGGCGACACCGCCACCACCGGCGGCGTCGCGCTGTCGAGCGTGAAGGCGGTGATCCCCGACCTGATGATCCACGATTCGATGCTGGAAATCGACGGCAACGCCGCCGGGCCGATGCAGGAGTTCCTCAAGTACGTGGCCGTCAGCCCGGTGCTGGAATGGATCTCGCACTTCACCGACGAAACCCAGGCCAGCGGCAACGCCAAGCTGGCGCTGAGCCTGCGCCTGCCGCTGTCGCACCTGATCGACGCCAAGGTGCAGGGCGCGCTGCAACTGATGAACAACGACATCACGCTGATGAACGACCTGCCGCCGGTGCTGGCCTCGCAGGGCAAGATCGAGTTCAACGAGCACGGCGTCAACCTGAACCAGCTGTCGGGCGCCTTCCTGGGCGGGCCGGTCAGCATCACCGGCGGCAGCCAGAAGGACAACGCCATCGTCGTCAAGCTGGGCGGCATGATGACGGCCGACGGCTTCCGCAAGACCTATCCGATGCCGGCCATGCAGCGCCTGGCCAGCCACTTCTCGGGCGCCACGCGCTACAGCGGCACGGTCACGGCGCGCGACCACCAGGTGGTGGTGGCGGTCGACTCCACCTTGAGCGGCCTCGGCATCGACTTGCCGGCGCCGGTCAGGAAGGCCGCGCCGGAGGCGATGCCGGTGCGCTTCGTGCTGGCCAGCGCGCTCACGCCGGACGCCGCCGGCGCCATCCACGACGACATGCGCATCGGCCTGGGCAACAACATCTCGGCGCGCTACCAGCGCCAAAAGTTCGGCAAGGCGCCGTGGAAGCTGGTGCGCGGCGGCATCGGCATCAACACGCCGGCGCCCGAGCCCGACAGCGGCATGGCCTTCAACATCAGCCTGCGCGCCCTGAACGTCGACGCGTGGCTGGACTTCGGCAACGAGGTCGCCGGCAAGGCCGACGCCGCGCCGTCCTCCGCCGACGGCGCCGACATCGCCCAGTACGTGATGCCGGACACCATCGCCGCGCGCGCCAGCGAACTGGTGATCGGCGACCGCAAGCTGGAGAACGTGGTGCTCGGCGTCAGCCGCCAGAAGACCGTGTGGCAGGCCAGCGTCGATTCCACCCAGGCCAACGGCTACGTGACGTGGAGCGAGCCGTCCATCGGCCAGGGCCTGGGCAAGGTGACGGCGCGCCTGTCGTCGCTGGTGATCCAGGACTCGGCCTCGAAGGACGTGCAGGATCTGCTGGACGGCAAGAGCGCGGCCGCCACCATCCCGGCGCTGGACGTGGTGGTCGAGCGCTTTGAATTGTTCAACAAGCCGCTGGGCCGGCTGGAACTGCAGGCGAGCAATGCGCAATTGCAGAACGCCCGCGAATGGCGCATCGGCAAGCTGGCGCTGGCCAACCCGGACGGCGAGCTCAAGGGCACCGGCAAGTGGGTCACCAAGGACGGCGTGCACACCACCAGCCTGAACTTCAATCTCGACATCGCCGACGCCGGCAAGCTGCTGGACCGCTTCGGCTTCGCCGGCACGCTGAAGAACGGCAAGGGCACGCTCAACGGCGACATCGCCTGGAAGGGCCTGCCGTATTCGCTCGACCTGCCCAGCCTGTCCGGCGACATCAAGCTGAACGTGGAGAAGGGCCAGTTCCTCAAGCAGGACCCGGGCGCCGCCAAGCTGCTCGGCGTGCTCAGCCTGCAAGCGCTGCCGCGCCTGCTCAAGCTGGACTTCCACGACGTCTTCTCGGAGGGGCTGGCGTTCGACGGCATCACCGCCAACGCCGCCATCAACCGCGGCATCGCCAAGACCGACAACCTGAAGATGCACGGCGTGGCCGCCACCGTGCTGATGGACGGCAGCGCCGACATCGCCAACGAGACGACCAACCTGCACGTGGTGGTGATCCCCGAGGTGAACCTGGGCACGGCGCCGCTGGTGTACGCGCTGGCGGTCAATCCGGTGATCGGCCTGGGCAGCTTCCTGGCGCAGCTGTTCCTGAGTGCGCCGGTGATGAAGGCCTTGACCTATCATATGCAGGTCACCGGGCCGTGGAAGGCGCCGGTGGTGACCAAGCTCGACGCATCCAAAGTGGAAGCGCCTGCCGCCAAGGGCATGCATTGATCAACTCGTTGAACGGGACCACGATGAACACAGTCGCCGCAGTACAAATGATTTCCTCGCCGTCCGTGACGGACAATATCGCCACCGCGCGCCGCCTGGTCACCCAGGCCGCCGAGGCCGGCGCCACGCTGGTGCTGCTGCCGGAATACTGGGCCATCATGGGCCTGAGCGACAGCGACAAGGTGGCCGTGGCCGAGCCGCTGGGCCAGGGGACCATCCAGGACTTCATGTCCGCGCTGGCCAGGGAGCTGGAAATCTGGCTGATCGGCGGCACCCTGCCGCTGGCCTCAGGCGATCCGGAAAAAGTCATCAACACCACGCTGGTCTACAACCCGCAGGGCGAGCACGTGGGCCGCTACGACAAGATCCACCTGTTCGGCTTCAGCAAGGGCACGGAGTCGTACGACGAAGCCAAGACCATCGTGCCGGGCAAGCATGTCGGCGTGTTCGAGGCGCCGTTCGGCAAGGTCGGCATGTCGGTCTGCTATGACCTGCGCTTCCCCGAGCTGTACCGCGCCATGGGGCCGGTGGCGCTGATCGTCGTGCCGGCCGCGTTCACCTACACCACCGGCCACGCGCACTGGGAAATCCTGCTGCGCGCGCGCGCCATCGAGAACCAGTGCTATGTGCTGGCGGCGGCGCAGGGCGGCAACCATGCTAACGGGCGCCGCACCTGGGGCCACAGCATGCTGATCGACCCCTGGGGCGCGGTCAAGGCCGTGCTGGCCGAGGGCGAGGGCGTGGTCCACGGCGACATCGACCTGATGTTCATGGACAGCGTGCGCCAGAGCCTGCCGGCGCTCAAGCACCGGACCATGTAAAATTGCACCACACTCTTAGAAGACACCATCATGAAGCCATTTGAACCGAATCTGTCCACCCTTGCCGTGGCGCGCGACATCCTGCTGACGCCGTTCGGACTGGACGAAGCCAAGCTGCTCAAGACGCTGGGCTCGATGTTCACGCACAAGGTCGACTACGCCGACCTGTATTTCCAGTTCACCAAGAACGAGGGCTGGAGCCTGGAAGAGGGCATCGTCAAGACCGGCAGTTTCTCGATCGACCAGGGCGTCGGCGTGCGCGCCGTGTCGGGCGACAAGACCGCCTTCGCCTACTCGGACGACATCTCCGAAGCGGCCCTGATGGACGCGGCCTCGGCCACGCGCACCATCGCCCGCGCCGGCGCCGGCAAGATCAAGGTGGCCGGCGCCATGACGCCGACCGGCGGCCGCTCGCTGTACCTGCCCAACGATCCGCTGGCCTCGCTGGACGCGACCGCCAAGGTCAAGCTGCTCGAGCGCGTTGAAAAAATGGCGCGCGCCAGGGATCCGCGCGTGGTGCAGGTGATGGCCAGCCTGGCCGGCGAATACGACGTGGTGCTGGTGGTGCGCAGCGACGGCGTGCTGGCGGCCGACATCCGCCCGCTGGTGCGCGTGTCGCTGACGGTGATCGTCGAGCAGAACGGCCGGCGCGAGATGGGCTCGTCCGGCGGCGGCGGCCGCTACGACTACGGCTACTTCAGCGACGCGCTGCTGGAGCAGTACGCGGCCGACGCCGTCAGCTCGGCGGTGGTCAACCTGGACGCGCGTCCGGCCCCGGCCGGCCCGATGACCGTCGTGCTGGGACCGGGCTGGCCCGGCATCCTGCTGCACGAGGCGATCGGCCACGGCCTGGAGGGCGACTTCAACCGCAAGGGTTCGTCGACCTTCTCCGGCCGCATCGGCGAGCGCGTGGCGGCCAAGGGCGTGACGGTGGTGGACGACGGCACGCTGGCCGACCGCCGCGGCTCGCTCAACATCGACGACGAGGGCAACCCGACCCAGTGCACCACGCTGATCGAGGACGGCATCCTGAAGGGCTACATCCAGGACACCATGAACGCGCGCCTGATGAAGATGCCGGTGACCGGCAACGCCCGGCGCGAATCGTTCGCCCACCTGCCGATGCCGCGCATGACCAACACCTACATGCTGGGCGGCGACAAGGACCCGGCGGAAATCCTGGCCTCGGTCAAGAACGGCCTGTACGCGGTCAACTTCGGCGGCGGCCAGGTCGACATCACCAACGGCAAGTTCGTGTTCTCGGCCAGCGAGGCCTACATGATCGAGGACGGCAAGGTGACCTACCCGGTCAAGGGCGCCACCTTGATCGGCAACGGTCCCGAGGTGCTCAACCGCGTTTCCATGATCGGCAACGACATGCGGCTGGACCCGGGCGTGGGCGTGTGCGGCAAGGAGGGCCAGAGCGTGCCGGTGGGCGTTGGCCAGCCGACCCTGCGCATCGACGGCGTGACCGTCGGCGGCACGGCCTGATAAATTGCTTGCCAACCCGAGAACAATAGCGTTATAGTGGTTTAAACACCACACGGAAACCCGTTCATGACCCGCTTCTTCTTTACCGGCCATTTTTACTTTAGCAATTCCAGCCCCAAGGCGGTGGAGTAGCGGCCGGTACACGTAGAAGCAAAAACGAGTTCCTGCAAATTCCTGAAAAACCGCCTTCCGAGGCGGTTTTTTTTTGACGTTTTTTTTGAACTTTCACCCTTAGATCAATTGGAGAACAGCATGCCCCGTACCGATGATTTGCGCATCCGCGAAATGAAGGAATTGACGCCGCCGTCCCACCTGATACGCGAATTCGCATGCACCGAACAAGCCGAGCAGACCGCGGCCGACGCCCGCGTCGCGCTGCACCGCATCCTGCACGGCCAGGACGACCGCCTGATGGTGGTGATCGGCCCGTGCTCGATCCACGATCCGAAGGCGGCGATGGAATACGCGCGCCGCCTGGTGGTGCTGCGGCGCGAACTGGCGGCCGATCTGGAGATCGTCATGCGGGTCTACTTCGAGAAGCCGCGCACCACGGTCGGCTGGAAGGGCATGATCAACGACCCGTACATGGACAGCAGCTTCCGCATCAACGACGGCCTGCGCATGGCGCGCCAGCTGCTGCGCGACATCAACGAGCTGGGCCTGCCGGCCGGCACCGAATACCTGGACGTGATCAGCCCGCAATACATCGCCGATCTGATCAGCTGGGGCGCGATCGGCGCCCGCACCACCGAATCGCAGGTGCACCGCGAGCTGGCCTCCGGCCTGTCGTGCCCGGTCGGCTTCAAGAACGGCACCGACGGCAACGTCCGCATCGCGGTCGAGGCGATCAAGGCCGCCTCGCAGCCGCACCACTTCCTGTCGGTGACCAAGGGCGGCCACTCGGCCATCGTCTCCACCAACGGCAACGAGGATTGCCACATCATCCTGCGCGGCGGCAAAACACCCAACTACGACGCGGCCAGCGTCGACGAGGCCTGCAAGGCCATCGCGGCCCAGGGCCTGGCGGCGCGCCTGATGATCGACGCCTCGCACGCCAACAGCTCGAAGAAGCCGGAGAACCAGGTGCCGGTGTGCGCCGACATCGGCCGCCAGGTGGCCGGCGGCGACAGCCGCATCGTCGGCGTGATGGTGGAATCGCACCTGGTGGCGGGCCGCCAGGACCTGGTGCCGGGCAAGGAACTGACCTACGGCCAGTCGGTCACCGACGGTTGCATCGATTGGGACAGCAGCGTGCAAGTGCTGCAGGATCTGGCCGCCGCCGTGCGCCAGCGCCGCCTTGCCACCCAGGCAGCAGAGGCTGCCTCCAAGTAACGTAGCGCCGGCGCTACACCAAGGGCCCCAATGGTGATATGGGGCCCTTGGTTTTTGCGCCGGGCTTGCAATACTGTTGTAAGAACACCGAACACTGTACGAGTTCGATTGACCTTGCTTTCCTCGCATGCTTTTATGTAAAGCATGGGTGGTGTCCCGGAACACCTTCCTACGTTAGCTCACCAGTCCAATGCAAGCGTGCGACCTGTTGCCATTCCGGCAGCGGGCGTTGGATCGGTGCATCCAAAAATAACAGCGGAGGTTAGTCATGATGCGAGAAACAGTGTTGGCGCGTTCGATGCGTCGGATGTACTCGGGCGGCGCCCTGGCCGGCCTGGGCTTGCTGGCCTTGCCGGCGATGGCGCAGGAGGCGCCGGCCGGCGGCCAGTCCGCGCAGCCGATCCAGCGGGTCGAGATCACCGGCTCGGCGATCAAGCGCATCGCCAAGGAGGGCGCGCTGCCGGTGCAGGTGCTCACCAGCGCCGACATCAAGCAGAGCGGCGCCACCTCGGCCACCGACCTGATCCAGATGCTGCCGTCGATGCAGGGCTTCGTGCCCTCGTCCAGCTCGGTCAACGGCGGCGGCGCCGGCGTCACCACGGCCGCGCTGCACTCGCTGCCGTCCAAGTACACGCTGGTGCTGCTGGACGGCCAGCGCGTCGCCCCCAGCCTGCTGGGCACCGGGCAGGGCGGCGGCTACGCCGTCAACATCGAGAGCATTCCGCTGGAGGCGGTGGAGCGGGTCGAGATCCTCGGCGACGGCGCCTCCGCGCTGTACGGCTCGGACGCGATCGCCGGCGTGGTCAACTTCATCCTGAAAAAGAACATGACCAAGGGCGAGGCCTATGCCACCTACGGCCAGCCGAGCAAGTCAGGCGGGCGCTGGTCCAGCGCCGGCCTGACCAAGGGCTGGGGCGATCTCGACACCGACAAGTTCAACCTCCTGTTCTCGTACAGCCACGACGAGCAGCAGCGCCTGACGGCCCTGCAGCGCAGCTTCTCGGCGCCGGGCGCCTTCTTCAAGTTCAACAGCGGCGGCAAGCAGTACTACTTCGACCAGCGCACCGGCAACACCGAACCGGCCAACATCACCTTCAATGTGCGCCCGCGCGGCTCGGCCGACACGGTCGAGACCACCGGCGTGGCGATCAATCCCTACCTGGCGGCCAAGGGCAATTGCGGCGGCCCGCTGGCCGGGCCGCTGGACACGCAATGCCGCTTCAACTACGGCGCCACCGTCGAGGACGTGCCCGGCTCGCGGCGCGACAGCGGCCTGCTCAAAGGCACCTGGCAGCTCAACGGCGACACCAGGCTGTGGGGCGAGCTGGTGCTGTCGAGCTATTCGATGACCGCGCAATACGCGCCGTCCGCGCAGCCGATGGGCGTGAACTCCAGCGACCGCTTCCCGCAGCTGTACGCGCGCTACATCCAGCCCTACCTGGACGCCAACAACCTGGAGAACCCGACCGGCGACGGCACGCTGGGCTACCGCTCGGTGCTGATCGGCGGCCGCACCGACGAGTACGTCACCGACGCCCGCCACTTCGCGCTCGGCATCGACGGCAACGCCTGGGGCTGGACCTACAACGCCAGCCTGATCCTCTCCGAGAGCAAGATCAAGGACAAGGCCGCCGGCGGTTATTCGGACTTCGACCAGCTCAACGCGCTGGTCGCCTCCGGCGCCTACGATCCGGTGATGGGCACCGGCGCCGACCAGCTGCGCGGCGCGCTGGTCAACGGCACCGTCTTCTCGACCAACACCTCCAAGCTGAACACGCTGCACGCGGGCGCGCAGCACGACCTGTTCGAACTGCCGGGCGGCACCTCCATCGTCTCGCTGGGCGGCGACTATTCCAAGACCCGCTACCAGATCGCCTACCACCCGACCATCCTGGCCAACTCCGGCTATGCGACCCAGCCGGCCTCGGCCGACTACCCGGTGGGCGGCAACTACGGCCAGGTGCCGTTCGACGCCCGCCGCGACAACTGGGGCATGTACGCCGAGGTGCTGCTGCCGCTGGCCAAGACCTTCGAGGCCACCGTCTCCGGCCGCTACGACAGCTACGACAAGACCCGCAGCGACTACATCTTCGCCAAGCTGGCCGACGCCAGCGGCCTGCGTCCGCAGCTGCCGTCGGGCGAGGTGGGCAACTCGTTCAGCGCCGGCACCTACAAGGTCAGCGCGCGCTGGACCCCGGTCGAGACGGTGCTGCTGCGCGCCGCCTACGGCACCGGCTTCAAGACGCCCAACATCAGCGACATCGCCGGCGCGCCGACCTTCTCCGGCAGCACCGCCGGCAGCTATGCCTGCCCGTTCCCCGGCTCGCCCGGCTGCCTGGTCGGCCAGGCGCAGTACGACCTGCTGACCGGCCCGAACGGCGCCAGCGGCAGCGAGGGCCTGCAGCCGGAAAAATCCAAGCAGTGGACCCTGGGCGGGCGCGTCGAGGCGCTGCGCGGCCTGTCGCTGGGCCTGGACCTGTGGAATGTGCAGATCCGCAACCAGGTGCTGTCGGCCGGCGTGCCGGAGCAGGTCGGCTTCGCCAATCCGCAGCAGTACCAGCGCCTGTTCGTCAATCCCTATCCCGACCCGGCCGGCTACACCACCATCGGCTACATCCAGGCGCCGATCAACGGCGGCGTGGCCAACTACCGCGGCGTGGACTGGGACTTCAGCTACCGCAACAAGTCGCCGTTCGGCGACTGGAAGGCGGCCTGGACCGGCACGTATATGATCAAGCAGAACTACACCACCATCGCCGGCGGCGACATCCAGTCCGACCTCGGCCGCTTCGGGCCGGACAACGCGGTGGTGTTCCGCGTGCAGAGCAACCTGGCGCTGAGCCTGACCAACGGCAAGCTGACCAACACGCTGACGGCGCACTACAAGTCGGGCTACCACGACCAGGCCTATCCGGTCGACACCGCCATCTTCGCGGTCAACCCGGACGGCAGCGTGGGCGATTCGCTGGCCTTCGGCGGCCTGTGGACGCCGTCGTACACCACCTTCGACTGGCAGGGCAAGTATGACTTCGGCCGCTTCACGCTGACGGCCGGCATCAAGAACTTGTTCGACCGCAATCCGCCGCTGACCCTGCAGAACGCCGGCGGCGGCAACCAGCTCGGCTACGACGGCCGCTACACCGATCCGGCCGGGCGCGCGTTCTACCTGACCGGCAACTACAAGTTCTGAGCGCCAAAAAAAATGGCGATGCGCGGCCGGAGCCGGGCATCGCCATCGGGCGAGGTACTAAGCTAGCTTAGAAGGTGTAGCTGGCGCGGGCGTACAGGGCGCGGCCGACCGGGTCGGTATAGCGCGGATCGTAACCCTTCTGGAACAGCGTACCCTGGTTCGAGAACGGCGGTTCCTTGTCCAGCAGGTTCTTCACGCCGGCGGTCAGGCTCACGCCCTTGAAGCCGGTGTAGGTGCCCGACAGGTTCCACAGCGAATACGAGGGCACGTTGTTGAGGAACTTCGGCGCCAGGTCCAGGTTCTGGTCGGTGTAGCCGGACTTGTACGATTGCGCCAGCGTCGCGCTCCAGTTGCCCAGGCGCCAGTTCAGCGCGGCGTTGTGCTTCCAGCGGAAGACCGGGTTGTTGGCGGCGTAGCGTCCGACGTTCTGGATGAACGGGCCGTCGCGCTCGTCCTGGTACTCGTACTTGTGGACATAGGTGCCGTCCACGGTCAGCGTGAAATTGCCGTAGTCGGAGGTGCCGGAACGCAGCGTCAGGCTCATGTCGACGCCGTCGGTGTTGACCTTGCCCAGGTTTTCCTTCAGGTCAAGGATGGCGTACGGCGAGCCGTCGGGATTGCGCAGGAAGCGCTCCTTGTACTTGGCGTAGTCGCCGTAGATGGCTTCTTCCGGCAGCGCGTTGATCTTGTCCTTGAGCTTGATGTTCCAGTAGTCCAGGGCCAGCGTCGCCTGCGGGATGGGCTCGAGCACGATGCCCATCGAGAAGGTCTTGGATTTTTCCGGGCTCAGGTTAGCATTGCCGCCCTGCAGCTTGAACTGCTGCAGGTCGCAGTCGCGCAGCGGATTGGCGATCGGATTGGACGACAGCACGCCGCCTGGGCACAGGATAGGATCGTTGTACGAGTTGTTGGTGTCGTTCTTCGAGCGCGGCGCGTTCTTCTCGAACAGCGTCGGCGCGCGGAAACCGGTCGAGGCCGAACCGCGCAACAGCACCTGCTTGGTCGGCTGGTAGCGCACGCCCAGTTTCGGGTTGGTGGTGCTGCCGACGTCGCTGTAGTTGTCGTAGCGGGCCGCGAACTGCACTTCCAGGTCCTTGATCAGCGGCATATTCAGTTCGCCGAAGATGGCCTTGATGGTGCGGTCGCCCGAGGTCGACTGCGAACCGGACAGGCCGGAGCTGGCGGCCTGGCCGGCGATGTCGCGGTTGACGAAGAAGTCCGCCTCTTCGCGGCGCAGTTCGGCGCCCACGGCGACCGCCATCTTGCCGCCGGCCAGGTCCATCAGCTCGCGGCTGGCCTTGGCGTCGATGCCGGTGTTGCGGGTCTTGCCGTTCTGGACCTGGCCGCGCAGCGCGGTGCTTTCCAGATAGGTCTTGCCGGTCGCGTCCTGCGGCCCGAACGGGTTCAGGATGCCGTTGCGCACGCCGGCGGCGAAACTGTCGTCACGCACATAGCCGCCGGTGAAGTACTCGGCTGAGCGGCTCTCCGACAGCGTGAAGCCGGCCTTGTAGTCCCAGTCCTTGTACAGGCCCTCGGCCGCGATGCTCAGGCGGTCGGCCGCGCCCTTGGAATTGATGGTGCGCTGGCCCGCTTCGGTCGGACGCCAGTTGACCGACAGCGGGTCGCCGGACAGGCCGGGCATGGCCGGCACGCCGCCCGAGTTGCCCGGATAGTATTTGCTCGACTTCGGCAGGATCAGGCCGGTCTGCGGCGGCGGCGCCGTGTGCGAGATCACATCGTTTTCCGCGTGCAGGTATTCGATCGACGCCTGGTGGTCGTTGTTGATCTTAAAGGTGGCCTTGCCGAAGAAGGCGGTCTGCTTTTGCTCCGGCAGGTCGTCGATCATGCGGGTGTAGTCTTCGCGGCAGGTGCCGTTGCTGGCGCGCGGCACCGACAGCGGCGCGTCGCAACCCTTGGCGAAGCCGGGGTTGCCGGTGGCGCCCGAGGTCGGATCGAAGTAGTTGCCGGGATAGGTGGTGCCCGAGGTCAGGTTCAAGCCGCGCTCGGGAATGATGCCGGTCTTGGAAAAGTCGCGCTGCTGCGAGGTCAGGATGTCGAGCTTGTGGTAGTCGAACACGCCGAACACATTGAAGCCGTCGGCGTCCAGGTCGCCGTAGCCGGTCGACAGGTTGACGCGCTTTTCATCCGCGCCGCTCTTGCGTGGCGCGACTCCTTCGGCCGTGATGGTGGTGGTCTTGACCGAGCGCTTGGTGATGAAGTTGATCACGCCGCCGATGGCGTCGGTGCCGTAGATCGCCGAGGCGCCGTCGCGCAGCACTTCGACGCGCTCCAGGGCCGACACCGGAATGATGTTCAGGTCGACGCTGGCGCCGTCATACGGGTGGTTGGCGATGCGGCGGCCGTTGAGCAGCACCAGGGTCTTGTCGCCGCCCAGGCCGCGCAAGTCGGCGCTGGCCTGGCCGCCGGTCGGCAGGCCGCTGCTGTTGCCGCCGACCACGTTGCCGGAGCTGAAGCTGGAGCTGTTCGACGGAATCCGGTCCAGCACTTCCTGGGCCGTGGTCAAGCCTTGCTTGACGAAGTCGTCCGATTTGAACACGGTCAGCGGGTTGGCCGTTTCCGATACCAGGCGCTTGATCGACGATCCGGTCACTTCGACGCGCTGCATAGGCTGGTCGGTGGTTTGGGCTTGCGCCAGTGGCGCGATCAGGCCCAGGCCCAGCAATCCGCCGGCGCATACCAGACGCACGGAGCGCGCCAATACTGTTTCAACCATCATTATTTCTCTCTCCCGAATAAGTGCAGAATAAGTGCAGGTTTTAGGTCTTTTGCAAAGAACCAAGTGTTCTTCGCTTCTTCATAAGAGCATCCGTCCGTCTTTACTGTCAACGAGCAAACATTTATGAATGAATAAAATTGCCCTGTCACGACGCGGATCTGCGACGCCCCAAAATGGGGCGAAAAAACGCTCTAATTCGGTGCGAAACGCTTCTCAGTACACAAAACATTGTTTAAATAGCTAAAAGAAGGGAAAGTATGGTGCGGGCGTAGCCGGCGTGCAACACGCTGGTGCGCGGGGAGGAGGGTAACTCTGCTGCGGCGGGACGAGCGGCCGTTACATTAATGCGACAGTCGGGAGCGCTTAAACGCAGAAAGCCCCGTCTTCCGAAAAAGACGGGGCTGGAAGATCGTCAGCGTTCAGCCGACGACCGGGGGCTTAGAACTTGTAGGAACCGACCAGGTAGAACTGGCGGCCCAGCGCGTCGGCGTAACGGCCGTCGTAACCGGCCTGGTTGCCGCCACCGGCGTTGCGGATGGTGAACGGCGGCGCGATATCAAACAGGTTCTTGATACCGGCGGTCAGCGTGAACTTCTTGCTGAACCCGATCTTGCTCTGCCAGTCGAAGGTGGTGTACGACGATACCTGGCGCTTGAACGGCACGGTGGCGCCCTGGGTGCCGTCGGCGTTGAGCACGTTGACCACGCTGTCGTCCGCGGTGTACACCTGGTCGGTGTAGCCCGAGTGGTAGTTGGCGGTCAGCGCGTGGGTGTAGCGGTCGTTCACGCGCAGCGACGCGGTCAGCTTCGAGATCCAGCGGAAGGTCACGTCCGAGTAGGAGTTGAAGCGGCCGATGTTCTTCTCGACGCCGCTTTCAGGGGTTTCCTGCTCAGCCTTGGTCATGAAGGTACCGGTCCACTGCACGTTCAGCTTGCCGAACGGGGTGGCGGTCTTGTAGGTGTGATCCCAGTCGATACCCTGGTAGTGCGAGCTGGCCAGGTTGAACGGGGTCAGCGCCGCGACCAGCACGTTCTGCTTCTGGATCGGGTCGAAGTAGGTGCGCAGCAGGCTGTCGTAGACCTTCGGGCTGCCGAACACGGTGTCTTCCGACAGGGTCTGGATCTGGTTGGTCAGCTTGACGTCCCACAGGTCGAAGCCGATCGACAGGCTAGGCATCGGCTCCAGGCGGAAGCCGGCGGTGAACTGCTTGGATTCCTCAGGCTTGAGCGAGCCGGCGCCGGTCGCGCCGTTACCGCCGGTCAGCAGGCCGTATTCCGACGAACCCGGGTTGCACAGCGGGAAGCGTGGATCGCTAGGCGCGGTGATCGGGCAGGCGTGGAACTGCGACGAACCGCCGTTGACCAGTGGCTTGACGATGTTGGTCAGCGTCGGCGCCTTGAAGCCGGTGCCGTAGGAACCGCGGATCAGCAGCGACTCGACCGGATTCCAGCGCAGCGCCAGCTTGTAGGTGGCCTTGCTGGCGCTCTCGCCCTGCTTGCCCGGAGCGATCAGGTTGCCCGCGGTGTCGAAGTTCTTGTCGTTGGTCACGGCGCTGAAATCGTCGTAACGGGTCGACGCGGTCAGGTCCATGTTCTTCAGCACCGGCAGCAGCAGCTCGGCGTACGCGCCCCAGTTCTTGCGGGTGGCGTCGATCGGCAGCGCGCCGGCGCCGCCGCCGACGATGGCGTCGGTGAAGTCAGGCTGCTGCTTGTTCTGGCCTTGCGAGTAGGCGTCCGGGGCTTCGGTGTAGTGCTGCTTGGTGTAGTCGCCGCCAACGGCCAGCTGGGCCACGCCGGCCGGCATCTTGAACAGCTCGGTCGAACCGCTGACTTGCAGCACGTCGATCTTCGACTTGGTTTCGCTCAGCATATTGTGCAGCACGGCCGGGGCCAGCACGCTTTGCGAGGTGCCCGACGGCGCGAACGGATCGAACTTGCCGGAGTTGACCAGCGCGTCGAAGGCGTTCAGGCTCATGTAGCCGCCGGCGGCCGTGTCCTTCTGGGTGTTTTCCGAATGGGTGAAGGCGGCGCGGTAGTCGAAGCCCTTGAACGAGCCGTCGACACCGAAGGCCAAGTGGCGGGCCTCGGTCTTGTATTCGTCGGCGCGGCCGCCGGCATCGACCAGGCGCAGGTTCATCTTGGCGCTGGTGACCGATGCCGGATCGATGCCTAGGCGGGCCAGGTAAGGCAGGATGGATTTATTGTACAGCGCGCTGCCGACTGGGATGCCCAGCGGTTGCGCCGGCGGCGCGTATTGCGCGGTGTTGCTGAACGACGAACCCAGCGCTTCGGCGAAGAAGGTGGTGTCGTTGTTGATCTTGTAGTTCAGCGAGCCGAACACGGAATCGCGTTTCAGGCCTGGCGTGTCCTGCACGGTGGCGGCGTAGTCGAACAGGCAGCGCTTGCCGACGTTGAACAGGTTGGGGCCGTTGCACTTGCCGGTTTCCAGGAAGTTCGGGCCGAACGCCTTGCTGGTGGGGGTGCCGGTGGCGTCCTTATAGCTGACGGTGGCGTTGCCCGGAATCGAGTTCGAGCTCAGCTGGTACAGATTGTATTGCTTGCCGTTGTCCATGAACGGGATCACGCCGCTCTTGGAGAAGTCGCGGTCCTTGGCGTACAGCGCGCGGCTTTCGTCGTGCGCGGCCGACACCAGGATGTTGAAGCCATCCTTGTCCAGATCGCCCCAGCCCTTGGAGATCGAAACGTTGGAGCTCTGGCCGCCGCTGCTCTTCGGCGTGTTGAACGTGCCTTCGATGATGGTGTCGGTCTGGTTTTTCTTCAGGATGAAGTTGACCACGCCGGCGATCGCGTCCGAGCCGTACAGGGTGTTGGCGCCGTCGGTCAGGATCTCGACGCGCTCGACGGCCGCCAGCGGAATGCTGGCCAGGTTGACGGTGGAGCCGGAAGTGGCGGGCGCCAGGCGGCGGCCGTTCAGCAGCACCAGGGTGTAGCCTTCGCCGATGGCGTGGATCGACGCGGTCTGGATACCGCCGCCGCCGCCGTTGACCGACATCGAGGAGGTGGTGAAACCTTGCATCGAAGGCAGGGTCGCGATCAGGTCGGCCACGCTGCTGGCGCCGCTCTGCTCGATCTGCAGCTTGGACAGGGTCTGGACCGGCAACGCGCCTTCGGCGGAGATGCGCTTGATGCTGGAGCCGGTGATCTCTACGCGCTGGATCGGTGCGTCCGGCGCGGTCTGTGCCACAGCCGCTTGCATGCCGAGCGCCAGGCCACTGGCGCAGATCAGGCGTACTGAGCGGGACAATACAGTTTCAACCATCATTATTTTTTGCTCCCAATTGAAAACGATAAACACAAGGGTGTGATTTGTTTTTTTGATCGGCGGTGCGTTGCCGTTTGAAAAAAACGCCAACGTTTTTTTCATCCGGTCATCAGATCACTTGGCGACATTTACTGTCAACGGACAAACTTTCAAAGCGATAGCTAAACGCTATTCTTTACGCCATTGCAACAATGTGCCAAAAATGCCCGTAAAAACGCTCTAATTTGGTGCGCCCCGCAAAAAAACTGCCAGTAACATTGATTTACTATCAAAAAAGAAGGGAAAATATTGTGAATCCGTCGGTTGGCCGCAACAAGTTGGTGCAATGCAATTTTATGAACCTGTCTTCATATTGAAACGCGGCGTTACATTTATGCGACAAGCCACCCGCGTCCGCTTGCCGCTCTGCAATACCACCTTAGTTAATAGCTATTAAGAGCACTTTCCGGCGGCGGAAGTTTTGTTGTATTGTTCCTGCACTACCAGCGGCCAGAGGAAGTCTATGCAGTGCATCAAATTCGCCGCCACCGTGGCTGCCGCGTGCTGGGCGCTGGCGGCGTGGGCGGCGCCGCCGGTCAAAACCCTGCGCTACATCCTGCCGGCCGCCGAGGCCAGCTTCGATCCGGCGCTGGGGCGGGATCTGTACACCGGCCACATCACCGAAGCGATCTTCGAAACCCTGTACACCTACGATTACCTGGCGCGCCCGGTCAAGCTGGCGCCGGAGACCGCGGCCGCCTTGCCGGAAGTGTCGGCCGACGGCCGCACCTGGCTGATCCGCCTGAAGCACGGCGTCCACTTCACGCCCGATCCGGCGTTCGGCGGCAAACCGCGCGAGCTGACCGTGGCCGACTATGTGTACTCGTGGAAGCGGCTGTTCGACCCCAGGCTGGCCTCGCCCAACAGCTGGCTGCTGGAGGGCAAGGTGGTTGGTCTGGACGCGCTGGCCGAGCGGGCCAAACATACCGGCCATTTCGACTACGACGCCGACGTGCCAGGCCTGGAACAGATCGACCGCTACACGCTGCGCATCCACCTGACCCACACCGACTTCAGCCTGGGCATGATCCTGGCCTACGAACCGCTGGCGGCGGTGGCGCGCGAGGTGGTCGAGAAATACGGCGACAGCAAGGGCGAAGTGGCGGACCATCCGGTCGGCACCGGCGTCTACCGCCTGGGCCAATGGATACGCGGCAGCCGCATCGTGCTCGAGGAAAACACCGGCCACCGCGCCGAAACCTGGGACTTCGCGCCCAGCGCCGAGGACCGTGCCGACGACGAGCGCATCGTGCGCCAGATGAAGGGCAAGAAGATCCCGCAGATCGGCCGCATCGAGATCAGCGTCCAGCTGGAGGACCAGTCGCGCTGGCTGTCCTTCACCAGCGGCGAGGCCGACCTGTTCTGGCTGGACGGCCCGCTGTCGCCCAAGGGCCTGGTGGACGGCAAGCTGCGGCCGGAGCTGGCGGCGCGCGGCATCCAGTTGTCGCGCATCGTCGATCCGGTGCTGACCTATTACTACTGGAATATGCGCGACCCGGTGGTGGGCGGCTTCAGCAAGGAGAAGATCGCCCTGCGCCGCGCCATCGCCATGGCGCACGACGTCGACGAGGAAATCCGCCTCGTGCTCAACAGCGAGGCGCGGCGGCTGGAGTTCCCCATCCCGCCCGGCGTGGACGGCCACGACCCGGATTACCAAGGCCTGCTGCGCTACGATCCGGTGCTGGCCAACCAGCTGCTGGACCGCTACGGCTACAAGAAGGGCGCGGACGGCTGGCGCACCCAGCCGGACGGCAAGCCGCTGCTGATCCGCTACACCTCGCGCAACGAGGCGGCCGGCGTGCTGATGGCCGAGCTGTGGCGCAAGACCTACAACCGGCTCGCCATCCGCATGGAAAACCAGCGCATGATCTTCAGCGACATCCAGCAGGCCGAGATGCTGTGCAAGCTGCAGACCCGCACCTACCAGTGGATGGCCGACTACCCGGACGGCGACAACTTCATGCAGCTGTTCTACGGGAAGAACATCAACCAGAACAACAACGGCTGCTACCAGGACGCGCAGTTCGACCAGTGGTACGAGGCCAGCCACGGCATGCCGCCGGGCCCGCAGCGCGACGCGCTGTACCGCAAGATGGCGCGGCTGCTGGAAGTGCAGGCGGCGGCCATGCCGGCCTATTCGCGCTACCGCAGCATGCTGGCGCAACCGGCCGTGCTGGGGTATAAGAAGCATCCCATCCTGCATCAGGAATGGAAGTACATCGATATCGAGCGCAAGGATTAGGAATGTTTGCTTACATAGTGCGGCGCCTGTGGCAGATGCTGCCGACCATGCTGGGCGTGGTGCTGCTGGTGTTCGTGCTGTTCAACTGGGTGGGCGGCGACCCGGCCTTCATCCTGGCCGGCAAGATGGCCAACGCCGACAGCATCGCCAACATCCGCCGCCAGCTGGGCGTGGACCAGCCTTACTACGTGCAGCTGTGGATCTTCGTCAAGCAGATCGCCAGCTTCGATTTCGGCCTGAGCTGGGCGACCGGCGAGCCGGTGTCGCACATCATCGCCACGCGGCTGGGGCCGTCGTTGACGGTGCTGCTGCCGCTGACGCTGCTGGAGACGCTGCTGGGCATCGCGCTGGCGCTGGGCGTCGCCTTCGTGCGCGGCTCGCTGACCGACCGCGTGGTGATGATCGCCTGCACCGTCGGCATGTCGGTCAGCATTCTGGTGTACATCATCGTGTTCCAGTACGGGCTGGCGTACAAGCTGGGCCTGTTCCCGGTGCAGGGCTGGGGCGAGAGCTTCTGGCAGAACCTGCTGCGCTACGCCACCTTGCCCATCCTGATCGGCCTGGCCGTCTCGATCGCGCCCACGCTGCGGCTGTACCGCAGCTTCGTGCTGGACGAGGTGGGCCAGGACTACGTGCGCACCGCGCGCGCCAAGGGCCTGGGCGAGCGCCGCGTGATGTGGGTGCATGTGCTGCGCAACGCCGCCATCCCCATCATCACGCACGTGATGGCCAACCTGCCGGCGCTGCTGATCGGCGCCTTCCTGCTGGAGCGCTTCTTCGGCATCCCCGGCATCGGCCGCGAGGTGATTTTGGCCGTGGAGCGCAGCGACTTCCCGGTGATCAAGGCGATCACCGTCTACGTGGCGGCGGCCACCATGGTGTTCAACCTGCTGACGGACCTGATGTACCAGGCGGTCGATCCGCGGGTGCAGCTGACATGACGGCCATCGTGCACAACACCTCGCCCGGCTTGTGGCGGCTGGCCTGGCGGCGCCTGCGCGCGGATCGCGTGGCGATGGCGTCGCTGGCCGTGGTGGCGGCCTTCCTGCTGATGCTGGCGCTGTCGGCCAGCGGCCTGATCGTGGCCGACTGGGAGCGGGAGGTCGGCGTCAATTATGCGCCGCCCGGTTTCGTCGGCGCCGCGCAGCCGGTGCAGGCAGCGCCCGCGCAGGCCGCGCAAGCCTTGCCGGACAATCCCTTCGACCCGCTGGCCGACGACATCCGCGTCTTGCGCGCGCAGCTTGCCGCCGGTGGCGCCGGCGCGGTCGACATGTATGGCGTGACCGATCCGCTGGCCGGCGATCTCGCCCAGCTGCGCGGCGCGCGGGGCGATACGGCGGCGGCCCAGGCTGGCGCTGGCCGTCTGCCGACCCTGCCGTTCGGCGCCGACAAATGGGGCCACGACATCGTCAAGAAAACCATCAAGGGCGGCGAGACCTCGATCGTGGTCGGCCTGGTGGCGGCGCTGCTGGCGGTCAGCCTGGGCACCTTGTTCGGCGCCTTGTCCGGTTACTTCGGCGGCGTGGTGGACGACTGCTTCAACTGGTTCTACAGCATCTTCACCGCCATCCCCTCGGTGCTGATGATACTGGCCGTGGCCGCCGTGCTGCAGCAGAAGGGCGTGGCCACCATCGTGCTCATCCTCGGCCTGACCGGCTGGACCGGCCCTTACCGCCTGATCCGCGCCGAGTACATCAAGCACAAGGCGCGCGAATACGTGCTGGCCGCCGACGCCATCGGCGCCTCGCACTGGCGCCGGATGTTCGTCCACATCTTCCCCAACGTCAGCCACGTCGCGCTGGTGCAGATGTCGATCCTGGTGGTGGGCTTCATCAAGGCCGAGGTCATCCTCAGCTTCCTCGGCTTCGGCGTGCCGGTCGGCGTGGTCTCGTGGGGCAGCATGCTCAACGAGGCGCAGAACGAGCTGATCCTCGGCCGCTGGTGGCAGCTGACCGCCGCCGCCATCGCCATGGCCCTGCTGGTGACGGCCTTCTCGCTGTTCACCGACGCCCTGCGCGACGCCCTCGACCCCAAGGTGAAATGATGGACGACACGCCTCTGCTGGACATCGCCAACCTGCGCATCGCCTTCCGCGCCGACCGCCACACCACGGTGGAGGCGGTCAAGGGCGTGTCGTTCCAGGTGCCGCGCAACGCCACCGTCGCGCTGGTGGGCGAATCGGGCAGCGGCAAGTC
Source organism: Duganella sp. GW821-FHT01E12 (assembly GCF_059422325.1). Taxonomy (NCBI): domain Bacteria; kingdom Pseudomonadati; phylum Pseudomonadota; class Betaproteobacteria; order Burkholderiales; family Oxalobacteraceae; genus Duganella; species Duganella sp. GW821-FHT01E12. Next base: position 66,160 of record NZ_JBWKWR010000005.1, on the reverse strand, counting down.
GGTCAGCTCGCTCGCCGTGATGGGGTTGCTGCCGGCGGACACCACGGTCATCGACCCCGCCAGCCGCATCCGCTTCGACGGCCGCGACCTGCTGGCGCTGTCCGCCGACCAGCGCCGCGCCCTGTGCGGCAAGGACATCGCGATGATCTTCCAGGAGCCGATGTCGTCGCTGAACCCGGTGTTCACGGTCGGCGCGCAGATCGTCGAAGTGCTGCGCCTGCACATGGGCATGAGCGCGGCCCAGGCCCGCCGCCGCGCGCTGGAGTTGCTGGACGAGGTCGGCATTCCCGATCCCGCCGCCAGGATCGACGCCTATCCGAGCCAGATGTCCGGCGGCCAGCAGCAGCGCGTGATGATCGCCATGGCCATCGCCTGCGAACCCAAGCTGCTGATCGCCGACGAGCCCACCACCGCGCTGGACGTCACAATCCAGAAACAGATCATGGAACTGATCGCGCGCCTGCAAAAGCGGCACGCGATGGCGGTGCTGTTCATCACCCACGACCTGGGGCTGGTGGCCGAGATCGCCGACCACGTGATCGTCATGCGCCACGGAGAAGTGCGTGAAGCCGGGTCCGCGCAGCAGGTGCTCGGCCAGCCGCGCGACGGCTACACCAAGGCCTTGCTGCACTGCCGGCCGTCGTTGGACGCGCGGCCCTGGCACCTGCCGGTGATCGCCGACTACCTGGCCGACATCGAACACCAGCGTTTTGCCGGCGGCGACATCGCCGAAGGGCAGGGCGTGACGCCGCTGCATCCGCTGGAGCGCCAGCGCGGCTACCGGCCGGACGACCAGCCGGTGCTGGTCGTGAACAAGCTGAGCAAGAGCTTCACCGTGCGCGAAGGCTGGTTCGGCCAGCGCGAGTTCCAGGCCGTGAAGGAGGTGTCGTTCACGCTGGCGCGCGGCAGGACGCTGGGCGTGGTCGGGGAGTCCGGCTCGGGCAAGACCACCGTCGGCCTGACCCTGCTGCGGCTGCACCGGGCCAGCGGCGGCAGCGCCATGTTCGACGGCCGCGACCTGCTGGCCATGACGCCGCGCGAATTCCATGCCTACAAGCGCCGTATCCAGATCATCTTCCAGAACCCGTACGCCTCGTTGAACCCGCGCTTCACTGTGGGGCAGATATTGCTGGAGCCGATGCGCATCCACCGCATCGGCGCCGACGACCGCGAGCGCACCGCCATCGCGCATGAGCTGCTGGAAAAAGTCGGCCTGCCGGCCGCGGCCTTCCAGCGCTATCCGCACGAATTCTCTGGCGGCCAGCGGCAGCGCATCGCCATCGCCCGCTGCCTGACGATGAAGCCGGAGATCCTGGTGTGCGACGAATCGGTGTCGGCGCTGGACGTCTCGGTGCAGGCGCAGGTGCTGAACCTGCTGCAGGACCTGCAGGACGAGTTCGGGCTGTCCTACATCTTCATCTCGCACGACCTGTCGGTGGTGAAATACATCGCCGACCAGGTGATGGTGATGCACCGTGGCGAGGTGGTCGAGCTGGCCGATTCGGACCAGCTGTACCGCAATCCCGCGCACCCCTACACGCGCGCGCTGCTGGCGGCCATACCACGGCACGGTTAAGCGTTTTTTAAGATAAGATATCCGAATGGCGAACTTAATCCTTTTATTGCAAGAATATGGCGTACTGATCGTGTTCGCCGTGGTCCTGGTCGAGCAGATCGGCTTGCCGATTCCCGCGTTCCCGCTGCTGATCGTGGCCGGCGCCCTGACGGTCAACGGCGACAGCAACTGGCTGGCCGTGCTGACGGTGAGCGTGATCGCCTGCCTGATCAGCGACTATTTCTGGTTCCGCGCCGGCCGCTACTACGGCAAGCGCATCCTGCGCCTGTTGTGCAAGATTTCGCTGTCGCCGGACTACTGCGTCAGCCAGACCGAGGACAACTTCAACCGCTGGGGCCCGAAGGCGCTGGTGGTGGCCAAGTTCATTCCCGGATTCAACACCATCGCGCCGCCGCTGGCGGGCGCCCTGGGCACCACCAACGCCACCTTCCTCGGCTTCAGCATCGCCGGCGCCATCGTCTGGAGCGGCACCGGCATCGCCATCGGCGCCGGCTTCCACACCCAGATCGACCAGGTGCTGGACATCCTGAGCACCATGGGCACCACCGCGCTGATCGTGCTGGGCGTATTGTTGCTGCTGTTCGTCGCGTTCAAATATGTCGAGCGCAAGCGCTTCCGCCAGTCGGTGGAAATCGAGCGCATCACCATCGACGACCTGAAGAAGCTGCTGGAGCAGGGCAAGCAGCCGGTGCTGATCGACGCCCGCAGCACGACGGCGCAGATGCTGGAGCCGGCGGTGCCGGGCGCGCTGCTGTTCAACGGCGGCGAGCCGATTCCCGAGCTGATCGCGCTGGACAAGAATCACCACATCATCGTCTACTGCAGCTGCCCGAACGACGTCACCGCCGCCCACGTGGCGAAGGAGCTGATCAGCCACGGCTACACCCGCGCCCAGCCCCTGCACGGCGGCCTCGACGCCTGGAACGCCGCCTTCGGCACGCCCCGCGAGGTGGACGAGGGCAACGCCGCGTCAGTGGGCTAGTCTTTGGCGGGAAGCTGCTGTTCTATCAGCTTCAGGCTGTCATGGTCGTATTGATAGTAGAACGTGCCGTTCGGCTCCTGCTCGTTGCGCATTCCTCGGATAATGAGCAGCGTACTGTCGGGCCGGAATTCGATAGGTTCCGCGTCGTTATCCAGGCCGCAGCAAACGGTAAATGGTAGCCAGGCGACCTTGCCGCTACGCGCATCCAGTATTGCCCCCATCAAGCATTGCGCCCCGCAGCCCCAGGCGCTCAGCACATAGTGCCCGGCAAAATTAACCCGCTGCTTAGCCGCTGCACTGAGCCTGCTGTGAAATTCCCGGTCCATCTCGGTGCGGAACACAGGTTTTGCGACAGGGCCAAGGTAGTGCTCGTTGGTGTGGAACCGGGAAAATGACAATGATTCGGGCTTCGCCGCTCCGATAGCGGAACAGAGGACAAGCATCGTTGTGAGGAAAAACGAAGGTTTCATGGCTGGTGTGGAGTCTTCGCGGTCCTGAAAAACAGTGCAAGTTCAAGATTGCATGCGTTTTTCCGCGTCGGTTTTGAGCCCGCGCAACCGCTCTGTTTCTGCCGATATGGCTTGCTAAAACCGTAGTCATACTACGCAAAAAATATTCCACATTGTAATTTCATGTGGCAAAGCTGCTGCATGTGTACTAAAACTACAAACTTCGCTTGCTTCGGATAGTGAAAATACCTTAAGCTTAGGCCTCAACTATTTTCGATCTATCATGACAGCTCAGTCCCTCCAAACGCCTCCCTCCCTGACCACTGCATTCCCGGGTGGCCCGCGTCTGCTGGCGGACATCGGCGGCACCAACGCGCGGTTTGCGCTGGAAACCGCCGCGGGCAAGATTGAGGCGATCGAAGTGCTGGCTTGCGCCGCGTATCCGACCTTGGCCGCCGCCTTGGTCGCCTACCTGGCCTCGCCGACCGTCGCCCAGGCCGGCGTCACCGGCATCCGGAATGGCGCGATCGCTATCGCCAATCCGGTCACCGGCGACATGGTGCGCATGACCAACCACCACTGGGAATTCTCGATCGAGGCGCTGCGCCGCGAAGTCAATTTCGACACGCTGGTCGTCGTCAACGACTTCACCGCGCTGGCCAGTTCGCTGCCGCAGTTGTCGGCCGCGCAGAAACATCAGGTCGGCGGCGGCACGGCCATCGCCGGCACGCCGCTGGGCCTGATCGGCGCCGGCACCGGCCTCGGCGTTTCCGGCCTGATCCCGGGCAAGGATGGCTGGACCGCGCTGCTGAGCGAAGGCGGCCACGTCACCTTCTCGCCGGCCAATCCCACTGAAGTCGCCATCCTGCAATATGCATGGAAGGAATTCGAGCACGTTTCGGCCGAGCGCCTGATGTCCGGCGCCGGCATCGAGTTGATCTACCGCGCGCTGGCCCACCACACCGACATGCCGGCCGAAAAGCTGAGCGCCGCAGAAATCTCGCGCCGCGCGCTGGCCGGCGAGTGCACGCTGTGCGACGAAGTCATCGAGGCTTTCTGCTGCATGTTGGGCACCATTGCCGGCAACGTCGCCGTCACGCTCGGCGCGCAGGGCGGCATTTATATCGGCGGCGGCATCGTTCCGCGCCTGGGCGAGCGTTTCGACCGCTCCGGCTTCCGCGCCCGCTTCGAATCCAAGGGCCGCTTCAACCAATACCTGTCCGCCGTGCCGACCTGGGTGATCACGGCAGAATACCCGGCGTTTGTAGGCGTTTCCGCAATCTTGTCGGAAAGACTTGCTGCGGCGTAAGGCTAGTTACATTTCGATGAAGTCGAAATGCGCTTTTTACCGTTTTATCGGGTACAATTCGGCTTGTTGGATGAAACGTCTCTGATCGGTCACGTATGTTTTCGCCCGAAAACTGCGCTTCCCGAGTACGTTTTACGTAGAAAGCAAGGGCCTCGGCCATTGCCGGCATGTCCCTCTCTCCCGCCTGGCGCGCATCGGCCCGGGCGTCGGAAAAACAGCTTCAGCGAGTATTCCAGCTGTCAGCGCCATGGGTGCTGGCCATTGCCTCACTGAATGTGATTGAATTCTTTCTTGCATAAAAATGCAACCACAAGATTGCTATGGATACAGCTGAGGCTAAAAGAGTCCTCGAAACCGCTTTGCTATGCGCTCGTGAGCCATTGTCGATCCACAGTCTGAAGAAGCTGTTTGTCGAAGTGGACGATCAAGACCGGCCGCGCGGTCCCGGAGTCGGTTCCGATACGATCAAGGAATTGCTCGAAGAATTAAGGCTGGACTGGGCCGGCAAGGGTGTGGAAGTGATCAGCCTGTCGACCGGCTGGCGCTTCCAGAGCCGCCCCGAGATGAAGTTGTATCTCGACCGTCTGAACCCGGAAAAGCCGCCCAGGTACTCGCGGGCGACGCTGGAAACACTGGCGATCATCGCCTACCGGCAACCGGTCACCCGGGGCGATATTGAAGAGATACGCGGCGTAGCCGTCAATTCGCAGACGATCAAGATGCTGGAAGACCGCGGTTGGGTAGACGCCATCGGTTACCGCGACGTCGTCGGCCGCCCGGCATTGCTGGGCACGACCAAGCAGTTTTTGGATGATTTGGGCTTGAATTCGTTGTCCCAGCTGCCTCCTTTGCAGCAAATCAGCGACTCGCAGGGCGGCGGACCAGACATGGAAGCGCTGGAAGCGGCCCTGCAGGAAAACTTTGACAAAGCGGCGCACCAAGCCGCGCAACAACCAGATGGTACGGAGAGCGAGTTGCCAGTGGCCGAAGCAGAAGCCGCGACTAGCCCGGAAGCCGGCCAAGAAGCACAAACACAATCCGCGCCCGATGTAACGGTTGACGCTGAGCACAACCAAGAAACGAATAATGAACAATCCTAATTCCCCAGATGCAGTCAACGACGTGGTGCCGGCAGAAGTAAGCGCCAAGCCTAAACGCCGTACCAAAGCCCAGATCGAAGCCGAAGGCAAGGCGGATGCGCCGAGCGCAGCCGGCGACGCGCCAGTCGCCGCCAAGGCCAAGCGCAAGACCAAGGCCGATGTAGAAGCCGCCGCCGATGCGCCGGCCCCGGTGAAGAAGCCGCGCGCCAAGCCGGCCGCCAAGTCCGCCGATGCCGCCGAGGCCGCGCCGCAGGCTGCCGCGCCAGCGCCGGTTGAAGCGCCGGCCAAGGCGCCGCGCGCCAAGAAGCCGGTCGCCGCGGAGGCCACGCCGGCAGTGCAGGTCGCCCCGGACGCAGTTGCCGCCCCGGCAGTCGAAGCGCAAGCCGCTCCTGCCGACGGCGAGCGCGCAGCGCGCGGCCCGCGTGGTCCGCGTGGCCCGCGCCAGATGCGCGAACAGCGCGCCGTGCGTGAAGCGATGATGCCGCGTCCCGAGCCTGTCGCGGCGGCCGAAGGCGAAGCCGCCCCGGCAGTGGACGGCGCAGCGCCAGTCGAAGGCGGCAAGCCACGTCACGAGCGCGGCCCGCGTCCGGACGGCCAGCGCAACGGCAAGCCGGCGCATGCCGCCGGCGGCAAAGGCAAGAACGGCAAGCAGCGCGGCGGCCAGAACGCCGGCGGCGCCAAGCTCAGCGATGCGGACGCCGCGTTTTCCTACGTCACCTCGGACGCCTTCGACAGCGACGAGCCGGCCAAGGGCCGCCACGCCGCGCCGAAAGTGGTGCGCCGCGACCTGACCTCGGACGACGACGCGCCCAAGCTGCACAAGGTCCTGGCCGAAGCTGGCCTGGGCTCGCGCCGCGACATGGAAGACCTGATCGTTGCCGGCCGCGTGTCGGTCAACGGTGAGCCGGCCCACATCGGCCAGCGCATCCTGCCGACCGACGCGGTGCGCCTGAACGGCAAACTGATCCAGCGCCGCGTGAGCAAGAAACCGCCGCGCGTGCTGGTGTACCACAAGCCGGCCGGCGAAATCGTCTCGATGGACGATCCGGAAGGCCGTCCGTCGGTGTTCGACCGCCTGCCGACCATGAAGGCCGGCAAATGGCTGGCCGTCGGCCGCCTGGACTTCAACACCGAAGGCCTGCTGCTGTTCACCACCTCCGGCGACCTGGCCAACCGTCTGATGCACCCGCGCTATCACATCGACCGCGAGTACGCCGTGCGCACGCTGGGCGTGCTGGAAGAGGGCATGCGCCAGAAGCTGCTGGCCGGCGTCGAGCTGGAAGACGGCCTGGCGCAGTTCTCCAAGATCGCCGACGGCGGCGGCGAGGGCATCAACAAGTGGTACCGCGTGATCATCGGCGAAGGCCGCAACCGCGAGGTGCGCCGCATGTTCGAGGCGATCGGCCTGACCGTGTCGCGCCTGATCCGTACCCGCTACGGCGCGATGACGCTGCCAAGCAACCTGAAGCGCGGCCGTTGGGAGGAGCTGGAAGAGAACACCGTGCGCGACATGATGAGCGCCTACGGTGTCGAGAAAAAGGGTGGCGACGCGCCTGCGCCGCGCGGCAAGGGTCCGCAAGCGCAGCAAGCCAAGCCGGCCCAGAACAAGGGGCCGGAAAAGCGTCCGCAGCGCGGCCGCGGCGACGACCGCGACTTCGACGACGATGATGAGGACGATCACGACGAACCGAACTTCAACCGCGCCGACGTCAGCAATGACAACGTGATGCCGTTCGCAAAATCCCCGCGCGGCAACGGCCGTGGCCAGGGCGGTTTCGGCGGCGGCCAGGGTCGTCCAGGCGGCAATGGCCAGGGACGTCCGGGCGGCGCCCAGGGGAGCGGCCGTCCAGGCGGCAACGGCCAGGGCCGTCCGGCCGGTGGCGCGCAGACTTCGGGCCGTCCCGGCGGTCGTCCGCAAGGCATCGGCGGTTACGCCGGCGGCCGTCCGCTGGGCGAAGGCCCGGCGCGTCCGCAAGGCCAGGGTCCGCGTCCGCAAGGCCAGGGGCGCGGCCAGGGCGGGCAAGGGCAGGGCGGCGGCCAGTCGGCCAAAGGGCCTAGCCGTGGTCCGCGCCAGCCCGATCCGCTGCAGACCACTTTCGGTTTCGGCAACGCCAGCGCGCCGCGCCGCAACCAGCCGCCGCGCGGCGGCGCCATCGACCATGGCATGCCGCGCCGCCGCAAGGGTTAATTGCATGCCTCACCCCGCACGGCAACGACGCCGCGGGGTCTGACCCTGTACGGGGTCAGATCCCTCTGTCGCAGTGCGGGTTAAGGCAGTGCATCGCCCCTGTTTCCGGGGCTTCTGGCCTTTTATGAACTGTTGTAAGCCTGCTTATCCGCGCCATGCGGCATTGCAGCGCAGTCCATATAAGGTTATAATAACCAGCCTAGTAAAAGTTCTTCACGGGGTAGTCCCCTGAGAATGCTTTCATCTGGCTAGGTATTACAAGAAGATGGGCAGATGCCCATTTTTTTTTTGGTGAACCGTTTTGAACGGTCTGTTTTTAATAAGTGGAAACAGGCCTTGATCTGGAGAATTTCTTGCAGCTGCCGGAATTAATTGAAAAGACCGTTACCGGTCTGGGCTATGAGCTGGTTGATGTCGAACGGGCCGAGCGCGGACTGCTGCGCGTCTTTATCGATTTCAGCGCAGCCGACGCCGAGGAAAAAGGCCCGATTACCGTAGAGGATTGCGCTACGGTCAGCCACCAGCTGTCGCACGTGCTGACGGTCGAGAACGTGAACTATGAGCGTCTCGAAATCTCGTCGCCAGGGCTAGATCGCCCGGTGCGCAAGCTGGAAGATTTCGTGCGTTTTGCCGGTTGCGAAGCAATCGTCAAGCTGCGCACCGCAATGCCGGGTACGAACAACCGGAAGTCGTTCCAGGGCGTTCTGCAAGAACCCCAGGGCGACAATTTGTCGTTGGAATTTGAAAGCAATGATGGTCCGGCGCTGTTGGAGTTTACGCTCGCCGATGTGGATAAGGCACGCTTGGTGCCACAGGTGGATTTTAAGGGACGCAAAGCATGAGTCGCGAAGTTTTGTTATTGGTAGACGCGCTGGCGCGTGAAAAGAACGTCGATAAGGATGTGGTTTTCGGCGCGCTGGAATTCGCGTTGGCGCAAGCCACGAAGAAACGCTATGAAGGTGAAGTGGATATTCGCGTTTCGATCGACCGCGAGTCGGGTGAGTTCGAATCCTTCCGCCGCTGGCACGTCGTGCCCGACGAGGCCGGCCTGCAACTGCCGGACCAGGAAATCCTGCACTTCGAAGCCAAGGAACAGATTCCGGACATCGAAGTGGACGACCACATCGAAGAGCCTATCGAATCCGTCGAATTCGGCCGCCGCTTTGCGCAAGACACCAAACAGGTCGTCCTGCAGCGCGTGCGTGACGCCGAGCGCGAACAGATCCTGGTGGACTTCCTGGAACGCGGCGACTCGCTGGTCACCGGCACCATCAAGCGCATGGAGCGCGGCGACGCGATCGTCGAGTCGGGCAAGATCGAAGCCCGCCTGCCACGCGACCAGATGATCCCGAAGGAAAACCTGCGCATCGGCGACCGCGTCCGCGCCTTCATCCTGCGCATCGACCGCAATATGCGCGGCCCGCAGGTGATCCTGTCGCGCACCGCGCCAGAGTTCATCATGAAGCTGTTCGAGCTGGAAGTGCCGGAAATCGAGCAAGGCATGCTGGAAATTAAATCGGCGGCGCGCGATGCTGGCGTGCGCGCCAAGATCGCCGTCTACACGGCCGACAAGCGCATCGATCCGATCGGCACCTGCGTCGGCATGCGCGGTTCGCGCGTGCAGGCCGTGACCGGCGAGCTGGGCGGCGAACGCGTCGACATCGTGCTGTGGTCCGAAGATCCGGCGCAGTTCGTCATCGGCGCGCTGGCTCCGGCCAACGTCTCGTCGATCATGGTCGACGAAGAGAAGCACGCGATGGACGTCGTGGTCGACGAGGAAAACCTGGCGATCGCCATCGGCCGCTCCGGCCAGAACGTGCGCCTGGCCTCCGACCTGACCGGCTGGAAGATCAACATCATGACGGCCGAGGAATCGGCCGACAAGGCAGCCCAGGAAACCGCGGCGGTGCGCGCACTGTTCATGGAAAAACTGGACGTCGACCAGGAAGTCGCCGACATCCTGGTGGAAGAGGGCTTTGCCAGCCTGGAAGAAATCGCCTACGTGCCGATCTCCGAAATGCTGGAAATCGAATCGTTCGACGAAGATACCGTCAACGAACTGCGCACCCGCGCCCGTGACGCCCTGGTCACCGAAGCGATCGCTTCGGAAGAAGGCCTGGAAGGCATGGACGAGGCGCTGGTCGGTCTGGAAGGCATGGACCGCGTCACCGCCGGCAAGCTGGGCCTGGCTGGTATCAAGACTGTAGAAGCATTTGCTGCACTGGCCTACGACGAATTTGGCGCCATCCTGGCCCTGTCCGCCGACCGTGCACGAGAACTGATTAAGAGTGAATTTGAAGATGTGACCGACGATGAGATGAAGTTGGTTGACTCAAAGTACGACGACCGTGCCAAAGGCTTGCAAGCCAAGGCATGGAGTCTTGCCGAATCCGCAAAGGCTTAATTTGAGTATCTTTATCATCTCCGCGACACATAGAAAAGAGGACTGAATGGCGAGTAACAACGTAGCCCAATTTGCCACCGAACTGAAGATGCCTGCAGATTTGCTGCTGACGCAGCTGCGTTCTGCCGGCGTCGAAAAAAGTTCGACGTCAGATCCATTGTCGAAAGATGATAAGGATAAGCTGCTTGATCACTTGCGCCGTACCCACGGTGCATCGGCTGATACCGAAAAGAAGAAGATCACGCTGACGCGCAAAGAAACCACTGAAATCAAGCAGGCCGACGCCAATGGCAAGGCCCGCACGATTCAGGTCGCTGTGAAGAAGGTACGCACCTTCGTCCAGCGCGACGAGCCGGTCGCCGCCGCGCCGGTGGCGCCTGCCGCCCCGGTGGTCGACGCCGCCGAGGTCGCACGCCGCGAGGAAGAAGCACGCAAGCAAGCGGAACTGATCGCACGTCAGGAAGCGGAACTGCGCGAGAAGCAGGAGCGCCTGGCCAAGCTGGAATCGGAGAAGGAAGCGCAAGCGAAAGCCACCGCCGCCGCCGAAGCCGCCGCCGCCAAGGAAGCCGACGCCGAAGCGAAGAAAGCCGCCGCCAAGGCCGCTGCCGCCGCGACCGCCACCGCAGCCGGCGCCGCGCCAGCCGCGACCGACGCCGCTGCCGAAGAGAAGAAAAAAGCCGCCGCCGAGGAAGCCAAGAAGAAGGCCGCCGCAGCCGCCAAGGAAGCCGCCGACAAAGCGGCCGCCACCGAGCTGGCACGCAAGGCCGTGGCCGACGAGGTAGCACAGATCAAGGCCATGATGAACGCGCCACGCCGCGCCATCAAAGCCCCTGAACCGGCGCCTGCGCCGGTCAAGGCCAAGGTTGCCGAAGGCACGCTGCACAAGCCAGCCACCGGCGCCGCCGCCAAACCGGGCGACAAGCCTGGCGACAAGAAGCCGGTCAGCGCGGACAAGAAGTCGATCAAGTCGGCCAATGTCTCGTCGACCTGGCAGGACGACGCCAAGAAGCGCGGCGCCCCTGGCGGCGCAGCCGGCAAGGGCCGTGGCGGCAACACCGGTTCGACCGGCGGCCGCGATGGCTGGCGCAGTGGTGGCAAGGGCGGCCGTCGTGGCGGCCATGCAGACGACCGCGAAACCAATTTCCAGGCGCCGACCGAAGCCGTCGTCAAAGACGTCTACGTGCCGGAAACCATCACCGTTGCCGAACTGGCGCACAAGATGTCCGTCAAGGCATCCGAGGTCATCAAGCAGCTGATGAAGCTGGGCCAGATGTGCACCATCAACCAGGTGCTGGACCAGGAAACCGCGATGATTCTGGTCGAGGAAATGGGCCACAAAGCCTTCGCCGCCGAGATGGACGATCCGGAAGCGCTGCTGGCCGACCAGGGTGAGCACGCTCACTTTGAATCGGTGCCGCGCGCACCGGTGGTCACCGTCATGGGTCACGTCGACCACGGCAAGACCTCGCTGCTGGATTACATCCGCCGCGCCAAAGTGGCGTCGGGCGAAGCCGGCGGCATTACCCAGCACATCGGCGCGTACCACGTGGACACCCCGCGCGGCACGATCACCTTCCTCGATACGCCGGGTCACGAGGCCTTCACGGCCATGCGTGCCCGCGGTGCGAAGGCTACCGACATCGTCATCCTGGTGGTGGCAGCCGACGACGGCGTGATGCCGCAAACGAAGGAAGCGATCGCCCACGCGAAAGCGGCCGGCGTGCCTCTGGTTGTCGCGATCAACAAGATCGACAAACCGGGCGGCAACGTGGACCGCGTCACGCAGGAGCTGGTGGCGGAACAAGTGGTGCCGGAAGAATACGGTGGCGAATCGCCATTCGTGCCGGTGTCGGCCAAGACCGGCCAGGGCATCGACGCCCTGCTGGAACAGGTGCTGCTGCAGGCCGAAGTGCTGGAGCTGAAAGCCCCGATCGACGCGCCTGCGCGCGGTCTGGTGGTCGAAGGCCGTCTGGACAAGGGCAAGGGCCCGGTCGCGACCGTGCTGGTGCAGTCCGGTACGCTGAAGCGCGGCGACGTGATCCTGGCTGGTTCGTCCTTCGGCCGCGTTCGCGCGATGCTGGACGAAAACGGCAAGCCGATCAACGAAGCCGGTCCATCGATCCCGGTCGAAATCCAGGGCCTGACCGAAGTGCCGCAAGCCGGCGAGGAAGTCATGGTCATGGCGGACGAGCGCAAGGCCCGCGAAATCGGCCTGTTCCGTCAAGGTAAGTTCCGCGACGTGAAGCTGGCCAAGCAGCAAGCCGCGAAGCTGGAAAACATGTTCGACCAGATGGCCGAAGGCGAAGTGAAGAATCTGCCGCTGATCATCAAGACCGACGTGCAGGGTTCGCAGGAAGCGCTGGTCGGCTCGCTGCAGAAACTGTCGACCTCCGAAGTGCGCGTACAGGTTGTGCACGCGGCGGTGGGCGGCATCACCGAGTCGGACGTCAACCTGGCGGTGGCCTCGAAAGCGGTCATCATCGGCTTCAACGCCCGTGCCGATGCACAGGCGCGCAAGCTGGCCGAGTCGAACGGCGTGGACATCCGCTACTACAACATCATTTACGATGCGATCGACGAGATCAAATCGGCGTTGTCGGGCATGTTGGCGCCGGAGAAGCGCGAAACCGTTATCGGTCAGGTCGAGATTCGCCAGGTCATCCTGGTCTCGAAAGTCGGCGCGGTTGCCGGCTGCCTGGTCACCGATGGCGTGGTCAAGCGTTCGTCCTCGGTACGCCTGCTGCGCAACAACATCGTGGTGTGGACCGGCGAGATCGACTCGCTCAAACGCTTCAAGGACGACGCGAAAGAAGTGCGCGCCGGCCTGGAGTGCGGCCTGTCGCTGAAGAACTACAACGACATCCAGGTGGGCGACTCCCTGGAAGTGTTCGAAGTTCAGGAAATCGCTCGTACGCTGTAATCAGTTGCGATTAGAGTAGTTTTAACCGGGTGGACGGGAGCATACTTGCTACCGTCCACTTGGCGTTTATGGAAAGCAGTACCGTATATCATGGCTAAACACAGTAAAACCATACCCCAGCGCGGTCAGCGCGTGGCGGACCAGATCCAGCGCGACCTGTCCGAAATCATCGCCTTCGAGCTGAAGGATCCGCGCGTGGGCATGATCACCATCACCGAAGTGCAGGTGACCCCGGATTATGCGCACGCCAAGATCTTCTTCACCATGCTCAAGGACAGCAAAGAGCAGGTCAAGAACACCGTCGACGGTTTGTCCGCCGCGGCCGGCTACATGCGCGGCCAGCTGGGCAAGCGTCTGCACATCCACACGCTGCCGATGCTGCACTTCGTGCACGACACCTCGACCGCGCGCGGCATGGAGCTGTCGGCGCTGATCGACCAGGCCAACAGCACCCGCTCGCTGGACGATGACGAAGGCAAGGCCGAGGAATAAGCTGCGGCTGCACCCATGAAGCAAAACCATCCTAAAAAAGTCCGCGACCTGGTCGACGGCGTGCTGCTGCTCGACAAGCCGGTCGGCTACTCCAGCAACGATGCACTGATCAAGGCCAAGCGCGTGCTCAACGCCAAGAAGGCCGGCCACACCGGCACGCTCGATCCGTTCGCCACCGGCCTGCTGCCGCTGTGCTTTGGCGAGGCCACCAAGTTCTCGCAGGATTTGCTGGAAGCCGACAAGACCTACGAGACCACGGTGCACCTGGGCCAGACCACCGACACCGGCGACACCGAGGGCGAAGTCATCGACACCCGCGAGGTCAACGTCACGCTGGAGCAAATCCACGCCGTGCTGGAAAAATTCCGCGGCCCGATCGCGCAAGTGCCGCCGATGTACTCGGCGCTCAAGCGCGACGGCAAGCCGCTGTACGAATACGCGCGCGCCGGCATCACGCTGGAGCGCGAGGCGCGCAACGTCGTCATCCACAAGCTGGAGCTGGTGTCCTACGAGGCGCCGATGCTCAAGCTGGTGGTCACGTGCAGCAAGGGCACCTACATCCGCGTGCTGGGTCAGGACATCGGCGAAGCGCTCGGCTGCGGCGCCCACCTGAACGCGCTGCGCCGCATCCAGGTCGGCCCGCTGACCACGGAAGGCATGCTGACGCTCGAACAGCTGAGCGCGCATCCAGCGCCGCTCAGCCTGCTGGCGCCGGTCGATGCCTTGCTGTCGAGCTTCCCGGCCGTGCACCTGAACGCCGAGCTGGCCAAGCGCTTCCTCAACGGCCAGCGCCTGGCGCTGGGCAAGGAACCCGTGAATCTGGCCAACCCGGTGCCGGCCGAACAGGGCAGGGTGCGCGTCTACCTCGACGACAAGCTGCTTGGCACCGCCCAGCTGGGCGAGTACAGCATCTTGGCGCCGGAGCGCCTGATCGCCTTTGTGCAGTCCTAAGCCCCAATAAAGCAACTCTTTGAAAATATTCAGGATTTCCGGGAGAGTTGCACCGCAACATGCTATACTACGCGGTTCCAGAAATTGGCCACTCCCGTACGTCACGTACGCACCCGCAGTTTTTCAGCAAATATAACGACCATGTCTACTACAAAACGCGCAATTCGTAATATCGCCATCATCGCCCACGTTGACCACGGTAAAACTACCCTGGTGGATCAACTGCTGCGTCAGTCCGGCACCTTCCGTGAAAACCAAGCGGTCGACACCCGTGTCATGGACTCGAACGACCTCGAAAAGGAGCGCGGCATTACGATTCTGTCGAAGAACTGCGCCGTTGAATACGAAGGCACCCACATCAACATCGTCGACACCCCAGGCCACGCCGACTTCGGCGGCGAAGTCGAGCGCGTGCTGTCGATGGTGGACTCGGTTCTGCTGCTGATCGACGCGCAGGAAGGCCCGATGCCACAGACCCGCTTCGTGACCCGCAAGGCGCTGGCGCTGGGCCTGAAGCCTATCGTCGTCGTCAACAAGGTCGACCGTCCGGGCGCGCGTCCTGAGTGGGCCATCAACCAGACCTTCGAACTGTTCGACAAGCTGGGCGCCACCGACGAGCAGCTGGACTTCCCTGTCGTCTACGCCTCGGGCCTGAACGGCTACGCCGGCCTGACCGAAGACGTGCGCGGCGGCGACATGAAGCCGCTGTTCGACGCCATCCTGGAACACGTGCCTGTGCGCGACGACAATCCGGAAGGCCCGCTGCAGATGCAAATCACCTCGCTGGACTACTCGTCCTACGTCGGCAAGATCGGCATTGGCCGCGTCAACCGCGGCACCGTCAAGGTTGGCCAGGACGTTCTGGTCATCAATGGCCCAGGCGCCACCCCGATCAAAGGCCGCATCAACCAGGTGCTGAACTTCAAGGGCCTGGAGCGCGTGCTGGTGAACGAAGCTGTCGCCGGCGACATCTGCCTGATCAACGGTATCGACGAAATCGGCATCGGTTCGACGCTGTGCGCGCTGGACACCCCGGAAGCGCTGCCGATGCTGACCGTCGACGAGCCTACCCTGACCATGAACTTCATGGTCAACAACTCGCCGCTGGCCGGCCGCGAAGGCAAGTTCGTCACCTCGCGCCAGCTGCGCGACCGTCTGGACAAGGAACTGAAAGCCAACGTCGCTCTGCGCGTTGCACAAACCGACGACGACACCGTCTTCGAAGTGTCGGGCCGCGGCGAGCTGCACCTGACCATCCTGATCGAAAACATGCGTCGCGAAGGCTTCGAGCTGGCCGTGTCGCGTCCACGCGTGGTGTTCAAAATGGTCGATGGCGTGCGCTATGAGCCGTTCGAACAACTGAGTGTTGACGTCGAAGAAGCCAACCAGGGCGGCGTGATGGAAGAACTGGGCCGTCGTCGTGGCGACCTGCAGAACATGGAATCGGACGGCAAGGGTCGTGTGCGTCTGGAATACAAGATCCCGGCGCGCGGCCTGATCGGCTTCCAGGGCGAATTCATGACCCTGACCCGCGGCACCGGCCTGATGTCGCACGTGTTCGACGAATACGCGCCGGTGGACAACAGCAAGGGCGAACTGGGCGGCCGCCGCAACGGCGTGCTGATCTCGCAGGACGACGGCGCCGCCGTGGCCTACGCGATCTGGAAGCTGCAGGATCGCGGCCGCATGTTCGTGGTCCACAACGACCCGGTGTACGAAGGCATGATCATCGGCATCCACTCGCGCGACAACGACCTGGTCGTCAACCCGATCAAGGGCAAGCAGCTGACCAACGTGCGTTCGTCCGGTACCGACGAAGCCGTGCGCCTGGTGCCGCCTATCCAGATGTCGCTGGAATACGCCGTGGAATTCATCGACGACGACGAACTGGTGGAAATCACCCCGAAATCTATCCGTCTGCGCAAGCGTTTCCTGAAAGAACACGAGCGTAAGAAGGCATCGCGCGAAGCGTAATTCCGCTTCCGGATAGTTCTCTGAAGAAAGCCGCCCAGTGCAAACTGGGCGGCTTTTTGTCATTCTGGAGGGCTGTTGGCGAGAGGGGGTGACAATGTGAAATTCAGCGATATGAGGAAATAGCATTTCTTCATGCGGTTTTCGCACAAATTTACTTAATATAGTTTCGTAAAATCAGGATTTTCCGTGCACCAGCATGGCGGCTTTTGCACCAAAATGGTGCAATATATTCTGATGTAAAAATAAACGTTGTTTTGTTGATGAAATTTAGAATGCGCAATTGACACTATTTTAGCCCGCGTGGTTTTATCGATGCTTGAGCTTGCCTTGCGTGGCGCAAGCAAGCTTCAACGGGGTCGCCGAACAGGCGCTTCCGTGACTGGAAAAAGTTGGGGCAAATATAAAACAAGCTGGTGGCGGTCGGACGTGCTTACCCACGTACCGGCCGTCAACCAAGCTTTTTCTAAATCGGAAATCGGGAAAATCACATGTTAAGAAAAACTGTCATTGCTCGCGCGTTAACCATCGCCTTTGGCACGGCGGTCGTTATGGGCGGCGTTGTTCAGCCGGCCATGGCGCAGTCGAATGCCTCCGGCATCATCTTCGGTACGGTGGAGTCGCCTGCGGGCAGCTCCATCACGATGACCAATACCGAGACCGGCCTGAAGCGCAGTATCAGCGCCGACGCCAGCGGCCGCTATTCGGCCACCAATATCCCGGCCGGCCACTATCGGGTCGACCTGGTCCGCGACGGCAAGGTGGCCCAGACCACTGAAGTCGACGTGCTGGCAGGCCAGGGTACCAACGCCTCGTTCAGCGCCGTGGTGCAGACGGTGCAGGTGACCGGGCGCCGCAACCGCATCGACGTCTCCAACACCAACAACGGCGCCGTGTTCACCGCCAAGGAACTGGCCAAGCTGCCGGTCCAGCAGACCCTGAACTCGATCGTGCTGCTGGCGCCGAACACCACCAAGGGCGACTCGGCCTACGGCAACACCGCCTCGTTCGGCGGCAGCGGCCAGTCGGAGAACGCGTTCTACCTGAACGGCTTCCCGATCACCAACTCGCTGTCGCAACTGGGCGCGATGGAACTGCCGTTTGGCGCCATCCAGCAGGCGTCGGTGATGACCGGCGGCTTCGGCGCGGAATTCGGCCGCTCCATCGGCGGCGTGCTGAGCGTGACCTCGAAGAGCGGCACCAACACCTGGGAAGCGGGCGCCACCTACAGCGTCCAGCCCAACGGCCTGCGCGCCAAGCGCCAGAACCTGTACTACCCGGTCACCGGCGACAAGAACAACGTCACCACCGATGGCAAGCTGGACAATCGTTACGATACCCGCAGCATCACCGCGAACCAGTACGGCGCCTACGTCGGCGGCCCGATCATCAAGGACAAGCTGTTCATGTTCGCGGCGTTCGACCAGACCATCACCAAGGATTCGTACATCGGCGTCACCTCGGTCACCAATCCAATCACCATCGGCCAGCAGGGCTTCAATTCCAACCGCACGTGGGACAACCGCTGGTTGGGCAAGCTGGACTGGAACATCACCGATAACCACCGCCTGGAGTTCACCAGCGCCGGTAACAGCAACCATACTCGCTACCAGAAATACGGCTTCGCGCTGAACCCGAACAACCCGAACGCTGCGGCGATGCTCGACGGTACCCCGACCAGCAATCTGTACAACTCGGCCACCGGCAAGAATCTGGGCCCCACCGATCCGGCCTATGCGAACCAAACGCCGGGCGCCGTGCTGAACATGCTGAAGTACACCGGCCAGGTTACCGACGACCTGAGCATCAACGCCCTGTACGGCAAGATGAAAACCGACCGCGGCACCAGCTACGAAATCGGCGGCGCCTACACCGGCAGCACGGCCGGTCTGCCACCGAGTATCGGCGTGACGTCCGCGGCCAACCAGTGGCCACAAGTTCCGTCCAGCCTGTATCGCAACTACAACGTGTTCAATGGCAGCCGCGCCACGCCGGGCTCCGATGAGGTCAAATCCGGCCGTCTGGACCTCGAATACAAACTCGGCACCCACCTGCTGCGCGCCGGTATCGATTCGAGCAAGATGCAAACCGTCAGCGCCGGCTATGCGACCAGCGGCGGCTCCTCGTGGACCTACCGCTTCGTCGGCATCGGCAAGGCCAACCAGCCGGTGCCGCTGTCGGGTTCCCGTCCCGGCGTGGTCGCCAACTTCGGCGGTTCCGGCGTGGATGGCTACTATGCCCGCCAGAGCATCTTCAGCTCGATCACCGATGCCTCGGCCACCCAGTCCGCCCAGTACATCGAGGACAAATGGCAGGTCACGCCGAAGGTGCTGGTCACCGCCGGCCTGCGTAACGATGCGTACAGCAACTCGAACGGCGACGGCGAGAAGTTCATCGACATGAAGAACGAAATCGCGCCACGTCTGGCCGCTTCGTGGGACGTGAACGGCGACGCCTCGCTGAAGATCTACGGTAGCGCTGGCCGCTATTTCCTGCAACTGCCAACCGGCGTTGCCGCCCGCGCAGCGAGCCGCTCGACGCTGACCACCCAGGACTTCACCTACACCGGCGTGAGTGCAACCAACGGCGCGCCGCTGGGCCTGAATCCTATCAACGTGCCGGTCTCGGTGGACGGCGAATACGGTACGCTGAAGAATCCACGCGCGGTGGTGATGGCCGACCTGAAGCCAAACTACCAGGATGAAATCACCCTGGGCTTCGAGAAAGCCTACAGCCCCGACCTGAACTTCGGCGTCAAGGCGACCTACCGCAAACTGGGCGCCGGCATCGACGACAGCTGCGACACCCGTCCGCTGTACGCCTTCGCGCTGGCGCACGGCATCGAAGTGCACGGCACGCAGTTCATGAACTGCTTCATCTACAATCCGGGCAAGGACGTGACGGTATGGGTCGATGGCCACGACGCCAACGGCAATCCGCTGGTGACCGGCAAGGGTCAGCTGGCGCACTTCACGGCCGCCGAAATCGGCGAACCGAACGCGGAACGCACCTACGCCGCACTGGACTTCTTCCTGGAGCATCCGCTGCGCAACGGCTGGTATGGCAAGCTGTTCTACACGCTGTCGCGTAGCAAGGGCAACATGGAAGGCCAGACCCGTTCCGACACCGGCCAGAAGGACGTCGGCACCTCGGCCGCTTGGGACTTCCCGGAGTTCGCTCCGGGTAACAACGGCGAGCTGCCCAACGACCGCAAGCATCAGCTGAAGGCGTACGGCTTCTACCAGCTCACGCCTGAGTGGTCGGTCGGCGGCAATGTGCTGATCCAGTCCGGTCGCCCGGTCGTTTGCCTGGGTACCAATGACGCAGCGGACGGCGGTACGGATCCGGCCTACCCGAACGGCATCAACTATGGTGGTCCCGGCTATGGCGCCGAGTACTTCAACTGCGGCGGCATTCCACGGCCACGCGGTTCGATGGGCCGCCTGCCTTGGGAAAAGCGTCTGGACCTGAACCTGGTCTATGCGCCTGCCTATGCCAAGGGCCTGGCGGTGAAGGTGGAAGTGTTCAATGCGCTGAACGCCCACAAGCCGTTGTCGCAGCTGGCAACCTACGACGATGGCGACAGCACGGTGATCGATCCGCGTTACCATCAGTACGACACCTTCCAGACCCCGCGCTCGGCCAAGTTCACGGTGGAATACAACCACAAGTTCTGATCCGCGTGTAGCCTGACGAAACCGCAGCTTCGGCTGCGGTTTTTTTTTGCGCGGCCGCCGCGCCGGTTTCGTTTGCGTTTTTATATCCGCTGCGGTACTTTGGTGCATGCCAGCATAAACCGCAGGGAGGAAGTTCCGTGAGCGACGACCAGACCAAGCCGCAGCCGCAATGGCCCGGCCATCCCTTTGCGTTGGCCCAGCAGGCGACCGACTATTGGATCGACGCCTGCCAGCGCAGCGTGCTGTTCATGGACGTGCTGCGCCAGCGCGGCGACGAGCGCAACCATCGCGACGAGCAGCCCGCGCCGCATGTGCTCAGCTTTGAATTCGAGACCATCCTCGACGGCCGTCACCTGGAGCGCCCGGTCAACTACGGCCTGCTGTACATCACGCCGCCGGACGGCATCGCGCCCGATCCGCACAAGCGGCCCTTCATCGTGTTCGACCCGCGCGCCGGCCACGGCCCCGGCATCGGCGGCATGAAGCAGGACAGCGAGATCGGCGTGGTGGTCAAGGCCGGCCATCCCTGCTACTTCGTCGGCTTCCTGCCGCAGCCGGTGCCGGGCCAGACCATCGAGGACGTGTGCCGCGCCGAGGCCCAGTTCATCGCCAAGGTGGCCGCGCTGCACCCGCACGCCGACGGCAAGCCCGCGCTGATCGGCAACTGCCAGGCCGGCTGGCAGATCATGATGACCAGCGCCTTGAATCCCGACCTGGTCGGCCCGCTGGTGCTGGCCGGCGCGCCGCTGTCCTACTGGGCCGGCGTGCGCGGCAAGAACCCCTTGCGCTACCTGGGCGGCGTGCTCGGCGGCACGTGGCTGACTGCGCTGGCGGGCGACCTCGGCAACGGCATCTTCGACGGCGCGCAGCTGGTCGCCAACTTCGAGAAAATGAATCCGTCCAACACGCTGTGGAGCAAGAACTACAACGTGTATTCGAAGATCGACACCGAGGCCCAGCGCTTCCTGGAGTTCGAGCGCTGGTGGGGCAATCCGGTGCTGCTGAACGCCGGCGAAATGCAGTACATCGCCGACTCCCTGTTCGTCGGCAACCGCCTGAGCGACGCGGCTCTGCTCGACAGCAACGGCCACCGCATCGACCTGCGCAACATCAAGTCGCCGATCGTGGTGTTCTGCTCGTGGGGCGACGACATCACGCCGCCGCAACAGGCGCTGGGCTGGGTGCTGGACCTGTACGAGGACGACGCGGCGCTGGTGGCCGGCGGCCAGACCATCATCTACTCGATGCACCAGAGCATAGGCCACCTGGGCATCTTCGTCTCGGCCTCGGTGGCCAACAAGGAGCACGAGGAATTCACCGCGGCGATGGACATGATCGACGTCATGCCGCCCGGCCTGTACGAGGCGGTGTTCCTCGACAAGGACGAGGAGATGCTGCAGGCGGAGATCGCCGCCGGCGACATGGCGGGCGGCGACTACGTGATGCGCTTCGAGCGGCGCGGCCTGGACGCGCTGCGCGCGCTGGGCGGCAACGATGCGGAGGACGACCGCCGCTTCGCCGCCGTGGCGCGCGTATCGGAAATCAACACCGGGCTGTACCGCACCTACGCCAGTCCGCTGGTCAAGGCCATGGTCAGCGAGGCCAGCGCCGAGCAGCAGCGCGAGTCGCATCCGCTGCGGCTGCGCTACCGCATGTTCTCCAGCAAAAATCCCCTGCTCGACGGCATTCCGGCGATGGCAGAGAAGGTGCGCGCCGAGCGCCGCCCGGTGGCGCCCGACAACGTCTTCCTGCAGATGCAGGAGGCGATGTCGCAGCAGATCGTCGAAGCGCTGGACCGCTACCGCGACCTGCGCGACCAGGCCACCGAAAACATCTTCCTCGGCGTGTACGGCTCGCCGCTGCTGCAGGCGCTGGTGGGCCTGCGCACCGACGGCGGCCGCCCGCGCCGCATCGGCCGCGACATCGCGCGCGAGGCGGCGCTCAGCGCGCACCGCGCGGCGGCCGCCCTGAAGACGGCGGAAGGCGGCGTGACCGAAGCCATCATCCGCGGCCTGCTGTACATCTACCGCAGTCCGGAAATGAGCGCGGCCGACGAACGCGCTTTCGCCACCATCCGCCAGCTGCGCCTGCGCACCTCGGACGACAAGGAACTGAGCGTCACGCATTTCAAGACCATCCTGCGCGAGCAATACCTGATGCTGCAGGTGGACGAGGAGGCGGCGATGCGCGACCTGCCGCTGCTGCTGCCGGCCTCGCCGGAAGCGCGCGCGGCGGCGCTGGCCATCGTGCGCCAGGTGGCCGGCGCCACCGGCACGCTGACCGGCGACGGCGCCGTCCGGCTGGAGCGGGTGGTGGCGGCGTTCGAGGCGCGCGTGCCCAAGCTGGCGGTGGCGGGCAAGCGCGGCAAGGTGTGATCAGCGGCGCAGCGGCTTGCGCATGAACACGCTCAGCGGATCGTCCGGGTAGCCGCCGTAGGGCGCGCAGCGCTGGAAGCCGTGGCGTTCGTACAAGCCCAGCGCCTCCGGCTGGGACGGGCCGGTTTCCAGCACCATCTCCGGACAGCCCTGGTCCAGCGCAGCCTGCTCCAGCAGGGCCAGCACGCCGCGCGCCAGTCCCTGGCCGCGCGCGGCCGGCTGCACATACATGCGCTTGATCTCGCCATATTCGGCGGTCAGCACGATGGCGCCGCAGCCGACGATGGCGCCGGCCGCGTCGCGCGCCACCGCGAAGCGCACATGGGGCTGCATCAGCGACGGCAGGTCCAGCGCGTACACGCTTTCCGGCGGATACAGGGACAGCTGGTAGGCGTCGAGGTCGGCGATCAGGGCGATGACTTCCGGCTGGTCGGGGGATTCAAAGGCGATGGACATGGCGGACATTTTAGTGGACGTAAAAATCCAGTATAATGGATTTCATGGACATCAACAAACTTATCGCCAGCCGCGTGCTGGCACTGCGCGACAGCCGGGGGCTGTCGCTGACCGCGCTGGCCGAGCGCAGCGGCGTGAGCCGCTCGAATATTTCGCTGATCGAGCGCGGCGAAAGCAGCGCCACCGCGACCGTGCTGGACAAGCTGGCCGGCGCGCTCGGCGTCACCCTGGCCGCGCTGTTCGAGGCGGGGCAGGGCGAGCCCAGTCCGCCGTCGCCGCTGCGGCGGGCCGCCGACCAGCCGCTGTGGACCGATCCGGCGTCGGGCTACGTGCGGCGCCAGCTGTCGCCGCCGCTGCGCTCGCCGCTGCAGCTGGTGGAGGTGGTGTTCCCGCCGGGCCAGCGCGTGAGCTACGAGCAGGTCGTACGCGAGTCCGACGTCCACCAGCAGATATGGCTGCTGGAGGGCACGATGGACATCGCCGCCGGCGACCGGCAATGGCGGCTGGAGGCGGGCGACTGCCTGGCCATCCGCGAAGACCAGCACATCAGCTACGCCAATCCTGGCAAGCACCCGGCGCGCTATCTGGTCGGCCTGGTGACGCTGCCGTTTGCGATATAATGTCGACCCCCAAGCGATTCCCATAGTTGCCGCCATGACCATCATCACCCTGCCGACCACCGACACCGCGCCCGTGAAAGCGAGCCGCCGCCTGTCCGTCGCGCCGATGATGGACTGGACCGACCGCCACTGCCGCGTGTTCCACCGCCACATCAGCCAGCACACCTGGCTGTACACGGAGATGGTCACCACCGGCGCCCTGGTCTACGGCGACGTCGAACGCCACCTGCGCTTCAACGACGAGGAGCATCCGGTGGCGCTGCAACTGGGCGGCAGCGACCCGGCCGACCTCGCCACCAGCGCCAGGCTGGGCGAGCAGTGGGGCTACGACGAAATCAACCTCAACTGTGGCTGCCCGTCCGAGCGCGTGCAGAAGGGCGCGTTCGGCGCCTGCCTGATGGCCGAGCCGCAACTGGTGGCCGACTGCGTCAAGGCCATGCGCGACGCCGTCAGCATTGACGTCACCGTCAAGCACCGCATCGGCATCGACCAGACCGAAAGCTACGACTTCGTGCGCGACTTCGTCGGCACCGTGGCCGAGGCCGGCTGCAAGACCTTTATCGTGCACGCCCGCAACGCCATCCTGAAGGGCCTGTCGCCCAAGGAGAACCGCGAAGTGCCGCCGCTGAAGTACGAATTCGCCTACCAGCTCAAGCGCGATTTCCCTGACTTCGAAATCATTATCAACGGCGGCATCAAGACCGAAGCGGAAATCGACCTGCACCTGCAGCACCTGGACGGCGTCATGCTGGGCCGCGAGGCCTACCACAATCCCTTCGTGATGGCCGGTTTCGACCAGCGCTACTACGGCGACACGCGCGCGCCCAAGAGCCGCGAAGACGTGCTCGAAGCCATGATCCCCTACATTCAAGCCCAACTGGCCCAGCACGGCGCCCAGGGCTTGAAAATCAACTCCATCACCCGCCACATGCTGGGCCTGATGACGGGCCTGCCCGGCGCCCGCGCATTCCGCCAGGTGCTGTCCGATTCCAAAAAACTCGCCCTCGGCGACCCCGCATTGCTGCGCGAAGCGGCGGCCCGTCTACGTATTGCTGCGTAGTACACAGCACAAACTGGCGTTTCTGGCAAACAATATATCGGACTGTTGGTATTTCCACGCAGAAAGTTCGTTTGCGTATTTTTCGGGCAGTTTTTGCTTGCTTTGAGGCAAAATTTGCATCTATAATTCCTGAATATACACACATATCCACCGTTATTCTCCGTTTGTATATTGCGGTAAAACTACATGCAAGCAGCTGGTGGAGCCGCTAATTTTGCATTCGCAGTCATTGTTTGCTACTGTCATATAAGATTACCTAGCAGCAAGGGCCGGGTGGGTTGGGTCGTGCACGAGACGAGACTATCCAGGGCACTCTTATCAACTGTGTCACTTACGAAGAAGACGAGATGAATTTAGCAAAAATGAAAGTCGGAACGCGCCTGGGTCTTGGATTCGCGCTGGTTCTTTTATTCCTGGTGGCTGTGACCGCCGTCGGTATCTTCCGCATGGCACAGATTCAGGATCGTCTGGATCACGTGATCACGGTGAACAACGTGGTGTCGCGCCTGGTGGTCGACATGCGTTCCAACGTGGGCGACCGCGTGACCTCGCTGCGCATCCTGACCCTGATGACCGATGCCGGCGACATGGAACCGGAAATGAATCGCATCAAGGAATTGGCCGCCAAGTACGCCGATGCACAAAACAAATTGAGCTCGCAGTTCGCCGTGGAAGCCACCGCTGAGGAAAAAGCGTTGCTGGCAACGGTCAAGGAGCAGGAAGCGGTCGCCATGCCGGCCATCGCCAAGGCGTCCGAACTGTGGCTGGCCAATAAGGCCGAAGAAGCGACCAAGGTCCTGATCAAGGAAATCCGTCCGGCCCAGAAAAAATGGATGGCCGCACTCGATCAGCTGGGCACGCTGGAAGACAAGCTCAACGCGCAGGTGCAGACCGACGCCGCCTCCGGCTTCTCGGCCGCCCGCAGCTTCATGATCATCATGGGCGTGCTGGCCGTCGCGATCTCGGTCGCCGCCGCCTACGTCATCACCCGCGGCCTGCTGAAACAGCTGGGCGGCGAGCCGGACTACACCGCCTCGATCGCCGGCAGCATCGCCAACGGCGACCTGTCGATCGCCATCGACACCGACGGCAACGACAAGGACAGCCTGCTGTCCGAGATGAAGGAAATGCGCAACAGCCTGGTCGACATCGTGGGCCAGGTCCGCTCGGGCACCGAGACCATCGGCACCGCCTCGCGTGAAATCGCCGCCGGCAATATCGACCTGTCGTCGCGTACCGAAATGCAGGCCAGCTCGCTGGAGAAGACCGCGTCGGCCATGGAAGAGCTGACCTCGACCGTGAAACAGAACGCCGACAATGCCCGCGAAGCGAACCGCCTGGCCTCGGACGCGTCGGACGTCGCCATCAAGGGCGGCAAGGTGGTGTCGGAAGTGGTCAACACCATGAGCTCGATCGACGCCTCGGCCAAGAAGATTGTGGACATCATCGGCGTGATCGACGGCATCGCCTTCCAGACCAACATCCTGGCGCTGAACGCGGCGGTCGAAGCTGCCCGCGCCGGCGAACAGGGCCGCGGCTTCGCGGTGGTGGCGTCGGAAGTGCGCAACCTGGCCCAGCGTTCCG
Organism: Duganella sp. GW821-FHT01E12; assembly: GCF_059422325.1. Lineage (NCBI taxonomy): Bacteria > Pseudomonadati > Pseudomonadota > Betaproteobacteria > Burkholderiales > Oxalobacteraceae > Duganella > Duganella sp. GW821-FHT01E12. The sequence goes on along the minus strand of NZ_JBWKWR010000005.1, from coordinate 40,046 downwards.
CTGGCGCCGCCAAGGAAATCAAGATGCTGATCGACGACTCGGTGGAAAAAGTCGGCGCCGGCACCAAGCTGGTCGGCCAGGCCGGCGTGACGATGGACGAAGTGGTGGCCTCGGTGCGCCGCGTGACCGACATCATGAGCGAGATCGCCAACGCCAGCCAGGAACAGAGCGCCGGCATCGAGCAGGTCAACCACTCCATCATCGAGATGGACAGCATGACCCAGCAAAACGCCGCGCTGGTGGAAGAAGCCGCCGCCGCCGCGCAAAGCTTGCAGGACCAGGCCGCCGAACTGTCGCGCGTGGTCAGCATCTTCAAACTGGTGGAAGGCGAGGAGCGCGTGTCGGCTCCGGTGTACCAGCCCGCCGCCGTCAAGGCAACGGTCAAGCCGATCGTGGCCCGCGCTCCTGTCAAGAAACTGGCCTCCGCGCCGGCGCCTGCCGCAGCAGCCAAACCGAAGAAAGTCGCCTCGGCCGCTAGCGCAGCCGGCAGCGATGAGTGGGAAGAGTTTTAAAACTTTGCCGCAGTCTGCCGTCGCGCTTTTGTGCGGCACATAGGCCCGCTGTGGGTTTCGATAAACCAGTTATTAATAATAATTTAGTTGGGAAATTGTATAAATGAATAAGTTTTCGACCAGTGTATTCGCCGCCGTCATCCTGTCCGCCGCTTCGACCGCCTTTGCCGGTGAAGTGCCTGCATCGCTGGATGCCAAGAACTGCAAGGCTGAATATCCTAAAGCATCGCTGATCAATGAAGAGCAGGGCGACGTCACCATGTCCTTCCTGGTGGCGGCCGACGGCAACGTCGTCGAATCGAAGGTCGAGAAGTCGAGCGGCTTCAAGAATCTGGACCGTGCTGCGATCAAGGCCCTGAGCGCTTGCAAGTTCAAGCCGGGTACCAAGGATGGCGCCGTGGCCCAGACCTGGACCAAAGTCGACTACAGCTGGAAGCTGTAATCAGTGTCAACGAGGCCGTGCGGCGACGCGCGGCCTGAGTGCCGGATACATACACTTGGGGAAATCATGTCTACAAATAAGCGTTGGTTAAGTGTGATCGCAGCAGTGCTCGTGTCGAGCGCACCGGCAGTGTACGCTGCCGAAGTCCCGGCCAGTTTTGATGCCAAAAACTGCAAGGCCGAATACCCGAAAGCGTCGTTGATGAACGAAGAGCAGGGTACGGTGTCGATGTCCTTCCTGATCAAAGCCGACGGCACCGTGGCAGATTCCAAGATCGATAAGAGCAGCGGCTTCAAGAACCTGGACAAGGCGGCCATCAAGTCCCTGAGCGCTTGCAAGTTCAAGCCGGGCACCAAGGACGGCGCCCCGGCCGAAACCTGGACCAAGGTCGACTACGCCTGGAAGCTGGACTAATTTCCTTGAAGTATCAAAAAAGGAACCGTATGCGGTTCCTTTTTTTTCGCCTGTGGCAACCGATGTAACAAGCTGTAATCGGGCTCCGGCAGCGCCGCGCTTCCTTATATAGTAAGATCAGAAACTAGGAGGAGTGCCATGAAAACCATCATCGCCGTTGCCGCCGCAGTGGCGGCCCTGACCGGGTGCGCAGTCCAGCAGCCCGGCTATTACGCCACCACCACCAGGGTAGTCCAGGACCCTTACCAGTGGCACACCGTGGAGGTATCGCCGTCGGATCGCGGGTATGCCAGCGCTTCGTCGACCACCACCTACGAGGAAATGCCGGCCCCCAGCTCGCGCGTAGTCTACGTCAGCGAACCGGCCTACACCACGACCTACATCCAGCCGGCGCCGGTCTACTACGCCCCCGCGCCCGCTTACTACTACCCACCGGTCAGCATCGGCCTGGACTTCTCGTTCGGCCACTGGTGCTGCGGCGGCCACTATCGCGGCTGGGGCGGACGCGGCTACCACCGCCGCTGACCGCCGCAAGCGCGCCGCGCTCAGCCGCGGACGGATTGCGCGTGCGACAGCGTCAGCCTGCGATGGATGCCGGCCATGAAGGCCGACGTCTTGAAGCGGCCGACCAGCGCGGTGACGACGCAATAAAAGCTGCAATAAATGTACACCGGCACCATGACACTGGTGCCGGTGGCGGCGATCACCGTGTTGCAGCGGCTCACCAGTTCGCTCACGCCCACCAGCGATGAAGCGCTGGAGGCGATGAAGGAAATCAGGAACACATTGATCCACGTCGGGATGAACAGCGGCGCCGCGCCGATGTCGCCGCGCCGCCATGCGCGGTGCGCCACCACCAGGCTCTCGGACGTGAACGACAACGGCGCACACCGCGATGAAGATATTCCACAGGAAGCCCTGCAGCAGAACGGGCGTCCACGTCAGCAGGAAGCTCAGGGCCTCGTTGTTCATGGCCGCTCCGCCGCCGGCGGCCAGGCTTTTTCGGCGTAGTTGAACAGGCTGTCGTTCTCGAAGCCGACCACCTCGCCCTGCGCGTTGAGCGAATTGTAGGGGCTGAAGTCGGTCTTGACGCCGACCCGCAGCACGCCGTTCCTGCGGATGGCGTCCAGCGCCGGGCGGCCGATTGCCTTATCAAGCTGCTCATGTTATTGTCAGCCGACCTTGTCCTCCCGAGGCATCCATGCTGCATCCACTGGCCAGCCTATGGCGCCATTCCAGCCGCGTCACCTTCTATGAATCTGGCGGCCAGGCCGGGCAGGCATTGCTGCAAGGAGGCGGGCGGATGCAGGGCGCGCGGCGCCGCTTCTCCTCGTCCGACGACGCCTACACCTACCTGCGCTACTGGCTGGGCGAACCGGCCGCGCGCGCCGAACTCAAGTGGATACTGCAACGCTCCGGCCCCTCGCTGGCGACCGCCCACGCGGGCGTGGACGGCTGGCTGCACGCGCTGGCCGGGCGCCTGATGAGCGGCGCCGTCATCGTGCTGGAGGAACTGAGCAGGCAAGCCCAGCCGGGCCGGCTGGTGGCGCCGTCCAGCGCCGCTGTGGCGGCCGCCGCGCTGTCGTCGCTGCCGGCCTTGAGCGAGGTGCCGGCCATCCCGGCCGCGCCCAAGCTGCTGCCGGCGCTGGAGGACATCCGCATCGAAGGCGCGGAAGTGCTGCCGGAGCTGAACCAGGCGCTGGCGCAGGTCGACGCGACCATCGCCACCGTGGGTTCGGCCTCGCTGTCGCTGGAGCCGGCGCCGTCCAAGGTGGCGGCGATCAAGACCGCGCTCACGGACGCCACCTCGCGCACCACGTCCACGCTGGGCGCGCTGTAGATGAAAGTCATCGACCACTCCATCGAGGTGCTGCCGCAATGCCCGGTCAACATCGGCAAGGCGGTGCAGAAGGCGGCCGACACCATCGTCGAGCAGGGCAAGACTTTCGCCACGGAAGTCACCGCCACCGCCGCCTCGCTGAACCAGGACATGCAGAAGGTGGCCGAGCAGATGAAGGCCATTCCGGACCTGCTCAATCCGCAACCCATCGTCGACTGCTGCACCGGCGTGCTGGAGCAGGCGGCCGGCGACCTGCGCCAGTTGGCCAACGACGCCGCCGCCATCCCGCAGCGCCTGCTGGCGCAGACGGCCGGCGTGCAGACGGTGATCGCCTCGGCCAACCAGGCCGTCGAAGCGATGAGCACGCTGCTGCCCGAGCTGTCCGGACTGGTGCCGGACTTCGGCGCACAGATGACCTTCTTCAACAGCCTGCCGGGCCGGGGCCAGGCGCTGGCCGATCTGGCCAAGCGCACCGGCGCGATGGTCGAGCAGTACGGACGCGATCTGCTGCCGCTGTCCAGTCAGTTGAAGCAGCTGGCCGCGATGCAGAGCGGGGCCGGCAACGACGCGGTGCAAGCCGTGCTGGCGCGCGCCGAGGCGCTGCAAGCCGACAGCCTGGCGCAAGTGAAGGCGTTGCGCGATACGCTGGACGGCAACGTCAGCGACCTCGACGCGGCAATGCAGGACGCCACCGCGCAAGCCACGCAAACGATCAGTGGCGTGTCCGACCTGCTCGACGAGAAAGGCAATGCGCTGTTGGCGCCGTTGCAGGCGCAGATCGATTTGGTGGACAACCTCAACAGCGCCCTGGGCGATGAGGCGCGCAACTGCGACGCGCTGTTTGACGAAGCCACGTCGCAGCTGAGCCACCTGAGCGATATCCTGATCAAGCCGCTGGCGGCGGCGCGCTCGCAGGTCGATCTGGTCATCGATCAACTGGCCGCGGCGGCCGCCACGATAGACGGCATGGTGAAGAAGGCGATGGAACCGCTGGACGCGCTGGAGCAGCGCGTGGAAGCCATCAAGCAGGCCTTGCAGGAAGTGCTGGACGCCATCCGCGCCGAGGTGGAGACGGTGCTGCAATTGATGGCCGAGCTGGACGAGGAAGCGGAAAACGCCAAGACCACCCTGCGCCAACTGCCGGAGAACTTCGTCCCGGTGCGCACCATGATCGCGGACGCCATCGCCATGCTGGAGCAGGTGAAGAGCAACATACCCGCGTTCGTCTCGGAGGCCAACGGCACGCTCGACGCGGCCTCCAGCGAGCTCGATCAGGCCGATGGCCTGTGCACCGGCGCGATAGAAATCTGCACCCGTTACATGATGAAGGCGCCGCCGCTGATGATGGCGCGCACGCTGTTCGTCGGCATCAAGGCCATGATCCCCGGCGTGAAGACGGCGATCGCCAGCGCGCGCACGGCCGTGAAGGCGGCCGGCGACCAGGCCACCGGCTTGATGGAGCAGGCCATCACGCTGGTCGATTCCTTGAACCCCTTGCTGGACCAGGCCATCGCCAAGGTGCAGGAGGCGATTGACGCGCTCATCAACTTGCTGGAACAGATGCAGGCGGCGTTGAAGCAGGTCTCCGACGCCGCCGAAAAAATCCCGCCGCTGATGCAGGAGCAGCTGGACAAGGCGGGGGAGGCGGTGCAGCAGGTGCTGGACAAGGTGCGCGACGCCGCCGAGCAGTGCCTGGCCAAGCTGCAATGCGAGCCCTTGGTGCAGCGCTTGCAGCAGGAACTGTCGGATCTGCTGGACCGCACCTTCAAGCCGCTGGAGGCGCAGATACAGGCCGCCGGCGCACCTTTGCAGAATGTGCTGCAGCAGGGGAAGGCGGATGTGGGCAAGGCGGCGGCGATGGCGCAGGATGGATTGGGCAAGCTCAGCGCGGCGCTATCGTCGGTGAAGCAGCAGGCCATGCAGCCGCTGCAGAAGTTGACCGATACCTTGGGCGCCGCGCGCGGGCAGGTGGACTCGGTGAGCGGCTCGGCGCGGCAGCAGGTGCGGCAGGCGGCGGACCAGGCCTTGTCGTATGTGGACCAGGTGTCGCAGGCGATCTCCGGCTTGAACGTGCGCGCGGTGGGCGACCAGATCGCGCCGTATGCGCAGTTCTACGATGACGTGGCGGGGACCTTCAACCAGCTTCAATCGCAGGTGCAAAGCGCCGCCGACGTGAGCGCCACCGTCAACAGCTGGAAGGCCGAAGCGCAGCAGGCCGCCAACGATTTGCTGGACCGCGCACGGCAGGCGGCGGACGAGGCGCAGCAAGGCGTGAACGAGGTGCAGACGGCGGCCGACAACACCGCGTCCGGCGCGCAGAGCGCGGGCGAGTCGATGAGCGATAGCCCGGTGGCGGAGCAGGTGCAGGCGTCGTTCGACGGCATGAAGCAGGACGCGCAGAGTGTGGCGGCGGATTCGGATGCGGCCTTGGCCGACATGTCGGGCTCGCTGGACGATGCGCAGAAGGAATCGGATACGGCGATGGAGCCGTATGCGCCCGATCCGGACGCCGTGCTGGCCGATGTGAAATCGGAAGCGGACAAGGCGGAGCAGGCGGCCAACGCGGCCAAGGAATCGGAGCAGGCGCTGGCGGCGCAGGTGGTGGCCAGCGAGAAGGATGTGGGCGCGGCGGCGGACGACGCGGCATCGCGCACGACGGCGATGAAGGACGAGGCGCAGGCAGGGATCAACAAGACGGTGGCGCAGGTGGAGTCGGTGCAGGCGCAGGTCAACGCGGCGCGCAGCGAGGCGATCAAGGCGGAGGCGATCGTCGATGCGGAAGTGGTCAAGCACGGAGGCACGTCAGCCAATGCCGACGCCGCCGCGAAAGCCGCTGCCGATGCTGCTACTGCGTCCGCGCCAGCCGCCGCGGCCGCCGCTGCCGCAGCCGATGCCGCATCCAGCGCCACCGGTGCGCCAGCGACCGATGCCGCAACGGCAGCCACTGGTGCGTCGACTGCGGGTGCCGCAACCGCCACCAGCGCGGCAGCCGGTGGTGCCGGAGCCGCCGCCAGCGCACCAGCCGGTGATGCCGGAGCCGCCGCCAGCGTGCCAGCTACAGATGCGCCAGCAGCCGCTGCCGCAACAGCCGCCGGTGCCCCAGCTGCTGGTGCCGAAACCGCCGCCTCCGGCGCACCGGCCACAGATGCGCCAGTCGCCGATGCCGCCACCGCTGCGCCGGCAGTCGATGCAGCCACTTCGCCAGGCGCGACCGGCGGCAAGCCCGCAAGCGCGTCACCTGCAGATGCCACCGCAACGCAGAAAATCGAAACGCCATCAGCCGCCGCGCCAACGCCTGACGGCACAAAAGCCAAAGCCCCGGCAATCGACGCGCCCGTCGCGGACGCGCCAAAAGCTGTCGCCCCAACAGCCAAATCGCCAGCAGCGGACGCACCCGAAGTCGCCATTCCTGCAAGCGCCTCGCCGGCTGCGGACCTTGCTCAAGGCGCGGCGCCGCCATTCAAAATGCCGATTAGCGACGCGCCAAAAAGCGCTCCGGCGACCGTCGCCGCATCGGCCGCGCCCGCGCCCGCAACGCCGCGTGCGCCCGCGACCGCAGCGCCAATGGAAGCTTCCGCCACACCAACGGTCGATCCTGCCAAACCGCCTTCATCATCAGCACCAGCGCAGCAAGCTAAATCCGCTACCGCCATGCCCGCAGCACCAGACGCGGTAACTGGCAAGATGCCAGCACCCCCCGGCGTTGCAAGCGCCGCGCCCATCAAACCCGGCATCAAAGAACTCGACCCGCTCGCCGCCAAGGACGCCGCAAGCAAAGCCGTCGCCGACCACGCAGCGATCGATCCCGCCGCAGTCCAAACTCTCGCCGACAAACTCAAGGCCGCCAAGCAGGCCGCTGAAAAACTGCCCGCACACGATCCGAGCTCAGCACTACAAAACTTCAAAGATGCAATCCCACCACCTGCAACCACGCCACCTGCCAGCTGAAAACAAGGTCACGAATTTGTCATATTGATCTTCCTCAACATCGTCGCAAAAATTTAACAAGATAAATTTTTAAAAAGCTTGTTCGTTAAAGACTTTACATTTATTATCAATTGAGTATCGGAAATCTTTGTACCTATCAATTACGTTGCGGCGCAACGAGTGGTGGTGTCATGAGAAGCAGCTTCGTGCTCAGTCCGCCTGTTTTTGAAATACGTATCGTCGGCCGCTAGTCACCATAATGTGAGGATGTGAATGTCAGATAGCTTACAAAAATGGGTAGGACGCAATCGTCCCCCACGTGTGCAAATCACGTACGACGTCGAAATCGGTGACGCCACTGAAAAAAAAGAGTTGCCTCTGGTGGTGGGCTTGTTGGCCGATCTGTCCGGCCAGCCGCTGGTGCCGCTGCCCAAACTTAAGGCCCGTCGCCTGATTGAAATCGACCGCGACAACTTCAACGAAGTCATGAGCAAGATCGCCCCCCGTCTCGACATCTCGGTGCCGGACACGCTCAAGGGCGAAGGCAATCTCAAGGTGGAACTGAACTTCGTCGAGTTCGACCACTTCCATCCCGAATCCATCGTCGCGCAAGTGCCGCGCCTGGCCAAGCTGCTGGAAGTGCGCCAGCAACTGCGCGACTTGCTGGGCAAACTCGATGGCAACGATGAGCTCGACGCGCTGCTGGAAAACATCGTCCAGAACACGCAAGAGCTGAAGACCCTCAAGGACCAGGAACCGGCCGCCGACGCGGCGCCGCCGGCGGACGCGGAAGCGACCCCATCCTGATAGCGCGCCGTGTGCGTGCTTCCCCTCATCGACCACAGAGAGAGCTAAATCATGGCTACTAGTCAATCCGCCAAGGGCGGCGCCAAGTCGACGGAATCGGCCGGCGAACTGAGTTTGCTGGACCGCATCGTCCAGGAAGGCAAGATGGCGGTCGAACCGTCGCAAAGCGCCTACGCCAAAAAACTGCTGGGCCAGTTCGCCACGCAGGTGCTGGACGAAGGCATGAAGACCGCGCCCGACAAGGGCGTGGTCGCAATGATCAACGAACGCGTGGCCGAGATCGACCGCATCCTCAGCGACCAGCTCAACGCCATCATGCACCACGAGGAGTTCCAGAAGCTGGAAAGCTCCTGGCGCGGCCTGCACGACATGGTGTACGGCACCGAAACCGGCCCGACCCTCAAGCTGCGTCTGCTGAACGTGTCGAAGAAGGAGCTGCTCAAGGACCTGGAGAGCGCGGTCGACCACGACATGAGCGTGCTGTTCAAGAAAGTCTACGAGGAAGAGTACGGCACCTTCGGCGGCGCCCCGTATTCGGTGCTGATCGGCGACTACTACTTCGGCCGCCACCCGCAGGACATCGCGCTGCTGCAGCGCCTGTCCAAGGTGGCCGCGGCCGCGCACGCGCCGTTCATCACGGCCGCCGCGCCATCGTTGTTCGACATGACCGAGTTCACCGACCTGGGCGTGCCGCGCGACATGTCGAAGATCTTCGAAAGCGCCGAGCTGGCCTCGTGGCGCGGCTTCCGCGAATCGGAAGACTCGCGCTACATCGCCATGGTGCTGCCGCGCTACTCGGCGCGCCTGCCGTACGGCGCCAAGACCAAGCCGGTGGAGAGCTTCAGCTTCGAGGAAGACGTCGACGGCCGCGACCACAGCAAATACCTGTGGGCCAACTCGGCCTACCAGCTGGGCCTGCGCATCACGGACGCCTTCGCCAAGCACAGCTGGACCACCGCCATCCGCGGCGTCGAGGGCGGCGGCAAGATCGAGGGCATGACCGCCCACACCTTCAAGACCGACGAGGGCGACGTCGTGCTCAAGTGCCCGACCGAGGTGACCATCACCGACCGCCGCGAGAAGGAGCTCAACGACCTCGGCTTCATCGCCGTGGTCAACTCCAAGGGTTCGGACTTCGCCGCCTTCTTCGGCGGCCAGACGCTCAACAAGCCCAAGGTCTACAACATGGACGCGGCCAACGCCAACGCGGCGCTGTCGTCGCGCCTGCCGTACGTGCTGGCAGCCTCGCGCTTCGCGCACTACATCAAGGTCATCATGCGCGACAAGGTCGGCAGCTTCCAGACCCGGCAGAGCGTGGAGAACTACCTGAACACCTGGCTGAGCGGCTATGTGCTGCTCAGCCAGAACGCGACGCAGGGCGAGAAGGCCCGCTTCCCGCTGGCCGAGGGCCGGGTCGACGTGACCGAGAAGCCCGGCAAGCCCGGCGCCTATTCGGCCACCGTCTTCCTCAAGCCGCACTTCCAGATGGAAGAACTGACCACGTCGATCCGCCTGGTGGCCGAACTGCCGGCCGCCATCGGTTGATGCCCCGCTGTACTCACTGATGTCCCCGCCCATCCGGCGCAGCCGCCGGGTGGGTCCCTAAAATTTGGAGCCAGCAATGTCAGACGTACTTATTCTGGATTTGGGCACCACCATCGTGGGCAACTGCATGGTGACAGGCTACGCCGCCAAGATCATCGTGCTGTCGTACTCGCACAGCGCCTCGATGCCGCTGCAGATGGATGCATCGAACACCGAGCGCACTTCCGGCCGTCCGGTGTTTTCCGAAATCTCGTTCTCGAAGATGTCCGACCTGTCGACCACGGAGATGTACAAGGCCTGCACCCAGGGCACCAAGATCGGCGTCGCCAAGCTGCACGTGGGGCGGGTGGAGAACGGCAACTACATGAACTTCTTCACGTACGAAATGACCAACGCCATGATCTCGAACATCAGCACCTCGGGCGGCGGCGGCATTCCGTCGGATTCGTTCTCGATCAACTTCACCAAGATCAAGTGCGACTACACCCAGCAGCAGGCCGATTCGACCTCGAAGGGCACCGGCACCTGGAACTGGAACCTGGAGACGATGAAAGCGGATTGATGCGGCATGACGGCGGCCGCCCGAGGGCGCGCCGCCGCTCGTCCCATCATGAGCGCTGCTCGTGCAGAACACTATGTCTAAAGCCCTCACGGCGTCGCTTGTTCCGCTGTTCGACCGGTTGAGCGGCGTGGCGCCCGCCTCGCCGGACGGCAGGCTGCTCGATGGCGGCGGCTTGCAGCACTCGCTGCAACAGGATCTGATGCGGCTCTTCAACGTGCGCAACGCGCTGACCATCCGCGAGTATCTGGACGGCGATCCCACCGTGCTCGATTACGGCCTGCCTGACATGCTGAGCCTGTCGCCGCAGTCGGACCAGGATTTGCTCGTCTGGTCGCAGGTGCTGGAGCGCAGCCTGGCGCTTTACGAGCCGAGGCTGTCGCACGTCAAGGTGGACGTGAGCGCCGATCCGGCCAAGCCGGTTGGCGCGCGCGTCGCCATCGCCGCCGTGGTGCTGCTGGGGCAGCAGATGTGCCGTGTCAATTTCGATGTCGCGCTGGATGCCCGTTCAGCCGCAATGCAGGCGGCCGCATGACGGTCGGGCAGCTGGAGGCCATGCCGTGAGCGACGATATCCTGGAATACTACCGGCGCGAGCTGTCCTACCTGCGCACGCAGTCGGCCGACTTCGCGGCGCGCTATCCCAAGGTGGCGCAGCGGCTGGTGCTGAGCGGTGGCGAATCGGCCGATCCGCACACCGAACGCCTGATCGAATCGGTGGCCTTCCTGACCGCCCGCGTGCACCGCGACCTCGACCGCGATTTCCCCACCATCGCCGGCGCCATGCTGGACAACCTGTGCCCGAGCCTGACGCAGCCGGTACCGGCCATGACGGTGGTGCGCCTGACGCTGGACTCGTCGCAGGGCAAGGTCATGGCCGGCATGCCGGTGGCGCGCGGCGCCATGCTGTCGACCACCGCCGCCAGCGGCGAGAACTGCCGCTTCCAGGTCGCATGGAACACCACGCTGTGGCCGCTGCAAGTGGCTGCCATCAAGATGGAAGACACGCGCACCTTGCGCCTCGACCTGCGCTGCGACGCCGGCCTGGACGTCTCCGAGCTGGAGCTGGACCGCCTGCGCCTGCACCTGTCCGGCGACCTGATGACGACCATGCCGCTGCACGAGTTGCTGATCAGCGGCCTGGAGCGCATCGACCTGCTGGCCGGCGGCGGCCAGCTGCACCGCCTCGGCCCCAACAGCCTGAGCGAGGTGGGCTTCGACGAGAACGAAGCCATCCTGGCGCAGCCGGCGCACGCCCATCCGGCCTACGCGTTGCTGCAGGAATATTTCGCCTTCCCGCGCAAGTTCCAGTTCTTCGATTTGAGCGGCCTGCGCGGCCTGCTGGGCGCGGGCGAGGGCTTCTCGCTGCGCTTCGTGTTCAACCGCAGTGCGCGCGTGCTGTCGCAGCTCAGCGCCGACAACTTCCTGCTCGGCTGCGTGCCGGCCGTGAACCTGTTCCCCGTCACCAGCGAGCCGATCCGCCTGCACCGCCGCCACTACGAATACATGCTGGTGCCCGACTACCAGCGCGAGGCGGTGATGGAGGTGCATTCGGTGGTCAAGGTCACGGCCTCCGACCCGCGCGCCGAGCGGCCCAGCATCATCCCCAGCGTGTTCGCCGAATCGGCCGCCGACGCCGGGGACGCCAAGGTGTTCTGGTCGCTGCGGCGCGAGATGAGCCTGCGCAAGGGCATTACCGGCACCGACGTCTACCTGAGCTTTGTCGACCGCAGCGACGTCCACAGCATGCCGGACGAGCCGGTGGTGTACGCGCAACTGCTGTGCACCAACCGCGGCCTGGCCGAGCAGATCGCGCCCGGCACGCGCTTCTACGGCGAGGGCATCTCCACCTCGACCGATATCCGCGCGCTGTATCCGCCCAGCGCGCAGCGCCCGCCGGTGATGGAGGCCAAGGCCTTGTGGTCGCTGGTGGCGCTGCTGCGCCTGAACCACCGTTCGCTGGTGGACGGCACCACCGGCGTCCAAACCCTGCAGCAGATGCTGATGCTGTTCGCCGGCGACAGCGCGCGCGACCAGGCGCAGGTGCGCGGCGTCAAGAGCATGGCGGCGTCGGTGGCGACCGCGCGGCTGGGCGTCGACACCTGGCGCGGCCACTGCCGCGGCACCGACATCGTGCTGGAGTTCGACGCCGACGCCTTCGTCGGCACCTCGCCGCTGGTGCTGGCCGGCGTGCTGTCGCGCTTCTTCGCCCTGTACACCTCCGCCAATTCCTTCGTCCGCCTGGCCGTCACGCGCGGCGGCGAACCGTGGATGCAGTGGCCTGCCATGAGTGGACGCCAATGTCTGATCTGATGTCGCTATTGCGGGACGACCCGCATGCCTTCGATCTGTTCCAGGCGATCAGCATCCTGGAGCGCGGCGCGCCCACGCGCGCGCGGGTCGGCACCTCGGTCGGCATGGACGAGGCGCTGCGGCTGGCGGCGCAGGTGGACCTGGCGTTCGCGCCCAGCGACGTCAGCGGCCTGCACGAGAGCAAGCAGCCCGGCCCGCCGCTCACATTGAAGTCGCCCGTGCTGACCTTGGCCGGCTCGCAAGGCCCGCTGCCGATGCCGTTCACCGAGCTGCTGATGGAGCGCCGCCGCGCCCGCGACCTGGCGGGGCTGGAGTTCCTGGACATCTTCAACCAGCGCCTGCTGGGCTTTTTGTACCGCAGCCGCCGCAAGCACCACCTGGCGCTGAGCACGGACAGCATCAACCGCGCACCCATCGTGCGCAGCCTGGACGCCTTGTCCAGCCTGGGCCGCGCCGAAGGCGTGCGCGGGCCGGACGGCCAGCAAGCCTGGCTGCGCCACGCCGGATTGCAGGGCGCAGCGCCGCGTTCGATGGCCTCGCTGCTGGCCGTGGTGCGCGACCGCATGGGCGTGCATTTCAGCGGCAAGCAATTCGTCGGCGGCTGGCACGCGCTGGCGCAGTGCGACCGCGCCCAGTTGCACGATCCCGGCAAGCCGGCGCCGATGACGGCGCGGCTGGGCATGGGGGCCTGCCTCGGCGCGCGCGCGTGGGATCAGGGCGCCGGCCTGGCGCTGGACGCGCCGCCGCTGCCACCGGCGCAGTATGCCGCCTTGCTGCCGGGCGCGAAGAACAATTCGCTGTTGGGCTGGCTGGTGGCGCGGCATCTGCAGAGCGATATCCAGGTGCGGTTGCGGCTGGACCTGGCGCTGCAGCCGGCAACGCGCCTGAGTCCCGACGCCGAACTGCCGCCGCGCCTGGGCCTGAGCACGTGGTTGTGCAGCGCCGGCGCATCGGCCACGCGCTACCAGCCGGCCAATTTCCTGCTGTCGACGGAAGAGGATTGACCGTCATGGAAATCGACATCCGCACCTTGCTGTCCAAGCTCAACCCCGAATGCAAGCGGGCGATGGGCCATGCGGCCGAGCTGTGCGTAAAGCAGACGCAGTACAACGTGGAGCTGGAGCACTTGCTGTTCACCCTGCTGGAAGAGCGGGCGCCGGACTTCGTGCTGGCGCTGCAACGCTACGGCATCGTCGAGAGCGCGGTGATGGCGCAGCTCCAGCGCACGATGGATGGCTTCAAGCGCGGCAACGGCCGCACACCGGCGCTGTCGCCGCACTTCATCGCGCTGTTCCAGGAGGCGTGGATGCTGAGCTCCATGCTGCTGGGCAGCCAGCAGGTGCGTTCCGGCACCGTGCTGCTGGCGATGCTGGAAGTGGACAGCCTGCGCGGCATGCTGATCGAAAGCGCGCCCGAGCTGCTGAAGATCCCGCGCCAGCAGTTGAAACAAGAGTTGCCGGCGCTGCTGGCCGGATCGTCGGAGGATGGCGGCGGGCAGTTCGCGGGCGGCGGCGTGCCCGGCGCGGGGCCGGGTGCGAGCGGCGGCGTGGCCGGCGGAACCATGGGCGTGAGCGGCACGGCCGGCATGGGCGCAAGCGCGGGCGGCGCCATGTCCGGCATGATGCCCGCGCAGCAGGGCGCCGGCGGCGCCACGCCGTCGCTGGACCAGTACACGGTGGACATGACGGCGCTGGCGCGCGCCGGCCGCATCGACCCCATCCGTGGCCGCGACGCCGAGATCCGCCAGATCATCGACATCCTGCTGCGCCGGCGCCAGAACAACCCCATCCTCACCGGCGAGGCGGGCGTCGGCAAGACCGCCGTGGTGGAAGGCTTCGCGCAGCGCATCGCGTCCGGCGCGGTACCGCCGTCGCTGGCCAACGTGGTGGTGCGCACGCTGGACCTGGCGCTGCTGCAGGCTGGCGCCGGCATCAAGGGCGAGTTCGAGAACCGTCTCAAATCCGTGATCGCCGAAGTGCGCGCCTCTGCCACGCCCATCATCCTGTTCATCGACGAAGCCCACCAGCTGATCGGCGCCGGCGGCAGCGAAGGGCAGGGCGACGCCGCCAACCTGCTCAAGCCGGCGCTGGCGCGCGGCGAACTGCGCACCATCGCCGCCACCACCTGGGCCGAGTACAAGAAATACGTCGAACGCGATCCCGCGCTGGCGCGCCGCTTCCAGGTGGTGAAAGTGGAAGAGCCGAGCACGGACGCCGCCATCGGCATGTTGCGCGGCATGGTCGCCACGCTGGAACAACACCACGGCGTCGAGATCCTCGACGAGGCCGTGACCGACGCCGTGCGCCTGTCGCACCGCTACATCTCGGGCCGCCAGCTGCCGGACAAGGCCATCAGCGTGCTGGACACGGCCTGCGCCCGCGTCGCCATCGGCCAGGCCGGCGCGCCGCCGCAGCTGGAGGCGCTGGAGCACGACATCGTCCTCAACAGCGAAGAGCTGCGCATCGCCCGCCAGCGCCACGCGCGCGGCGAGGACCAGGCCGCCGCCATCGCCAAGATGGAAATGCAACAGGCGCTGCTGCAAGCCCGCCAGACGCGCCTGAAGGAAAAGCTGGCCGAGGAACGCCGCGCCGTCGAGGAAATCCTGGTGCTGCGGCGCGAAATCTCCGCCTCCGCCGACGACCACGCCTCGCTGGCCGACGAGGAGCGCATCTCGCGCGGCGACCAGCTGCAGCGGCTGCAAAAAGGCCTGGAAGCGATCCAGGACGACGAGCCGCTGGTGCCGGTATGCGTCGATTCCAAGATCGTCGCCGGCGTCATCTCCGGCTGGACCGGCATCCCGGTCGGCAAGATGCTGGCCGACGAAATCCACACCGTGCTGCAACTGAAGGAGCGGCTGGAAGACCGCGTGGTGGGCCAGGAGCAGGCGCTGGACGCCATCGCCCGCCGCGTGCGCACCTTCCGCGCCGAGCTGGACGACCCGAGCAAGCCGGTCGGCGTGTTCCTGCTGGTCGGCCCCAGCGGCGTGGGCAAGACCGAGACCGCCTTCGCGCTGGCCGACATGCTGTACGGCGGCGAGCGCAACATGGTCACGATCAATATGTCGGAATTCCAGGAGGCGCATTCGATCTCCAGCCTGAAGGGCGCGCCGCCCGGCTACGTCGGCTATGGCAAGGGCGGCGTGCTGACCGAGGCCGTGCGCCGCCGGCCCTACTGCGTGGTGCTGCTGGACGAAATGGAAAAGGCCCATCCGGACGTGCTGGAACTGTTCTTCCAGGTGTTCGACAAGGGCACGATGGAGGACGGCGAGGGCATCACCATCGACTTCAAGAACACCCTGATCCTGCTGACCTCGAACGCGGCGCAGGACGTGATCACGCAAGCCTGCGCCAACGGCAAGCGGCCCGATCCCGCCGAGCTGACCGGGCAACTGCGGCCGGCCCTGCTGCGCCAGTTCAGTCCGGCCTTCCTGGGCCGGCTGGTGCTGGTGCCGTACTACCCGCTGGGTGACGAGCAGATCAGCAACATCGTCGACCTCAAGCTGGCCAAGCTGGCCGCGCGCTTCGCCGAGAACCACAACGCGCGCTTCAGCTGGGACGACCGCGTGACCGAGGTGATCACCGCCCGCTGCACCGAGGTCGACAGCGGCGCCCGCAACATCGATTTCATCCTGACGCAGACGGTGCTGCCGCTGCTGTCGTCGCTGGTGCTGGAGCGCATGTCGATGCTCAAGCCCTTCACCGCCATCCACATGAGCGTGGGCGCGGACGAGCAGTTCGCCTATGCCTTCCGCGACCATCCGTTGCGAGGCCAGCCATGAGAACCGGCTTCGAACAACCGGGCGGCCTGCTGAGCCTGTCGTCGCCGTTCGGCGACAACGACCTGCTGCTCGACGCGGTCGAAGGCAGCGAGGGCATTTCGGAACTGTTCAAGTTCAACCTGCACATGCGCTCCGGCAGCACCGGCCTGAGCGCGGCCACCGTGGTCGGCAAGACCATGACCGTGACGCTGGACGTGGCCGGCGGCACCAAGCGCTACATCAGCGGCATGGTGTCGCGCTTCATCCAGAGCGGCTTCGACCGCGACTTCGCCACCTACGAGGCCGAGGTGGTGCCGATGCTGTGGCTGCTGACCCTGTCGCGCGACCGCAAGATCTACCAGGCCAAGTCGGTGGCCGACATTATCAAGGCCGTGCTGGGCGCGTTCGGCATCACCTTCGACGACAAGCTGACCCAGACCTACGACCCGGTCGACTACATCGTGCAGTACGACGAAACCGCGTTCGACTTCATCAGCCGCCTGATGGAGCAGGCCGGCATTTTCTACTTCTTCACTTTCACCAGCAGCGCGCACACGATGGTGCTGGGCGACGCCTCGTCCAACTTCGCCGATTGCGCCGGCGCGGCGGCGGTGCGCTTCTTCCCGCGCACCGGCATGAACAACGCCATCGACACGGTGTCGCGCTTCGCGCACGAGAACACCATCGCGGTCAAGAAGGCCACCGTCAACGACTACGACTTCACCAAGCCCAGCACCTCGCTGGAGGGCACGCACTCGGCCAGCGGCGGCAGCGGCGCGGTGTACGAGTTCGCCACCGGCCACCTGGCCGCCGCGGCCGCCACGGCCATCGCCCAGCTGCGCGTGGAGGCCAGCCAGGTCAACGCCGAGGTGCTGCGCGGCGACAGTTTCTGCTATCCGTTCAGCGCCGGCACCAAGTTCACCTTGTCCGAGCATTTCGTCAGCGCGCTCAACGCCGCCTTCGTGCTGCGCCGCGTGCACCACACCGCGCGCGACGACATGTACACCAATTCCTTCGAGGCGTTCCCGGTGACGGTGCCGTTCCGCCCGCCGGTGCAGACTGCGCGTCCGCGCGCGGTCGGCTGCGAGACCGCGCTGGTGGTCGGCCCCAGCGGCGAGGAGATATGGACCGACAAGTATGGCCGCATCAAGGTGCAGTTCCCGTGGGACCGCGACGGCGCCAAGGACGACAAGAGCTCGACCTGGATGCGGGTGGCGCAGTCGGTGGCAGGGCAGGGCTTCGGCGCGCTGTTCCTGCCGCGCGTAGGGCAGGAAGTGGTGGTGACCTACCTGAACGGCGACCCGGAGCGCCCGCTGGTGACGGGCTGCGTCTACAACGGCGAGAACGCCACGCCGGCCGAGCTGCCGGCCAACCAGACGCAGACCATCATGCGCACCTGGTCGTCCAAGCAGGGCGCGGCCGGCAACGAGCTGCGCTTCGAGGACAAGAAGGATTCCGAGCAGCTGTACCTGCACGCGCAGAAGGACATGCTGACCGAGATCGAAAACGCGCTGACCACGACGGTGAAGAAGGGCGCGGAAATCCACACGCTGCAGGAGGGCGACCGCACCGTCGATGTGCAGAAGGGCAAGGAGGTCCACAACGTCAAGGGCACGCGCGAGGTGACGGTGACGGGCGACGAAACCCACACCAACAGCGCCAAGTTCACCCACAAGGTGACCGGCGACTACGCGCTGACCATAGACGGCAAGCTGACCATCACGGTGACGGGCGACATCAGCATCAAGTCCAGCGCGGCGGTGACGGAGGAATCCGGCACCACCTACGGCATCACGGCCGGCACGGCGCTGACGGCCAAGGCGGGTACGGCGTTGACCAACGAGTCCGGCACCGACTTCACCAACAAGGCCGGCACCAAGATGGCCAACCAGGCCGGCGTGCAGATGGATAACAAGGCTCCCGTTATCAACAGCAAGGCCGACGCAACCCAGACCGTGGAGGCCGGCGCGATGCTGACCCTCAAGGGCGCCATGACCAAGGTGAACTGACATGACGACCGAGACCGATCTGCCCCAAGACCCGCTCGCCGCCCAGGCCGCGCAGCCGCCTGCCGCGCCGCTGCTTGTCGAAGAGCACGGCGACGGCGGCCAAGTGCTGCAACGCGCGTGGATGCGCGACGGCGTGCTGCACGGCCCGTTCGAGCAGTTCAGCGAGCAGGGCCGCACCTTGATGAAGACGCACTTTGAAGCAGGCAAGATGCACGGCGCCATGGCCGTGTTCGCGCCGGACGGCAAGCTGGTGCAGCAGTCCGAGTTCCAGCACGGCGTGGCGCACGGCATGATGGAAACCTACGTCAACGGCCGCTGCGTGGCGCGGCAGACGATGGTGGGCGGGGTGGCGGCCGGGCAGTCGCTGTCCTACGACGAGGCCGGCCACCTGACCGCGCGCCTGAGCATGGTGGACGGCCAGATCCACGGCCCCGCCGAGTTTTTCCATGAAGGTCTGCGGGTGCGCAAGTCGCACTACAAGGCCGGCCTGATGGACGGCGAGTCCACCGACTTCGACGCCCAGGGCAATGTGGTGCAGACCTGCGCCTATCGCGCCAACCTGCTGCACGGCCCGCTGCGCCGCTACTGGCCGGACGGCGAGCTGATGGAGGAAGTGAACTACCGCGACGGCAAGCCGGTCGGCTCGCCGGCGCGTTTCGACACCAAGGGCAAGCGCACCGACAACGCCGGCGCCACGCCCGCCATACTGGACCGGCTGCAAAAGCTGGTGAGGGGAAGCTGATGGGACAACAGGCCTGTATGGGCGCGATGCTCAAATGTAGCTTCGGCCTGGCGCCGGGCACGCTGATGGTGTTGCCGGCCAACGCCGTGCTGACCGCCGTCCCCGACGCCAACATCATGGACAACAAGCCCATGGTCAACATCCTGCCGTTCGGCATGTGCCAGTCGTTGAGCAACCCGATGGTGGCGGCGGCCACGGCGGCGGCGCTGGGCGTGCTGGTGCCGATGCCGTGCATCCCGGCCACCGTCGCGCCGTGGGTGCCGGGCTCGCCGACCGTGCTGCTCGGGAATATGCCGGCGCTGAACAATGCTTCAAAGCTGATGTGCATGTGGGGCGGCGTGATCGAGATTAACGCGCCCGGCCAGACCACCGTTTCCATCCCCTGAACCCTTACCGCGACCGCCAATCATGGAATACCGATTCAGCCTCACTCCCCGCCTGATCGCGCTGGCCATCTTCTCCGGCGTGGCGATGCTGGTGCTGTTGTTCGCGCTGGGCTACCAGGTCGGCGTCAGCATGGCCGAGCGTCCCGCGCCGGACGCGATCGACAACGCGGCCAAGCGCACCCGCCAGCAGGCGGCGGGCAAGATCAGCGCCGAGGCGGCGGCCGCCGCCGCGCCCGTGACCGAACGCGTGCAGGCCGCGCAAAAGGCCGCGCAATGAGTAACTCAGTACAGTCAAGCGCCGTCATTCCCGCGCAGGCGGGAATCCATGTTGACTCTGCCCCGGAGGTGCCCTATGGGTTACCGCTCTCGCGGGAACGACCTCGGCATCGCAGCCCGATGAAGCGCCTGCGCAACTTGGCGCTGGCGCTGGCCGCGCTGGGACTGTGCGGAACCGCGTGGGCGCAGGGCGCGCAGAAGACGCGCCCCGCCGCGGCAGGCACCGTTGCGGCGGCGGTCGCACCCGAGCCGAACCGCTCGCCCCTGGTCAAGGTCGCCGATGGCCGCATGCTGGCGCCGGACATCGCCCGCATCGTCAACCACGGCGAATTGCTGGTCGCCATGCTGAGCACCGACAACCCGCCGTTTTTCTCCGTCAAGAACGGCGGCCTGGTCGGCACCGACATCGACCTGGCGAAGTCGATCGCCTCCGAACTCGGCGTATCGGTGCGTTTCGACCGCAGCTACAAGACCTTCGACAGCGTGGTCGAGGCGGTGGCGGTGGGCAAGGCCGACGTGGCCGTCAGCCGGCTGGGCCGTACGCTCAAGCGGGCGCAGATTGTGCATTTCTCCATCTCCTACATCAAGCAGGGCCACGCGATGCTGATCAACCGCATGCGCTTCGCCCAGCTGGCCGGCGACCGCACCTTGCCGCAGGTGATACGCGACTACACCGGCACCCTGGGCGTGCTGGCCGGATCGTCGTGGGAGGAGTTTGGCCGCCGCAACTTCCCCAAGGCCAAGCTGGTTAAGTATCCCACCTGGCCCGAGCTGATCGAGGCGACCAAGAAGGGCGAGGTGACGGCGACCTACCGCGATGAGATGGAGGTGGTGCAACTGATGCGCGAGGAGCCGGGCCTGGCGCTGACCTTGCGCACCGTCACCTTCAGCGACCTGGAGGCGCCGCTCAGCGTCGTCGTCGGCATCGGCGACCTGACCCTGCTGTCCTTCGTCAACGAGTTGATCGCGCAGCGGCCCGTGCAGCCCACGGCCGACAGCGTGCTCCGAGCCCTCAAATAAGGAAACCACGTGGACGCTCCCCTCAGCATGCAACGCTTCCAGCAATGGGCCCTGAACCCATGGACCGTGGTCGGCTGCGTGCTGGCAGGCGGGCTGCTGGGCTGGGCGACGCCGTCGCTGTCGCGCCACCTGGGCGTGGTGGGCGTGGTGTATGTCGACCTGCTGAAGATGATCGTGCTGCCGTTCATGATCTCGGCCGTCATCTTCAGCCTGCAGAACCTGTACCGCGACGGCGGCGCGGCGCGCATCTTCAAGCGGGTGGTGGTGGTGTTCATCACCTTCTCGATGATCGTGGCGGTGACGGCGACGCTGTCGTCGCTGCTGGTGCGGCCGGGCGGCAACCTGCCGCCCGAGACGCGCGCGGCGCTGGGCAAGATCATCAGCGCCGACGGCGAGAGCAGCAACACCGAAATGGCGCTGCGCGAGGAGGCGGCGCCGCCGCACAGGACCGAGCTCAAGGACGTATTGCAGTCGCTGATCCCGCAGAACATCTTCGCCTCGCTGGCCAACGGCGAAACGCTCAAGGCGCTGGTGTTCGCGCTGCTGTTCGGCTTTGCCGCCGGCCAGGTGCCGAGCCGCATCTCGGGCGGCCTGCACCAGGCGCTCGAAACCGTCTACCAGGCCTGCCAGACGCTCACGCGCTGGGTCAACCTGCCGGTGCCGTTCGTGCTGGTGTGCATGGCGGCCAGCCAGGTGGCGCTGACCGGCCTGCAGCCGATCGCGGTGATGGCCGGCTTCGTGATCCTGTTCCTGCTGGTGTCCGGCGTGCTGATGGCGATGGCGATGGCGCTCATCAGCCGTCGCGCCGGCGTCTCGTACGGCACGGTGATGAAGGCGATGCGCGAGCCGTTCGCGCTCGGCGTGGCCACCAACAACAGCGCCACCTGCATGCCGGCCATGGTCACCGGCCTGGTCGACCGGCTGCAGTTCGCGCGGGCGCGGGTCGAGCTGCTGGTGCCGCTGAGTATCTCGCTGCTGCGGGTCGGCGCGGTCGCGTATTTCGTCTGTAGCACCATGTTCATCGCCGCGCTGTACGGACGCCCGATGTCGGCGCTGGACCTGGGCGTGCTGGTGCTGGTGTCGGTGCTGTCCGGGTTTGCCTCGGCCGGCATGGCGGGCGTGGTGACGGTGTCGCTGGTCGGCACCATCTGCAACTACCTGACGCTGCCGTTCGAGGCCGCGTTCATCCTGTTGATGGCGGTCGATCCGATCTGCGCCATGGCGCGCACCGCCGTCACCGTGATCTGCAGCTGCGCCGCCGTGGCCAGCATCTGCGCCGCCCCCGTCAAGCTCTAGCGCCCATCATGCAGACACTCGTCAAACCCGCCATGTTCCAGCTCAGGGATATTTTCCACCACCCGGCCACGCTGCTGGGCGCGATGCTGCTGGGCGGCTGGACCGGCACGCTGTTCCCCGGCAGCGCGGCGCTGCTGGCGGCGGTGTCGGCGCTGTACCTGTCGCTGATCCAGATGGCGGCGCTGCCGTTCGTGATCCTGGCGGTCTACTTCGGCCTGCAGCGCCTGCCGTCGGAGCCGGGTTCCGGCGCGCGGCTGGCGCGGCTGGCGGCCATGTCGCTGCTGGCGATGCTGCTGTGCGCGGTGGTGGGCGTGCTGGTGGCGGGCCTGGGCGGCGCCGGCGCCGGCATGACGGCGGCGCAGACGGCGGCGCTGGGCAAGCTGGCGCTGCGCTCGGAGGCGCAGTTCACCATGGCCCTGCGCGACAGCGGCGACGGCGCCGCCGAGCAGTGGGACATCGGCGCGCTGGTGCCGGACAACCTGTTCGGCGTGCTGGCCTACGGCTCGCTGCCGTCGGTGCTGATCGGCGTGCTGTGCTTCGGCGCCGCCGTGGCGGTGCAGGACCCGCTGCGCTCGGCCCAGCTCAGCGGCATTTTCGAGGGCATGTACCGCGCGCTCGAATCGCTGGTGAACCGCTTCAACACCTTGCTGCCGGCGGCCGCCTTCGTGCTGGCGGCGGCCGCCACCGCCACGGCCGGTGTCGAAGCCATCGTGTTGCTGGGCAGCTTCCTGGCGGCCTTCTTCGTCGCCGCCCTGGCGGTGTGCGCGGCGGCCATCGCCGTCCTCTGCTGGAAGCTGAACAAGTCGCCATGGCTGGTGATGCTGGCGCTGCGCGAGCCGATCACCGTCTGCCTGTTCTCGCCGGTGGCGGTGGCGGCGGTGCCGGGTTTCATCCAGGGCATGAGCGTGCGGCTGGGCTTCAGCCGCGGCCTGGTGGAGCTGGTCTCGCCGATCGCGCCGGTGTTCCTCAAGGCCGGCGAGGCGATGTTCTTCGCGGTGCTGGCCATCTTCGTCGCCAACCTGTACCACCATCCCCTGGTCGCCGCCGACATCGCCTGGATCTGCGCGTTGTCGTGGACCGCCGCGCTGTGGTCGGTGGGCATCGCCGGCGGCAAGTCGGTGATACTCGGCAGCTTCGTGATGGCCTCGATGAGCCTGCCGCTGGAGGCGGTGCTGCCGGTGTTTATGCTGGTGGAAGTGTTGTGCGAAGGACCACGGAATTTACTTTCCTTTCTTATATCATCAGCGTTGATTGCCTTGGTGGCGGATGGTCTGTATATTAAAAACGAGCAAGATTTCGAGGTGTGGCAGCCGTCCACGCTCAAGCTCGTCTTCACCCGCAAGCAAGCGCTGTTCGTGTTGTTCCTGTTGTTGATCGCTCTGTTCACAGTGTTTTGCGCCGGCGTGGGCTATGGCCTGCGCAAGGCCTTTTGAAGACTGACTTATGCAACTGATGATGACCTCGATCCCTCGCCGCTGCTTGCTGCTGCTCACGCTGTTGTGCGCGCTGGCCGGCTGCGGCGCCACGCGCGCGCTGTTCGGCCCCAGCATGGCCTCGCCCAGCTGGAAGTCGCTGACCCTGCGCGCCGCCGACGACGCCAACAGCAACAGCGCGGTGGCGGTGGACGTGGTGCTGGTCAAGGACCAGGCCGTCCTCGATTCCCTGCTGGCGATGCCGGCCTCGAAATGGTTCGCCACCCGCGCCGAGCTGCAGCGCACCTTCCCGGAGGCGCTCACCGTCTACCCCTACGAGCTGGTGCCGGCCCAGACGATCAAGTTGAACGATAAAAAATGGAGCGACCAGAAGGCCTGGGCCGCGCTGGTGTTCGCCGGCTACGCCAACGCCGGCGAGCACCGCGAGCGGCTGCTGCTGAACGCTTCGGGATATGTTGTGCAACTGAACGCGCAGGGCTTTAGCGCCAAAGAGCCCAAGGCCGGCGCGGCGCAGTAGATTATGAAAGCGACTCAATGACCGTACCTCAACTTTCACATCGCATCCAGTGGCACGAGGGCATGATGCTCACGCCGCAGCACTTCCAGCAGGAGGGCGCGCGCATCGACGCGCTGCTGGCCTGGCAGTCGATGGCGACCAATCCCTACGGCTGGGGCTTGCGCGAGCTCGCCATCGACGAGGCGCTGCTGACCACCGGCCTGCTGCGCATCCAGCAGCTGGAAGCGATCCTGCCCAACGGCATGGCCGTGACCTACGACAGCGCGCTGGCGCAAGGGCAGCCGCTGGAGCTGGACCTGGGGCCGTGGGCCGAGGCGATGGCGCAGCAGGACCTGGCGGTGTATCTGGTGGTGGGCAACACGCGCTCGCTGCGCCAGCCGGGCCAGCCGGCCATGTTCCGCGGCGTCGAGAGCCCGACCGTGGAGGACGAGGTGTCGCAGGCGCTGCCGGCCGACGTGCCGCGCATGGCGGTCAACCTGGGGCTGGCGGCCGGGCCGGTGCCGTCGGCGGCGTACACCGCGCTGCAGCTGATGACGGTCAACAAGGGCAACGAGATCGTGCATCGCGGCGCCTACCTGCCTGCCATGCTGGAGGTGCCGGCCGCGTCCGGCGTGCGCCAGCGCGCGCAGCAGCTGGTCACGCAGATGCGCAACAAGGCGGTGTTCCTGGCGCGCCAGACCGCGCAGCCGTCGTCGCGCACCGAGGACCGCATCAACCTGCTGGAACAGAAGGCCCGGCTGTCGAGCCTGATCCTCAACCTGCCGGTGCTGGAAGCCTTGCTGCGCAGCCCGTCCGTGCATCCGCTGCCGCTGTACCTGGCGCTGTGCGCGCAGCTGGGGCCGCTGGCGACGCTGCGTCCCGGCGCCGTGCCCATCATGCCGCCGGCCTACGAGCACGCCGACACCGAGCCGGCCTTCGACGCCGTGCTGAGCGCGCTGGCCGACCTGGTGGGCGAGGTCAGCCAGGAGTGGAAGACCTGCGTGTTCGGTTACGACGGCCAGGCGTTCTCGCTGGCGATGCAGGCCGAGTGGCTGGGCGCGCGGCTGGTGGTCGGCCTGCGCGGCCAGCCCGAGCGCGAGGCCACGCAGTGGATGGCGGGCGCGGTGATCGGCTCGCAGACGGTATGGACCTCGCTGACCGACCGCCGCGTGCTGGGCGCGCCGCGCAGCCGCATCGACGCCGCGCCCGAGCTGGGCCTGCGCGCCAGCGCCGGCTACACCCTGTTCAGCGTGGAAGTGTCGGACGAATTCATCGTGGCCGGTCAGGCTTTGTTGATCAGCAACGCCAATGAAAGCCTGCAGACGCAGCGTCCGCAGGAAGTGGTGTTGTTCATAAAGGGATGATGCCGTGAACTTTGGAACCAACAACGCGGCGCCGGCGCAGACTCCGGCGGCCTGGAGCGGCAGCATCAGCGAGGGCGTGGACCTGGCCTCGGTGCAGTTCCGCGACTTCTACGATGTGCTGTCGCGCTCGGCGCAGGCGGCCACGCGGGTGGGCGAGGGCGAGGCCAGGGCGGCCGCCGAGGCGCTCAGTCGCCAGCTGTGCCAGCTGATCGAATTGCAGTCGCTGGAGGCGCGCCGCATCGTCGGCAAGGCCGGCATCGAGGCCGAGGTGCAGGGCCGCTTCCTGAAGGCGGCGCTGGCCGACGAGGTGCTGCTCAACACCGAGTGGGCCGGGCGCGGCTATTGGCGCCATGTGCTGATCGAGACCACGCTGTTCAAGTCCAGCTTTGCCGGCGAGCGCGTGTTCGACGACCTCGATCAGCTGCTGCGCGAGCGCGAGGCCGCGCGGCGCAACGTCGGGCGGCTGTATCTGTATCTGCTGTCGCTGGGCTTCCAGGGCCGTTACCGCGGCCAGAAGCAGGACAAGATCGCCGAGTACCGGCGCGAGCTGTTCCAGTTCGTCTACCTGCGGCCGGCCGACCTGCAGGGGCGCGACCGCACGCTGTCCGAGCAGGCGTACGCCAGCACGCTGTCGCACCTGGCGGCGCGGCGCCTGCCCAAGTTTAACCGCAGCGGCATGATGTTCGTGCTGGCGCTGCTGATATTGCTGGGACTGTCTGAACTGCTGTGGCTGTGGCAATCGTGGCCGGTACGCGCCGCGCTCGCCACGACCGTGTAACCAACCATTCGGGACGAGCGCATAGTGTTGAACTTCTTGTCAGATAACACGGCCATTGCCACCTTGCTGGTGTTGACGCTGCTCGTCATGCTGTTGTTCGCGGTCGTCATCTGGGCGGCGATGAAGGGCGCGGAAAAAGCCGACAAGCCGGCCGACCAGAAACCGCGCCTGATCAGCACCGACTCGCTCAGGCAATCGTTCCGCGTGGCGGTGGAGCTGATCGAAAACAATATCGCGGCCCGCTCCGAGCGCTACAGCCTGGCCTGGACGCTGGTGCTCAACGAGGACAGCGCCGGACGCGAGCTGCCGCTGCTGCAATCGGGCCTGCAAAGCGCGCTCAGCGCGGACAGCACGCTGACCGCCGGCGCCCAGGGCATCAACTGGAACTTCTTCGACCAGGGCATCGCGGTGCAGCTGCAGTCGGACTACCTGGGCGCGCCCGATCCCGAGGCGTCCGGCGGCCACACCAACACCACCTGGGACGACTTCCTCGGCCTGTGCCGCAACTACCGTCCCGACCGGCCGTTCGATTCCATCGTCCTGGCGATCCCGGCCCGCGCCTTCCTCGACGCCGACGGCGCCGGCCAGCTGGACCTGGCCGCGCGCGCCAAGGCCATCCACCGCCGCCTGTGGCTGGCGCAGAACCGGCTGGCGCTGCGCTTCCCGGTCTACCTGACGATCACCGATTGCGAAACCATCCCCGGCTTCGCGCGCTTCGCCGCCGCGCTGCCGGAGCCGCTGCGCCGCTCGATGCTGGGCTGGTCGTCGCCGCACGAGCTGGCCGCGCCGTTCCAGGCGCAGTGGATGGAGACGGCGATGAACGAGATCGTCCGCACGCTGTCCGACAGCTGCGCCGAGCTGTGCGCGCTGGAACCGTCGGACTCGGACAGCAGCGAATACTTCCTGCTGCCCAACCAGGTCGAGCGCCTGCGCGCCGGCCTGAAGCTGTTCACCGAGGAACTGATGCGGCCCAGTGCCTACCACGAGCCCTTCCTGTTGCGCGGCATCTACCTGACCGGCGATTGCAGCGACGAGGCGGCCCTGCTGGGCGAGCACGCCGCGCCTGCCGACGACGGCTTCAAGCCGGTCGAGCAGGCCGCCGCCGCGCCGCCCGCCACGCTGCCTGAATGGGCCGAGCCGACGCTGGCCGGCGGCGCGCCGCCAGCCTACGTGCCGGGGCAGGGCAGCGCCGTGCCGGCCTTCCTGCGCGACATCTTCGAACGCAAGATATTTGCCGAGGCCGGACTGGTGCGCTCGTCGTCGGTGCACCGCATGCGCCGGCCGGCGATGAACCGCATGGCGCGCTGGAGCGCCGTCGGCATTCCGGCGGTGTGGGTGCTGGGCCTGCTGTTCGGCACGCTCAACCTGCACCGGCTCAGTTCCGACGTGGTGGTCTATCTGCACAAGCTGGACCGCGACTCGCGCGCCAGCCTGCAGGCCAGCAGCCGCAACGTGGTCGACCCGGCGCAGAGCCGCCAGCGCGCGATGGAGGCGCTGCAGAACATCGAGCAGATGGGCAACGCCCGCCTGGGCTCGCTGTTCATGCCCGGCTCCTGGCCGTGGTTCGACAACCTGCACCAGCGGGTGCAGAACCGCATGGAAAAAGGCTTCGCCGACAACGCCTTCGACCCGCTGCGGCGCTCGATGTACAGCCGCGTGAGCGAGCTGACCGGCGTGCCCATCGACCCGATCTCGGGCAGCCTGATCATCGGCGGCCGCTGCACCTTGCCGGCGCGCTGGAACGAGATGACGGCGGCGCCGAACACCGCGCTGAACATGGAGGGCTTGCCGGAGTTTTCCGCGCTGCTGCAATACGTGGCGCGCATGGAGCAGCTCGACCAGGTGCAGCAGGCGATGATGAGGCTGAAGTTGGCCAGCTCCGGCCCGCCGTCCGGCGACGACCTGGGGCTGGTGGTGCGGGTGCTGCTGGGCACCGAGCTCAACGGCAATCCGGCGCGCACCGCCGCGCTGTTCCGGCAGGTGGCCAAGGAGGTGCAGTCGCTCACCGTCGAGCCCTTGCAGGAGGCGGCCAGCTGTTCGTTCAAGCTGGCGGTCAAGGCCACCGCCAAGCGCATGTTCGTCAACAACGGCTTGCTGAAGGCCGAGCAGACCATAGGCGAAACCTCGGCCGCGCTGTACGAGGCCGATCCCAAGGCCGACGCCGCCACCAACATCGCCATCTGGCAGGCGCTGCGCACCGCGCTGCGCGCGCAGGAAGCCTATCTGACCACCGGCAAGGGCGCTTGGATGCACCGCAACACGCCGGACCTGGGCCCGGCCTGGGACAACCTGCTGCAAAAGGTCGAGAGCGTGTCGCTGCTGGGCAAGGCCGCCGCCGACGACGCCCGCAAGCAGACCGACGACGGCTTCAACCAGTTCATCTCGCTGTGGGACGCGACCTTGTCGGCCGACAGCCACTCGCAGGGCCTGAGCTCCGGCCTGGAATGGTCGGAGGCCAATTCCGCCTGGGCCTTCGCGGCCGACCGCAAGGCGCTGCTGGACGCGTTGAACGGCCTGCTGTCGCAGCCGTTCATGAAGGTCAACCACCTGAGCCGCCTGCCGGAGGTGCCGGCCGGCTCCACCGTCAGCTGGGACGGCTCGCGGCTGGACCAGGTGCTGGCGCTGGGCGACGCCCGCAAGCGGGTGCAGACCGACTTCCTGCCCAAGTTCCCCAACATGCTGCAGGCGCCGGCCGCGCGCCTGGCCGACGGCGCGCTGGCCGAGACCGCGCGCGACCTGCTGTCGCAGGCCTACATCGTCTCGACGCGCGAGGTGCAGGCGCCGGCCGCCGAGGCCGATCGCGCCAAGGCGCTGCGCATCCGCTCGTGGCTGCAGGACATCGCGGCGGCCGGCGTGGCCGACAACCTCACGGCCGTGCTCAGCCGCGACGCGCTGACCCGTTTGCAGCTGCTCGACGAGACGCTGACGCGGGCCGAGGTGTTCGTGCCGCGCGACCGCGCCTTCCGCGCGTGGAACGGCGAGAAGGCGCCGCTGCTGGACGCCTTCGGCGCGGCCGACGCCGGCGCGTTGGCGGCCTACGTCCAGCAGCAGCAAGCGTTCATCGAGGCCACCGGCAAGGATGCGGAAACGCTGCTGATGCAGCTGGGCGGCGCCGGCGCCGGCAATCCGCTGGTGACGCGCTGGCAAGCCACGGTGGCCGACCTGAACCGCTACAAGCTGAAGAGTCCGACCAGCAGCCTGAGCGCGCTGGAGCAGTTCGTGCTGTCGGGCGCGGCCGACCTCGACATCGGCAACTGCCTGGACAAGCTGTCGGCCCGCGCCGCCCAGCGCCGCGCCACCGACGTGTTCTCCGAGCGCATGCAGGGCTTGCAGGCCGGCCTGTACTCGCGCTGCCGCGAGCTGCTGCAGACCGGCTATCAGGACGCCTGGACCCGCTTCGCAGACGCCTTCAACGCCGGCCTGGCCAACCGCGCGCCGTTCCGCGCGCTGGCGCCGGACGCCAACGCCAAGGGCGGCGCCGCCGACAAGGTGCCGGCCGACGTCGACGAGGTCGGCTCCGTGCTCAAGCTGTTCGACCGCGTGCACGTGCTGGCGCTGGCCTCGGATCGCGACCCGACGCGGCCGTCGCCGGCCAGCACGGTGCGCAAGGTGGACGACCAGATGCAAAAGGTGCGCGAGTTCCTGGCGCCGCTGTATCCGGGCGAGGAGGGGCAGGCCGCCGGGCTGGACGTGATGGCCGAGTTCCGCGCCAACACCGCCGTCGAAAGCGAGGGCAACCAGATCATCGACTGGTCGCTGACCATAGGCGGCCAGACCCAGCACCAGCGCGACGCCCCGCGCGCGCTGCGCTGGGAGCCGGGCCTGCCGCTGGTGCTGACGCTGCGCGTGGCGCAGGACGGCCCGGCCATCCCGAAGGCCGAGCCCGGCCATCCCGGCATGGCGGTCGACGGCCGCACCATCAGCTACCGCTTCGACGACCCGTGGGCGCTGTTCAGCTTTGTGTCGGCCTACCGCGAGACGGACGCAGGATTGGCGGCGGTCTCCGGCGCGCGCTCGCAGCTGCTCAAGTTCGAGTTCCCGATGAGTGTGCTCGGCGACGGCCGCATCCCGACCCGCGACAGCCGCGCCAGGGTGTATGTGCGGCTGACCGTGAGCGCTGCCGGCAAGCGCACGCCGCTGGTGTGGCCGCCGGTGTTTCCCGTCAAGGCGCCGGCCTGGTAGGCCGGTTTTAACGAGGTGCTGCCATGTCCACCCTGCCTCCACTCGTGCGAGTTGCCGTGTTCGGCAGCTTACATCGCGGCTTTCACGTGCTGAGCGAACTGCTCAAGGGGCCGCTGGCGCAGCGCGTGCAGGTGGCCGGCGTGGCCACCGACGACGTCGAGTCGGAGCACGTCAGCCGTGGCCGCGGCCGGGCTTTTACATCCTGCATTCTTCGCCGGTCGCCGCCAAGTTTTTTGCGCGCGAACCCGGCAAGATGCTACCGTAGGCGGAGCGGCGCATGGCGACCATAAAAAGCAATCTGCGCAACCTGGTCGACAAGGCGCGCCTACTGATTTCCGATGAACGAGCACCCAGTTTCCCGACCCCGACCGCCCCTATGAACGCACCCAGCCTGCCGATACCGCTTTCCCTGATGAGCATGGAGCATCAGGAGGAGCTGGAACTGTTGCTCAAGCCCATAAGCGAGGACCAGCCTTGCGGCCCGGCGCTGCGCTACGACCCGATCTTCACCGAGATCCGGCTGGCGCGCGAGGAGGACGACCCCAGCCTGCCGATGCGGCAGTGGGAGCGGCCGCTGCAGAAGGCCGACTGGCCATTGATCGAAACGCGCTGCAAGGCCATGCTCACCAGCCGCTCCAAGGATTTGCAGATCGCCGCCTGGCTGCTGGAGGCATGGACGCGGCAGCACGGCATCGACGGCCTGTATCGCGGCCTGAGCCTGGTCGACCGGCTGCTGCGGCAGTACTGGGAGCCGCTGCATCCGGTGATCCAGGACGGCGACGCCGACGCCCGCGTGGCGCCGCTGGAGTGGATCAACGAATCGTTCTCGGCGACGGTGCGGCTGCATGTGCCGCTGCTGAAGATCCCGGGCCGCAAGCCGCCGGCGCAGAGCCTGGCCGACTGGGAACACATGACGGCGCGCGAACTGTCCGGCCGTCAGGGCGAGCCGCACACGGGGCCCGACGGCGAAGCGCCGCTGACCCGCATCGAAGTGATCGCTTACGCGCACCAGCGGCTGGGGCGCGAGCTGGCCAACCGCCTGCAGGTGGTGCAGCGTTGCCTGAACTGCCTGGAAACCATGCTGGCCTTCGTCGACCTGCAACTGGGCGCGCAGGCGCCGAATCTGTCTAAACTGAAGGGGGCGCTGGTGGCGGTGGAGCGCGTGCTGCAACAGCTGGTGCCCGAGCAAAAGGAAGAAGAAATGACGATCCCGGATCAGCCGCAAGGCAAGGAGGAAGTGGCGGGCGTGGCGGCGGACCAGGCGCCGCCTGCGGTGGCCCTGTCCGGCTGGAAGAACCGCGACGAAGCCTATGCGACGCTGGGCGCGATCGCCGATTATCTGAGCCTGGTGGAGCCGCACAGCCCGACGCCCTACCTGCTGCGCCGCGCGGTCAACTGGGGGCGCATGCCGCTGCCCGAGCTGATGGCCGAGATTATCCGGGAAGAGGGGGATTTGAACCGTCTGGTGAATATGCTGGGATTGCGCGAGTGAGGCTCAGCGCAGCTGGTAGACCGAGGTGGTGTGATCCTGCAGGACGTTTTCCGAGCACAACACATAGGTCGACGCGCAGGCCAGGCTGAGCAGCAATGTGCCGAAGGCGATGTGGAGATAGCGTGCCATGACAAACTCCCTGTGCGGTTGGACTTCCAGTGAGTCCAGAATAGCGCAGGGGATGTCGGACGGGCATCAGCCGAACGTCCGATACTTTGTAGGACAACTGCCCGTCTCTATCTTTGTACCAACTTTATTTGGTTTTCCAGACGATGATGGCGTCGGCCGGCGCGGTGTCCAGGGCGTTCGACACTTGCAACCAGTGCTGGAGTTGTTCCGGGTGCTTGAGCTGAATGCCGGAACCGTCGATGTAGCCGATCTGCTCGAGCATCTTCGGGTCTATCTTGGCCTTGGACACGGTCGGCGCGCTGGCCACCATGCGGTCATAGGCCTTGCGGGCCTTGTTTTCCCACTTGTGCAGGCTGGTCTCGTCGAAGCGGTTGGCCTCGAAATAGACCGTCAGCGAGCCGTCCGGGTTGCCGTAGCCGACGATGCCGGCGCCCTTGCGGATGGTGGTGGAGTTGCTCACGTCAAACAGCGCGGTCGGCACAAACACGGCGGCGCGTCCGTTGATATCAGGACAACCGACCGGCGTGTCCTTGCTATAGGTACTGACTTCGTGCAGGGGTGTTCTCTCTTGGGACATGGCTGGGCTTAATCGTGAAAGGGGGAGGCGTTGCATGCGGATGCACAGACGACCATTGTAGCGCCAAACTAGTTCTGTTAGGCAACGCCGTCAACAAAATTTTGTAACGGGTGGTAGGGCGGATAACTCGATTATTTATATTTAAATAATTGCAAAGCCCAGCCGTCGTTGCCCGCTAAAAATCGGTCTAAATAGTTTATCTCGTTATCACGTTGCGCACGGGTGGCGATCAGTTCACAATACATGCAAGCTAGCAACGGATGAGGAGCCAGGATGCTGACGATAGATGGCCCGTGGATCAATCCCTGGCACGCCGGTCTGGTTGCCGCCGTTCTCTTCTGCAGCGTGATGCAGCTGCTGCTGACCCGCTCCGATCCGGACAGCCAGCACATGTTCCGCAACAATCTGGTGTTCGGCGGCCTGTGCCTGATCCTCAGCCTCTCCAGCAAACTGATGTTGGACATGGACCAGCGCCAGGCCGCCGGCCTGTTCGAAAGCGCCTCCATGCTCGGCTTCGGGCTGCTGCTGATACGCATCCTGGGCCTGACCGCCTTCCGCGTGCTGCTGCCGGCCCTGCGCATGCATCCGCCGCGCATCATGGAAGACATCCTGCTGGTGATCACTTACATCGTCTGGGGCCTGGTGTGGCTGCGCGTGGCCGGCCTGGATTTGAGCGGACTGGTCACGACGTCGGCGGTCATCACCGGCGTGGTCGCCTTCTCGATGCAGGAAACGCTGGGCAATATCCTGGGCGGACTCGCGCTCCAGTTCGACAACTCGGTGCGCATCGGCGACTGGATCAAGATCGACGACGTGCGCGGCAAGGTGGTGGAAGTCCATTGGCGCCATACCGCCGTGCATACCAACAACTGCAACCTGATCGTCATTCCCAACAGCGTGCTGATGAAATCGAAAGTGGAGGTGTACAGCCGCGAGAGCAAGCCGGAGTTCCGGCGCTGGGTGCATTTCTGGATCGACGACGCGGTGCCGCCGCAGCAGGTCATCGCCACCGTCCAGACGGCGCTGCGCCAGACCCATATCGAGCATCTGTCAGTTGCCCGGCCGCCCGAATGCATCGTCACCGACTACCGCGAAGGCTTGATCCAGTATGCCGTGCGCTACTGGCTCACCAATCCGGCCCACGACGACGGCACCGATTCGGCCGTGCGCATCCATTTCTACAGCGCCCTGCAGCGGCAGAGTTTGTCGCTGGCCCATCCGTGCATGGACATCCGCCTGAACGCGGATTCGGAGCGGCGTTCGAGCGCCCGGCTGTCGGCGGAAATGGACGCGCGCAGGAAGGCGCTGGGCAAGGTCGCGCTGTTTTCCAGCCTCACCGAGGAGGAGCTGTCCAAGCTGGCCAGGGCGCTGCGCCACACGCCCTTCGTCAAGGACGACATCATCACGCGGCAGGGCGCGGTGGCGCATTGGTTGTACCTGCTGGTCGGCGGCGAGGCCGATGTGTGGTTCGAGGCCGAGGGGCGCGAGCGCGTCTATTGCGCCACCCTCAAGGCCGGCGACGTGTTCGGCGAGATCGGCCTGCTGACCGGCGCGCCGCGCGGCGCCACCGTCACCGCCCGGAGCGACGTGCTGTGCTATCGGCTGGACAAGGAAAATTTTGAAACCATCCTGCACGAGCGTCCCGAGCTGGCCGATGAATTCGCCCACGTGCTCAGCGACCGCAACGAAGTGCTGAGCGCCATCCGCAGCGACCATGCCGAGCCCGAACAAGCGCAGCAAGCGAACTACCTGGAGGGGATACGGAGATTTTTCAGGCTGCACTGAGGTGTGCGCATGCGGTGCGCCCAAAACAAAAAAGCCTACAAGCACGCGCTTGTAAGCTTTATGTTTTTACTGCGAATTCGGTGGGGTGGCTGATGGGGCTCGAACCCACGACAACAGGAATCACAATCCTGGACTCTACCAACTGAGCTACAGCCACCACTGATTTACTTCGCTTTGTCTACTGTTTCGTAGACAGGTGCCGAATTATACAAGCCAGTTTTGAATCCTGCAAATCTAAATGCAAAGTTTTTTTCAAAATATACCGGCTTGCTCAAACGTCAACCTTTTCCACCGGCGGATGCAGGCCCAGCAGGTTGGCGAAGGCCGGCGCCAGCGCGCTCACGTCCGCCGTCGTGTAGCCGCGCAGGGAGGCGGGCGCCTCGCCGTCGCCGCGCCCAGGGTGCAGCAGGCCGCCGGCGTCCAGCAGGCGCACCAGCTGGCGCGCCACGGCGTCGCCGGTATCGATCAGCGTGACGTCCGGGTGGCCGTGGCCGCGCAGCACCCGTTCGATGCCGGTCTGCACGAAGGGGTAGTGGGTGCAGCCCAGCACCAGCGTATCGGCGCCCTGGTCCAGCAGCGGCGCCACGTATCGCTCCAGCAGCGCGGCGATGGCCGGCGTTTCCAGGTCGCCCAGTTCGATCTGGTCGACCAGGCCCACGCACGGTTGCAGCAGGAATTCGGCCTGCGTGGCGGCGCTGATCTGCTCGCGCAACTGCAGGAATTTTTCGCCCTTGAGCGTGCGCGCCGTCGCCAGCACGCCCACCTTGCCGCTGCGCGTGGCGGCGGCGGCCGGCTTCAGGCCGGGCTCGACGCCGACCACCGGCAGGTCCGGATAGCGCGCCCGCACCGCCTTGATGGCGGCCACGGTGGCGGTGTTGCAGGCCACCACCAGCGCCTTGGCGCCGCGCTCCAGCAGGAAGGCGGCCACCAGCAGCGCGCGGTTGACCACGTATTGCTCGGTCTTTTCGCCGTAGGGCGCGTGGCCGGAATCGGCGAAGTAGATCAAGTCCTCGGCCGGCAGCTGCGCCCGGATGTGGCGCAGCACCGACAGCCCGCCCACGCCGGAATCGTAGACGCCGATGGGGGCGCCGGGAGAGCGGGCGCCGTGCATCAGGCCGTCACGACCGGAACGTTCAGCGCTTCGATCTTGGCTTTCCATTCCTTCGGGCCGGTCTCGTGCACCGAGGTGCCGGCGGCGTCCACCGCCACGGTCACCGGCATGTCGACCACGTCGAACTCGTAGATCGCTTCCATGCCCATGTCGGCAAAGCCCAGCACCTTGGCGCCCTTGATCGCCTTCGACACCAGGTAGGCCGAGCCGCCGACCGCCATCAGGTAGGCCGACTTGTGCTTCTTGATCGACTCGATGGCGACCGGGCCGCGCTCGGCCTTGCCGATCATCGCGATCAGGCCGGTTTTCTCCAGCATCATGTCGGTGAACTTGTCCATGCGGGTGGCGGTGGTCGGGCCGGCCGGGCCCACCACTTCGTCGCGCACCGGATCGACCGGGCCGACGTAGTAGATCACGCGGTTCTTGAAGTCCACCGGCAGTGGCTCGCCCTTGGCCAGCATGTCCTGGATGCGCTTGTGCGCGGCGTCGCGGCCGGTCAGCATTTTGCCGTTCAGCAGCAGGGTCTGGCCCGGCTTCCACGAGGCGACTTCTTCCTTGGTCAGCGTGTTCAGGTCGACGCGCTTGGATTTTTCGGTGTCCGGCGCCCAGCTGACGTCAGGCCAGGTCGACAGCGGAGGCGGCGTCATGTAGGCGGGGCCCGAGCCGTCCAGCACGAAGTGGCCGTGGCGGGTGGCGGCGCAGTTCGGGATCATGGCGACCGGCTTCGAGGCGGCGTGGGTCGGGTAGGTCATGATCTTCACGTCCAGCACGGTGGTCAGGCCGCCCAGGCCTTGCGCGCCGATGCCCAGCGCGTTGATGCGGTCGCACAGTTCGATGCGCAGCTCTTCCAGCTTGTTCTGCGGGCCGCGCTGCTTGAGCTCGTACATGTCGATGTCTTCCATCAGCACTTCCTTGGCCATCAGCATCGCCTTCTCGGCGGTGCCGCCGATGCCGATGCCCAGCATGCCAGGAGGGCACCAGCCGGCGCCCATGGTCGGCACGGTCTTCAGCACCCAGTCGATCAGCGAATCGGAAGGATTCATCATGACCATCTTGGATTTGTTTTCCGAGCCGCCGCCCTTGGCCGCGACCTTGACGTCGACGGTGTTGCCCTCGACCAGTTCCATGTGGACCACGGCCGGCGTGTTGTCCTTGGTGTTCTTGCGGTCGAAGTGCGGGTCGGCCACGATGGAGGCGCGCAGCTTGTTGTCATCGTAGTTGTAGGCGCGGCGCACGCCCTCGTTGACGGCGTCGGTGACGGTGCCGGTGAAGCCCTCGAAGCGCACGCCCATGCCGATCTTCAGGAAGACGTTGACGATGCCGGTGTCCTGGCAGATCGGACGCTTGCCCTCGGCGCACATGCGCGAGTTGGTCAGGATCTGCGCGATCGCGTCCTTGGCGGCCGGGCTTTGCTCGGCGTCATAGGCGCGCGCCAGATGCTGGATATAGTCGGCGGGGTGGTAGTAGCTGATGTACTGGAGCGCGGCGGCAACGGATTCGATCAGGTCTTCTTGCTTTATGATGGTCATGATGTTCTCGCGAGGGTTAGTGGGATTCGTTGTGGGTGAGCGTGGTGATGCGGTCGGTATAGGAGATCGCCAATGCCGACAGCAGGAACACCGCGTGGATGCTGGTTTGTGCGATCAACGTTTTCTCGTCGTAGACGCTGGCATTGATGAAGGTCTTGAGCAAATGGATGGACGAGATGCCGATGATGGCCATCGCCAGCTTGGTCTTGAGCACGGAGGCGTTCACGTGCGAGAGCCACTCCGGCTGGTCCGGGTGCGTGTCGAGGTTCATGCGCGAGATAAAGGTCTCGTAGCCGCCGATGATGACCATCACCAGCAGGTTGGAAATCATGACCACGTCGATCAGGCCCAGCACCACGAGCATGATGGTGGTTTCGTTGAGTTTTTCCGGCACCGGCGCGCCGGGCACGGCGACGGCCTGGAAGATGTGCTGCAGCGCCGTCTCGTTGCCCAGCACCGCGCCGATCAAGTCTTTAAGCTCGACCCAGAAATGGAAGACGTAGACGCACTGCGCCAGGATCAAGCCCAGATACAGCGGCAACTGCAGCCAGCGCGTCATGAAGATAAAAGCGGGCAGCGGGCGCAGCTTCGGTGGTGGCTGGGTCATTACGGCGGAACTCCTTGAATTGGTGCAGACTAACGAGATGGCGACATTTTACACGTGCTGCTCAGCAATCGCAGCGGCGGGACACTACGTATGGCTGAAGAAATATTGGTAAAATCACACAGAGCACCGCATCCTCCGCCGGGGACGTCCAATCTGTAAGGGCTCAGTAAGCGATGAAGTTTATGTTTATGACAAACGACTACAAACACTGGAGACAAGCATGAGCAGCACTACTACCCAACAAGGTCCGCAGGAATCCCGCATCTTCACGCCACCGGCGGCGTTTGCAGCACAAGCCACCGTGGCCGGCATGGACGCCTACAACGCATTGTGCGCGGAGGCGGCGGCCGACTACGAAGGCTTCTGGTCGCGTCTGGCGAAGGAAAACCTGGTGTGGCAAAAGCCGTTCACCAAAGTCCTGAACGAAGACAACGCGCCGTTCTACAAATGGTTCGAGGACGGGCACCTGAACGTCTCCTACAACTGCCTGGACCGCAATCTGCAGAACGGCAACGCCGACAAGACCGCCATCATCTTCGAAGCGGACGACGGCAAGTCGGTACATGTGAGCTACAAAGAGCTGCACGAGAAAGTCTGCAAATTCGCCAACGGCTTGAAATCGCGCGGCATCAAGAAGGGCGACCGCGTCATCATCTACATGTCGATGTCGGTTGAAGGCGTGGCCGCAATGCAGGCCTGCGCGCGCATCGGCGCCACGCACTCGGTGGTGTTCGGCGGCTTCTCCGCCAAATCGCTGCAGGAGCGCATCATCGACGCCGGCGCGGTGGCGGTCATCACCGCCGACGAGCAACTGCGCGGCGGCAAAAGCCTGCCATTGAAAGCCATCGTCGACGAAGCGCTGGCGCTGGGCGGCTGCGACACCATCAAGGACGTGATCGTCTACAAACGCACGGGCGGCAACATCAACTTCCAGGCCGGGCGCGACCTGTGGCTGCACGAGCTGGTCGCCAACCAATCGTCGGTATGCGAGCCGGAGTGGGTCGATGCCGAGCATCCGCTGTTCATCCTGTACACCTCCGGCTCGACCGGCACGCCGAAGGGCGTGCAGCATTCGAGCGGCGGCTACCTGCTGTGGGCCGCGCTGACGATGAAGTGGTCGTTCGACATCAAGCCGGACGACGTCTACTGGTGCACGGCCGATATCGGCTGGGTAACGGGCCACAGCTACATCGCCTACGGCCCGACGGCGGTGGGCGCCACGCAGGTGGTGTTCGAAGGCGTGCCGACCTACCCGAACGCCGGCCGCTTCTGGGACACCATCGCCAAGCACAAGGTCAGCATCTTCTACACCGCGCCGACCGCGATCCGTTCGCTGATCAAGGCGTCGGACGTCGACGCGAAAGTGCATCCGAAAAACTACGACCTGTCGTCGCTGCGTTTGCTGGGCACGGTGGGCGAGCCGATCAATCCGGAAGCGTGGATGTGGTACTACACGCAGGTGGGTGGCGAGAAGTGTCCGATCGTCGACACCTTCTGGCAGACCGAGACCGGCGGCCACATGATCACCCCGCTGCCGGGCGCGACGCCGATGGTGCCTGGTTCGTGCACCTTGCCGCTGCCCGGCATCATGGCCGCGATCGTGGACGAGGCTGGCGTGGACGTGCCGAACGGGCAGGGCGGCATCCTGGTCGTCAAGCGTCCTTGGCCTTCGATGATCCGCACCATCTGGAACAATCCAGAGCGGTTCAAGTCGAGCTACTTCCCGGAGGAGTTGGGCGGCAAGATGTACCTGGCTGGCGACGGCGCGATCCGCAACAAGGATACGGGGTACTTCACCATCACCGGACGTATCGATGACGTGCTGAACGTGTCGGGTCACCGCATGGGCACGATGGAGATCGAGTCGGCGCTGGTGGCGAATCCGCTGGTGGCTGAGGCTGCGGTGGTGGGCAAGCCGGACGATACGACCGGTGAGTCGATCTGTGCGTTTGTGGTGTTGAAGCAGGCGCGTCCTACTGGGGAGGAGGCCAAGAAGCTGGCGCTGGAGTTGCGGAACTGGGTCGCCAAGGAGATTGGTCCGATCGCCAAGCCGAAGGAGATTCGGTTTGGGGATAACCTGCCTAAGACGCGTTCGGGCAAGATCATGCGGCGTTTGCTGCGCGTGCTGGCCAAGGGCGAGGTGATTACGCAGGATGTGTCCACGCTGGAGAATCCGGCGATTCTGGAGCAGTTGAAGGAAGCTTCCTGATCAGCGTTCCGTCGTCCCCGCGAGAGCGGGGATCCATGCTGAGTTCGCTGCCGTCGGACGCACAAGAGTGGTGCTGAAGGTGCTAAAGATGCTGGATGGGTAAATAATGTTGGTACTCTCTGGAATCTTTGCTATAATTCGCGGCTTCTCCGAAAGGGGAAAGTGATGCAGGAGAGGTGGATGAGTGGTTGAAGTCGCACGCCTGGAAAGCGTGTATAGGTTCATAGCCTATCGGGGGTTCGAATCCCCCTCTCTCCGCCAAGGATACGCAAGTCATTGATTTGCAATGAAAAAAAGCCAGCCTAAACAGCTGGCTTTTTTCATTTTCGGGCGGTTTTCTGGTCTCTGGGCATAATTCTGGGATAATTTCGGCTTTACCCTACGTTCCCCTCCGCTCCTTTTGATCGCTAAGAGCAAAAAAAGCCAACTGCTGTGAACTGAACCCCTAAAGTTGGACGCCAACTTTAGGGGTTTTTCATTGGCGAAGTACACGACGCAATTCAAGCTGGA
>NZ_JBWKWR010000004.1:479503-567189 GCF_059422325.1 Duganella sp. GW821-FHT01E12 | reverse complement strand
CGAGTCCCTCCGTGGGCACCACAGAATTCCGCAAAAAGCCTCCATCGAGCTGAAAAGCAGATGGAGGCTTTTTTCATTACAGCGCCGCTTTGACGGCGTCCGCCAGCGAGATGGTCGGGCGGCCGATCAGCTTGCCCAGCGTGCCGCTGCCGTCGTACAGCGCGCCCTTGGCGGCCTGCGCATCCGAATCGGCGATCAGGTCGGCCAACGGCGCCGGCAGGCCGACGCTCACCAGCATCGCACGGTAATCCTGCTGCGGCAGGTTGTGGAAAGGAATCTGCTTGCCCGACTGGCGCGACACTTCCGCCGCCAGCTCGGCCAGCGTGAACGCCTGGTCGCCCGCCAGCTCGTACACTTGCTGGACCGGGCCGCTGCTGGTCAGCACGGCGGCGGCCGCATCGGCGTAGTCGGCGCGGGCCGCCGCCGCGATGCGCCCCTCCCCGGCGCCGCCGGCCAGCGCACCATGGGCCAGCGCGGCGCCCAGGCTGCCCGTGTAGTTTTCCACGTACCAACCGTTGCGCAACAGGCTGTACGGCAAGCCGGAGGCGCGCACCGCCGCCTCGGTGTCGCGGTGCTCGGCGGCCAGCGCCAGCGGCGACGCGTCCGCATGCAGCACGCTGGTGTAGGCCAGCAAGCCGGCCCTGGCGCGCACTGCGGCGTCGATCACATTGCGGTGCTGCGGGCCGCGCTGCCCCAGCTCGTTCGACGAAATCAGCAGCACCTTGGTCGCGCCCTGGAAGGCGGCGTCCAGCGAGGCCGGATCGGCATAGTCGGCGCGCCGCACCTGCACGCCCTGCGCGGCCAGGTCGGCCACCTTGGCGGTGTCGCGCACGGCGGCGACGATCTGCGCGGCCGGGACGGTTTTCAGCAGGCGGTCCACCACCAGACGGCCCAGTTGGCCGCTTGCACCAGTTACGATAATCATGTTTTGCTCCATTATGTAGGCTGCCGCGGGGAGGTTTCCGCGCGGTTGGTGCCATGATAGGATCTATACTTACGAATTGTAAGTACGTACAAATTAGTAAGTACCCCATGCGACTGGAGGAACCCGAGATGAAGCAAGACAAATCAAGCCGCTCGCTGCGCAGGGCGCTGGCCGGCAACCAGGGCGACCCGCGCGCCCACGTGCTGGCGGCGGAATGCCCGTCGCGCGCCGTGCTGGGCCACATCACCAGCCGCTGGGGCGTGCTGGTGCTGGTGGTGCTGCTGGACGGCACCCACCGCTTCAGCCAGCTGCGCCGGGAAATCGGCGGCGTCAGCGAGAAGATGCTGGCCCAGACGCTGGACGCGCTCGCCACGGACGGCCTGGTGCTGCGGGTGGCGCAGCAGGTGGTGCCGCCGCACGTGGAGTACAGCCTGACGCCGCTGGGACGCCAGGCCGCCGAGCGGCTGGAGCTGCTGGTCGACTGGATCGAAGACAATTTCCCGCTGATCAGGCAAGCCCAGGACGCCGCCGCCCTGGCCGCCTAGTCCTGCGGAAAGGCTTGACCCGGCCCGCCCATCCTGTGACACTGGCTGCAATCACGTACTGCGGAGCGGACACCCCTCACCCATGATGCAGCCGTCACCTACCGATCAGCCCAACATCGTGTTGATAGCCACCAACGCGACCTACGATCTCGCCACGCTCAGGACCATGCTGGCCCCGCACGGCCTGGTGGTCGAGCTGGTCCGGCGCGGCGACGAGGCGCTGGCACTGGCCGCCGGCGGCAAGGTCGCCCTGGCGCTGCTGGACGCGGCGCTGGCCGGCAGCGCCCGGCTCGAACTGTGCGTGCGCGTGCGCGACGCCTGCGGCGGCAAGCTGCCGCTGTTCCTGCTGTCGTCCACGCCCACCCCCGAGGAACGCGAGCGGGCCCGCGAAGCCGGCGTCAGCGCGTATTTGCCGCTGTCCTTCCCCACCGAGGACCTGGCCGAAAAAATCCTGCTGCAACTGCAGGCGATCACGCCGGCGCCATCCGCGGACGGCCTGCCCACCATGGCGACGCTGGAAGTGAACTACCACCACATGCTGGCCGGCTCGCCGGACGCCATCCTGCTGATGCAACGCGGCAGCAACCGCGTGCTGGACGTCAACCGCGCCACCCGCATGTTGTTCGGCATGACCGAAACCGAGCTGCTGCAGACCAGGCTGCCGGCGCTGTGCCCGCCCAGCCAGCCGGACGGACGCGCCTCCGCCGACGCGTTCGCCGGCTATGTCGACCAGGTGATGGCGGGCGGCGTGCAGGTGTTCGAACTGACCGTGCTGCACAGTTCCGGTCGCCAGGTGGCGTGCGAGCTGCGCATGGTGCCGCTGAACACGCCGGAACACCGGCTGATGCACGTGCGCATCGTCGACGTCAGCAGCCGCAAGCAAGCCGAAGAACTACGCGACGGCAAGAACCTGGTGCTGGAAATGATCGCGCGCGGCGCGCCGCTGAAGGACACGCTGGAGCAGCTGGCGCGGCTGATCGAGGCCCAGGCGCCGCCTGTGCTGTGCTCGGTGATGCTGGTGGCGCCGGACGGCGTCACGCTGCAGGCGGCGGCCGGGCCCAGCCTGCCGGCCGCCTACCTGGCGACCATCGACGGCCTGCCGTCCGGCCCGGTGGCCGGCTCCTGCGGCACCGCCGTGCACCGCAAGGAAACGGTGGTGGTCAGCGACATCCTCGACGACCCGCTGTGGGCGCCCTACAAGGACACCGCCCTGCAGTACGGCCTGCGCGCCTGCTGGGCCATGCCCATCCTGCTCGACCCCGGCACGGTGCTGGGCAGCTTCGCCATGTACTACCGCGAACCGCGCAGCCCGACCAAGGACGACCGCCGCCTGATCAAGGCCGCCACCCATCTGGCCGGCATCGCCATCGCCAGCACCCGGCGCGAGGCCGAGCTGCTGCGCCACCGCGAGCACCTGGAAGAGCTGGTGCAGGCGCGCACCGCCGAACTGCAGCGGGCCAAGGAGGACGCCGAGCACGCCAACGAGGAACTGTCGACCGCGCTGGACAACCTCAGCATGACGCAGGAAGAGCTGGTGCGGCGCGACAAGCTGGCCGCGCTGGGCGCGCTGGTGGCCGGCGTGGCCCACGAGCTGAACACGCCGATCGGCAACTGCCTGACCATGGCCGGCAGCATGAGCGAGCGCACGGAAGAACTGCGGCGCGACCTGGACAGCGGCCTGCGGCGTTCGGTGCTGGCCAACTATCTGCAACAAGCCGCCGACGCGGACGAGGTCGTGATGCGCAACCTGAAGCGGGCCGCGGCGCTGGTGGACGGTTTCCGCCGCATCGCGGTCGACAACGCCAGTTCGCAGCGCAGCCACTTCGTGCTGGGCGACCTGGTGGCGCAACTGCTGCAGGCCAGGCAGGCCGACGTCAAGCAGCATGGGCTGGCGCTGGTCGAGGAGATCGAGCACTGGCTGGAACTCGACAGCTATCCCGGCCCGCTGGGCCAGGCGCTGGACAACCTGATCGACAACTGCATCGTGCACGCGTTCGAGGGCCGCGCGCGGGGCACCATCACCGTGCGCGCCCAGGACATCGGCAACGGCGAGATCGCCGTCTCGGTGGGCGACGACGGCGTCGGCATCCCGGCCGAGAACCTGCCGCGCATCTACGATCCTTTCTTCACCACCCGGCTCGGCGCGGGCGGTTCCGGCCTGGGCCTGTACATCACGCACAACATCGTCACCGGCGTGCTGGGCGGGCGCATCGAAGCGGTCAGCATGCCGGACATCGGCACCACCGTCACCCTGCGGCTGCCGCGCGTGGCGCCCTGCTGAGGCAGGCTCAACAATTTTCCTTCGCGCAATTATTGCAGTCGTATAATAGCTTACAGCAGACCGGCACACAGCCGGCAGCCAGCGGAGAGACATCCAGTGCGCCCACATCCTGCCCAGCCCGAGAAGACGGACATGGCGAACCTGCGCTGCGAATTTTGCGACGCCACGGCCGAGCAAGCGTTCCTGCGCCACCACCTGGCCATGACGCAGGCGCAGCTGCGCGTGACCTTCGTCTTCTGTTCCCTGTTTTACCTGTGCTTTGCCGCCTCCGACATCGCGTGGCTGGGCTACAGCGCGCGCACGGCGATGCTGGTGGGTGCGCGGCTGGCGGTGGCCGGCGTCGCCCTGGGCGGCCTGGTGGTGCTGCGGCGCCGG
Source organism: Duganella sp. GW821-FHT01E12 (assembly GCF_059422325.1). Classification (NCBI taxonomy): domain Bacteria; kingdom Pseudomonadati; phylum Pseudomonadota; class Betaproteobacteria; order Burkholderiales; family Oxalobacteraceae; genus Duganella; species Duganella sp. GW821-FHT01E12. The sequence goes on along the minus strand of NZ_JBWKWR010000004.1, from coordinate 563,063 downwards.
CCCGGCTCCATCCCCGTCACGCGCGGCGTGGCCAGCGTGGTGGAACTGGCCGGCGCGGCCGGCTTCCTGCTGATCGCCGCGCTGCGCCCGGGCGAGTTTTCGCTGCATGCGATTTCGATGTCCATCGTCGTCATCGTGATCTACATCTACATTCCCAACCGCCTGCTGTACGCGGCCGCGATCGCGGCGCCGGCCACGCTGGGCTTCATCGTGCTGGCCGAGCAGCTGGGCGACCTGCGCCGGGTAGAGCTGGGCACCATGGCCGCGCTGCTGACGCTGACCAACCTGTTCGGCTACGTGGCGGCGCGGCGCTACCAGTTGCTGTTACGCAACGAATACAACGCCCGGACGGTGCTCAAGAACCTGTCCGTGCGCGACCCGTTGACCGGCTGCTACAACCGGCGCCACCTGCACGAGCAGCTGCTGGAAACGGAGATCGCGCGCGCCCAGCGCTACCGGCTGAGCCTGACGGTCATCATGAGCGACCTGGACCATTTCAAGGTGGTCAACGACACCTACGGCCACAACGGCGGCGACGCCGTGCTGCAACGCTTCGGCGCGCTGCTGCAATCGATGACGCGCGACGGCATCGACAGCGTGGTGCGCTACGGCGGCGAGGAATTCCTGCTGATCCTGCCGGAGACCGACCTGGCCGGCGGCGCGCTGCTGGCCGAGCGCCTGCGCCACGCGCTGGCCGCCACGCCGGTCGAGCACGAGGGGCGGCAGATCGCCATCACGGCCAGCTTCGGCGTGGCCAGCGTCGATTTCGCCACCGCCACGCACGACGCCCACCTCAACATGATCGCCGCCGCCGACGATTTGCTGTACGCTGCCAAAAATGGCGGACGCAACCGCGTCTGCACCCGACAACTGGTTTAAGACATGATCCACATCAAACGATGCACGGCCATCGTGCTGGCCCTCTGCTGCACCAGCCTCAGCGCCGGCCCGGCGCCGTGGTACAAGTGGCGCAGCAAGATCGACAACTACCTCAGCTGCTCGCAGACGCCGCTGGGGCCGGGTTGGGTCAAGGACTCGGGGCCCTATAAAGATAGCCGTTGCGAAAAGTTGGTTCTTGCTAAATAATGGATCAGCAATAACGGGGGAAACCCAGGGCAGTACTGGCTACATTCCATCATCTTGAGGAGACTGTATGTTTACGAATCCCGAACAATTTGCCAACGCCACCAAAGCACTGTTTGAATTTCAGCTCGAAACCTTCAACACCCTCACCAGCAAAGCCGTGCAAGGCGTCGAACAAGTCGTCGCCCTGAACATGGCCACCGCCAAGAACCAGCTGGAAGACGGCCTCGCCACCGGCAAGGAAATCAGCCAGAGCACCGACCCGAAAGCGGCGATGTCGCTGGCCGCTTCCAAGGTCCAGCCCGGCATGGCCGGCGCCGCCGCCTACAACCAGCAACTGGGCGAGATCATCGCCGAGATCCGCGAAGAATTCACCCGCGCCGCCGACGCCCACATGACCGAAGCCAAAAGCACGCTCAGCGCGCTGATCTACGACGTCACCAAGAACGTGCGTCCCGGCTCGGAAAACGCGGTACAGATCGTCAAGACCGCGATCGACAACGCCTTCAACGGCTACGAACAAGTGACCTCGGCCACCAAGCAGGCCGTGCAGGCGGTCGAAGCGCAGATCGCCAAGGCCAGCGAGCTGGTCGAGAAAAACACCGCCAAACCGGCCAAGGCCGCGAAAAAATAAAGCGCCCCGTCTCCTCCGGACAGCCAGGCCAGCGCGCCTGGCTTGTTATTTTGCTGGGCGTGCGCCGCCAAATACGATACACTGTACATAAACACAGTTATCGCGCAGCTATCCCCGGCAATGATCAAAGTTCTGGAAAATCCCTTTTACTACCTGGACAACTTCCATCAGGTGCTGACGTGGATAGCCGCGCGCTACGACGACCTGCTCACCGCCGAGGAACGCGCCTTCATCACCGCCTTCCCCGCGCTACCGCAAGCGTCGCGCGCGCTGTTCGTGCGCATGGTGATGCGCAAGGGGACGGTGTTCCGCGCCAGCAAACTGGTGTACGCCGAAATCGGCAGCACGCACGAGGCCGCCCGTCCATTGGCCGCCCTCGGCCTGATCGAGGAAGACCCGGCGCTTGACCTGGACCAGTTGTTCGAGCTGCTGCAAAAGCCCGAGATCGGCAAAATCTTCCAATTGCCGCCCCACCAGCGCCAGCTGCGCAAGGCCGAGCAGCTGGAGGCGCTGCGCGCGCAGTACGAGGGCGAGCACCGCTACTCCAGCTGGCACCAGGGCTCGGGCGACCACTGCTACCGCAACCTCGCGCAGGAACTGTGCGACCGCCTGCGCCTCATCTTCTTCGGCAACTACCACCAGGACTGGACCGAGTTCGTGCTGTCCGACCTCGGCATCTACCAGTACGAAAAGGTCGACTTCTCGCCGGCCGCGCGCGGCTTCCGCAGCCGGCGCGACATCGACGACTTCCTCGCGCTGCACCGCTGCCACGAGCGCTTCGTCGAAGGCGAGGCGCCGGCCGATGTGATCCGCGACCTGCCGCCCTGCCCCGACGACAACGAATGGCTGCGCAGCCGGCGCGACAAGCTCACCTTCCAGATCGCCCAGCATCTCGAAAAGCTCGGCGACTGGCCCGCCGCCCACCAGCTGTACGCCGGCTGCGACTACCCCGGCGCCCGCGCGCGCGCCATCCGCGTGCTGGAAAAGGACGAGCAACCGCGCGCCGCCTTCGAACTGCTGCAGGCGGCGCTGCTGGCGCCCGAAAGCGAGGCGGAACGCCAGCAGCTGCTGCGCGTGGCGCCGCGCCTGGCGCGCAAGCTGGGCCACGCCAAGCCGCCGCCGGCCACGCCCGCGCAACCGCAGCGCATCGACCTGAGCCTGCCGCCACCACCGGAACCGAACTACGTCGAGTTCGTCGTGCGCGACCATCTCACGCGCGACGACGCCCCGGTCTACTACGTCGAGAACGCGCTGATCAATTCGCTGTTCGGCCTGCTGTGCTGGGACGCCGTGTTCAGCCCCATCCCCGGCGCCTTCTTCCACCCCTACCATCGCGGCCCGGCCGACCTGCACAGCGCCGATTTCCATCGCCGCCGCGCGCAGCAGTTCGCCGCCGCGCTGGCCCAGCTGGACGGCGACCAGTACCGCGCCACGATACGCGCCAACTTCGCCGCCAAGGCCGGCATCCAGTCGCCCTTCCTGTACTGGGAGACGCTGGACCCGGCGCTGCTCGACCTGGCGCTGGACTGCATCCCGGCGCTGCACCTGAAGCGCGCCTTCGAGCGCATCCTGGCCGACATCAAGGCCAACCGCAGCGGCTTCCCCGACTTGATCCAGTTCTGGCCGGCCGAGCGCCGCTACAACATGATCGAGGTGAAAGGCCCCGGCGACCGCCTGCAGGACAACCAGCTGCGCTGGATCGACTACTGCGCCGCGCACGACATGCCGATCTCGGTCTGCTACCTGCAATGGGCCGCATGAGCGCGCCGCCGCAGTACACCATCGCCGTGCGCGCGCTGTGCGAGTTCACCGCCAAGACCGGCGACCTCGACCTGCGCTTCACGCCCTCGCCGACCGCGCAGGAAGGCATGGCCGGCCACGCCATCGTGACGGCGCGGCGCGGCGACGACTACCAGACCGAGGTGGCGCTGTCGGGCGACTTCGGCCCGCTGCACGTGCGCGGCCGCGCCGACGGCTACGACCTCCGCGCCAACCGCGTCGAGGAAATCAAGACCTATCGCGGCGACCTGAAGAAGATGCCCGACAACCAGCGCCAGCTGCACTGGGCGCAGGTCAAGGTCTACGGCCACCTGCTGTGCCAGGACCAGGGACTGGAGCAGGTCAACCTGGCGCTGGTCTACTTCGACATCGGCAGCCAGAAGGAAACCGTGCTGCAGGAAGCCCACACGGCGGCCGACCTGCAAGCCTGGTTCGCGCGGCAGTGCACGCTGTTCCTGCAATGGGCGCAACAGGAACTGGCGCACCGCGCCGAACGCGACGCCCAGCTCAAGGCGATGCGCTTCCCGCACGGCGACTTCCGCCCGGGCCAGCGCCAGCTGGCCGAGGCCATGTACAAGGCCAGCAAGCGCGGCGTGTGCCTGCTGGCGCAGGCGCCCACCGGCATCGGCAAGACCGTCGGCAGCCTGTTCCCCATGCTCAAGGCCAGCGCCGAACACGGCGTCGACAAGCTGTTCTTCCTGGCCGCGAAAACCTCGGGCCGGCAGATGGCGCTGGACGCGGTCGGGGTGATCCGCGCGGGCGCGCCGCTGCTGCCGCTGCGCACGCTGGAGATGGCGTCCAAGAGCACCGCCTGCGTCAATCCGGACAAGGCCTGCCACGGCGATTCCTGCCCGCTGGCCAAGGGCTTCTACGACCGCCTGCCGGCCGCGCGCCAGGCCGCGCTGGACATCATGCTGCCGCCCGCGTCCGGCGCCACCCCGCCCGCGCTGGACCGCGACACGCTGCGCGCGGTCGCGCTGGCGCACGACGTCTGCCCCTACTACCTGAGCAGCGAGATGGCGCGCTGGTGCGACATCGTCATCGGCGACTACAACTACTACTTCGACCTCAGCGCCATGCTGCACAGCCTGACGCTGCTCAATGACTGGAAGGTCAACGTGCTGGTGGACGAGGCGCACAACATGGTCTCGCGCGCGCGCAAGATGTACTCGGCCGACATGGAGCACGCCGCGCTGCGCCTGCTGCGCAAGGTGGCGCCGGAGGAGTTGAAGAAGCCGCTGGACCGCGTGCACCGCCAATGGAACCAGCTGGAGAAGGACCAGACGGCCGAGTACCAGTCGCACGCGGCGCTGCCGGAAAAGTTCATGGGCGCGCTGCAAACGGCGGCCACCGCCATCTCCGACTACATGGCCGACCATCCGTCCTACGTCGACGCCGACCTGCAGGACTTCTATTTCAACGCGCTGCTGTTCACGCGGCTGGCCGAAAGCTTCGGCGAGCACGCGCTGTTCGACATCGAAAAATCCGAAGGCGCGCGCGCCAGCCATTCCAATTCCGTGCTCTGCATCCGCAACATCGTGCCGGCGCCCTACCTCAAGCCGCGCTTCGAGAGCACCCACAGCACGGCGCTGTTCTCGGCCACGCTCAGCCCGTGGAACTACTTCGGCGACATGCTCGGCATGCCCGACACCACGGCCTGGGTCGACGTCGAATCGCCGTTCGTGGCCGAGCAGCTGTCGGTGCAGGTGGCCGCGCACATCTCCACGCGCTACCAGCACCGCCAGCAATCGCTGCGCCCGATCGCCGAGCTGATGGGCGAGCAGTACCGCCGCCAGCCGGGCAACTACCTGGCCTTCTTCAGCAGCTTCGACTACATGGAAAAGGCCGCCAAGCTGTTCGCCGAGCGCTACCCGGAGGTGCCGGTGTGGCGCCAGTCGCGCCGCATGGACGAGACGGAACGCGCGCAGTTCCTGGCCCGCTTCACGCTCGACAGCACCGGCATCGGCTTCGCGGTGCTGGGCGGCTCCTTCGGCGAGGGCGTGGACTTGCCCGGCGCGCGCCTGATCGGCGCCTTCGTCGCCACCTTGGGCCTGCCGCAGATCAACCCCGTCAACGAGCAGATCCGCCAGCGCATGGACGCCATCTTCGGCGCCGGCTACGACTACACCTACACCTTCCCCGGCATGCAGAAGGTGGTGCAGGCAGCCGGCCGCGTGATCCGCACGCAATCCGACCGCGGCACCGTCTACCTGATCGACGACCGCTTCGGCCGCCCCGAAATACAACAGCTGATGCCGGCCTGGTGGCGTATCGAACGCAGCGCCGCCCCGGCGCAGTGAATCGGCGCCTGTCCGTCCATAGCGATATGCAATCAACAGTCGCAAACATGTCTGCTATATTGGGCTGATTGGTATTGCGCGCCCCGCACCCGCGCGTCTGGCAGGTGTTTACAGACTCACCCCGACTCCGTGAGCCTTCAGTTTTCAGAAATGACGACATGAGACTACGGGAAAATACGCGCTTAGCCAACGCAATCCAGCAAGCCATCATCATCGACGCCACGGTCGGCGCCGCCCATGCGTGGGCCTACCTGAGCGCGCTCGACGTGCCGCAGTCCACCATCTTGCGGGTGCTGTCCGGCGCCGGCCAGCGGCGCGCCTCCGACCGCCGGCCGGAGTCCCAATTGGCTATTGAATGACCGCGCGTATCTTCTGGTAGCCGCTGCGGCTGACCGGTATCTTGCTGCCGTCCTTGAGGATGGCGACGTAGCTGTCCTTGGTGGCCTGCTCGATGCGGTCGACGCAGGCGATGTTGACGATCCACGAGCGGTGGATGCGCAGGAACTGTTCGGCGTCCAGCTGCGCCTCCAGCTCCGCCATGCGCTGGTTCTTCAGGTAGGACTTTCCCTCCGAGCGGATCTGCACGTAGTCGTCCTGCGCTTCGATGACGTCGATCCTGTCGCTGTTGATGACGTGGACCTTGGCGCCGTCGCGTATCAGCACGCGGCCCAGCGGCTTGTTGCGGGCGGCCGCCTCGCGCACCATGCTCTCGACCGCGGCGTCGCCGTCGCCCTTGCCCAGGTTGGCGCGCGCGTGGGCCAGCGCCTGGTCGAAGCGCTGCTGGCTGAAGGGCTTGAGCAGATAGTCCAGCGCATGGAACTCGAAGGCCTTGATCGCATACTGGTCGAAGGCGGTGGCGAAGATGTAGCGCGTCTTGCGGCCCGCCAGCTCGGCCACCTCGAAGCCGTCCAGCTTGGGCATCTGGATGTCCAGGAACACCAGGTCCGGCGCCAGCTCGGTGATGGCCTTGACCGCCTCGAAGCCGTTGGCGCATTCGGCCACCACCTCCACGTCCGGATGCTCGGCCAGGTACTCGCGCACGACGCCGCGCGCCAGCATTTCATCGTCGACGATGATGATACGCATGCTCTACTCTCCTTCTTCGCCTGTTTGCGCGGGCATCGCGATGTCCACGCCAAAGCTGTTTTCGTGACGTCCCCAGTGGATGCTGGCTTCGTGTTTGTAGACGCCGGACAGGCGCTGGCGCACGTTGCTCAGACCGATGCCGTGGCCGTCGCTGCGGATGGCCGACAGGTCCGGGTCGACCGGATTGTCGACGCGGATGTGCAGCATCGAGCCGGCGCGGCGCGCCGTCACCCGTATCGTGCCGCCGTCCGGCATGTTGCAGATGCCGTGCTTGACGGCGTTCTCCACCAGCGGCTGGATGATCATCGGCGGCACCAGGCAGGCGGCGGCGTCCTCGTCAACCTGCTCCTCCACCTGCAGGCGCGCGCCGAAGCGCACCTGCTCGATCGCCAGGAAGTGCCGTATCAGCCGCATCTCCTCCTCCAGCGTGACCTTCTTGTGCGCCTCCATGCCCAGGCTCTGGCGGAAGAAGCTGGCCAGTTCCAGCGTCATGCGGCGCGCCGCCTTCGGGTCCTGCGAGGTCAGCGCGCTGATCGAATTGAGGCTGTTGAACAGGAAGTGCGGATCGATCTGCGTGCGCAGCATGCGCAGCTCGGCCTCCTGCGCCATCAGCAGCGATTCCAGCTCGCGCTGCTCGGCGCTCTTGGCGCGCACGAACTCGATCACCAGGTAGTGCACCGCCGCCGCGAAGCCGTACAGCAAAATGCCCAGGCCGACGATCAGCGCCGACAGCTGCGGGCTGAAGGCGATGCCGGCCCAGGACACGCCGAGCGTCTGGCAGGCGCCGTTCCAGGCGCGCCCCACGGTCAGCCACAGGAAGCCCGACACCACCGCCGCCACCGTCAGCACCAGCGCGGTGGCGGCGGGCTTGCGGCCGTCGAGCGGATAGGCGCGGCACAGGTAGTAGGCCGAGTAGCCGGCGGCGAAAGCGTACAACAGGTTCAGCGGAATCGCGAACATCAGGGCGTTGGCGACCGGCGCGTCGCTCGCCAGCGAGATCACGCCGCCCAGCGCGATCCCGAGGAACAGCCACACCAGCAGGTAGATGACGATGCCGCGCCGGCTGGAGGAAATCTCCTGCATGCTCAGTTACGTACTTCCAGGCCGCCCATGATGGCGTAGCCGCGCACGATCAGGCGCTTGGACGGCGTGGGCGGCGGCACGGTCTTCTCCTCGAAGCCGCCCATGATGGGCGTGCCCTGCAGGACCACGGTCCAGTCGATCGGCACCTTGACGGTGATCCCGCCGAACATCGAGAACACGTTCAGCACCGCCTCGCCGTTGATCGAGCTTTGCCGCAGGTCCAGGTCGCAGCCGCCCATGATCGAGGTGATCTCGCCGCCGCGGAAGTCCGGCGACGTGATGCGGCGCTTGAAGCCGCCCATGATGGCGGTGATGTCGACCACGGCGTCGTCGCTGGTCTTGTCCATCTGGTCGGCGCGCGACGCCATGAAGGAGCGGCCGCTGCTGGACTTGAACATCACCGACAGACCGGCGGCGATCAGCACCAGCGGCCACAGCGAGCGCCAGGCGATGGAGATGAAGCCGGTCTCCTTCAGCAGGATCAGGCCGCCGACCAGGATCAGGGCGCCGCCCACCACGGCGCCGGACGTGGTGCGGGTCTGCACCACCTTCAGGATGCCGAAGAAGATCAGCGCGGTCGGCCACAGGTGCAGCGTGAAGTCCAGGTCCAGCCAGCCCAGGTTATCGAGCAGGAACACCATGCCGACGATGACGACGGCCACGCCGACGATCAGTTGGGAGGCGGGATCGCGTTGACGGTTCGAGCTCATTTTTGCTCCTTGATCGAGGCGGAGATATTTTCCAGCAAAGGACGCAGCAACAGGCCGATGCCGCAGGCGACCACCAGCGCCGGCCAGGTCTCGCCGAAGCCCAGGCCCCAGATGTGGTTGAACGAGACGTACCACCAGCCGGCCAGGAAGATCTCCCACAGGCCATTGAGGAAGTAGCGCGGCGTGGTCGGCGGAATGATCTTGGTGACGCCGGCGATGACCAGCAGCCACGGCCACCAGCGCCAGAAGCTCAGCGGGTTGAAGTCCAGTTCGATGATGTCGAAGCGGTCCAGCAGCAGCACGGTGCCGGCTGCGACCAGCGCCATGCCCCAGACCATTTGCTGGCGCCAGCGGTAAGCGGTGTGAATACTCATGTCAGTCCCCAAAGTCGGTATGGCTGCAACGATACCGGGGAACTGCGGGCGGGGAAACCGCTATTCGGCGAACGGCGGAAAAGGGCCGGTGAACGGCGAAGGAATTCAGCTGCGGCCGTTACCGACCTTTTGTTCGAACACCAGCATGCCCCAGCCCAGCTGGCGGCGGATCTCGTCCGGGGTCGGCGGCGGCTGGACCGCGTGCGAGCGGCGCTCAAGATAAGCACGCACCAGGAATTTCGATGGATGAGTAGTCTGCGACATGATGGCCTCCCTGCGACGCCGACGCGTTGTTGGTGCCGGTATTTGAGGCTACCGGCTCACCTGCCGCCAAGCTGCTCTCCGGGTTGGTCCAGGAGTCGCTCGAAGCACGCAAGGCCAGTGTAGCGCCGCACCCGATAGCTATCTGTACGGCGCCGCACACTGCACCGCTTCAGAGCTTTTGCTGCAGGAACTCCAGGAAGCAGCTGATGCGCTGGGCCAGCTGCGTATTGCGGTAGTAGACCGCGTGGATCTGCTGGCAGTAGCCGGTGTTGGCGTCTTCCAGGATGGGCACCAGGCGGCCCGCGTCGATGTCGGCGCGGGTCATGAAGTCGGCCAGGCAGACGATGCCCTGGCCGGTCAGCGCCAGCTGGCGCAGCGTCTCGCCGCTGGAGGCCGCGATCGACGGCGTGATCGGCAGGCTGTTGCCGGCCGGGTGGCGCAGCGGCCAGTTGTTGCCCTGCTCGTACTGCGCGAAGCCGATCAGCGAATGGCGCGCCAGGTCTTGCGGCGTGTCCGGCGTGCCGTGGCGGCGCAGGTATTCCGGGCTGGCCAGCACGTGCAGCGGGCTCGAGGTGAGCGCGCGCGCATGCAGCGTCGAATCGGTCAGCGCGCCGATGCGGATGGCGATGTCGGTGCGGTGCTCGATCAGGTCGGTGATCTGGTCGTTGCTGCTCAACTCCAGCTTGATCTCCGGGTACAGCGCGCGGAATTCGGCCATGTGCGGCACCACGCAGTGGAGCATGAACGGCGAAGCCGCGTCCACGCACAGGCGGCCGGCCGGCTTCTGGCGGCGGATGCGGATGGTTTCCTCGGCTTCTTCCATCGCGCCGAGGATGGCGCGCGCGCGTTCGAGGAACAGGTGTCCCTCTTCGGTCAGTTCCATGCGGCGCGTGGTGCGGGTCAGCAGCGAAGTGGCCAGCTTGTCCTCCAGCCGCGACAGGGCGCGGCTGACGCCGGACGTGGTCTGGCCGAGGTGGACCGAGGCGGCACTGAGGGTGCCGCTGTCGATCACGGTGATAAAGGTTTTCAGGTCGTCGGAATTGATATCCACTGGTGCTCTACTCTCGAAATCCTACAGTTGTACAGGTGCTTCACGCTACATACAGCAATACCGCGGCGAAATGGCAGGCGCTGCCGCCCAGCACGAACAAGTGCCAGACGCCGTGGCCGTGGCGCCATTTGTGGTCGGTGACAAAGAAGGCGATGCCCACCGTGTACACCACGCCGCCGGCCGCGAGCCAGGCGAATCCGCTCCAGCCCAGCGCGTCGATCAGCGGGCTGGCGCCGATCACGGCCACCCACCCCATCGCCACGTAGATCAGCAGCGACAGGACGCGCGCGCCCTTGGCGAACCAGATTTCCTGCAAAATGCCGATCAATGCAAGTCCCCAGACCACGCCGAACAAGGACCAGCCCCACGGCCCACGCAGGCTGACCAGCGTGAACGGCGTGTAGCTGCCGGCGATGAGCAGGTAGATGGCGCAATAGTCCATCTGCCGCAGCACGTCTTTGGCGCGGCCGCGCAGGCTGTGGTACAGCGTCGACGTCAGGTACAAACCCAGGAGAGTGGCAGCGTAGATGCTGAAGCTGACCACTTTCCAGGCGTCGCCGCTGCGCGCCGCCAGCACAATCAGCAGCGTGCCGCCGATTGCCGCGAGCGCGGCGCCCACGGTGTGAGTGATGCTGTTGAAGCGCTCTCCGTAATACATATGTGTTTCCAATACAGTGAGGCAGCAGCGGAAAGCTGCGGCCCCAAGCATTGTATAGCGCATTTCATAACGGTGTTGCTGGTTTCAAGCAAGGCCCCACCCAACGCTACCTTGCCGCCTGTTGCGCACGACTATACATAATTTGGCAATTAGCAAAAACTTAATCGTAACATATAAGGAATTAATGCAAAGCAATGTTACAAATTTTTAGACAACAATTGACGGCTTGTGACACCTGTCGCATAATCATCCCATCTGTCGCATAAGGGCTAAACCATGAGCACTCCGATTCCCATCCCCTCGGTCACCGAGCTGACCCTGCTGAAAGCGCTGTGGAAACAGCAGCCTCTGAGCGCCCGCGAACTGCACGACGCCGTCGCCGAAGAACTGGACTGGTCGTTCTCCTCCACCCGCAAGACGCTGGAGCGCATGCTGGACAAGCAGATGCTGGCCCAGCACACGGCGCACGGCGTCAACGTCTACAGCGCGCGGCTGGAAAAGGTCGGCACGCTGGCCGCCTTCGCCCACGATTTCGGCAGCCGCGTGATGGAGATGGCGGCGCCGCTGCCGGTCACCATGTTCACCGGCAGCAAACTGGTCGACCAGGCCGAACTGGCGCAACTGGAGCAGCTGCTGCAGGATTGGCCATCCGACGAGGCCGGAAAGCCATGATGCTGGCCTACGTGATGCTGTTCAAATGGCTGCTCGCCAGCGTCAGCTGCGTGCTGGCCGGGACGCTGGTGTGGGCCGTGCTGGCGGCCGCGCTGCGCCGCTGGCCGGCGCTGCTGCCGCGCCGCGCGCTGTGGCTGGCGGCACAGGGCGTGACGGCCGGCGCCGCGCTGCTGGCCCTGCTGCCGCACAGCGCGCAGCACAGCCTGGCGCCGACCGTGACGCTGAGCGCGGCCGAATCGTCGGCCATCCGCGACGCGCTGCCGGTGCTGGCCGGCGCGGCGCCGGAGCATCCGACCGCCGCAAGTGCGCCGGCTGCGGCGCTGCCCGACAGCGCCGACGGCGGCGACTTCGATCTGCCGCCCCTCACCCTGATCCTGCCCGCCGCCTGGACGCTGGTGTATGCGGCCGGCCTGGCGTGGATGCTGGCGCGCCGGCTGCGCGCGCGGCGCGTCTGGCGCGGCTTGCTGGCCGCGTCACAGCGCCTGTCGCCGCAAGAGCTGCTGACGCACGGCGCCTTCGACGCCGTACAGCTGGCGGACATCGCCCGCCACCACCTGGCCGTGATGGAAACCGACGCCGCCATATCGCCGATGCTGGTCGGCGTGCGGCGCCCGGTACTGCTGCTGCCGCGCCACCTGCGCGGCTTCAGCACCGAGCAGCAGCACATGGTCATCGCCCACGAGCTGCATCACTGGCGCGCACGCGATCCGCTGTGCCTGGGCGTGGCGGCCTTGCTGCAAACGGTCTTCTGGTTCAACCCCGCGCTGCGCTGGATGAACGGCAAAATGGAATGGGCGCTGGAGCTGATCTGCGACCAGCGCGTGCTGGCGGGCCGTCCGCAACAACAGCGCAAGCAATACGCGGCGGCCCTGCTGCTGCAATGGAAAGCGCAAACGGCGGCGATGCCGACCGGCGGCGTGGCCTTCGGCGGCATCGACGGCGCCACCGCCACGGCGCGCATCCGCCAGATGCAGCAGGCGGCGCTGCCGGTGCTCAGCGGGGCCGCCGCCTGGAGCGTGGCCGCGTTGATGGCTGCCGTGCTGGCCGGCGGCGCCCTGCTGCAGCCCGCGCTGGCCTTCAACGTGGACCGCCAGCTGGCGCCCGCGCCGGTGCTGGCCGTACCTCCCGCCGATGCGGCGCTGCCGCTTGCGCAGCGGATGGATGGCGGCGCGGCGCCCGCGCCAGCCGATCCGTCGACGGCGCCCCCCGCCAACACAGTCTGGCGCAACCCGCTCGACAAGATGCGCGTCACGGGCCTGTTCGGCGTGCGCCGCACCATGCCAGTGACGCCGCACAAAGGCATCGATATCGCAGCGCCCAGCGGCACGCCGGTGCACGCGGTGGCGGACGGCGTCGTCGTCAGCGCCGGAGAGCTGACCGAGAACGTCAGCCGTTATGGCAAGACGGTGATCCTCCAACACGGCGAGCAGCGCACGCTGTACGCGCACCTGACCAGCATGGACGTCAAGCCCGGCGCCGTCGTCAAAGCCGGCCAGCAGATCGGCACCGTCGGCGAAACCGGCTTCGCCACCGGCCCGCATCTGCATTTCGAAGTGCGGCAGAATGAAACGTTGATCGACCCCGCCACCAAGCTGGCCAACCTGGACGCGTCCACCACCAGGCGCGCCCTGCGCCTGCGCCGCCAACAGCTAGGCTACTAAACCCTCCGCCACAAGTTCCCCGAGCCGCAGCCTGCATGCTGCGGCCGGGGGAACTATCGCCCGCTTTTTTGAAGACAAGGAAGAATATGCAGCTACATCACATCGCCGGCAGCCTGTTACTGCTCGCCGCAGGCGCCCACGCCGCCGACAACGAGGCGCCGGAACCGCCACAGGTGAAAGTCAGCGGACTGCGCGCCGACCAGCGCCAGCGCGAGACCACCACCAGCATCGTCGTCAACCACGAGGACATCATGCGCCAGGGCGACCAGACGCTGGCCGATGTGCTCAAACGCCTGCCCGGCATCAGCATCACCGGCGTGCCAGGGCGCGGCGGCGCGATCAGCATGCGCGGCCTGGGCAAGGGCTACACGCAGATCATGCTGAACGGCGAGCCGGTACCGGCGGGCTTTTCGCTCGACGCCATCGAACCGGAAGCGATAGAGCGCATCGAAATCATGCGCAGCACAACGGCGGAATTCAGCAACCAGGCGGTGGCCGGCGCGATCAACATCATCCTCAAGAAAACCATACGGCGCGGCCAGCGCTCGGTGAGCGCCAGCCTTGCGCGGCAGGCGGGCGTCGACACGCCGGCGGTGTCGGCGACCTTGTCGGATCAGGACGGCGGCTTATCCTACAGCCTCGCCGCGACGCTGACGCGCAACCGCACGGCCGCGTCGTTCGCCGATCTGGAAGAATTGAGCAACGCAAGCGGCGCCCTCGTCGAGCAGCGCCGCACGGCAAAGATGGAGGCCGGCCGCTCAGACGCCCTGACCGTCACGCCGCGCCTGAACTGGACCTTGACCGGCGGCGATACGCTGAGCTGGCAGGGCTTCGCCAATCTGCGGCGGGTCGACAAGTCGCACAGCGAGGACGAGACAGCGCTGCTCGGCCCCCACAGCGAATATCCGCGCAACCAGGACCACTTCGCCGCCAATTTCGTCACGCTGCGCAGCGACCTGAATTGGACGCACCAGCTGGAAAGCGGCGCAAAGCTGGAAACCAAACTAGGAATGAGCAACAACCGGCGCGGCGGCACCTTCGACTTCTACGGCATGGACGCCGACGGCAAGCCCTCCGGCCGCCACCACGTCGACTCGGGACCGTCGGAGACCAGCGTGACCGCCAGCGGCACCTACCGCCATCCGGTGGGCGAACGCCATGCGATCGCGCTGGGCTGGGACGCCAGCCACGCGGTGCGCAACGAGGACCGCAACGAGACCCTGTTCGACGCCAGCGGCGCGCAGACCGGCAGCAACAACGCCGACTACCGCGCCAACGTCAACCGCCTGGCCCTGTTCGCGCAGGATGAGTGGCAGGTCACCGAGCGCTATTCGCTGTATCTGGGCCTGCGCCACGAAAGCCTGTCCACCTCCAGCCGCGCGGACGCCGCCAATGCGCCAGACGCGCTGGACTCGCGCTCGCAGGTGTGGAGTCCTTCGCTGCAATCGCGCTACCAGCTGCCGAACAAGGACGTGCTGCGCTTGGCAATCAGCCGCACCTACAAGGCGCCGCCCTTGTCGCAGCTGGTCCCGCGCCGCTACACCAACGACAACAACAATAACGAGACCAATCCCGACGAACAGGGCAACCCGCACCTGCGGCCGGAACTGGCCTGGGGCATGGACGCGGCCTACGAACACTATCTCGGCGCCGGAGCGCTGGTCAGCGCCAGCACCTATGTGCGCCGCATCCGCGACGTGACCTTGACGCACCTGTTCCAGCAGGATGGCGAATGGGTGGAAGCGCCCTTCAACAGCGGCAACGCCAGCGTGCGCGGGATCGAGCTGGAAGCCAAGCTGCCGTTGTCGCCCAAGCTGGACCTGCGCGCCAACCTGGCGCGTAACTGGTCGCGGATCGACAGCGTGCCGGGGCCGGACAACCGCCTTGAAAACCAGGTGCCGTTCACGGCCAACCTGGGTGCGGACTATCGCCTGCCCGGCGCGGCATGGACTGCAGGCGGGAACCTGAACTACCAGGCCGGCGGCCCGGCGCGTCAATCGGCACAGGTTCAGATGAACACCAGCCCGAAACGCGAGCTGGATCTGTACGCGCTCTGGAAGATGGATGCGAAGACGCAGCTGCGCATCTCGGCCAGCAACCTGCTGCGCCGGCAGTCCTTTGAATCGCATGAATATGTCAACGACAACGGCCGCCGTTACCGCATCTCGCAAACGCCGACCAGCGCCACACTGCGCATCCTGCTGGAGCATCAACTTTGAACGGACATTCAATGAGAAACAACCATATCGACACCTTGCGCGGCGCCGCCATCATGTGCGTGCTGGTGCTGCACTTTACGCTGGCCTACGGCTTGAAAAACAGCCCGCTGGGCGACATCCTGCCCACCTGGCTGCTGCGCGCGGCGCTTCAGGGGAACTTCGGCGTGACGATGTTCTTCACCGTGTCCGGCTATCTGATCACATCGACGTCGCTGCGACGCTGGGGCGATCTGTCCCGGATCGATATTCGTACATTCTATTTATACCGTTTCGCGCGCATCATGCCCTGCCTGCTGCTGGCGTTGGCGATCATCGTGGTGCTGGGGATTTTCGACGTGCCCTTCTTCTCCAACTCGGACGGGGACTTGAACCGCCCGGCCAGCTACTTCTTCATCGCCGCCGGATCGGTGCTGACCTTCTGGCACAACCAGCTGATGCAAACCGCTGGCTACTTCAACTACTGCCTCAACGTGTACTGGTCGCTGTCGGTCGAGGAGATGTTCTATCTGCTGCTGCCCTTGTCATGCCTGCTGCTGCGCCGTAGCTGGATGATCGTGCTGTTGTGCTGCGTGGCCATCGTGGCGGGGCCGGTGTACCGCAGCCAGCATACCGACAACGAGATCTATTTCATGTACGGCTACCTGGCCTGCTTCGACGCCATTGCCATCGGCTGCCTGACGGCGATGCTGGCGCGGCGCGAAGTGCCGGACGCGCGGCAGGGACGCACGCTGCGCATCGCGGCCGGCATCGCACTGGCGGCGCTGTACCTGCGCGGCATCGACGGCCACGAGGTGTTCGGCTTCACGCTGGTGGCGTTGGCGAGCGGCGTTTTCCTGTTGGGCAGTTCGGCGCCTGCGGCGACTGAGCGCGCGCCACGCTGGCCGGTGCTGCGCTGGTTCGGTCGCCACAGCTACGAGATCTACCTGTTCCACATCATCGTCCTGGCGGGCATGCGCAACGTGGTGGACAAGGCTCACCTGAGCTACGGCGCCAGGCTGCCATGGCTGCTGCTGTTCCTGTGTCTGACGGCGCTGGCCGCCGCCGTCGTCGCCCGCTACGTCTCCGAGCCGGCCAACGCTGCGCTGCGCGCGACACGGATCAAGAGCATGTAGGGCCTGTTGTGGTATGGTTCGGTTTATGACGCAAGCACAAATTCAACCTTGGCAACAATCGTATAAACCGTATAAACGCTGCATGGTGCTGGGCGGGGGCGGGTTCCGCTTCGGCATGTACATCGGCATGTACGCCGCGCTGCGGCAGGCCGGTCGCGCGCCCGACGTGCTGCTGGCCAGCTGCGGCGGCGCGATCGCGGCCACCATCATCCACAACCTGCCCGACCCGGACGCGCAACACGCCTGGCTCTCGTCGCCGGAAATGTACCAGTTCTGGTGCAGCCTGAAATCGACCCAGCGTGCGGACCTAATGGGTAGCTTGATGCGCGCCGCCAAGCGCAAGCTGTCGACTGCCAAGGCGCCGGTGATCCCCGACTTGTTCGGCGACTATCTGTTCGAGATCCCTTCGCAACTGCCCTTCCCGCCCGCCACCGGCACGCCGGACGTGGATGTCGCCATCATCGGCGGCAAGCTGCTGTTCGACGAATCGGAAGTGGGCCAGCCGCGCGCGGGCCGCAAGCTGTTTGCAGAAACAGTGTTCTGCGGCGAGCAGGCCGCCGCGCTGCTGCAGGGGATGCAGTCGCCGCTGAGCGACGCCCGCTGGGGCCAGCACGCGGTCGCCCACGACCTGCTGGTCGACGGCAGCGTGCCGCTGACCGACGCCGCCCGCATCTCCATCGCCGACATGATCTACTTCCGCTGCCAGCAATATCGCGGCCAGGAATACATCGGCGGCGTGCTCGATCTGTTCCCGGTGGAGATCGCGCGCCGCCTTGGTTCGGAAGTCATCATGGAATTCAAGGAAGCCTTCGACCAGGTGTTCGCGATACCCGCCTGGCGCTCGGTGCTGGGCATCAACGGCAACGCGCGCCTGCGCTACGCAAACACCCACCTGGCCGACATGCGCATCGATTCGTCGGACGTGTCGGTGGTGCTGGCCAAGCAGCAGCTGCAGCAAAAGCTGGACTGGCGGCGCAACCGCATCGAGCTGGCGATGCCGCCGACCTACGACACCTTCGTCCAGCACATGAACGACCAGTGGCAATACGGCTACGACCGCGCCATGGAGGCGCTGGCGCACCCGCCGGGCAAGCACCCGGCGATCCGCCGCTCCACCCGCTACAGCAAGCCGCTGCGCAGCGTGTGATCAGTCGCTGGCCAGCACCTGGTGCAGCGACTGCACCGCCGCCGATCCCTCGCCCACGGCAGCCGCCACGCGCTTGACCGAGCCGCTGCGCACATCGCCCACGGCGAAGATGCGCGGACGGCTGGTCTCCAGGAAGTGCGGGCTGCGCTCCAGCGGCCACTCCGTCGCCGGCACCTGCGGGCCGGTCAGCACGAAATGCTTGTCGTCCAGCGCCACGCAATCGCCCAGCCACGCGGTGTTCGGCTCCGCGCCCAGGAACAGGAACAGGTGGCGCGCCGGCGCGGTCTTCACCTCGCCGCCGGCGGCCTGCCAGCTGATGTGCTCAAGCTTGTCCTCGCCCTTCAATTCAACGATCTGCTTGCGCGTGTGCAGCGTGATGTTGGGCGCGGCCTCGATGCGCTGGATCAGGTAGCGCGACATGCTGGCAGCCAGGCCGTCGGCGCGCACCACGATGTGGACATGCTTCGCGTGCGCGGCCAGGAACACCGCCGCCTGCCCCGCCGAATTGCCGCCGCCGACGATCACCACTTCCTCGTTGGCGCAGAAGGTGGCCTCCATGAACGAGGCGCTGTAGTACACGCCCCGGCCTTCAAAGCGCTCCAGTCCCGGCAGGTCCGGCTTGCGGTAGCGCGCGCCGGTGGCGACGACGATGGAGCGCGCGCGCAGCCGTTCGCCACTGTCGATGGCGATCTCGAAATCCGCGCCCTCGCAGTCGACGGAGCTCACGCGCACCGGCACCGCCACCTCGGCGCCGAACTTGCGCGCCTGCGACAAGCCGCGCCCCGCAAGCGCCTGGCCGGAAACGCCGGTCGGGAAGCCGAAATAGTTTTCGATCTTGGAGCTGGAGCCGGCCTGGCCGCCGGGCGCCTTCGAGTCGAGCACCGCCACGCTCAGGCCTTCCGAGGCCGCGTACACGGCCGCCGCCAGCCCGGCCGGCCCTGCGCCGACCACCACCAGGTCGAAGGTGCGGCCGTCGATGTTGTCGGAACTGAGGCCGATGCTGTCGGCCACCTGGCGCAGCGTGGGCTGGCGCAGCACTTCGCCGGACGGCGTGACGATGGCCGGGATGTCGGCCTCGGTCACGCCGAAGCGCGCCATCATCTCCGCCGTCTCGGTGTGCAGTTCAATGTCGAAATAGGCGGTGGGCTGGCCGTTGCGGGTCAGGAAGTGGCGCAGCACCAGCGTCGCCTGCGAGTGGCGGGCGCCGAACACCACCACGCCGCCGGTCTGGTCCTGCATGTAGGCCACGCGCCTCAGGATGTAGGCGCGCATGATGGTCTCGCTCAGCGCCGCCTCCGAGATCACCAGCGTGCGCAGCGAGTCCTCGCTGATGACGATGAATTCGCCGTCGGCCACCACGCGCCCGGTGGCGACGGCCGCGCGGCCGGCCAGCGTGCCGATTTCGCCGGTGAACATGCCGGCGCCGTGGGTGCCCAGGACCACCGTGCCCAGCGCCGAGGCGCGCTCGATTTCAATCGCGCCGGAGATGATGACGTACATGGAAATGTGCCGGTCGCCCTGGCGGAACAGGATGTCGCCGGCCTTGTAGTGGCGGCGCTCGCCGTAGCGGCCCAGCAGCTCGAATTGCGCCTCGCTCAGCGCCGGCAGGATCTGGTGGCGGCGGTTGCCGATGTCGGTCGATATGGCCTCAGGGAGCGCGCCCTGGCCTCCCGCTGTTCTTGGTTCCATGCCCATGCGTTTCCTCAGTCAGTATCCGCCCATGATAGCGCCAAACGGGCGCGGCGGCTGGCGGGCTAGCGGCAGAGCTGGTTCCAGTTTTGTTCGAACTCGGCCGGCGAGACATCCTGCGCCAGCAAGGTCAGGTCGCGCGCGACCGAGATGTAGCGTTGGTAGCCGATGTAGGCGCCGAACGCGTCCTTGGCGTTGAATTCGCCGCAGGTGGCGCCGCCCTTGCCGACCACCTGGTTGCGGAACATCGCCGACGCCGGTTCGCGGACCTTTTCCTTCACATATTTTTCGCCCAAACTGGTCAGCGTCGCAGCTTCTTCCTGCCGCTTTTCCGCCGCGCTCTTGCCGCAGGCGGCCAACACGGCCATCAGCGCCAGCACCGCGACCCTACGCGTGGTGTTAGCAAAAGTCATAATATTTTCTCTTTTATAATTTTCTTACAGCAATTATCGATGTAAACATCATCTCATGCCACCCATAACGCGGCAACGGTGCGCATTGTTGACATGCGGGCTATTTGTTACTATCTCAAGCTTTATAACTAGCTAGGTCAGGAGATCGCATGACGCACCCCATCCCCGCACGGTTTCTTCAGGCAATGTTCGCTTGTGCAATGGTGCTCAGCGCCTATGCCGGGGCAGCAGAAAAAGCCGCGGCACCGCTCGCCCACGTGACCATTCTGGCCACCGGCGGCACCATTGCCGGCAGCGGCGCCACCAGCACCACCACGGTCGGCTACACCGCCGCCACCGTCGGCGTGGACCGCCTGATCCAGGCCGTGCCGGAACTGGCCAAGGTGGCCCAGGTCAAGGGCGAGCAAGTGTTCCAGATCGCCAGCGAAAACATGAGCAACGAACATTGGCTGACCCTGGCCAAGCGCGTCAACACGCTGCTGGCCCAGCCCGACGTGGACGGCATCGTGATCACCCACGGCACCGACACGCTCGAAGAGACCGCGTACTTCCTGGACCTGGTCGTCAAGAGCAAGAAGCCAGTCGTGCTGGTCGGCGCCATGCGTCCGGGCACCGCGCTGTCGGCCGACGGCCCGATCAACCTGTACAACGCCGTGCTGCTGGCCGCCAGCCAGGAAGCCGTCGGCAAAGGCGTGCTGGTCGCGATGAACGACCAGATCCACGGCGCCCGCGACGTCACCAAGACCAACACCTCGACCCCGGACAGCTTCAAGACCACGGAACTGGGCATGCTGGGCTACATCCAGGGCAACAAGCCTTACTTCTACCATGCTTCGACCCGCAAGCACACGGTCGACACCGAGTTCGACATCAGCAAGCTCGACGCGCTGCCGCAGGTTGACATCGTCTACGGCTACGCCAACGTCGGCCCGGTCGCGCTGAATGCGCTGGTAGCCGCAGGCGCCAAGGGCATCATCCACGCCGGCGTCGGCGACGGCAGCCTGGCTTCCAAGGTCGTGCCATCGCTGACCGCGGCCCGCAAGCAAGGCGTGCTGATCGTGCGCGCAGCCCGCGTCGGCCAGGGCATCGTGGCCCGCAACGGCGAAGCCAACGACGACGAGCTGGACTTCGTGGTGGCCGATACGCTGAACGCGCAAAAAGCACGCATCCTGCTGATGCTGGCGCTGACCAAGACCAGCGACAGCAAGGAAATCCAGCGCATGTTCTACACCTACTGATCCGGCTTGGGATAGCCTGGCCGCCGCATGCGGAACAGGCTGTCCCGGTTGATCTCGAAGTAATCGGCAGGGCCGCCGGCGCGCAAGATCGTCTGCGAACCTGCCGTATCGTACACGCCGTCGCGCAGCAGCTCGCGCGCGATATGCACGCCCACCACTTCCCCCATGATGAGCCAGCCGTCGGTCGGCGCGCCCGCCGCGTCCTGCAGACGGATGATCTGGCTGCACTTGCATTCGAACGCGACCGGGCTCTCGGCCACGCGCGGCACGCCGACTATGGTCGACGGCGCCGGCGTCAGGCCGGCCAGCATGAACTCGTCCACTTCCGGCGGCGCCGGCGCGCAGGTGGCGTTCATCGCCTCAGCCAGCGGGCGCGTGGCCAGGTTCCACACGAATTCACCGGTCTGCTCGATGTTGCGCAGCGTGTCCTTGCGGCCCTGGCTGGAAAAACCGATCAGCGGCGGCGTGTAGTTGAAGGCGTTGAAAAAACTGTAGGGCGCCAGGTTCAGCGCGCCATCCGCGCTGCGCGAGGAAATCCAGCCGATCGGACGCGGCCCGACAATGGCATTGAAGGGATCGTGCGGCAGGCCGTGGCCCAGCGCAGGCTGGTAGAAATAGCGGTCTTCCATGCTGACTCCAAATGACGCTGTCGCGCCGGTGTGGCATTTTCGCACAAGCCCTTGATCGCCGTTCCGGCCCGAGGCGGCAGGCGATTCGGTCGACGCTCAAATTCACCCAATTCGAAGCAACAATTTATACAAATCGTTGCTTGCACTTCCATCGCGGGCGCCTTAGGCTAAGTGATCCACTTAGTCAGATCCACTTATGTCCCTGGTTTTACAATTCGTCCCGCTAAAGACAGCAATTTCGACCAAAGTGCTGCGCGCTTACCGCCAGGACGCCAATTGGCCAACGGATGCGAAATTGCCCGCCCATCCGCATGGCAAAATTATTTGGGTCAGCGTCGAAACGAACCACAAGCAAATCGCCATTGCACGCCTGGAGCTGGCGCCGCCTGAGTTTTGCGTAATTTCCGAACTGATCGTTAACAGCCAGTACCGCTCACAGGGTGTCGGGCGCTGGTTCATGCATCGCATCGAGCAATATTGCAATACTCTGGGTATTCGCCGCCTGCTACTGCAGCCAGCCAAAGGAAGCGAACAGTTCTACGCGTCATTGTCCTTCTACAACGATCCTAACGTAGCGACGTTGCTGAAAAAAGAGATCAACCCAATGCTGCCGAAAATATTCATGCCGGCTCGATAAATCATACTAATCAAGCGCTTGCTTGCTGCAAAAATTGCAGCAATAATGATCCTCCAACAATCGGCAACGGGGGACGGCAGTCATGGGCGAAGCGGATGTACAGCAGATCAGGGCGGCGTTCGACGCGCAGCACGCGACCGCGCTACGCTGGCGGGAATCGAGCGCGGCCGAGCGCATCGTCCGCGTCAAGCGCCTGCGCGACGCCATGATGACCCAACGCGCAGCCTTTTACGCGGCCTTCGAAAGCGACTACCGCAAATCCCCGGCCGAAGTCGAAGCGTCCGAGTTGCTGCCGGTGATGGAGGAAATCCGCCAGGTGCTGGGCGCGCTCAAGCGCTGGATGAAGCCGCGCCGGCGCTGGCCCACCACCACCATGCTGGGCACCTATGCGTCGGTGCAGTATCAGCCGCGCGGCCGCGTGCTGATCATCGCGCCCTGGAATTATCCGCTGAGCCTGTGCTTCGGGCCGCTGGTGTCGGCGCTGGCCGCAGGCAACACCGCCCTCATCAAGCCATCGGAGATGACGCCGGCCGTGTCCGCGCTGATGGCGCGCATCATTGGCGACGTGTTCGACACCGGCGAAGTGGCGCTGTTCGAAGGCGGCCAAGCGACCTCGCATGCCCTGCTGCAATTGCCCTTCGATCACATCTTCTTCACCGGCTCGCCAGCGGTCGGCAAGCTGGTGATGGCCGCCGCCGCCCAGCACCTGGCCAGCGTGACGCTGGAACTGGGCGGCAAGTCGCCCACCATCGTCGACGAAACCGCCAACGTGAAACTGGCGGCCGAAACACTGATGTGGGGCAAATTCCTGAACAATGGCCAGACCTGCGTGGCGCCCGACCATGTGTACGTCCACGCCAGCGTCAAGGCCGAATTTATCGCCGCCTGCCGCCATGTGCTGCAACTGCGCTACGGTGTCGACGCGACGGCGCAAAAGCGGAGTCCCGACCTGACCCGCGTGGTCAACCAGCGCCATACGCGGCGGCTGGCCGCCTTGCTGTCGGATGCCGTGCAGCGTGGCGCCGTGGTGCACACCGGCGGCGAGGTCGACGAGGCGCAGTGCTATATTGCGCCGACGCTGATCGAGCAGGTTCCGGCCGGAGCCGCCATCCTGTCGGAAGAAATCTTCGGGCCGCTGCTCCCCATCATCGAATACCGCGAGCTGGACCAGGTGATCGCCGCCATCAACGCCGCGCCCAAGCCGCTGGCCCTGTATGTGTGGAGCACGCGCCAGGCCAATATCGACAAGATGCTCAAGCAAACCAGCTCGGGCGGCGCCTGCGTCAATCACTGCGTCGCCCATTTTGCGCATGGCAATCTGCCTTTTGGCGGCGTCAACAATTCCGGCGTCGGCAGCGCGCATGGCGAGTATGGCTTCAAGGCGTTCTCGCACGAACGCGCGGTATTGCGCGCCTCGCCGCTGATGCTGATCAAACTGTTCTTCCCGCCCTACACGCAAGGCCGCATGCGCCTGATACGCATGGTGGTCGATTCGTTGAAGCTGCCCATGCTGTGAACGCCGGGTTGTTAACAAATTCTGTGGATAAGGCTGTTAACAAGGATCAAGCGGCGACGGCAAGCCGCTGTTTTTAAAGGGAAAACATCCTCTGCGTAAATTTGTCGCAGCCAAAGTTATCCACTGGCATTACACTGAGCGGGTTTGACTTCTCATCCAAAGGAATTCATGAAACCACGCCTTAGCGCCCTGCTCCTCGCCCTGATGCTGGGCTCCCTCTCCGTCCACGCCGGCGCAGCCGATGCCGCGCCGAAGTACAGCTTACGCGAACACTACACCAAGTACGAATTCCGCATTCCGATGCGCGACGGCGTGCGCCTGTTCACCGCCGTCTACGTGCCCAAGGAGGCCGGCAAGAGCTATCCGTTCTTGATCCAGCGCACGCCGTACAGCGCGGGCGTGCAGTCCGGCGGCGAACTGCACTATGGCGTGGACTTTTATCCCGAGCACATCGGCCCTTCGCAGGAGTTCGAGGATAGCGGCTATATCTTCGTCAAGCAGGACGTGCGCGGCCGCTACATGTCCGAAGGCAAGTGGATCGAGATGACACCGCATGTCAATCCCAAGCGCTCCCAGGGCCAGGGCAACGAGAGCGAGGACATGCACGACACCGTCGAGTGGCTGCTGAAGAACGTCGCCAACAACAACGGCAAGGTCGGCATCCTGGGCACGTCCTATCCCGGCTTCTACACCTCGGCTAGCATCATCGATTCGCACCCGGCAATCAAGGCGGCCTCGCCGCAAGCCCCGGTGACCGACCTGTACATGAACGACGACTCCTATCACGGCGGCGCCTTTATGCTGGCCGCCAACTTCGATTTCTACTCGGCCTTCGTGGAAGCGGAGAACCCGACGCCGCTGCCGAAAACCTGGGACCATTTCGACTACGGCACCTCCGACGGCTACGAATTCTTCCTGTCGCACCTGACGCTGTCCAACATCACCGGCACGATGACGCCCAAGCAGCGCGCGCTGCTGTTGCCGACCATCGAACACGCGACTTACGACGACTTCTGGAAAACCCGCAACATCGCGCCGCACCTGAAGAACATCAAGGCTGCCGTGCTGACCGTGGGCGGCTGGTACGACGCCGAAGACTTGCAAGGCCCGCTGACCACCTACAGCACCATCAAGCGCAACAATCCGGGCATCTACAACGGCCTGGTGATGGGTCCGTGGTCGCACGGCGCCTGGGGCCGCGCCGACGGCAAAAACCTCGGCTATGTCAAGTTCGATGCCAAGACCGCTGAGCAGTTCCGCAACAATATTCTCTATCCGTTTTTCGAACAACACCTGAAAGGCGTGGCCAACAAGAACGTGTCGGAGGTCTATGCGTTCGAGACCGGCAGCAATGTGTGGCGCAACTATGCCGCCTGGCCGCCGAAGCAAGGCCAGCCGCGTACGCTGTTCCTCGGGCCCAACGGCACGCTCGGCTGGAAGCAGCCGGCGGCTGGCGAGGCCTATGACGAATACGTGGCCGATCCGCGCAAGCCGGTGCCGTTCACGGCCTATCCGGCGCTGGGTGCGCCGCAGGAATACATGGTCGGCGACCAGCGCTTTGCCTCGTCCCGGCCGGACGTATTGACCTATCGCAGCGAGGTGCTGGAAGAAGATGTCACGCTGGCCGGTCCCGTCAAACCCAGGCTGTTCGTCTCCACCACCGGCACCGATGCCGACTGGGTGGTCAAGCTGATTGACGTCTATCCGGCCGTCTACCCCGGCAGTGGCGCGGACGAAGAGCGCGGCCCGGACGTGACCAAGCCAACCCTGACCATGGCCGGCTACCAGCAGCTGGTGCGCGGCGATCCCCTGCGCGGCAAGTTCCGCAACAGCTTCGAGAAGCCGGAGCCGTTCACGCCCGGCAAGGTGGAGGCGGTCAACTACGCCATGAGCGACATCAACCACACCTTCCGGCGCGGCCACCGCATCATGGTGCAAATCCAGAGCTCGTGGTTCCCGCTGGTGGACTTGAATCCGCAGACCTTCGTGGACATCCCGAAAGCCCGGCCTGAGGATTTCCAGAAGGCCACGCAACGGGTGTATCACGCGCCGGCGATGTACTCAGGAATCGACGTACAAGTGCTGCCCGGCTTGCACTGACCTTGGCTTTGAAGGCATAATCCAGTTGATAACGATTCTCATCTAGCCAGCGAAAGTGTCATCCGACGAAGTAGCCAGCCACACACTACTTCAAGGACATCATGGCACTGAACAAAAAACCGCTGGCGTTGCTGCTGGCCAGCCTCACCCTTTCCAACGCCGCGCTGGCGCAAACCGGCGCGGCGCCGGAACAGACGATGGCCGTTGTCACCGTCACTGGCGAAGCCGATAGCGGCTACCGCCCCATCTCTTCCAGCAGCGCCACCAAGATCGATGCGCCGCTGCGCGATATTCCGCAAACCGTCAATGTGGTCCCACTGGCGTTGCTGCACGACCAGGGCGCGCGGTCGCTTCAGGATGTACTGAAGAGCGTGCCCGGCATCGGCCTGTCGACCGGCGACGGCCAGCGCGACCAGGTGACGATACGCGGCTTTAGCGCCATCAGCGACCAGTTTATCGATGGGATGCGCGACGATGCGCTGTATTTCCGCGATCTATCGAATATCGAGCAGGTCGAGGTGGTCAAGGGTCCCGCCTCCGTGTTGTATGGCCGCGGCTCGTCCGGCGGCTTGATCAATCGCATCACCAAAAAACCGGGCATGGACCGCAATGAGGTGAGCCTGCAAGGCGGCAGCTGGGGCCAAAAGCGCGCCGAATTCGACCTGGCGCGCAATCTGGCCGAGCGCGGCGCGGCCTTCCGCATCACGGGCGCGGTAGAAGACTCCGACAGCTACCGCAACCAGCAATTCCTGAAACGCGAGGCGCTGGCGCCATCGCTGCAATTCAAGCTCGACTCCGATACGCTGTTGCTGCTGCAGGCCGATTACCTGCATGACAAGCGCCTGACCGACTTCGGCATCCCATCCTATCAAGGCCGCGCAGTGGACGTGGCACCGGGCACCTACTACGGCGCCGCCGATGCCAAGGATTTCGATTACAGCGAAGCGCGCGTACACGCCTTCGGTTTCACGCTGGATCACCGCTTCAACCAGCAGTTTTCGATCCGCAACGCGTTCCGCCACTACGACTATACGCTGGACCGTAACAACACGCTGATCGGTTCGGTCAACGAAACGGCCAGGACGGCCTCGCTGACGCGCGGCAATGTCGCGCGCGATGAAGACGGTTACACCAACCAGACCGAGTTGACACAACACGCGGAAATGGCCGGCATGCAGCATCAGCTGCTGTACGGCGTGGAATTCGGCAAGCAGAACAAGGACCAGCTGGTGCGCTCGCAAGCCAATGTGGCGACTGTGTCATTGTTCAGCCCTATCGCACCGGTCGTGCCATTCACCGCCGGCGGCGCGCCTACCGCGAACAATCTGGGGATTTTCAAGGTCGGCAGCGCCTATGTGCAGGACCTGGTGACGATGTCCCCGCAGTGGAAAGCCTTGGCCGGGGTCCGCTACGACAAATTTGAGCAAGAAACGGTCGAGCGCCGGGTTGGCGTGGCCAGCGTGGCCCGTACCGACCGCAACTGGAGTCCGCGCGCCGGGCTTGTGTACCAGCCGGGCAGCGCCCAGTCTTACTACGCTTCGTTCAGCCGCTCGTTCCAGCCGTCCGGCGAAGGTTTCGCGCTGGCGGTCAACAACGCCGACATCGCGCCGGAAGTGACCAAAAATAAGGAAATCGGCGCCAAATACGAGCTGTTCGACGGCCGCGCGTCGGCAGGCGTCTCGTTGTTTCAGCTGACGCGCACCAATATGAAGTCCTCCGATCCGGTAACGAGCAAGCTGATCCCTCTAGGCACTCAGCGCACCAATGGACTGGAATTGACCTTCAGCGGCGATCTGGGCGGCGGGTGGCAGGCCTGGTCGGGCTATTCCTATCTGGACGCATCGATGCTGACCTCGATCGCCAAGGATGACGGCCAGCAGGTCCAGGGCAAACGGCCGACACTCACGCCCAAACACAGCGCCAATCTGTGGCTGAGCAAGGCGCTGGCCGGCCACTTTGGCGTCGGCGGCGGACTCAACTATATTGGAGACCGCTTTGCCAATCCGGGAAATACCGTAGTGCTGCCAAGCTATGTGACGGCGGACGCCATGGCCTATTATCGCGACCGAGGCATAGACCTGACGCTGAACGTGATGAATCTGCTCGACAAGGCCTACATCGTGGCCGGCCACGGCAGCAGCAAGAACCTGAACCTGCCAGGCGCGCCCCGCTCGGTGCAGTTGACGGCGCGCTACCGTTTCTAACCGGCCTGCAAGTCCCGGTTGTTAACAATTTCTGTGGATAAGCTTGTTAACAAGCCGAACCAGGCGGCGCTAAGCTGCTGTTTCAAAAGCAAAATAAGCCATTGCGCAATTTTGTCGCAGCAATAACTTATCCACCACGCCGGCGCTCGATCAGCTCGAATATTCCCATCCCGGCGAGCATCGCCAGAACGAACACCATCGCCTTCGGCAAGCCCATGCCCAGCCCCACAAGGGCCGGGCCCGGGCAGAAACCGGCAATTCCCCAGCCCGCGCCGAATAATATCGAACCGAATACCAGGCGACGATCGATTTTAGTGGCGGGAGGCAGCTTTATTTCAGTCCCCAGCAATGTGGTCTTGCGGCGGCCGATATAGGAGAAAGCAAAAAAACCCACCGCAATCGCGCCGCACATTACAAATATCAACGAAGGATCCCATTTGCCCGCCAAATCCAGAAAACCCAATACCTTGGCTGGATTAGCCATGCCAGAAATAATAAGGCCAAAACCGAACAGCAAGCCGCAAAGAAAAGAGATAATCATAATACGTGCCGAATAAGATAGACGCCGACAAAACCCGCCGTCATGAATATAGCCGTCGCCACAAGCGAACGCGGGGAAAGCCTGGATATTCCGCATACGCCATGCCCGCTGGTGCAGCCGGAGCCGTAGCGCGTGCCGATACCAACCAATAAACCCGCCACGACCAATGCGCCATAATCCGCATCGATTTGCACACTGGGCCACGCATAAAACAATCCATAGGTCCAAGGCGCCAATATCAGACCACAGACAAAAGCGATACGCCATAGCATATCCCCCCGCACCGGGTGTAACAGGCCGCCAATAATTCCGCTAATGCCGGCGATACGGCCATTCAACAAAATCAGCGCCGCAGCTGCCGCACCGATCAGGACGCCGCCCAGCAGCGCGGACCAGGGTGTGAAGTTCAAACTATCGATGATCATTCGACGCTCCTAGGGATGCGCGCCAGAAAGCGGCGCGTACAAGCTAATTATTGGCATAATTCTACTCTCCCAGCAGAGCGAGGGACTCCAGCCACGCGGCTTTCCATGGCCGCAAGTCCGGCTGGGTGGCGAAGGCTTTCTTCAGGTGCGACATCGGCACGCGATAAACGTCGTTCAATCCCAGCGCCAGGGTGACCGGATTCCACAGATGGGTATTTTTGCCGGCCCGGGAATTCTTTCGGACTCTTGCGCCATCGTCGCCAAATATGCCGATGCCGCTGGCGAGGGATTTTTCCAGATCCAGCTTGGCCATGCCGCCGAATATATGAAGCACTTCGTCCCTGGTGAGTCCCTTCAGTATCTCTTTAGGCGCGGGAGCGGCCACCTCCTCTTTCGGGTGCAAGATTCTTTCCAATAAGTCGGTTATATCCCTTTGAAAGAAACGCAATGCATCCAGGGGCATGGTGATGCCTGGCGGCTTGAGTTTAAATGATATCCGATCCGAATCGCGCGTCATCCGGATTAATACATCGCCGCTACCGGCGATCAAGCGCTGCGTGTCCTCGATAAAGAATATCGGCGCCGGATATCGTGTAATTCCTTCGGCAAATAATCCGGCATATTCCTCCGAATAGTCCAGCCATACATGGGGAGTCAAACCCGCTTCAAGCAAACGCGCCAGATTCCACGGCTTGCCGTTTTGCGCACTCAACCAGGAACAAGTCTCTTCGGTAGTCGCATTATTGGGAACTGTGCCGGATATCATTTTCTTCTCTCAAAATTTTCAGATGCAGCAGTGTACCAATAATATGCGCGAACCAAGGCCTCCTCTCGGACCAAGAAGGTCTGTGCCTTTCACATTCGGGGAGAGCCGCAAACGGCGATAAGCATCACCCGGCCGGCAGTTCCCTGCCGGCCGGGTGATGCTTGTGCTTGCTTCGAGGCTTAAACGCTCTGGCGGCGCTTGTACAACATCAGGCCTAGCAGACCAAGGCCCAACATTGCGTAACTGGCAGGCTCGGGCACTGGTCCCAGGATCGTTTGTTGGGTTTGCGGCGTCCAGAGCAGGTGGTGCTCGGTGAGGTTACCTGGCCATGGGCCTACCCGCCGATGGTAATAATCGACATCATAGGTCCGCACGCTGCGCCCGGTGTCGAGGTAGCCCTCCGGATCCCAGCCGGCCCAGCTGGCGTCAAAGTATAGTTTTCCACCCAAACGGTAAGAAAAGCTGGAGATGCTGCAAACATAATATTGCTCGGGATGGCAGTTGCTGAAATCGGCGACGCCGTCCACATGCAGCCCCCTGACCTCGCTCTGTTCAAGGATGCCGTTTCCATTCAGATCGGTGCCGGAGAATTTGCCGGTGAGCCGCTGCTCAGGCAAAAAGATGTTGGCTTCCTGGTCGTAAAAACCAGTGAAGGTGAAGGTCCAGTTTTGTTCGGCTTGGGCGGCCAGGCAATTGGCGGCCAAAAAGCCCGTGCAGAGGAATTTATTTAGCATAAGGAAACTCATTCGAAGTAGTTTAAAAAAACGTACCTAAATGCCCATACCATCAATATTCGACGCTCTTAGCGTAGCACGATTTATTATTTCGCATGTTTTACATGCCTAGTTGCCGGACCACCACACTAGCAAGATGCAAGCGGCCATCAACTGCAGATCTGTGAAAATGGCGGCTTGGAGGGAGATGAATGGTCCGCCCGGAGGGAATCGAACCCCCATGATCGCTTTAGAAGAGCGAGGTCCTATCCGTTGAACGACAGGCGGTTTTCATGTAGTCAGTATTCTAACCACTAGCGGCAGCTTTGTGACGACTTTGATCCGTGCCACAAATGAAAAACGGGTCGTCTTTCGACAACCCGTTTTAAAGTTTTTGGTCGGAGTACAAGGATTCGAACCTTGGACCCCCTGGTCCCAAACCAGGTGCGCTACCGGGCTGCGCCACACTCCGAAGACAGTATTCTAACGCTTGCCTCCCTCTACGTCAATGCAAGGCCAGCAAATTATTACACTGTTGAAATTTTACGCAGCCAGCTGGGTTTCCACTTTGTCCGCGATTCGGCGCGCCATCGACTGCGCATCGCTGGCGTTGCGTGCTTCGACCATCACGCGGATCAAAGGTTCCGTGCCGGAGGCGCGGATCAGCACGCGGCCGCTGTCGCCCAGCTCGCGCTCGACCAGTTCCTTCTCCGCGACCATGGCCGCGTTCTTGGTCCAGTCGAAGCCAGGCGAGACGCGCACGTTGACCAGCGTCTGCGGGAAGATCACCAGGTCGCCAGCGCACTCCTCCAGCGACTTGCCGGCGCGCTTGAGCGCCGACAACACTTGCAGCGCCGAGATGATGCCGTCGCCGGTGGTGTGCTTGTCCAGGCACAGCAGGTGGCCCGAGCCCTCGCCGCCCAGCAGCCAGCCCTTGTCCTTCATCACCTCCAGCACATAGCGGTCGCCCACCTTGGCGCGGGCGAAGCCGATGCCCTTCTCTTTCAGCGCCACCTCGACCGCCATATTGGTCATCAAGGTGCCAACCGCGCCCGCCACCGGGCCGGTCGCCAGGCGGTCCATGACCATCAGGTACAGCAGCTCGTCGCCGTTGTACAGGCGGCCGTTGGCGTCGCACATGATCAGGCGGTCGGCGTCGCCGTCCAGCGCAATGCCGAGGTCGGCGCCGTGGGCGCGCACGGCGGCGGCCATGGCTTCCGGTGCGGTGGCGCCGTGGCCCAGGTTGATGTTGAAGCCGTCCGGCTTGTTGCCGATGGCAACCACTTCAGCGCCCAGCTCGTGGAACACGTGCGGGGCGATGTTGTAGGCTGCGCCGTGGGCGCAATCGACCACCAGCTTCAGGCCGCGCAGGTCCAGCTCGTTCGGGAAGGTGCTCTTGCAGAATTCGATATAGCGGCCGTGGGCGTCGTCCAGGCGTTTGGCGCGGCCCAGTTTTTCCGACGACACGCAATCCATCGGCATGTCCAGCGCGGCTTCGATTTCCAGCTCGACCGCGTCCGGCAGCTTGGTGCCCTGGTCGGAGAAGAATTTGATGCCGTTGTCCTGGAACGGGTTGTGCGACGCCGAAATCACCACGCCGGCCGACAGGCGCAGCGCGCGCGTCAGGTAGGCGATGGCCGGGGTCGGCATCGGGCCGGCCAGCATGACGTCGACGCCGGCGGCCGAGAAGCCCGCCTCCAGCGCCGCCTCCAGCATATAGCCGGAGATGCGGGTATCCTTGCCGATCAAAACCGTCGGACGCACCGAGCCGCTGCGGGTGCTGGCCAGCACCTTGCCGGCCGCATAACCGAGGCGCATGACGAAGTCCGGCGTAATCGGCGACACGCCCACCAGGCCGCGGATGCCGTCAGTTCCAAAATATTTACGTGACATTGTGTGTTCTCTTTATCGTTGTAGGTTAGTTCCTGCCTGCCATACTTTAAGCGCATCCACCGTTTCCGCCACATCGTGCACGCGCACGATCAACGCGCCCTGCGCCACCGCGGCCAGCGCGCCGCCGACGCTGCCGGCCATGCGCTGCTCGACCGGCCTGCCGGTCACCGCACCCACCATCGATTTGCGCGACAGCCCGGCCAGCAGCGGCACGTCCAGTTCCGCGATCAGCTGCGCAGTGGCTTTCAACAAGGCGTAATTATGCTCCACAGTCTTGCCGAATCCAAAACCCGGATCGATGCACAGTCGACGCGGATCAATGCCGGCCGCTGTCAGCGCTTCGATGCGCTCGCGCAGGAAGGCGGTGACTTCGGCCACCACGTCGGTGTAGCTGGGCGCCAGCTGCATGTGCTGGGGGTCGCTTTGCATGTGCATGATACACAAGCCGCAGTCGCTATCGCGCACCGCAGCGATGGCGCCCGGCGCGCGGAAGCCGTTGATATCGTTGATCATGTCGACGCCGGCGATGATGGCTTCGCGCATCACCTCTGGCTTGTAGGTATCGACCGAGATGGCCGGGCCAAGGTCGCGCAGCGCGTACAGCACCGGCATCACGCGCTGCAACTCCTGCGCCAGCGGCAGCGGCGGAGCGCCCGGACGGCTGGACTCGCCGCCGACGTCGATGATATCCACCCCGTCCAAAATCATCTGCTCGGCGTGGGAGATGGCGAACTCCAGCGACTGGTGCTGGCCGCCGTCCGAGAAGGAATCGGGGGTGACGTTGAGGATGCCCATCACGCGGGCGCGGGCACGGTCGCCCCGCCACGGGTAGTTGAAACGGCCGAACTGTAAAGTGGATCGCATGTAAAACCGGAAGAAAAATAAAAAAAGGGCGAGGATCGCTCCCCACCCTCCATCTCAGCGTTCAGCCACGTATCAGGCTGGCGCAGTCACGCTGGGCGATACGCCCGAGCCGCCGTCGCTGGGCGGATGCTTGCGGATCGTCACGCCGGCTTTCGGCGCACGCGGCTCCAGGCCGGACATGATGTCGTTGATCTGATCGGCATCGATGGTTTCCCATTCCAGCAGCGCCTTGGTCATCACTTCGACCTTGTCGCGGTTCTCTTCCAGCAGCTTGCGCGCCAGCTTGTATTGCTGATCCAGGATGGCGCGGATCTCGGCGTCGACCATTTGCTGGGTCGCTTCCGAAATCGTCTTCGAGGCGCCGCCGAAGAAGCCGTCGTTCTGGCTGTCTTCGTAGACCATCACGCCCATGCTGTCGGACATGCCGAAGCGGGTCACCATCGAGCGGGCCAGCTTGGTGGCGCGCGAGAAGTCGTTCGAGGCGCCGGTTGACATCTGGCCGACGAAGATTTCCTCGGCGATGCGGCCGCCGAACAGGATGGAAATTTCTTCCAGCATCTTGTCCTTGTAGCCCGAGATATTGTCGTGCTCAGGCAGCTGCCAGGTCAGGCCCAGTGCCCAGCCGCGCGGCATAATGGTCACTTTGTGGACCGGATCGGCCTTCGGCAACAGCTTGGCGACCACGGCGTGGCCGGACTCGTGATACGCGGTGTTGCGGCGCTCTTCCTCGCGGATGATCATCGACTTGCGTTCCGGCCCCATGAAGATCTTGTCCTTGGCGTCCTCGAAGTCGATCATGTCGACCAGGCGCTTGCTGCGGCGCGCGGCGAACAGGGCGGCCTCGTTGACCAGGTTGGCCAGGTCCGCGCCCGAGAAGCCAGGCGTGCCGCGGGCCAGGATGTCGGCCTTGACGTCGGTGCCGATAGGCACTTTGCGCATGTGGACGTTCAGGATCTGTTCGCGGCCGCGGATGTCCGGCAGGCCGACCGAGACTTGACGGTCGAAACGGCCCGGACGCAGCAGCGCCTTGTCCAGCACGTCGGCGCGGTTGGTGGCGGCCACCACGATCACGCCGGACGACGCTTCGAAGCCGTCCATTTCCACCAGCAGCTGGTTCAGCGTCTGTTCGCGCTCGTCGTTGCCGCCGCCCATGCCGGCGCCGCGATGGCGGCCGACAGCGTCGATCTCGTCGATGAAGATGATGCAAGGCGAATGCTTCTTGGCGTTCTCGAACATGTCGCGCACGCGGGACGCGCCCACGCCGACGAACATCTCGACGAAGTCCGAACCGGAGATCGAGAAGAACGGCACCTTGGCTTCGCCGGCGATGGCGCGCGCCAGCAGGGTTTTACCCGTGCCCGGAGGACCGACCATCAGCACGCCGCGCGGAATGCGGCCGCCCAGTTTCTGGAATTTGCTCGGGTCCTTGAGGAAGTCGACGATCTCGTTGACTTCTTCCTTCGCCTCGTCGCAACCGGCGACGTCGGCAAAGGTGACGGTGTTGTTGGTTTCGTCCATCATGCGCGCCTTCGACTTACCGAAGGAGAACGCCCCGCCCTTGCCGCCGCCCTGCATCTGGCGCATGAAGAAGATCCACACGCCGATCAGCAGCAGCATCGGGAACCAGGACACGAACACTTGCTGCAGGAACGATGGTTCTTCTGGCGGACGCACGTCGAAGTGCACGCCGTTGTCGCGCAGGTCGCCGACCAGGCCACGGTCGAGGCCGGTGGCGGTGGCGCGCACCTTGGTGTCGTCGCTACGGGTGGCCGTGATGTTGGCGCCTTCGATCACCACATCCTTGATGCGCTTGGCCTTGACCTCATCCAGCAAATCGGAATAAGCGATGGGTTTGGCGCCGGCGGTGACGCCGTGGCTGTCAAACTGCTTGTACAGCATCAGCAGCAGCAGGACCACTACCACCCAGATGGCTGATTTGGAAAACATGTTATTCACGAAAACTCCTTGGATGCAGGCGCATCTTTTAACCGATAGCTAGAAACCCGATTTTACTCGCAATAAGCAGGCGGTGCCAGAAGCCCGCCTGCGCGTGCGGCCAAAATTCCAGCCGTAAAACACATTATTTGACCAAAATACCGGTGCGATCAAGTCAAAACTGATCGCCACCGTGCCGATGTGCGGGCCATGCGTCAAATATCAAGGGCGGGCGTGGGGGAAATCGTCCAATTCCAGCGGTTGCGACGAGCTCATGCCGTCGGTCGGATTTTTCAGGCCGCGCCCCAGCAGGAAAATCTCGGAGGATTTATCGCGGCTCGCTTTCGGTTTTTTCTGGATCACGGTTTTGAATTCGCGGCGGAATTTGAGCACGATATCGTTAAAACCCATGTCTTTAAAACATTTCACCAGCAGCGAGCCGGTCGGTTTCAGGTGGGCCTGGGAGAATTCAATTGCCAAATCGATCAGATGTTCCATGCGCGCGGCGTCCGAATCCGGGATGCCGGACAAATTGGGCGCCATGTCCGACAGCACCAGGTCGACTTTTTGACCTTTGACATGATCTTCCAACAACTGCAGCACCTCGGGCTCGCGGAAATCGCCCTGGATGAAGTGGAAGTCGGCGATCGGCTCCATCGGCAGCAGATCCAGGCCGATCAGCGTGCCGTTGATGCCCCCGCCCTCCTTGCCGGCCAGCTTGCGGCGCGTGTACTGCCCCCAGCTGCCGGGGGTGCAGCCGAGGTCGACGATGACCTGTCCGGGCTTGATCAGGTGCTCGTCCTCATCGATCTCCTTGAGCTTGAATGCGGCGCGGGCGCGGTAGCCCTCTTTTTGCGCCAATTTCACGTAAGGGTCGTTAATGTGGTCGTGCAACCAGTTTTTGTTTAATTTCTTCTTCTTCATTCGCGTAGAATACTGCCTTTAAGGGAACCACTAAAAATATATTATGCAAAAACTTACACCTGTTGAGCGCAGCGCTCTGCGCGCCGAAGCGCATGGTCTCAAGCCCATCGTCCTGATCGGCGAGGCTGGGCTGACAGCCAACGTCCTCAAGGAAATCTCGCTGGGACTGGACTCGCACGGCCTGATCAAGGTCCGCGTGTTCGGCGACGACCGCGAAGCCCGCGCCGAAATGTACGACACCATCTGCGAAAAGCTGGATGCGGCGCCGGTGCAACACATCGGCAAGCTGCTGGTGCTGTACCGTCCGAAGCTTGAAACGGAAAAAGCCCGTTCGACTTCCGGCAAGGGCCTGCGCGAAGTGACCATCGTCAAGCCCAGCCCAAGCGGCACCAAGCGTCCGTCGGTGACCAAGGTACTGCTCAAGGGGAATGAACGCGTGACCCAAGGCGGCAATATCAAACGCGCCAAGCCACTGCAGAAGTCGACCAAGAAGAGCGCACTGGGCTCGAAATAAGCCAGATGCATCGTCCTTTCCCGCCTGGGAAAGGACGAAACTGTTATTACCGTATTACTATTTAACCGTTACTGTTTCACCACCAGCCACGCGGCCAGCAAGCTCTGCACCAGGTAGATGCTGCTGGAAATGCCGTGCAACACGCCGAACTCGTTCTGAGCGGCGCCATCCATCACACCGCCCGGCCCCGCCGCGGCACGCAAGGCAGACATCATCGGCTGCAGGCCGAAGTGCGACACCAGCGTGCAAGCGAGCATCGTCGAGACGATCAGCAGCAACATGCGGCGCGTCTTGGCGGCCGAGTTGGCGGCCGAGCCAGCAAAGATGCCGCCCGTCTCCGCACCCTTGCTCACCCACAGCAGCACCAGCATCACCAGCGCGCAGGCGATCGACAGCCAGGCTTGATTCTTGAACAGGCTGGCGGCGATGGTGCCGGCCAGCACCCGGTCGCTCAGCGTGGCGAACAGCGTCGGCGCGGCCAGATAGCCGACCGCCCACAAACTGCCCGCCCACAGCGTCGCGACCAGCAAACGTGTACGCGCAAGCAGCATCAGATGTATCGCACTTCCAGGATTTCGTATTCGCGCGGGCCGGACGGCGCCTGCACTTCCACCACGTCGCCGGCCGACTTGCCGATCAGCGCGCGGGCGATCGGCGAAGTCACCGACACCTTGCTCAGTTTCAGGTCCGCCTCGTCCAGGCCGACGATCTGGTAGGTCACTTTCGCGCCCGATTCCAGGTCCTCCAGGTCCACGGTCGACGCGAACACCACGCGGCCATCGGCGTCGAGCTGGGTCGGATCGATGATCTGCGCTGCGCTCAGCTTACCTTCCAGTTCCGCGATGCGGCCTTCGACGAACGCCTGGCGCTCCTTGGCGGCATCGTACTCGGCGTTTTCCGACAGATCGCCATGCGAACGCGCTTCAGCAATCGCGTCGATCACGATACGGCGTTCTTTGGTCTTCAACTGGTGCAGCTCTTCTTTCAGGAGCTCTGCGCCGAACTTGGTAAGTGGAACTGAAGTCATGTTTATATTTACTCTGTTGTTACAATGGAAAACCACAGAGGCCACGCCAACCTGCAGCGCGAGCTCTGTGGTTAAAAGGTACTGTTTCCCGTCACCGAGGCGACGAAAGAACCTTAGTGTAAGGTTTTATGCAGCCCTTGTAAATCGTACACTTGCAACTCGTCCAAATGACGGATGCCCTCGACCGCCGCTTCCGCGCCGGCGATGGTGGTGTAGGTGGTCACGCGCGAGGCCAGCGACGACGTGCGGATGGCACGCGAGTCGGTGATGGCGCTGCGCTTCTCTTCCACCGTGTTGATCACCAGGACGATTTCGTGGTTCTTGATCATGTCGACCACGTGCGGACGGCCCTCGACCACCTTGTTCACCGGCGTGACCGGGATGCCGGCCGCCGCGATGACGGCCGCCGTGCCCTTGGTCGCCACCAGCGTGAAGCCGATGTCCACCAGGTCGCGCGCCACTTTCACGGCGCGTGGCTTGTCCGACGATTTCACCGACAGGAACACCTTGCCCGACTTCGGCAGCTTGATGCCGGCGCCCATCTGCGACTTGACGAAGGCTTCGCCGAAGGTCTTGCCGACGCCCATAACTTCACCGGTCGATTTCATCTCAGGTCCGAGGATGGTGTCGACGCCAGGGAATTTCACGAACGGGAACACGGCTTCCTTGACGCTGAAGTAAGCCGGCACGACTTCGTGCGTGATGCCCTGCTGCGCCAGGGTCTGGCCGACCATGCAGCGCGCGGCGATCTTCGCCAGCTGCAGGCCGGTGGCCTTGGACACGAACGGCACGGTGCGCGAGGCGCGTGGGTTCACTTCCAGCACATAGACCACGTCGCGCAGTTCGCCGTCGCGTTCCTGCTTCTGGATCGCGAACTGCACGTTCATCAGGCCGACCACGTTCAGGCCCTTGGCCATCAGCGCGGTCTGGCGC
Source organism: Duganella sp. GW821-FHT01E12 (assembly GCF_059422325.1). NCBI lineage: Bacteria > Pseudomonadati > Pseudomonadota > Betaproteobacteria > Burkholderiales > Oxalobacteraceae > Duganella > Duganella sp. GW821-FHT01E12. The sequence goes on along the minus strand of NZ_JBWKWR010000004.1, from coordinate 524,269 downwards.
TTCAGTTCATCGATGGTCTCCTGCGCCAGCGAGTAAGGCGGCAGCGAGCAGGCCGAGTCGCCCGAGTGCACGCCGGCTTGTTCGATGTGTTCCATCACGCCGCCAATGAAGGTGGTTTCGCCGTCGGAGATGCAATCGACGTCGCACTCGATGGCGTCGTTCAGGAAGCGGTCCAGCAACACCGGCGAATCGTGCGATACCTTGACCGCTTCGCGCATGTAGCGCTCCAGGTCGCGCTGCTCGTGGACGATTTCCATCGCGCGGCCGCCCAGCACGTAGGAAGGACGCACCACCAGCGGGTAGCCGATTTCCTGTGCCAGCGCCAGGGCGTCGGCTTCGGTGCGCGCGGTGCGGTTAGGCGGCTGGCGCAGATTCAGCTTGTGCAGCAGCTGCTGGAAACGCTCGCGGTCTTCGGCGGCGTCGATCATGTCCGGCGAGGTGCCGACGATAGGCACACCGTTCGCTTCCAGGTCCAGCGCCAGTTTCAACGGGGTCTGGCCGCCGTACTGCACGATCACGCCGACCGGTTTTTCCAGTTCGACGATTTCCAGCACGTCTTCCAAGGTCAGCGACTCGAAGTACAGGCGGTCGGAGGTATCGTAGTCGGTCGACACGGTCTCCGGATTGCAGTTGACCATGATGGTCTCGTAGCCGTCTTCGCGCATCGCCAGCGCCGCGTGCACGCAGCAGTAGTCGAATTCGATACCCTGGCCGATACGGTTAGGGCCACCGCCCAGCACCATGATCTTCTTCTTGTCGGTCGGGTTGGACTCGCACTCTTCATCGTAGGTCGAGTACATGTAGGCGGTGTTGGTCGAGAACTCCGCCGCGCAGGTGTCCACGCGCTTGTACACGGGACGGATGTTGAGCTCATGGCGCTTGGCGCGCACGGTCTTGGCATCGGTCTGCAGCAGGAAGGCCAGGCGGCGATCCGAGAAACCCTTTTGCTTCAGCTTGTACAGCGTGTTGCGGTCGATCTGCTCCAGCTTCTGCGTGTCCATCCACAGTTCCAGGTCCACGATCTCTTTAATCTGGATCAGGAACCACGGATCGATCCTGGTCAGGTTGTGCACTTCTTCCAGCGTGAAGCCCTGGGCGAACGCGTCGCCCACGTACCAGATGCGCTCAGGACCAGGCTCGCCCAGTTCCTCTTCGATCTTCTCGCGGTCCTTGGTTTTTTCGTTCAGGCCATCGACGCCCACTTCCAGGCCGCGCAGCGCTTTCTGGAACGATTCCTGGAAGGTGCGGCCGATCGCCATCACTTCGCCGACCGATTTCATTTGCGTGGTCAGGTGGTGGTCGGCGGTCGGGAACTTCTCGAACGTGAAGCGCGGGATCTTGGTGACGACGTAGTCGATCGACGGTTCGAACGAGGCCGGGGTCGCGCCGCCGGTGATCTCGTTGCGCAGTTCGTCGAGCGTGAAGCCCACAGCCAGCTTGGCCGCCACTTTCGCGATCGGGAAGCCGGTGGCCTTCGACGCCAGTGCCGACGAACGCGATACGCGCGGATTCATTTCGATGACGATCATGCGGCCGTCGGCCGGGTTGATCGAGAACTGCACGTTGGAGCCGCCGGTGTCGACGCCGATTTCACGCAGCACCGCCAGCGAGGCGTTGCGCATGATCTGGTATTCCTTGTCGGTGAGCGTCTGCGCTGGCGCCACGGTGATCGAGTCGCCGGTGTGCACGCCCATCGGGTCCAGGTTTTCGATCGAGCAGATGATGATGCAGTTGTCCGCCTTGTCGCGCACCACTTCCATCTCGTACTCCTTCCAGCCGATCAGCGATTCTTCGATCAGCAGTTCGGAGGTCGGCGAAGCTTCCAGGCCGCGTTTGCAGATGGTCTCGAATTCTTCTTCGTTGTAGGCGATGCCGCCGCCGGTGCCGCCCATCGTGAACGACGGACGGATGATGACCGGGAAGCCCAGCGTGCGCTGCACGGCCCACGATTCTTCCATGGTGTGCGAAACGCCCGACTTGGCCGAACCCAGGCCGATCTTGGTCATCGCGTCCTTGAACTTGGAGCGGTCCTCGGCCTTGTCGATGGCTTCCGGGGTGGCGCCGATCAGTTCAACCTTGTACTTGTCCAGGATGCCGTGGCGATGCAGGTCCAGCGCGCAGTTCAGCGCGGTCTGGCCGCCCATGGTCGGCAGGATCGCGTCCGGCTTTTCCTTGGCGATGATGCGCTCGACGACTTGCCAGGTGATAGGCTCGATGTAGGTGACGTCGGCCATTTCCGGGTCGGTCATGATGGTCGCTGGATTGCTGTTGACCAGGATGACTTTGTAGCCCTCTTCGCGCAGGGCCTTGCAGGCCTGTGCGCCGGAATAATCGAACTCGCAAGCCTGGCCGATGATGATCGGGCCAGCGCCAATAATCAGAATACTTTTAATGTCTGTACGTTTAGGCATCTTATTTTTTCTCCGTTGCTTCCATCATGCCGATGAAGCGGTCAAACAGGTAAGCGACGTCAGTCGGGCCGGGCGATGCTTCAGGGTGGCCCTGGAAGCAGAAGGCCGGCGTGTCGGTGCGGGCGAAGCCCTGCAGCGAACCGTCGAACAGCGATTTGTGGGTTACGCGGCAGTTGGCCGGCAAGGTGTCCGGGTCGACGGCGAAGCCGTGGTTCTGGGACGTGATCAGCACTTGTTTGCTGTCCAGGTCCTGCACCGGGTGGTTGGCGCCGTGGTGGCCGAACTTCATCTTCAGCGTCTTCGCGCCCGAGGCCAGGCCCATGATCTGGTGACCGAGGCAGATGCCGAACAGCGGCAGCTTCTTCTCCATGAAGACCTTGGCGGCGGCGATCGCGTAGTCGCACGGCTCAGGATCGCCTGGGCCGTTCGACAGGAACACGCCGTCCGGGTTCAGGGCCAGCACGTCGGCGGCGGAAGTTTGCGCCGGCACCACGGTGACCTTGCAGCCGCGCGCGGTCAGCATGCGCAGGATGTTGCGCTTGACGCCAAAGTCGTAGGCGACCACGTGGAACTTGGGATCTACGAGCTTGCCGTAGCCTTGGCCCAGCGTCCATTCGGTTTCGGTGTACTCGTACTGCGACTTGACGGTGACGACTTTGGCCAGGTCCATGCCGGTGATTCCGGGGAAGGAGCGGGCCAGGTCCAGCGCTTGCGTCGCGGACGGCTCGTTGCCCTGGGTGCCCACCAGGATGGCGCCGGATTGGGCGCCCTTCTCGCGCAGGATGCGGGTCAGCTTGCGGGTGTCGATACCGGCGATGGCGACGATGTTCTCGGCCTTCAGGTAGTCGGACAGCGACTGGGTGGAGCGGAAATTGGACGCCATCAGCGGCAGGTCACGGATGATTAAACCGGCTGCGTGGACTTTGGTCGATTCGACGTCTTCCGGGTTGACGCCGGTATTGCCGATATGCGGATACGTCAGCGTGACGATCTGGCGGCTGTAGGAGGGATCGGTCAGGATTTCCTGATAGCCGGTCATGGAAGTGTTAAAGACCACTTCGCCGGTCGTATGGCCGGCGGCGCCGATCGAAAAACCTTTGAAAATGGTTCCGTCAGCGAGGGCCAGTATGGCTGGAACGGCAGGGCCAGAAAAAAATGGCGGCAAGGGCAACTCCTGATAAAGTTACCGTAGCTGCGCCACGTCAGACGACCGTCGTGTGTCCCCCGCCGTCGCAGGCCGGGGTGGAAGGTCAATTGATGATGGAGTGAGTGGTAGTCGCTACGGTAGAGGTGAGATTGGCTAAACCTTTGAATTATAACCAAATCTCCCCTGCTTGGCAATGGACCGCCGGCGAAATACCTGCAAAATCCCCACTGGCGGGGGCGCTTTATTTACTTGCAATATTGGCGCTGGACTTTGGTGTCGACTCGGCCGGCAGCTGTAGCGAGCCATGACGCGGCAGCTTTATCCAAATTAAACAATGCCTCATCGGCAGTCTTGCCCTCGGCAACGCATCCTGGAAACTCATGGATATAGGCGGCGTAGCCACCCGCTTCGTCCGGCAGGAGTCTGCGCACATAAGGACGAGCAAGAATTGCCCGAACTTTGCTATCACTTTTTGCGGCCATCACCGTCTCCTCGCAAATACGCTTCCCAAACGGACACGTCGTCAAGCAACGCAGGTGTCATGGCATCGCAGCGATATCGCTGGCGATATCACATTATAGACATGCGGTCTGCATGCTGCCTTGATTCTCCAATAGAAAATGCCGCCTGGTTTTGAGCCAGGCGGCATTCTTGTGGGACGGTGTTGCTTAGTTCAGCGCGGCGATGCCGGCCTTGGCGACCTGCACATCCTCGGCCGACTTGACGCCCGAGACGCCGACGGCGCCTACCACATGGCCGTCAACGATGATGGGCACGCCGCCTTCCAGCAGGCCGTCCGCCATCGGCGCCGGAGCGCTCAGGAAGGCGGTGCGGCCGTTGTTGATCATGTCTTCATAGATCTTCGATTCGCGGCGGCCCAGCGCCGACACGCGCGCCTTGGCCGGCGCGATGTGCGACGACAGCGGCGCGGCGCCGTCCTGGCGCTGCAGCCACAGCAGATGGCCGCCGTCGTCCACAATGGCGATCACGACCGGCCAGTTATGGGCCACTGCCTCGGCTTCGGCGCCGGCGGCGATCTTCTTGATGTCGGCAAGCGACAGGTATGGTTTGGTTTGCATGTGCTCTTCCTTATTCTTGGACCGGATATTGTACCGCTATGGTTTGCGCTTGGCTTCCAGTTTCTGCTTGATCTGCGCCATCACCTGCGCGGCGGCCTGTTCGCCCGCCAGGATCGCCTGGTTGCGGCCGGCGAAGTCGTTGCCCGCCATCTTGCCCAGGCTAGGCGAGATGACCACGTCCGCATCCTTCAATTCGTACTGGTTGATGCGCTGGCCCATGATGCTGAAGGTCTGCATGATCACGTCGAGCGAACTGACGGTGGCCTGCACGTCGGCCTGGGTGGAGATGTTGACGGCGATGACGAAGTCCGCGCCCATGTCGCGCGCGAAGCGCACCGGCACCGGCGCCACCAGGCCGCCGTCCACGTAGGAGCGGCCGTTGATGACCACCGGCTGGAACACGCCCGGCACCGAGGACGACGCCCGCACCGCCATGCCCGTGTTCCCGCGCTGGAAGAGGATGGGCTGGCCGGTCTTCAGGTCCGATGCCACCGCGCCGAACGGAATCTTGAGCTTCTCGATCGGCTGGTTGTTGACCGCCTTGTTGACGTAGGTCTGCAGCGCCTCGCCTTTCAGCACGCCGGAGCTTTTGCCGAACAGCGGCACGGCCCAGTCGGAGATCGCCGCCTCGTCCATCTCCATCGCCACCTTCTGCAACTGGAAGCCGCTGTTGCCGGCCGCGTACAGCGCGCCGACCACGCTGCCGGCGCTGGTGCCGACCACGATGTCGGCGTAGATGCCCTGCGCCTCCAGCGCCTTGATCACGCCGATGTGGGCGAAGCCGCGTGCGGCGCCGCCGCCCAGCGCCAGGCCGATCTTGATCTTCTTGGGCGGCAGCGGCTCCGGCACCGCCAGCGGCGCCGAAGGGGTTTCAATCGAAGGATTGGTCTTGCAGCCGACCATGGCGGCTGCGGCGAAGATGGTTAAAGCGACAAGGGAAAGGCGGCGTGATGGCATGTAGGAGTTCAATCTGCTGGTGCTGGGTTTAGGCGCAGCAGATTGTAACCTACCTTACAGCGCGAAGATCGGCTTGCGCGTCTTCCAGGCCCCGGCCGTGAAGTCGGGGAAGTCCAGCGTCTGGAAGTTCTGCGCGATAGACTGCTCCGACAGCGGCGAGATGGCGCTCCACGTCACCGCGTCGTAGATATCGATCGGCATCGGCGCCCTCGCCTTTAGCGCCTCGATGAAGGACTGAATGACGAAGAAGTCCATGCCGCCATGGCCGGCGCCCTCCGCGTCCCTGGCGTGTTTGCGCCACAGCGGATGGTCGTACTTGTCCTGCCAGGGCTGGAAGTCCTCCCACTGGTGCGGCTTGCTCTTGCCCTCGATGTGGATGGAATGGTTCACGTCCATCCACAGCCCGTCCGTGCCCTGCACGCGGAAGCCCAATGAATACGGGCGCGGTAGCGAGGTGTCGTGCTGCAGCATGATGGTCTCGCCGTTCTCGCAGGCCAGCGTGGTGGTGACCACGTCGCCCAGCTTGAACTGCACCTTCGCGCTCGGACTGGCCGCGCCGCCGGGCTGCTTGACGATGTAGTCGTGCAGGCCGCGCGCCTTGGTGGCGAAGCTGTTGATGCGGGTGAAGCGGTTGCCGCGGTTGATGTTGGCGTACATCGCGCACGGGCCGATGCCGTGGCTGGGATACAGCTCGCCGTTGCGCTGCACCGAGTGCTCGGTGCGCCACTTCGCTTCCGACCAGCCCTTGGCGCCGAAGTCCACGCCGCCATACGGCTTGGCCGGATCGCCGTTGGTGAACTTCACCGCGCGCAGGTCGTGCTGGTAGCCTCCCTGCAGGTGTACCAGCTCGCCGAACAAGCCGGAACGCACCATCTGCAGCACCGCCATGACGTCGCGGCGGAAGCACACGTTCTCCAGCAGCATATACGGCGTGTTGGTCTTCAGTTGGGTGTTCAGCACATCCCAGTGGTCCTGCAGCGTGATGCCGGCCACCACCTCGCAGCCCACGGGCACCTTGGCCTGCATGGCGGCGATGGCCATCGGTGCGTGCCATTCCCATGGCGTGGCGATGATCACGCCATCCAGCGCGCCGGCGTCCAGCATACGCTTGTAGGCTTGCGGGTCGCTGTCCTCGCCGAAGGTTTTGGGCTTGGCCTTGCCGGATTTTTCCACTTGCTTGAGCGCGCGGCCCAGCATGGCCGGATCGATGTCGCACAGCGCGACAACTTCGACGTCGTCGCGGCGCAGCAGTTCCTGCAGCAGCACCTGGCCGCGCATGCCGGTGCCTATCATGCCGATGCGCACCCGCTCACGCGTGGCGGCGAACACCTTCGGCAGCATCAAGCTGCCCGCAAGCGCGGCTCCCGCAGTGAGGAAATCGCGCCGATTGAATTGTCTGTCCATCAGTTCTTCCTTGGAAGTGATCGTTGATTGTAGCGGGTCAGAAGAACTTGTAGTTCGCCGAGAACGAGTACATGCGGCCGAACAGGTTCTGGCTGTGGTTATAACCTTCCCAGCCGTTCGGATCGTAGCTCGGCTGCTTGTTCAGCAGGTTCTTGATGTTCAGGCCCAGCTCCAGGTGCTTCATCGGCTTCCAGTTCAAGCCCAGGTTGACCGTGTAGTACGACGGCGCGCCGCCGCACAGGTTCTCGGGAAGTGCGACCGAGGCGGCAGTGCATTTTTCCGGCGTGTTGTCCTTGTCCCAAGGGCCGTAAGCCCATTTGGTCTTGCCGGTGTAGTTGACGAACATGCTGGTGACGAAGTTGCGGTACGCCCAATCGGCATTGAAGGTGGCGCGCACGCGTGGCGAGTCGTAGAAGCCGACCACGTTGCCGGTGAAGCCGGTGCCGTCTTCCGAGTTGTAGGTCTCGCGCCGGCGGATGGTGGCCGACACGCCGGTGTTTAACTTGCCGTACTCGCCCAGCGAAAAGCGGGTGCGGGCATCGATGTCGACCCCGTCGAGCAGCGTGCGGCCGCGGTTCGAGTAGGAGTTGATCAGGCCACCCAGGTTGCCGACCGAGTACTTCGGCACGCCGCCGGAACAAGCCGCAGCGTTGGCGGGGTTGTTACACATGGCGGCGACCGCCGCCATGTTGCCGCGGTCGGCATCGGAGATCGGATTGCGGATCGCAGCGGCGGTGCCGGCCAGCGTCGGCCCGTATTTGTCCACCAGTTGCGTGAACAGTTCGTTGAAGTCCTGGCGCACGATCTCGTTGCGGCGATAGACGAACCAGTAATCGACCGAGATGCTGACGTCCTTCACCGGCTGCAGCACCAGGCCTGCGGTGGATATCTTGGCCTTCTCCGGGCGCAGCGACGGGTTGGGCGGCGTCAGGCCGCCGACCGTGGTCGAGCAGTTCGAATTGAGCAGGTTCTTGCCCAGTTCCACCTCGGCTGGCGAGACGGATTTCATCAGCACCTTGGCCATCGCGTTGGTCTCGTCGCAGCGCACGGTGTCGCGGATACCGCCCACCTGTGCGAACACGCCACCGCTACCCGATTCGGCCAGGTTGGGCGCACGGAAGCCCTCCGAGTAGGTGCCGCGCACCATCACCTCGGGACGCGCGCGCCACAGCACGCCGATCTTGGGCGCCAGGTTGGCGGCGAAGTTCGGGTACTTGTCCAGGCGCGCGGCGGCGTTCACTTCCAGCGTGTCGGTGACCGGCACCACCACCTCGCCAAACACGGCGGCCACGTTGCGCTGGCCGTCGAACCAGGAGCCACCCTGCTGCGTGATGTGGCCGTCGGCCGCGTCCTGATTACCGGGCGTGTAGAAGCTCTCGCGCATCAGGTTCACGCCGAAGGCGGCGCGCACTTCGCGTTCGCCCAGCTTGGCGATGGTGCCTTCGATCTTGCCGTCCCAGGTGATCAACTTGGTCCAGGACTGGATGTCGAAGGTCGGATAGGCTGCGCGCAGCAGCGCGCCATTGGCGTCGCTGATTTCACCGAACTTGTAGGCCGGGTTGTCGGCGATGTAGGTGCGGCCGGTCGCCGCGTCGGTGGTGAACGGGCCGAAGGCCTTGGCGAAGCCCTGTGTGTTGATGTTAATCGTCTGGTACAGCGTCGAGTGGCTACCCGCCACGCTGAGCGCCGTCTCGAAGTCCCAGCCGCCGCCGATGCTGCCGCGCAGACCGACCAGCCCGCGGTAGTTGTCGTCCTCGTTGGTCTGGCCGAAGTGGCCCGGCGCGTCGAGCATGATGTAGTTCAGGCCTGCGGCGCCGCCCATCTTGGCCGCCATGTCGGCATCGAGCTTGCCCTTCAGGTAGACGTTGTTCGGGCCGAGGTACGGCGTGACGAAGGTGTTGAGCGTGGTGCCGGTGTTGCGCGCGAACCAGTTGCTGGTGCTGCCGCTGTTGAAGCTGCGCGGGCCGTTCTCGCCGCGCAGCTTGATGTGGGTGTAGGCCGCTTCGGCAAAGCCTTCCAGGTCGCCGCCGAGCTTCATGCGGCCACTGAGGTAGCCGGTGACGCGATCCGACGTGGGACCGGTGTCGAGCTGGTACGGCAGCGTGTTCCACACGCAGCGGCTGCCGGCGGCCTCGGTGATGGAGGTGTTGCAGCCGTTGACGGCGCGCTGGGTGCGGGCGTTGTTCTTGGATTTATCGAAGACGAACAGCGTACCCGGATTCATCACGCCAGGCTCGCTGCCGGTGCCGATGCGCATGCCGGAGACGAAGGTTGGGTTGTTGACGTAGAAGTAGTCGGGGCGCTTCAGGTAAGTGTCTGCCAGCGCGATGCGGTCGCGCTGGTAGACGTTGACCGAGCCGTAGACGTTGTAGCCGTCGCTGTTCAAATCACCCAGGCCGTAGATGACGTTGGCCTGGCGCTCGCCGTAGGCGCTGACGTTGCTCGAGGTGTCGGCGGTGGCGCGGGCCTCCAGGCCCTTGTAGCTCTTCTTGGTGATCACGTTGATCACGCCCGCCACCGCATCCGAACCGTAGACGGCCGAGGCGCCGTCGGTCAGCACCTCCATGCGCTCGATGGCGGCGGCCGGGATGGCGTCGATGTTGACGAACATGGTCTGGAAGCCGGCCGGCGCGCCGTAGAACGACAGCCGGCGGCCGTTCAGCAGCACCAGCGTGCCCTGCGCGCCCAGGCCGCGCAGGTTCGCCTGCGAGGCGCCGTCGGAGCCGGTGAACATCGAGCGGAAGTCCTGCTGGGCGGGGCGCGCGGCCGGCAGGTTGTCCAGCACCTGCAGCAGCGTGCGGGCGCCCATGTTTTCGATCTGCTTGGCGTCGATCACCTGCACCGGCGACGCGGTTTCGGCGTTGATGCGTTTCAGGCTGGAGCCGGTCACTTCGACCCGAGGGATCTTGTCCTCCTTGGCGCTCTTTTGTCCCTGCTCGTCCAGATCGTCGGCTGCCAACGCGGCCGAAGCCAGACCCACCGCCACCATCGCGGCCACCAGTTTTTTCATGTGCATCATAGTCTCCCTGTTATTAGTGGTTTATTGAGGCTGCAACAGCCCCTCCCCGATCCGAAGAGGGGCTCTTTCTTGTAAAAATTGAGGTGAGGTCAGTGTGGCCGGACGGTGCTGCCCTCGGTGCCGATCAGGACCGCGTTGGCCCAGTTGCCGCAGACCTGGGCCGGCTTGCTGCCGCGCGCGCCCAGGGTGCGCAGGCTGAGTTGACTCAGTCCGCGCACATCGATTTCCGGCTTGACGACGGCCGGCGCGGCGATCAGGCCACTGTCGTACAGGAGCCGCTCGCCGCTCCAGACCTGGAACTGCAAACCGCCCGCACTGCGGCAGCTGTCATCCACGCCAAGGTCGGCGCGCAGCAGGTTCCAGTTGCCGGACAATTGCAGGTCCACGCGGCTGGATGGGCCGACGCCCAAGCCCTTGCGGAACCACAGGCCGTTCATGCGCATCTCCTTGCCGTGGACCGGCTGGTCGCGGCTGACACCCTTGGGCAAGGCCAGGTCGGACAGGAACTGCTGTACTTCCGGGCCTTCCTTCGGCTGGTAGGCCATCACGCGGAACTCGGACAGCGTGACCGGCTGCACCTCGCTCGGCACGGCGGCGTTGTAGGCGCGCGCTGCCGGCGTGCCGACGGCGGTGACCATCGGATCGGTGGCGGAGGCGCCGTCGCCTTCGGGGTTCTGCGTGCTCATGACGCGGAAGCGCAGCAGGCGGCCGGCGGCCGGCGGGAAGCTGATGGTCTGCGCTTCCTTCTGGAGTTTGAGCTGGCCGCGCTTGATCGGCTGGCCCCAGTCGCCGTTGTTGTCGCCCATGTAGATCTCGTAGTCGCGGATCTGGCCGTGCTGCCAGTGCTGGTCGTTGCGCGGTGCGATCTCTATGCCGTCGATCAGGCGGCGCTCGGTGAAGCCGATCACCCATTCGTGCGGCCCGCCCTGCACCGCCGGGCTGCGCGTGGTGCGGAACCAGGTGGCGGGGTTGTTGTCGAAGGCGTTTTCCAGCGGGTAGCCGGTTTCCTCGGACGGACGATTCATCACCATCATGGCGTCGGCCGGAATGGCGCGGCCCAGCACCGGCGCGGACGGGAAGGCGTCGTCGGCCACCGTTGGCGCGCCGGCTTGCACGTTGAAGCGCAGCGGCTGGCGGATGTCCTGGCTGGCCGTCTTGACGTGCAGCGTGCCCAGTCGCTCGGCGGCGTCGAAGTACCAGCCTTCGGCGGCGGCGTCGAAGGCGGCGCGGTCGGCCAGCGGCGGCAGCACGGCGCTGCCGGTGCTGACGGCGGCCGGACGCTGGCGGGACAACATGCGCAAGGCATAGGCGCGGCGCGCGGGCTGGCCGGCATAGCTGCCCACCACCGGTTCGACCTCGACCTGCACGCCGTCGCCGGCGGCGTTCATGCGGATCAGCTGCTGGCTGTAGGCGCCCTCCTGGTATTTGCGGGTGTTGCCGTCGTCTTCGTACAGCGTGAATTCGGAGGCGCCTTGCGGATACAGGTCCAGCGTCAGCACGTCCTTCGGCTTTTCGCCGTCGTACAGCATCTCCGGGTACATCGGCAGGATGGCGCCGGCGCGCACGAACACCGGCAGCTTGTCCAGCGTGACGGCGAGGTCGATATCGCGCCCGCCCTTGCCGGCCGTGGCCTGGCGGCCGTCCCAGTAGTCGAACCAGCGGCCCTGCGGCAGGTGGATGGCGCGGCGCCAGCCCTGGCTGACCGCCTGGCTGCGGTACACCGGCGCCACCAGCAGGTCGCGGCCCAGCAGGTACTGGTATTTGTAGGCTTCGGTGTAGGCCGCCGGATCGTCCGGGTTGTCCCACATCAGGCCGCGCACCAGCGGCGCGCCGCTCTGCTCCGTCTCGCGCATCAGCGTGTACATGTAGGGCGTCAGGCGCATCTTCAGCTTCAGGTAGCGGCGGTTGATGCTGACATACGGCTCGGCGAACCACCACGGATGTTTGCGCTCCGCAGCCGCCCAGCCGGACATCCCCATCAGCACCGGCGTGAAGCTCTTCCACTGCAGGTCGCGCGTGTAGGTCTCCGGGCTGCCGCCGAAGATGGCGTCGACGTCGCCGGTGGCGTAGGCCTGGCCGGACAGGCCGGAGCCGATCAGCGTCGGCACGTGCCAGCGGATGTAGTCCCAGCTGGCGCTTTGGTCGCCGGTCCAGGTGACCGCGTAGCGCTGGGTGCCGGCCCAGCCCATCACGGTCCAGATGAACGGACGGCCATCGGAGTTATTCAGGATGCCGTCGTAGGCCGACTTGTTGGCGTCCAGCGAAAACTGATAGCCCTTGCCGGTCCAGGCCACGTCCAGCTTCTGCACGCGGGTGCCGGCGGTGCCGACTTCCCACGCCATTTTCTCGACGCCGTTCTCGGTCCACAGGCCGGTGCGGAAGCCATACTTGGCCAGGCCCTGCACCGTCTCCGGCAGCGCCGAATAGCCGCAGCCGTAGCCGTCGTTCGGCAGTATCCAGCCGCCCGGCATGTCGTGCTCGCGGTACTGGCGCGCCACGCTCTCGATCACGTCCGGCGTTTTGCCGGTCGGGCCGTCGCTCCAGCCTTTGGGCACGGTGCCCGGCTTCTTGACGTTGTCGCCGTCGTTGTAGCAATCGGCGTCGCCGTATTCCAGCGCCCAGCGCGGCAGCATGCGCGCGCGGCCGGTCCACTCGGTGTAGCGGGCCAGCACGTCGCGCAGATCCTTGCCGACGAAGTAGTAGGCGTCGAAGCGCGCCTCGTCGTGCTCCAGCGATATCTGGTCGTTCTGGCGCAGATCGTAGCTGCCGTCGGACCAGGTGTTGCGCAGCATGCCCCAGCCGCGTGAGCTCATCAAAAACGGCGCGGGGCTGGGACGGTCGCCCTCTTCCCAACCGCCGGAGTACGACACCTGCAGCTGCTTGCCCTTGAATTCATAGCGGCCGTTCTGCTGGCCGCCGCCGAAGAAGCGCTCGGCCTTGTCGCTGCTTAGCGTCTGCACGCTTTGCTTGTCGCCCAGTTCCAGCGGCTGGATCTCGCGCCACAGCGGCTGGGCGTCGCCGGCGCGGAACAGGCTGAAACGCAGCGGCTTGCGGTCGATGCGCAGGCTCAGGGCCGGCGTGCGGATCAGGATATGGTCGGTCTGCTCGCTGACGCTGTGCTCCACCGTGGCGGCCGGCGTGGCGACGACGATGGGCGCGGCCTTGTCGCCGGCGCCGGTCAGGCCGGATTTGGGCCCGGCCCAAATATGCAGCACGTCGGCGCGCGGCAGGCTAACCTGTATGTGGGCGCCGGTGTCGGTAAGCAGGTCCCACTGCTGGCCGGCGCCTGCGGTGACGGTGCGCAAATTGCCGATCGGGGCGGCCAGCAGGGGGGCGCTGGCCAGCAAGGCGGCGGTGGCGAAAATCTGTTTCATAGTTTGCTTCTCGAAAGAAAAACCGTTGCGATGCAATTACTCTAGGAATAAAAACAAAGCAGGTCAACAAAAAGAAAGCGAAAATTTTAAAAATATGCGGCAAATCTTTCGTATTGATAGTTGATCGAATAACAAACTTTCGTTTACGTGGCAAAACTGGTACAACAGACGTTGTTGCGCCGATGCCATAACTTTCTTTTCGCTTTCGAATTTGACATTTCGAAAATTAAACCTTATTCTTTCGATGACCTAACCAGACTAATTCTTTCGATGACCAACCTACTCCAGCGTGCCCCCCAAGCCTGGCGCGATATCGGCGGCCTCGATACCGCCGAAGAAATCGTCCATCAGCCAGCCCTCTGGCGCGAACTGGCGGCGCATCTCGCCGCCGAAAAAGACAGCATCGCCGCCTTCCTCGGCGACACCCTGGGCAATCCGCAGCAGCGCGTGATCCTGACCGGCGCCGGCAGCTCGGCCTATGTGGGCGAGATCATCGCCGACGAAATCAACGCGGCCTGGCCGTGCCAGGTACGCGCCATCTCGACCACCAGTTTGCTGACGCATCCGGCGCTGTACCTGGAGCGCAGCGCGCCGACGCTGGTGGTGTCCTTCGCCCGCAGCGGCAATAGCCCGGAAAGCACGGCGGCCGTGCAGCTGGTGCGCGACATGGTGCCGACCGCGCGCTTCCTCAACATCACCTGCAACGCCGACGGCGCGCTGGCCACGCAGGCCGAGGGCGACGCCGCCAGTTTCAACCTGATGATGCCGGCCGCCAGCTGCGACCGCGGCTTCGCCATGACCTCCAGCTTCACCTGCATGCTGCTGGCGGCGCTGTGCGTGCTCGATCCCGACTTCCAGCCGGAGCGCCTCGACACGCTGGCGACGCTGGGCGAGCAGGCGCTGGCCGCGTGGTCGGCGCCGGTGGCGGAACTGGCCGCGCAGCGCGTGTCGCGCGTGGTCTACCTGGGCAGCGGCCCGCTGGAAGCGCTGGCCAAGGAGGCCGCGCTCAAGATCCTCGAACTGACCGCCGGCAGCGTGCTGGCGATGGCCAACAGCGCGCTCGGTTTCCGCCACGGCCCCAAGGCCGCGCTCAACGCCGAGACGCTGGTGGTGCTGTTCCGCAGTTCCGATCCGCTGTCGCGCCGCTATGAGCACGACCTGCTGCTCGAGCTCCAGCGCGACCAGGTGGCGGGCCGCTGCCTGACCGTGGGCGCCGGCGCCGACATCGGCATCGATGCGCCGGCCTGGCCCGATGCGTGGCTGGCGCCTTTGTGGCTGCTGATGGCGCAGCAGTATGCGCTGCACCAGTCGGCGCTGCTGCAGCTGCGTCCCGATAATCCTTTCGCCGGCGGCACCGTCAACCGTGTCGTGCAGGGCGTCACCATCTACCGCCATGACGAATTCTGAACCACGCGGCTATCACGGCATCGACATCGGCGGCACCAAGATCGAGCTGGTGGCGTTTGCCGAAGCGGGCCATGAACTGAAAGAGGTCCACCGCGAGCGCATCGCCACGCCGGGCACCGATTTCGCCGAGTTCCTGCTGGCGATCCAGGGCCTGGTCGGCCGCGCCGACAAGGCGCTGGGCCTGCGGGCGCCGGTGGGCGTTGGCCTGCCGGGCGTGATCGACAGCGCCACCGGGCGTCAGCTCAGTTCCAACGTGCCGGCGCTGAACGGCCGCGCCGTGGCCAACGCGCTCAAGGACGCACTGGAGCGCCCGGTCGCCATCGGCAACGACTGCCAGTGCTTCGCGCTGTCGGAGGCGCAAGGCGGCGCGGCGCACGGCCAGCCGACCATGTTCGGCGCCATCATCGGCACCGGCGCCGGCGGCGGCTACTGCGTCGACGGCCGCCTGCTGCGCGGCGCCAACGGCGTGGCCGGCGAATGGGGCCACTGGCCGCTGCCGGCCGCGCAGCTGTCGCCGCCATCGGCCGCCGCCGCGCTGCCGGTGCTCGACTGCCCTTGCGGACGGCGCGGCTGCCTGGAGCGCTACGTCTCCGGCCCCGGCATGAGCCGGCTGCATCTGCACCTGGGCGGCGGCGACGAAACGCCGGCGGCCATCGTGGCGCAGGCGCGCGCCGGTTCGGCCATCGCCGCCAGGACCATGGCGCTGCACGCCGACCTGCTGGGCCACGCGCTGGCCACGCTGGTACTGACGCTGGACCCGCACGCGATCGTGCTGGGCGGAGGCCTGTCGCAACTGGCCCACCTGTACGACCAGCTGCCGGCCGCGATGCGCCGCCACTTGTTCCCCGGCGTGCGCGTGCCGCCCATCCTGCCGCCCAAGTTCGGCGACGCCGGCGGCGCGCGCGGCGCCGCGCTGCTCGCCCGCCAGCAGTTCCCCAACCCCTGATCCGTCATCGACCGATCAAGCAACCGACCAAGCAAGCGACCATGAAAACTACCGAATCCCTGTCCCCCGTCCAGCAGATCGTCGCCGCCCACCGGCGCGGCCAGGCCGTCGGCTTGTACAGCGTGTGCTGCAGCCATCCGAGCGTGCTGCGCGCGGCGATGCGGGTGGCGGCCGACTACGGCACCGTGCTGCTGGTGGAGGCCACCTCGAACCAGGTCGACCAGTTCGGCGGCTACACCGGAATGACGCCGTCCGCCTTCCGCGACTATGTGCACAACCTGGCGCAGGGCCAGGGCTTCCCGCTGGAGCGGCTGGTGCTGGGCGGCGACCATCTCGGCCCCAACGCCTGGCAGGGACTGGACGCGGCCACCGCCATGCAGCACGCGGAGACGCTGATCGCCGCCTACGCCGCCGCGGGCTTCCACAAGATCCACCTCGATTGCAGCATGCGCTGCGCCGACGATCCGCAGCACCTGAGCGACGAGACCATCGCCGCGCGCTCGGCGCGCCTGTGCGCGGTGGCCGAGCAGGCGGCCGCGCAGGCCGGCCTGCCGCCGCCGGTGTACGTGATCGGCACCGAAGTGCCTATCCCCGGCGGCGAAGCGAACCTGGCGCAGGCCGGCGCGGTCACCTCGCCCAAGGCCGCCGCGCGCACGCTGGACGTGCATCGCCTTGCCTTCTTCGCGATGGAGCTGCACGACGCCTGGCGCCGCGTGATCGCGATGGTGGTGCAGCCGGGCGTGGACTTCGACCACACCCACATCCAGCACTACGACGCGGCGCAGGCGGTCGCGCTGTCGGCCTTCGTGGCCGGCCAGCCTGGCCTGGTGTTCGAGGCCCACTCCACCGACTACCAGCGCGAATCGGCGCTGCACGAAATGGTGCGCGACCACTTCGCCATCCTCAAGGTCGGCCCGGCGGCCACCTTCGCGCTGCGCGAGGGCCTGCAGGCGCTGTGCCGCATCGAGGAGGAGCTGGTGCCGGCCGGCCAGGCCTCGCGCCTGATGCAGGTGCTCGACGAGACCATGCTGGCGCAGCCCAAGCACTGGTCCAAACACTACCCCGGCAGCAGCGCCGAACAGCGCCTGCTGCGCCGCTACGGCCTCAGTGACCGCTGCCGCTACTACTGGGGCGAGCCGGCGGTGACGGCCGCCGTCGAGCGCCTGTGCACCAACCTCGATGCGCTGGCGATCCCGCTGTCGCTGCTGAGCCAACACCTGCCGGAGCAGTATCTGCAGGTGCTGCAAGGCCAGCTGGCCGCCAGGGCCGAGGCGCTGCTGGAGCACAAAATCGGCCGCGTGCTGGCGCAATATGCGCGCGCCTGCGACCGCAACACCGCGCACGATTCCGCGTCAAATGCCCCCGCGCCTGCTGGCAGCGCGGCCGCGATCTGTTAAGCTCGACATCTTTGATCATCTGACAGCAGAACAATGCGAAATACCAGTCAACGCCGCGCCTCCATCCTGCAGGCGCTCACCCGTCACGGCTCGGTCCAGGTGGCCGCGCTGGTGGACCAGTTGGGCGTGTCCGCCGTCACCATCCGCAGCGACCTCAGTGCGCTCGAATCGCAAGGCCTGGCCACGCGCAGCCACGGCGGCGCCACGCTGGCGCGCACGCCGCCGCCCGAGCAGACCATTCCGCAAAAGGACGCGCTGAACCACGAGCAGAAGGAGCGCATCGGCGCCTGGGCCGCGCGCATGGTGCAGCCGGGCGACAACATCATCATCGATTCGGGCACCACCACCATCTCGCTGGCGCGCCACCTGCACGAGGCGCAGAACGTGACGGTGATGACCAATGGCCTGAACATCGCCTGGGAGCTGGCCGACGCCCCCGGCGTCGACCTGATACTGACGGGCGGCCTGCTGCGCAAGCAGTCGCTGTCGATCCAGGGCACGCAGGCCGAGGCCTGCCTGCAGGCCTACAGCTTCGACAAGCTGTTCCTCGGCGTCGATGGCCTCGACCTGCAATTCGGCGTCACCACCCACCACGAGGCCGAGGCTAGCCTGAACCACAAGATGGTGGAGCGCGCCAAGAAGATCATCGTGCTGGCCGACGCCTCCAAGTTCGGGCGCGTCAGCCTGCACCGCATCGTGCAGCTGGACCGCGTCCACACCGTCATTACCGACGCCAGCATCAGCGCGGAATACCGCGACGGCCTGCTGGCGGCGGGCATCGAACTCCTGATAGCGGAATAAAAGTGTCAATCAGCGGCAAAATCCTTACCCCACAAGGCTGGATCACGGGCAGCATCGCCTTCGACCAGCGCATCCAATCCATCCACGCAGACGCCGGCGCAGACGCCAGCCTGACCATCCTGCCCGGCTTCATCGACCTGCACGTGCACGGCGCCGCCGGCGTCGACATCATGCAGGGCGGCGACGCCGGCGCCACGGTGGCGCGCAGCCACGCGCGCCACGGCACCACGGCGCTGCTGGGCACCACCATGACGGCCACCGACAATTCGATCCGCCGCGCGCTCACCGGCCTGGCCGGCGTGATCGCCGAGCGCCCGGACGGCGCGGCGCGCGTGCTGGGCGTGCACCTGGAAGGCCCGTTCCTGAGCATCCACAAGCTGGGCGCGCAGCCGGCCGACGCGGTGGCGGTGGCCAGCCTGGAGCTGGTGCGCAGCTACCACGAGCTGGCCCCGATCCGCGCGCTGACCATCGCCACCGAAGTTGACGGCCACCTGGCGCTGATCCCCATGCTCAAGCAAATGGGCATCCGCGTGCAGCTGGGCCACAGCAACGGCAGCTACGAGGACGGCGTGGCCGCGCTCAACGCCGGCGCGGCCGGCTTCACCCACCTGTTCAACGGCATGACGGCGCTCAACCACCGCCATCCCGGCATCGCCGGCGCCGCGCTGGCGCACGCCGAATACGCCGAGATCATCCCCGACCTGCAGCATGTGCACGAGGGCGCGATCCGCGCCGCGCTGCGCGCCATCCCGCGCCTGTACGGCGTGACCGACGCCACCTCGGCCACCGGCATGCCGGACGGCGAGTACGGCTTGGGCAGCCAGCGCGTCTACAAGTGCCTGGGCTGCGTGCGGCTGGCCACCGGTTCGCTGGCCGGTTCGGTGCTGACCATGGACCAGGCGTTGCGCAATTTCGTCGGCCTCGGGTTGGACCTGGCCGACGCCTCCAACCGCCTGTCGCTCTACCCCGCCGACTACATCGGCGAACCGGAACGGGGCCGCCTGACGCCGGGCGCCTGGGCCGACATCGTAGTCCTCAATGCCGATCTGCAGCCGGTGGCCGTCTTCGTTGAAGGCCAGGCCATCGATCTTACTTCCCACTGAACGGAGTCCCGATGCAAGCCACCCTGTCCAACGCCCCCGCCCGCGCCATGGGCTTCCTGCTGTTCATAGCCGGCATGGGAGGGCTGTTGTACGGGATCGACGTCGGCATCATCGCCGGCGCCCTGCCCTATCTGGAGTCGACGGCGTCGGTGGCGTGGAAGCTGAGCGCGCAGCAGCTGGGCTTTATCGTGGCGGCGGTGCTGCTGGGGTCCGTGCTGTCGTCGCTGTTCGCCGGCGCGCTGGCGGACCTGGTGGGGCGCCGCGCGGCGATGGTGCTGGCCGGCGCACTGTTCACGCTGAGCATACCGCTGATCGCGCTGGCCGACGGCTACCTGGCGCTGATGCTGGGCCGTCTGCTGCAGGGCATCAGCGGCGGCTTGATCGGCGTGGTGGTGCCGCTGTACCTGGCCGAGTGCCTGCACGCGCGCCATCGCGGACGCGGCGCGGCGCTGTTCCAGCTGCTGCTGACCATCGGCCTGGTGGCGGCCGCGCTGATCGGATTGTTCCAGGCGCAGGCGGTGGAAACCGCGACCGCCGCCGCGCAAACCTTGCAGGCGTCGGCGCGCGCCGACGCCGTGTTCGCGGCCAAGGACCACGCGTGGCGCAGCATCTTCTGGATGTGCCTTGCGCCGGGGGTGGTGTTCACGCTGGGAGGGCTGCTGCTGTCGGAGTCGCCGCGCTGGCTGGCGCGCAAGGGCCGCATCGCGCAGGCCCGCGCCGCGCTGCTGCGCACCCGTCCCGCCGCCGAGGCGGACGCGGAACTGCGCGAGATCGAACAAGCGCTGTCGCCCGCCGCCGCGGCCGATGGCGCGGCGGCCAACGACCGTCTGCTGAGCCGCCGCTACGTGCTGCCCTTCCTGCTGGCCTGTCTGGTGCTGGCGCTGACGCAGGCGACCGGCATCAACTCCATCCTGGCTTACGTGGTCACGATTTTGAATCAAGCCGGCCTGCCCGGCGCCACCGCCAACATGGCCGACGTCGCGCTCAAGGTGCTCAACGCGGTGCTGACGGTGGTGGCGGTGGCGCTGGTGGACCGCAAGGGCCGCAAGTTCCTGATGATGCTCGGCACCGGCGGCATCGTGGTGGCGCTGGTGACGGCCGGCCTGCTGTTCCGCAGTGTCGAGGGCGAGCAGCGCGACGTCTCCGCCATGCTGCAGGCGCGCGCCCAGGGCGATGGCCTGGAGCTGCGTCTCGACCCGGAGACCTTGCGCACGCTGGGCGCCACCCCGACCGACGGCGCGGCCATGCAGCTGTCGATCGCCTATTCCTACGGGCCGTTCACCAATGTGCAGAGCCGCCGCAGCGACGATCCGGCGCTGCCGCTGCTGCATGTCGCGCGTGAGGACACGGTGCAGGCGGACAGTGTGATCGGCGCCTTTTTCCGCCGCCTGCATCTGAATCCGTTCGCCGATCCGGCCGAGGGGGCCGGGGCGCCGCTGCGCATCGAACAGGCCCACCTGGCGGCGGTGCCGCCGGCCTCGCACGGCTGGCAGGTGGCGCTGGCGATCTGCCTGTTCGTGGCCAGCTTCGCGGTCGGCCCGGGCGTGTGCGTGTGGCTGGCGCTGTCGGAGCTCATGCCCAACCGTATCCGCTCCAACGGCATGAGCGTGGCGCTGCTGATCAACCAGTTTGTGTCGACCGTGATTGCGGCGGTGTTTCTGCCCACCGTCGGACAGTATGGTTACGCCACGCTGTTCTTCTACGGCGCCGGCTGCGCGCTGCTGTACTTCCTCACCGCCGCCTTCCTGCTGCCCGAGACCAAGGGCAAGACGCTGGAAGAGATCGACGCGTACTTCTCGCGCTGAGCCGCCAAACAACGTCATTCCCGCGCAGGCGGGAATGACGGCGACTACTCCAAGCAGGCTTCGAGTGACGTTTCCAGCAACGGGAAGTGGCCGCTGTCGACCATGCGCAGGCTGGCCTGCGGGAAGATGGCGCGCCAGATCGGGCCATCGTGTTCGGCGTCGATCATCGGGTCGTGGCGGCCGAACAGCACCGACACCGGGCCGTTGAAGGCGCTGCGGCCGGGTGGCCGGAAACTGGCGGCGAAATCGTCCGAGATGGCGACCGCGCTTGGGCCATCAAATCCGCCCGGCTGCTGCAGCACCTCGACGAAGTGGCGCGGCGCATCGCCGGCGTTCGGGCCGAAATACAGCGTCGGCACGTCCGGCAGCGATTGCAGCGCGCCGAACACGTCCCAGAAGCGCGCCCGGCCCGGCGCCGCGTCGTAGGCGGCCAGCGCCGCCACCACCTTGTCCGCATCGGCGTGGCCTGCGTGTACCGCCAGCGCGCGCCGCGCCAAGCGCAGCGCGGCCTGTTCGGGGTTGTATGTCGGCGCCAGCAGCACCACGCGCTCCACGGCCTCCGGCGCGTGCTGCGCCAGGTGGGTGGCCAGGTGCGCGCCGAAGGAGCTGGCCATCAGCGTCATCGGCGCGCCATGCGCCTGCGCGCTGCGGCGCAATTCGACCAGCGCGGCTTCCAGCAGATCCAGATAGGGATGCGGCGCACACGGCGCGGCCGGCGGCTGCTGCCACCATTGCACTTGCGGCGCCTGCGGGTAGCGCGTGCGTTCGACTGCGACGCTCATTCCGGGACCGCCATGCAGGTAGAAAATCGAGGTCATGGTTCCTCCTTGTTTGGACATGGCTCCAGCCTAGCGCAGGCATGCTTTTTTGGCAAGCATGCAACTGGCTGATTGACTTCGCCACGCGCTGTGGTCAAATGAGCGGATGAAAAAATATCTCCTTGCGCTATCCCTGTTGCTGGCCGCCGCGCACGCGCCGGCGCAGGTGCTGCCGCTGCGCGAACAAGCGGCCGTGATCAACCAGTTGCTGGCCGAACGCTTCGACACGCTGCTGCCGGATATGATGGCGCAGACCGGCATCGATATGTGGATCGTGGTCTCGCGCGAATACAACGAGGACCCGGTGCTGAAGACGATGCTGCCGGCCGAGTGGCTCAACGCGCGACGCCGAACGATATTGCTGTTCCACCGCGATCCGTCCAGCGGCCGCGTGGAGCGGCTGGCGGTGGCGCGCTACAACGTCGGCGACAGCATCGCGGCGGCGTGGGACATGAAGAAGTTCCCCGCCCAGTGGGACGCGCTGGTGGCGCTGGTCCGGCAGCGCAAGCCGCACCGGATCGCTCTGGACACCTCGCGCCATTTCGGCCACGCCGACGGCATCGACCACACCGACTATACCGAGCTGCTTCAGGCGCTGCCGCCCGAGTACCGCGCCAGGGTGGTGTCGGCCGAGCCGCTGGCGGTGCGCTGGCTGGAGACCCGCACCGACAGCGAGATGAGGATCTACCCGCAGCTGATCGAGGCCACGCACCGCATCATCGCCGAAGGTTTTTCGGAGCGCGTCATCACGCCCGGCGTGACCACCAGCGAGGACGTGGTGTGGTGGTTCCGCCAGAAGATCCGCGACCTGGGCTACGACACCTGGTTCCATCCGTCGGTCGAGATCCAGCGCCAGGGCAAGGGCAAGGACCAGCCGGATGGCGGCGTGATCCTGCCGGGCGACCTGCTGCATGTGGACATCGGCATCACCTACCTGCGCCTGAACACCGACGTGCAGCAGCATGCCTATGTGCTCAAGCCCGGCGAGACCGCCGCGCCGGCCGCGCTGGTGCAGGCCTTCGGCCGCGCCAACCGCCTGCAGGACATACTGACCGCGCAGTTCCGCCAGGGCCGCATCGGCAACCAGGTGCTGGCCGCGGCGCTGGCGCAGGCACGCGCCGAGAACCTGAACCCGATCATCTACACCCATCCGATCGGCTACCACGGCCACGCGGCCGGTCCCGCCATCGGCATGTGGGACATGCAGGGCGGCGTGCCGGGCACCGGCGACGAGGCGCTGCGCCACCGCACCGCGTACTCGATCGAGCTCAGTGCGGCGAGCGAGATCGCGGGCTACGCGCAGCCGGTGCGCATCATGCTGGAGGAAGACGCCTACTTCGACCAGGCCGGCGTGCGCTACATCGGCGGGCGCCAGCAGGAGCTGCTGCTGGTGCCGCGCCGCCCTTCTCCAGTGGCGCCGTGAGGCGGGCCGGCGTCAGGCCTTGCGGGTGAAGCCGTCGTCGCTCCACGCCTCGCTGCCGACGCCGTGGCGCACGAAGAACAGGCCGTCCGGATCGTACTGCCGCTTGGCGCGCGCCAGCCGCTCGTAGTTGGCGCCCCAGAACGCGCGCTGCCAGTCGGCGATGAAGTAGTCGCTCTCCGACACGTAGGAGCCGGCCTTGGGCGCGGCCTGGCGCAACGCGGCCATCGCCCGGCCAATGGCGGCGGCCCGTTCGCGGCCTCGCTTTGCGGCCGATTGCGCGGCCGTTGCCGCATCCTGCGCGTCCGGCGCTGCCGGCATGCCGGGATAGCGCGGGCCGTCGCCGCCGGCGATGATGGCCAGCGCGAAGGCGCCCAGCACGTCGGGGTTCATCGCCGTGTCGCGCGCGGCGGCCAGCTCGGCGGCCGAGGCGCCGGCCAGGCCCTTGTTGAAGTGCAGGCCCACGCGCCAGTGCCGCGTGGCGCGGAATAGCGCGTCGGTCAACTGCGCCTGCTGCTCGGCCGCCAGCAAGTCGGCCGGCAGCCATGCCGACTGGTAGCCGTGGATGAACCAGCCCGCGTCGGCCGCGTCGCCCTTCCACACGCCGTGGTGGGCCGGCGCGCCGGGACGCTCGTCGGCCAGCATGAAGCCCGGCGCATATTTCTTGAAGAAGGCCAGGTTCCAGAACTGCCGCGCCGGCAGCGCCACCGTGCGGAACGGTTTTTCCAGCGCATACTCGGGCCGCTCGCCCAGCCAGGCCAGGAACGGCGCCCATACCGCCTCGGCCTGCTTCTGGTCCAGGCCCTGGAACACCATGGACACGTCCACCGTGTTGCCGGTGTTGAAGCCGATCTGCTCGCCCCAGGCCGGGTTGAACAAGGCGCTGGCGTAGAACGCCACCACCTGCGCGATCAGCGCGCGGTAAGCCTCGTCCGACGCCGCCTTGATGGTGAAGAACACGGCGCCGAAAGTCTCCGGCAGTTCGCGCGTGCGCAGCGTCAGTCGCGTGACCACGCCGACGCTGCCGCCACCGCCGCCCTTCAAGGCCCAGAACAGCTCGGGATTGGTGCAGGCGTTGGCGATGCGGACCTGGCCGTCGGCGGTCACCACCTCGGCCTCCAGCAGGCCGGCTGCGGCGGTCCCGTAGTTTTTCGAGAAGCTGCCGAAGCCGCCGCTCTGCACCAGTCCCGCCACGCCCACCGTGGTGCAGCCGCCGCCCTGCACGTAGCGCCCGCCGCGCGTGGTGACGGCGTCGTAGGCGTCGATCCACATCGCGCCCGCGCCCAGCGTGACGGCAGGCTGCGGCGCGTCGTCGCAGCCCTGCGCGACGAAGGCCGGCTGCAAGGTCACCTCGTTCATCTGGCGGGTCCACACCAGCAGCGAATCGGGCGCGTCCGAGGTGCCCTGATAGCTGTGGCCGCCTCCCTTGACCACCAGCCGCAGGTGGTGCTCGCGCGCGAAGTTGACCGCCGCCACCACATCAGCCGTGTTGCGCGCCGCCACCGCGTAGGCGCTCGGCTGCGAGGACCAGGCGTCCAGCCAGCCGCTGGTCTGGGTCAGGGCCGCCTGGTCGCCGATCGCGTAGGTGTTGCTGAGCTGCTCCAGCGCGGCCACGCAGGCCGGCGCGGCCGCGTTTCCGGCGCAGGCGGCGAACGGCGCCTCCAGCTTGAGCAGGCGGCCATCGACGCGCTGGCGCAGCTGCTGCCAGGCGGCGCTCGACGGCCAGCCGGCGTCGCCGGGACGCACGCGGCGGCCCGGCGCGCGCGCTGCGCTCCAGGCCGGCAGCGACGTGAGCGACATCAGCGGCAAGGCCGCGACCGACTTGAGCAAGCTTCTTCTTTTCATGGAGTGGCTTTCATGTGTGATGGGGACAACGCCACCTTAGCGCAGCGGCCGTTCGCCGGTCCATCGCTATGTGGCGAGACGGACGAGGGCGTGGCGAAGCGGATAATCTGTTGGCCAGATTTAACGAATCATGCCCGCAAGCTCTGGTGTAGCAAAAAGCTTCCCGACCTGCGAAGATAACAGCGCAGGCGTCCGGCCAGAGCGCCTGCGCGAGCACGCCCAGTTTGGCCCCACACCCACCAGGAGAAGTACATGAATTCGTTTGTGGAAACCATTTCGCCAGCGGCAAAGAATCACGTGGAAGCCCGTATCGACTACTTCAGCGACCTGACCCTCGCAACCTTGCACTCGGTGCGCCAACTGTCCGATGTGAACCTGCATTTCGGCAGGAACTGGCTCCAGGCTTCCACCGAAGCCTGCCGCGTCGCGCTGCTGACCCCGGCCACCGAGCGCAGCGCCGGCGACATCCCCGACGCCGACCAGCTGATGCAGAAGGTGCAAAGCTGGCAGCAGCAAGTGAACCAGATCGCCACCGACTTCCAGTCCAGCATCAACCGGGTGGTGCAGCAGCATGCGCCACAGGCGGCCCGCACCGCGTCCGAGCTGGCGGTGGCGGTCACGCAGAAGGCCGCCGACCAGGCCGACCAGCAGCTGCGCACCCACAAGGCGGTGTCCAAGGAGATCCACGATCAATCGCGGCAGTTCGCCAACCTGGCGGCGCAAAGTGGATCGATGGCGCAGCCCGCCTCCATGCAGAGCGCAGAGGAGAAGGGCAACAAGAACTGAGGGCTGTCTACAAGAACCGTTCCGGGATGTCGTCGACGAACGGGTACAGCGAGAAGTACGGCTTGGCCTCGTCCAGCACCCGCTGGACCGACGGCCGCGCCACCAGCCGCTCGAAGTAGTCGTTGAGCTGCTGGTATTCCTCGGGGAAGGGCAGCAGCGTGGCAGCGTAGAACAGCGCGGGCGCCGCCGCGCAGTCGGCCATGCTGAACGCGTCGCCGCACATCCAGCGGCGCGTGGCCATGCGCTTCTCGATCATCTTGTAGGCCGTCTTGAGCTTGGTGCGCTCCCTGGTCTGGTCGCACTGCATGCCGCTCAGGTGGCCGCCGACGATGGTCTGCACCGGCTCCTGCACATAGTTGTCGAAGAAGCGGTCCCACAGGCGCACGTCCAGCGCCGCCTCCCAGTCGGCCGGGATCAGGTCCTGCGGGCCGGGGAAATAGCGGTCCAGGTATTCGATGATGACCGACGTCTCCGGCACGTCGCGTCCGCGCTCGTGGTCGCGCAGCACCGGGAATTTGCACAGCGGCCAGATCGCCTCCAGCTCGGCGCGGTCGCCCTCCTCGCCCAGGTTGATCAGGCGCTTGTCGAAAGGCGTGGCGTTTTCGTACAGCGCGATCAGCACTTTGTGGCAGAACGAGGCCAGCGGGTGGTAGTACAGGGTCAGGGACATGGTCGGCTCCAGGTATCAGGCACCGCCACGCGGTACCAAAGAATTCAGCAGATGATACTTCAGACAAGCCGATAGCGGCGGACGGGAAATGTTGCGACACTGCGCTCCGTCATACGCCGGGCCACCTCCAACCATGCGCCGGCGGACCTCCGAATCACCACACCACAGGATTTTCCATGCGCCTTGCCGTCACCCTCGCTCTCGCCTCCCTTTGCGCCGTCAGCAGCAACAGCTATGCCGACGCCCTCGAACTGCCGTCCTCGCCGGCGCCCAAGGCCGCGCCCGAAGCCGGCGACAGCATGACCCTGGGCGCGGGCATCGCCTACGCGCCGGAATACGCCGGCGCCAAGAAAAGCCGCGTGGTGCCGCTGCCCTACTTCGAGCGCACCTTCGCCAACGGCGCCTTCATCAGCACCATGCGCGGCCTGGGCTACCAGACCGAAGTCGCCAACGTCGGCCTGAGCGCGGCGCTGAGCTACGGCGGCGCGCGCGCCGACCACAAGCGCAACGCCTTCGACGGCTCCGACGCGCTCAAGGGCATGGGCGACATTTCGGGCTCGGCCCAGGTCGCGCTGAGCGCCAGCTACCAGGTCGGCACCGTCGGTCTGAGCGTGAGCACCACGCAGAACCTGGCGCACCGCGAACACGGCGCCACCTACAGCCTGGGCGCGTCGATGCCGCTGTACACCACCGCCAGCGACCAGGTCGGCATGAGCGTCTCGACCCAGTATGCCGACAAGAAGCACATGCAGACCTATTTCGGCGTGACCGCCGCGCAAAGCGCCGCGTCCGGCTACAAGGCTTACACCGCCAAGGGCGGCTTCGCCAACGTCACGGCCGGCGTCAACTGGAACCACGTGCTGGACAAGAACTGGTCGATGTACTCCATGCTCGGCGTCTCCCATCTGACCGGCGACGCCGCCGACAGCCCGCTGACCAAGCGCAAGACCACGCCGATGCTGATGACCGGCTTCGGGTATAAGTTCTAAACGGCTTAGCCGGATGATATTATTGAAGGAAATTCAATTCACCGATTCCTTCAGTAATGCCGACACTCACACTACTCACCTTTATCGTCCTCGCGCTGTCCGTGGGGGCGGTCTGGATTCAATCCTCGTCCCGTTCTTTGTTCGCGCCATGGCAAGCGGTGTTTGCCGTGGCGCTGCTGTGCGGCTGGCAGGCCGGCGTGCTGCAGGCGCCCGCGCTGGTGGCGCTGGCGCTGTTCGCCGCCACGGCCTGGCTGACGGACGGCGTCTCCCAAAAATATCTGCGGATACTGTTCGGCGCGGCCACGCTGGCGCTGGCCTTTGCGCTGGCGATCCACAAGCTGCCGGGCTTTAACAACCCGGTGGTGATCGCGGACGCCGTGTTCTCGGCCGGCGGCAAGCCGTTCACGCAATACGCGAATTTCGATAAGGGTGCGGTCGGCCTGATCCTGCTGGCCTTCATCTGCCGGCGCGCGACGTCATGGCCCGAGTTCGGCGGCGTGCTGAAAAAAACCTGGCCGGTGCTGCTGCTCACCGTGGGGGTCGTAATGGCCCTGGCCACCGGCGCAGGCTTCGTGCATCCCGCGTTCAAGCTGCCGGCGGCCACGCCGACCTTCCTCGCGGTGAACCTGTGCTTTACCGTCGTCGCCGAAGAGGCTTTTTTCCGAGGCTTTGTGCAGGCGCGGCTGGCGTCGGCGCTGTCCGGCGTGCGCTACGGTTCATGGGTGGCGCTGATCTGCTCCGCGCTGCTGTTCGGCGCCGCGCACCTGGCGGGCGGCCCGCTGTACGCCGCGCTGGCCGCGATCGCTGGCCTGGGCTATGCCTACGCCTATCACGCCACGCAGCGCATCGAGGCGCCCATCCTCGTGCACTTCGCGCTCAATGCCGTGCATTTCCTCTTCTTCAGCTATCCGTGACTAAATGATTTCCTGTTTCAGAAATATACTGCTTGCGGCCGTGCTGGCTGTCGGCGCCGTTATCGCCAGTAGTGTCTCCGGTTTGCTTTTTCAGGTATGGCCCACCGGGTTCGCCGACCACGACATCGCCGTCACGCCGCGTATGCTGGCCCAGCTCGCCGAGCTGAAGCAGGAACAGAAATTCCTGCCTGACCTGCCGCGCTTTTATCCGGGGGCGCGGAACGAAAACGTGCGGTCGCTTTCGCAGGCGGAGGTCGATGCGCTCATCGCCACACTGGCGGCCGATCTTCCGTCCCATGCGCGGCGCTCCTTCGTCCTCAAGACATTCAAGGCCGCGCTGGAAAAATTCGATGGCGGCGAATCGGAAGAACGCGATCAGTTTCTAGCCTACCTGCAGCGCATCATGGACATCGTCGGCGTCGCCGATAGCGCCGAACTGTTGAACGTCTGGCGCTATGGATTTCCGTATGGCTGGTTCCTGCGCGCCTGAGCGGGCGCCATAGTTCAGCAGCTCCGGCTGCGCGTGCACGATGGCGGTCTTCGGCAGGCAGACGATCAAGCTACCGCCCTTGACGTCGGGGCCGTTGACCGCCATCGTGATCCGCCAGCTGGCCGTATGCGAGGCCGCACTGGAAAGGAAGCAGCGGCCGCCGGGCGAATAGAGAACAGCGTCTATTGGAGAGAATCGACATAGCAAATAAGTCATAAAATGCAACTCCGTCAACTTTGGAGTTTTGTAAATGAAAATCGGTAAAATCTTCCTCATGGCAGCCTTACTGCCAGCCGCAACCGTTGCATATGGACAGGCAATTTCCACCCTGGCAGCCCTGCCAAATTTAAAAACCGCGCAAAATTCCATCTATTTGACCGATGCAGGCAAGGAAGGCCTGTTCATTTTGTCCGCCGCTGCCGGTCTGACAGCCGACTCGGCCACTGTCATTCAAGATGGCGCCAACAAGCTGTACACGCGCTACGTTACGGGACCCATCAACGCCGGATGGTGGCTCAAACAAGGCGCGGCAGATAATTCGGACGCGATGGACAAGGTTCTGGCTTACGCGCCATCCGGCTCGGAAATCATTATTCCTCCCGGGATTTATCAGTTTTCCAGGCCTATCGTCCTGCTGGAGAATAAAGTACTCACCATCAAGTCCAAAGGAAGATTGGTATTCCGGAATTCGGACGGTTTCATCATCCGCGGCCGCCAGGTGGTGGACCTCGAGACTATCGAAGGACAGCAATGGACCGATGCGCCGGATTATTCAAGCATGACCTACTCCGGCATCACGCTGGAGGATGCCACTTTTTCGGAAGTGAAGGTACATTACGCAGCGGGCTTTCTCAACGGCATACGACTCACCGCCACGGGGCAGCAGGGTTCGGCTTATCAAGGACGTAAGCTGGGCACGCAATACAACAGGATCACATTCAACGCGCTGCAACACAACAGGGTCGGTGTTCTGCTCATGACGGGAAAGGTCAGCAATGCCCCCAACCTGGTTGATGGTGATCTTCCTTGGGTCAACGAGAATACCATCACCGGCGGGGGCATCTGGGGAGAAACCGGTATCGCCACCGCCAAGGGCGCGTACCAGACAGATCCATTCAATGGAAATAAATTTTACAATATCGGTTTTGAAAGCCTGTCTTATGCGGCAAATTTGAATTTTGCGGGGAATAACATGTTCATTGCTCCCCGCTTTGAGGCCCGTGCACAGTTCACCGTGGCGCCGGACTGCCGCGCCAACATCATCTTCACCTCGGAGCTTTATCGCGAGCGTCTGGCCGGAACGGGCCATGAGACATTGATCATCGGGCAAATCCTGAAGGCAGATGGCGTGCAATCCGGCGTGATAGAAGCCACGGATATGTCGGGCAATCTTCGCACAATCGTTCGAAATGTGCCGGCTCCATAACTAGTTCAGCAGCAGCTCCGGCTGGGCGTGCACGATGGCGGTCTTCGGCAGGCAGACGATGAAGGTGCTGCCCTTGCCCGCCTCCGACTTGATCTGCAGCGTCGAGCCGTGCCGCAGCAGCACGTGCTTGACGATCGCCAGGCCCAGGCCGGTGCCCTGGGTCTCGCGCGAGCGGCTCTTGTCGACGCGGTAGAAGCGCTCGGTCAAGCGCGAAATGTGCTCGGGGCTGATGCCGATGCCGGTATCCTCCACCAGGAACTTCACGCCGCCATCGAACTCGCGCCACACCAGGTGGATCTTGCCGCCGGCCGGCGTGTAGCGCACGGCGTTCGACACCAGGTTGCCGAACGCGCTGTGCAGCTCTTCGTAGCTGCCCATGACGTCGGGCCCGTTGACCGCCATCGTGATCTCGTGCTTGCCGGCCGACAGCGCCCGCGCGTCGCGCAGCACCTGCTCCATCAGCTTGGCCACGTCGACCTGCTCCGGCCGCATCGGATAGTCCACCGACTCCAGCCGCGACAGGGTCAGCATGTCCTCGATCAGATGCTGCATGCGATGGCCCTGCTCCGTCATCAGCTTCAGGTGCGCCGAACGCGTGGCCGCGTCCAGCCCTTCCGACGCCGCGATCTCCAGGAAGCCGACGATCACCGTCAGCGGCGTGCGCAGCTCGTGCGAGGCGTTGGCGATGAAGTCGCGCCGCATTTCCTCGATGCGCTCGGTCTCGGTGGCGTCGTGCGTCACCAGGATCTGGCGGCGGTTCTCGAACGGGATGATATGCACGATCAGCTTGCGCTCGCGGAAGCTGATCGTCAGCGGCTGCTCGTAGCGGCCGAGGATGATGTAGTCCATGAAATCCGGGCTGCGCACCAGGTTGGTCACGCGCATGCCCTTGTCGCGCTCGTGCGTGAGGCCCAGGTGCTTCTCGGCGGCCGGGTTGCACCACTCCAGGAACAGCACGTCGTCCATGATGACCACGCCGTCCGGCAGCAGATGCATGGCCTGGCGGAAGCGCGCCAGCCATTCGGTCAGCTCGGCCTGGTTCTTCTCGTCGTCGCGCCGCATGCGGTACAGGCGCGAGAAGATGTTGGTCCACGCGCCCCAGCCGTCGGGCAGCTTGGCGCTTTGCGGATCGTCCATCCAGTTGCTGAGCTGGTACAAATAGGTCAGCTGCACGAACACCATCACCATCATGGCCAGCAGCGCCAGCACCAGGCCGTTGATCCAGCCGAACATCCAACCCAGCGCCGCGCAGGCCGCCAGGATGATGGCCGTGCGCAGTGCCGCCGGCACCCAGAACACCAATTTTGGATTCATTATTTCTCCGACAGCATGTAGCCCACGCTACGCACCGTCTTGATCAGATGCTCGGCCTCTTTCAAGGCCTTGCGCAGGCGCAGCACGTGGACGTCGACGGTGCGCTCCTCGATCACCACATGGTCGCCCCACACCTTGTCGAGCAGCTGGCTGCGCGAGAACACGCGCTCCGGATGGGCCAGCAGGAACTTGAGCAGCTTGTACTCGGCGTGGCCGATGTCGATCTTCTGCTCGTCCATCGACACGGTGCAGCTGACCGGGTCCAGCATCACGTTGGCCGCGCGCATGGTGGCCTGGGCGTGCTCCGGGCTCTTGCGGCGCAACAGCGCCTTGGCGCGCGCCAGCAGCTCGCGCGGCGAGAACGGCTTGGTGACGTAGTCGTCGGCCCCGCTGTTGAGGCCGGCCAGCTTGTCCTCTTCCATGCTCTTGGCGGTCAGCATGATGACCGGGATTTCATTGAACTGGCGGTCGGAGCGGATGCGCGCCAGCAGGCGCAGGCCGGTCTGGTCGGGCAACATCCAGTCCAGCAGAATCAGCTGCGGGGTCTTGGTCTGGATGAAGTCCCAGGCCTCGGCGCAGCTTTGCACGGCGCAGCAGTTCCAGCCCGCCTCGCGCAGCGAGAACGTCACCAGCTCGACAATGGCTGGCTCGTCCTCGACGATCAGTACGGTGGTTTTATCAGATGCCATGTTCTTCTATTTTTACTCAGCTTGCTCGGGCACGTCGTCCGGTATCGGTGCGGTCTTGGTGTGGCGGATGTCCTTGCCTTCGACGACGTAGATGACGTATTCGGCGATGTTCTTGGCGTGGTCGCCGATGCGCTCGATGGCCTTGGCCACCCACAGCGTATCGAGCGCGGCCGAGATGGTGCGCGGGTCTTCCATCATGAAGGTGATCAGGTTGCGCATGATAGACCGGAACTCGTGGTCGATCACCGCGTCCTGGGCGATCAGCTGCAGGGCCTGCTTGCCGTCGTTGCGGGCGAAGGCGTCCAGCGCATCGTGCAGCATGTCGCTGGTGTTGTTGGCGATGCCGCGCACCATCTCGTAGTGGTTGACGGTCACCGCGCCGCGCGCGTGCAGCGCCTTGGCGGTGCGGGCGATCTTGGTGGCCTCGTCGCCGATGCGCTCCAGGTCGGTGATGACCTTGATGGTCGCCATGATGGTGCGCAGGTCGTTGGCGGCCGGCTGGCGGCGCACGATCAGGTGGCTGCAGGCGTCGTCCAGCGACACTTCCAGCTGGTTGACGGCGTCGTCCTCGCGCATCACGCGGTCGGCGCGCTCGGGATTGCCGATGCGGAAGCAGGTCATGGCGTCGAGGAACTGGGTCTCGACGATGCCGCCCATCAGCAGCACCTTGCTGCGTATGGCTTCCAGTTCGTTGTCGTACTGTTTGGATGAATGTTCACCGATCATGCTGCTCTCCGTAGTCGATTTGCTATTATAAGTGCGATCAGCCGAAGCGACCGGTGATGTAGTCCTGCGTCTCTTTGCGCGCGGGATTCATGAAGATCTGGTCGGTCTCGCCGAACTCGACCAGCTCGCCCAGGTACATATAGGCGGTGTAGTCCGAGCAGCGCGCCGCCTGCTGCATGTTGTGGGTGACGATGGCGATGGTGTAATCCTGCTTGAGTTCGCTGATCAGCTCCTCCACCTTCGAGGTCGAGATCGGGTCCAGCGCCGAGGTCGGCTCGTCCAGCAACAGCACGTCCGGCTTGACCGCCACGCCGCGCGCGATGCACAGGCGCTGCTGCTGGCCGCCCGACAGCGACAGGCCGGACTTGCTCAGCTTGTCCTTGACCTCGGTCCACAGCGCAGCCTTCTTCAGCGCCCATTCCACGCGCTCGTCCATCTCGCCCTTGGACAAGTCTTCGTACAGGCGCACGCCGAAGGCGATGTTGTCGTAGATCGACATCGGGAACGGGGTCGGCTTCTGGAACACCATGCCGACCTTGGCGCGCAGCATGTTGACGTCCTGCCCCTCTTCCAGGATGTTACGGCCGCGGTACATGATCGAGCCCTCGGCGCGCTGGCCGGGATACAGGTCGTACATGCGGTTCAGGGTGCGCAGCAGCGTCGACTTGCCGCAGCCGGAAGGGCCGATGAAGGCCGTGACCTGCTTCTCGTGGATGTCCAGGTTGACGTTGGTCAGGCTCTGGGTTTTACCGTAGAAAAAATTCAGACCCGAAATCTCGATGGTTTTACGTTTGCCGTTCGCGGCTACCACATTCTCTTGGCTCAGTTGCGTATTCATTGTTGATCGCTTTTATCAGGTTTAATTCGGGACTTTTTGGCTGAACAGGGTGCGCGACAGGATGTTCAGCGCCAGCACGCTGAAGGTCACCAGCAGCGCGCCGCCCCAGGCCAGCTCGCGCCAGTTGTCGTATGGGCTCATGGCGAAGCCGTAGATCACCACCGGCAGGTTGGCGATCGGCCGGTTCATGTCGGCGCTGAAGAACTGGTTGTTGAGCGCGGTGAACAGCAGCGGCGCGGTCTCGCCGGAGATGCGGGCCACGGCCAACAGCACGCCGGTGATCACGCCGGCCTTGACGGCGCGCAGGCGCACCAGCATGGCCACCTTCCAGCGCGGCGCGCCCAGCGCGAAGGCCGCTTCCAGCAGGCTGTTGGGCACCAGGCGCAGCATGTTGTCGGTGGTGCGCACCACCACCGGAATCGCGATCAGCGCCAGCGCCAGCGAACCGGCGTAGCCCGAGTAGTGGTTGACGGTGGCCACGTACAGCGCCCACACGAACATGCCGATCACGATCGACGGCGCCGACAGCATGATGTCGGTGACGAAGCGGGTCAGGCTGGCGATCTTGTTTTCTTCGCCGTACTCGGCCAGGTAGATGCCGGCCAGGATGCCGATCGGCGTGCTCACCAGCGTCGCCAGGCCGACGATCATCAGGCTGCCGACGATGGCGTTGGAGACGCCGCCGCCCTCGCTGCCGGGCGATGGCGTCGGCTGCGTGAACAGGTGCAGGTTGAGCGCGCCGAAACCCTTGACGGCCAGCGTGACCAGGATCCAGGCCAGCACCAGCAGGCCGACCGACATCGCCAGCACGGACAGGGCGATGCCGACACGGTGCGCCAGCAGGCGCTTGCGGTAAACCGGATTGACCGGCGACGAGTGAGTGGCTTGCTTCATTTGACGCCTTCCTTGCGGGACATGCTCGCCAACATCAGCTTGGCGGAGGACAGAACAATAAACGTGATGACGAACAGGATCAACGCCAGCGCGAACAGCGACGAGGTGTGCAGCGGCGTGTCGGCTTCGGCGAACTCGTTGGCCAGCGTCGAGGCGATCGAGTTGCCGGCCGCGAAGAGCGACCACGACAGCTTGTTGGCGTTGCCGATGACGAAGGTCACGGCCATGGTCTCGCCCAGCGCGCGGCCCAAGCCCAGCATGACGCCGCCGACCACGCCGGTCTTGGTGTAAGGCAGCACGATCTTGCGCACCACTTCCCAGCGCGTGCAGCCCAGGCCGTAAGCCGATTCCTTCAGCACGGCCGGCACGATCTCGAACACGTCGCGCATCACCGAGGAAATGAAGGGGATGATCATCACGGCCAGGATCAGCGCCGCGGTCAGCACGCCGATGCCCATGGTCGGGCCGCTGAAGAACTGGCCGATGATGGGCAGGTGGCCGACGGTGTTCTTGAGCAGCGGCTGCACGTAGTCGCCGAACAGCGGCGCGAACACGAACAGGCCCCACATGCCGTAGATGATGGACGGCACGCCGGCCAGCAGCTCGACCGCCGTGCCCAGCGGACGGCGCAGGCCGGCCGGGCAGATCTCGGTCAGGAACAGCGCGATGCCGAAGCTGACCGGGAAGGCGATCAGCAGCGCGATGCCGGAGGTGGCCAGGGTGCCGACGATGGCGATCGCCGCGCCGTATTTTTCGTTGACCGGATCCCACTCGACGGTGGTGATGAAGCCCGGGCCGAATTCCTTGAACGCCGGCCAGGCGCCCACCACCAGCGAGATGATGATACCCAGCAGCACCGCCAGCACGGACAGCGCGAACAGCATGGTGGTCTTGTGGAAGATGAAATCCTGGATGCGCTGGTTGCGCATGGTGCGTTGCAGAGCGCGCAACGCGGCGTGCTCCGCGGCACTCGCCTGGGCGGTGCTGGCCTGCATAAGCGGCTCCGATGGGGTCAGGGGCGTGGAAGTGATATCAGCGCTCATTGTGGTTTGTCTCGTTGATGTAAGCTAGCCTGCGGCGCCCGGTCGGGCGGCGCAGGCTAGCCCCCTCGCCGCCGTGGCCGGCAGCGAAGGGAGGTCCTGATTAGTAGATGGCCTTGCCCGACGCATCCTTCAGGTTGGCTTTCCAGGAATCCTGGATCAGCTTGACGACCGACGGTGGCATAGGCACGTAGTCCAGATCGGTCGCGGCGGTGGCGCCGTTCTTGAACGCCCACTCAAAGAACTTGACCACTTCCTTGCCCTTGGCCGCGTCGGCCTGGGCTTTGTGCATCAGCACGAAGGTCGCGCCGGTGATCGGCCATGCGTTCTTGCCTG
The DNA here is from genome assembly GCF_059422325.1 of Duganella sp. GW821-FHT01E12. Classification (NCBI taxonomy): domain Bacteria; kingdom Pseudomonadati; phylum Pseudomonadota; class Betaproteobacteria; order Burkholderiales; family Oxalobacteraceae; genus Duganella; species Duganella sp. GW821-FHT01E12. The sequence continues at coordinate 488,224 of NZ_JBWKWR010000004.1, read as the reverse complement.
GCTGGTCGGTCAGCACCACGGCGAAGCCCGGGGTCTTGGCCCAGTCGGCGTTGGCGGCGGCGGCCTTGAAGAACTCGTCGTCAGGCTGCAGGTAGTTGCCGTCCTTGTTTTTCAGCTGGGTGTGCGACATCTTGTTTTTCTTGGCGAAGGCCCACTCGACGTAGCCGATCGAACCCTTGATGCGCTGCACGTTGGCGGCGACGCCTTCGTTGCCCTTGCCGCCCACGCCCACGGCCCATTTCACGGCAGCGTCGGCGCCGATCTTGGTCTTGAATTCAGGGCTGGTCTTGGACAGGAAGTCGGTGAACAGGAAGGTGGTGCCGGAACCGTCAGCGCGGTGCACCACGGTGATTTCTTCGGCCGGCAGCTTGGCGCCAGGGTTCAGCGCGGCGATCGCGGCGTCGTTCCACTTGGTGATCTTGCCCAGGTAGATGTCGGCCACCAGCGGGCCGGTCAGCTTCAGCTGGCCTGGGGTGATGCCGTCCAGGTTGACCACGGTGACCACGCCGCCCATGATGGCAGGGAACTGCATCAGGCCTTCGGCGTCCAGTTCAGCGGCGCTCAGCGGCTTGTCCGACGCGCCGAAGTCCACGGTCTTGGCCTTGATCTGCTTGATGCCGGCGCCCGAACCGACCGACTGGTAGTTCAGCACGTTGCCGGAAGCGCTCTTGTACATATCGGCCCATTTGGCGGCGATCGGGTACATGAACGAGGAGCCGGCGCCGGTCATATCGGCGGCGGAAGCGGCGGACGAGAATGCCATGACGGCAGACACGCCTACTACCAGGGAAGAGATCAGTTGTTTGAGTCGCATTTCAAGTCCTTTGTTTTATGACAGGTTAGGATGCTGCGCAGTCTACCGGGACTATATGACAGGTTTATGACATGAACGAAATATGTCAAAAATAGTTATCCGCCCCGGTTTCAGCGCCCCCGCCCCTCTGAAAACAGGCCATGTGCCGCCATATATTACGCCGCCGATGTCATAATTGGCGCGTCCATGCCGTCATTTATGACAAAGGTTGTCACGGACTTGTCATATTTCTTCTTTACACTGTTGCATCATTCTGCCGCAATACAGGCTAGAATGAGACTACCTGCAAAGTGAACAAAAAGACATGAAGCCTGACTTGCATGCTGAAGTAAACAAGAACTCCGCTTTTCTGGACCGGGAACTGTCGCAACTGATGTTCAACCGGCGCGTGCTGGCGCAAGCCGAAGACAAGAGCATTCCCCTGCTGGAGCGGCTGCGCTACCTGTGCATCGCCAGCAGCAACCTGGACGAGTTCTTCGAGGTGCGCGTGGCCAGCCTGCTGGCGGCCGGCAGCGTCGAGGGTTCGCTGTCCAACCACCCGGCGCTGGTGGCCACGCTGTCGCGCATCAGCGCCGAGTGCCACGCGCTGGTGGCCCACCAGTATGAGATCCTCAACCAGGAAGTGCTGCCCCAGCTGGCCGCCAACGGCGTGCACCTGGTGCGCCACAACGAGCGCAACGAGGCGCAACGCGCCTGGGTCAAGGAATACTTCGACACCGAGGTGCGGCCGCTGCTCACGCCGATCGGCCTGGACCCGGCCCACCCCTTCCCGCAGGTGGTCAACAAAAGTCTCAACTTTATCGTCTCGCTGTCCGGCAAGGACGCGTTCGGGCGCGGCACGGCGATCGCCATCGTCAAGGCGCCGCGCGTGCTGCCGCGCGTGATCCGCCTGCCCGACCATCTGTCCAAGAGCGGCGGCGTGTCGTTCTGCCTGCTCTCGTCCATCATCCACGCCCACATCTCCGACCTGTTCGCCGGGCGCGAGGTGATCGCCTATTCGCAGTTCCGCGTCACCCGCGACTCCGACCTGTGGGTCGACGAGGACGAGGTCAAAAACCTGCGCCAGGCGCTCAAGGGCGAGCTGCAGGGGCGCCAGTTCGGCACCTCGGTGCGATTGGAGGTGGCCAAGAACTGCCCGCCCGAGCTGTCGCAATTCCTGCTCGACCAGTTCGGCCTGCACCAGAGCCGGCTGTACGCGGTCAACGGCCCGGTCAACCTGGTGCGGCTGACCGAGATCATGGACCACGTCAACAACCCGGCGCTGCGCTTCCCGCCGTTCTACCCCGGCATCGCGCAAAAGCCGGGCAGCCCGGACATCTTCGCCGCGCTGCGCGAGAGCGACATCCTGCTGCACCATCCCTACCAGTCGTTCCAGACCGTGATCGACTTCATCCGCAGCGCCGCGCTCGACCCGGCCGTGGTGGCGATCAAGCAGACCATCTACCGCACCGGCATGAACTCGGACCTGATGGAATCGCTGATCCTGGCCGCGCGCCTGGGCAAGGAGGTGACGGTGATCGTGGAGCTGAAGGCGCGCTTCGACGAGGAGGCCAACATCAACTGGGCCGACAAGCTGGAGCAGGCCGGCGCCCAGGTGGTGTACGGCGTGGTCGGCCTCAAGACCCACGCCAAGGTGGCGCTGGTGATACGCCGCGAGGACAGCAAGCTGCGCTTCTACGCCCACCTCGGCACCGGCAACTACCACCCGACCACCACCAAGTTCTACACCGACTTCGGCCTGCTGACCTGCCATCCGGGCATCAGCCAGGAGGTCAACGAGGTGTTCATCCACCTGACCAGCCTGACCAAGCCGCACCGGCTCACGCACCTGTGGCTGGCGCCGTTCGCGCTGCACAACGAGATCATCAAGGCCATCCGCAACGAGGCGCGCATCGCGCGCGCCGGACGGCCGGGGCGGATTATTGTTAAAATCAACGCGCTGGTCGACGAATCGGTGATCCGCGCGCTGTACGCCGCCTCCAAGGACGGCGTCAAGATCGACCTGATCGTGCGCGGCGCCTGCATGCTCAAGCCCGGCGTGCCCGGCCTGTCGGAAAACATCAAGGTGCGCTCCATCATCGGCCGCTTCCTCGAGCACAGCCGCATCTATTATTTCCGCAACGACCTGGCGCACGACGTCATGCTGGCCAGCGCCGACTGGATGAGCCGCAACCTGTTCCGCCGCATCGAGGTGGCCTTCCCCATCCTCGACAAGGCGCTCAAGCGGCGCGTGCTGAACGAAGGCTTGAATCCTTATTTAAAGGACAATATCAACGCTTGGGAGCTGGAAGCGGACGGCCACTACCAGCGCCGCAAGGCGCGCGGCAAGCAGCTGCCCTTCAGCGCCCAGCAGCACCTGATGGACACGCTGGGCATGGCCGGCGCCCATCTGGAGGAATAGCAGGCAGCGCCGCCCGCGGGCGGACCAGGGGATCTTTTTTCACAGGTCGTTCAGGAGAAAAACATGGATCTCATTTTGTGGCGGCATGCCGAGGCCGAGGAGGCGCAACCCGGCATGGCCGATCTGGAACGGGCGCTGACCGCCAAGGGTCAGAAACAGGCGCGCCGCATGGGCCAGTGGCTCGACTCGCAGCTGCCCGACAGCTGCCGCATCCTGTGCAGCCCCGCGCTGCGCACGCTGCAGACGGTGGAGGCGCTGGGGCGCAAATTCAAAATCCACAGCGACCTGGCGCCCGGCGCCGATCCGTCCGACATCCTCAAGGCCGCCAACTGGCCGGCCAACAAGGATTCGGTGCTGGTGGTCGGCCACCAGCCGACGCTGGGCCAGGCCGCCTCGCTGTTGCTGACCGGCGACGATCTGGAATGGGACATCCGCAAGGCCAGCGCCTGGTGGTTCGCCCAGCGCGACCCCGGCAACGCCATGAGCGTCTACCTCAAGGCGGTGATGGCGGCGGACTTGGTGGTGAAATAAAAGTTTCCGCCGAGCTTGTAAAGCGGCAACCATCTGCTAAAGTTTAATCGTAACAACTTGAGGGAGGGCTACCATGTTCACCTTGCTCGCGATGGGCATCTTCGGCGGGATGATTGCCTTGGTAGTGTATGAAATCGTCGAGGAAACGCGCGGCAGCAAACACAAATTGGTCGACCGCTATCACGAATAGCAAACGCTTCATTGAAGCAGCATCGGCGCCAGCGGCGTGTCCTGCAGGACCCGCCTCTCGCGCCGATCGTCGTTTACAGGCCGGTCTTGAACTTGGTGTAGATGCGCGTGATGTTGCGGCGGATATCGGCCGGCACCGCCTCCGGCGCGGCCATGCGCTGCTTGTCCGCGTCCGACAGGAACACCGTCTTGTTGCCGGCGATATCCTTGCGCACGAACTTCAGGCTGGCCGTGTTCGGATTGGCGTAGAACACCTTGTTGGTCAGGCTGGCGTGCACCTCGGGACGCATGATGTAGTTGATCCACAGGTGGGCGTTGTTCGGATGCGGAGCGTCGGCCGGGATGGCCATGGTGTCGAACATCAGCGCGGCCTGGGTCTTCGGCACCAGCACCTCGATCACGTTGCCGTTCTTGGCGTCGATGGCGCGCTGGCGGGCGATGTTGATGTCGCCCGACCAGCCCAGCGCCACGCAGACCGCGCCGTTGGCCATGTCGTTGATGTAGCCGGACGAGCTGAACAGCGTGACATTCGGGCGGATCGCCTGCAGCAGCTTGCCGGCCTCGGCGTAGTCGGCGGCGTTCTTCGAGTAGGCCGGCTTGCCCAGGTAAAGCAGCGCGGCCGGCAGCACCTCGGACGGCGAATCGAGGAAGGACACGCCGCACGATTTGAGCTTGGACGCATACTTCGGATTGAAGATCAGGTCCCAGGCGTTGTCCGGCATCGGCATGCCGCCCAGCGCGGCCTTGACCTTGTTGACGTTGATGCCGACCGTGGTATAGCCCCACAGCCAGTCGACCAGGTAATCGTTATTCGGATCGATGCTGGCCAGCTTGGCTTGGATGGCCGGGTCCAGGTTCTTCAGGTTGCTTAATTTGGACTTGTCCAGCTTGCGCAGCAGCTTGCCGTCGATCTGCAGGCGCGCCCATTGCGCGGTCGGCACCACGATGTCGTAGCCCGACTTGCCGGCGGCCAGCTTGGAGTTGAGGATTTCGTTGTTGTCGAACACATCGTAGCGGACTTTGATGCCGGTTTCTTTTTCAAAATTTTTAACCGTATCGTCGGCGATATAGTCCGACCAGTTATAGATGTTGAGGACTTTTTCCTCTTGCGCCTGAGCTGCAACCTGTCCTGCACCGGCCATCAAGCCAGCCGCCACCAGCACCGCACCAACGAACTTCCCTGCCATAGCCCCTCCGTTTGGAATCAATCACAAGCCGTGATGATCGGGCATAGCCAGTTCGGACGCAAGGAATTCGTTAGAAAAATCAGCCTAAGATATCGAACAGCGTGCCGGAGCTGCCGGCCGCGCCGTTGACCGCGCTGCCGGCGCCGGTCTTGGCTTGGGCCGTGTAGAGCGCCACCAGCGCGGTGGCCTGGGCCGTCAGCGCCTTGGTCAGCACGGTGCGCTTGCCGTTGATGCTGTTGATTTCGCGCCCCAGCAGGCCGGCCTCCTTGCTGATCACGCTGCTGTCCGAGGTCAGCGCCGCCGCCTTGGCCGACAGCAGGTCGGCGATGCCCTTGCCGCCATTGGTGAACAGCTTGCCGACGGCGGCCGAATCGGTGGCCAGCGCGGCGGTGAGCTTCTTGTCGTCGACCACCAGCTGGCCGCTGCCGTCCTGGCTGACGCCGGCAGCGCCCAGCGCCGACAGCGACACGCTGCCGCCGCCCGTCTTCAGCAGCATGCCCAGCTGGCTGGTGACCTGGCCGAGCGCCGTGTCCGACTTCAGGTCGCCCTTTTGCAGCGCCTGCAGCTTCTTGTTCAGATCGTTGTAGGCGCTGACGAAGGACTTCAGGTTGGCGCCGATCTGGCTGGCGTCCTGGGTGATGGTGACGTCGGTCTTGCCGGCGCCGGTCAGCGTCAGCGTCGCGCCGGGGATGGCTTTGTCGACGGTGTTGCTGGCACTGGTGACGTCCTTGCCGTCGACGTTGACGATGGCGTCCATGCCGGCGCTGGTCTGCTTGAGTTTCTGGGCGCCGTCGGGATCGAAGGCCAGCAGGTTCTTCAGCGCCGCGTCGCCGCTGACGCTGATGCGCATGCTGTTGGCCGCGCCGCTCTTGCCGGCGATCGCCAGCGAGAACTTGCCGTCGTCGCCCTTGACCACCTTGACGTCCACGCCGGCCGCCTTGAACGCGGCGGCGATGCCGTCCAGCGTATTGTTGCTGCTGTCGATGGTGACGGACTTGGCGGCCGCCGCGCTGTTGAGGACGTAGCCCTTGTCGCCGCCGGCGGTGCCGAAATCGATCTTGACGGTGGTGGTGGCGCCCGAGCCGATCTTGGTGTCGTCCGCCGCGAAAGCATCGCTGGTCAGGAACTGTCCCTGGGCCAGCTGCTTGACGTTGATCGCATAGGTGCCGGCCTTGGCCGCGCCGGTGGAAGCGGCCGTCAACACGCTCTTGACCGAAGTGGCAGCGCTGGTGCTCAAGCCGCTGCCGGTCAGCCCGGAGGCGATCTGCTGGAAGTTGGCCAGCGCGCTTTGCAGCTGGCCCAGCGCCGACAGCTTGGTCTGATCGTTCTTCAGCGTCGTATTGAGCTTGGTCGCCGCCTTGTTCTGCGAAGCCATGGTCTGCTGGACGCGATTGTAGATATCGTTCGACACCGTCGAACTGCCGGTATTGGAGCTGGAGTTGATGCTGGAGGTCGCCATAATACGTTCCGCCTGATTTGGTTACATAGTATGCAACACCAGCGGTATTCCAAAGCGCCGAACAGAGCGGCTTTTCCCGCCCTCCTCGCCGCCAAACAACATTGGGGTCAAGTCTGACATTCGGACACGAGCGCTGCCGTAGGCGCCGCTTACGGCAGCGCTCGTGTCCGAATGTCAGACTTGACCCCACCCGGGGGGCGATGAGCCGAGCTCGGCGGCTGGGCGGTCCCAGGCCATCGGCGCGCCGTCGATGGTTGCCGGCGGCAGGTAGCGACGCGCCGGGCCCCACGCGGTCTGCTCCAGTTCCGGCGACAGGTCCGCGTCGCAGGCCGGCGCCAGCGGCTGCGCGGGCGCCACCTCCGCCGGCGACAGCTCGGCGAGTAGCAACGCGGTGCGCGCCAACGACAGCCGCGCCTGCGTCGCCCGTCCCTCTTCCAGCCTTTGCACCAGCCCGCGCACCACTGCCGCAGCCATCAGATAGCCGGTCGCGTGATCGAGCGCCTGCACCGGCAGCGGCACCGGCTGGTCCACGCCCTTCCAACGCATGCCGCGCTCGGCGATGCCCGCGCTCATCTGCACCAGGCTGTCGAAGCCGCGCCGTCCGCTCAACGGCCCCGTCCAGCCGTACGCATCCAGCGCCACGTCGATCAGCCCCGGATTCAGGCGCCGCCGCGCGTCCTCTCCGAATCCCAGCCCCTCCAGCGCCGCCGGGCGATAGCCGTGCACCAGCACGTCGGCCTGCGCCAGCAGCGTTTCGAACACGGCACGGTCGCGCGCCAGACGCAGGTCCAGCCGCGCGCAGCGCTTGCCCAGGGTGACCTCCGGGATCACGCCCGGCTCGTTCCACGACGGCGGATCGATGCGCAGCACATCCGCGCCATAACCCGCCAGAAAGCGGGTCGCCACCGGCCCGGCCAGCACCCGCGTCAGATCCAGCACTTTCAGCCCCGCCAGCGGGCGCGACGGCGTCGGCGCCCAGCCCGCCTTGAAGCTGCCGTCCCGCGCGGACCAGGCCACCAGCGGCTCGGCCGCCACCGCCCTGCCCTGTTCGTGCGCCGCCCATTCTTCAGCCGAGCGCATCATGGCCGCGCAGCCGCCACGGGCCACCACCGCAGCCTCCAGATCGGCGCCACGCCAGCCGGCCACCGCCCGCGCCACCGCCGCGCGTTCCACCGGCGCAACCAGCACCGCCAGCGCCGCGTCGCGGTGATGGATGGCGTTCGTATGCAAGCGTATCCAGCCGTCGGCCGTGCGGTAGTCGCCGGCCACCGGGTCCCACAACGGCGGACGCTCCCAGCCCACCGGCTGCAAGGACCAGCCGAACCACATCGACGCCAGCCGGCGGTCGACCGCCACCCGCGCCGGCCGTCCGCCCTGCGCCGCGATCAGCTGCCGCACCGCCAGCGCCGCCGCACCCACCGACGCCGCCGCCAGCTCCGTCACCGCGTAGCACGACGGCAGCTCGCCGGCGCCAACCAACGTCACGCACTCCGCCGACGGCAGCGACAGCGCGGACGCGATAGCCTCCAACATTTTAGACATGAACGCTCCTGTAATTGATATGCTGTTCCAGCTTAGAAGCGCCCACCGAGGGCGTCAATCTTGACTTGAAGTGTCAACATAGGGAACCGAGATGGTCTGGATGACAGCGGCGGAAGCGCTGCACGTACTGAATGTCCTGCCGCAAACGCTGTACGCCAACGTCAGCCGGGGCAAGATACGCGCCAAGTCCGACGAGGTCGATCCGCGCCGCAGCCGCTACCACCGCGACGACATCCTGCGCATGGCCGCGCGCAGCAACGGCCGCCGCAAGATCGAGGCGGTCTCCGCGCAAGCGATGCAATGGGGCGACCCGGTGCTGCCGTCCGCCATCTCCACCGCCGCCGACGGCCGCCTGCTGTACCGGGGCCGCGACGCCACCGTGCTGGCCGACACCGCCACGCTGGAAGACATCGCCGATTTGCTGTGGGAGGCCGAACCCGGCCAGGTCATGGCGCTGGCCGCCGCAGTCCCCGTTGCGATGCCCGCCACCACAACCGGCGCAGCCGCAGCCAACCCGTCGGGCGCACTGGGCGCCGGCCTGCTGGCCCGGGGGGGGGGGGGGGGGGGGGGGGGGGGGGGGGGGGGGGGGGGGGGACGG
>NZ_JBWKWR010000004.1:349392-479497 GCF_059422325.1 Duganella sp. GW821-FHT01E12 | reverse complement strand
GGTGTGCTCCGGCCGGCTGGCCCTGGCGCCGCCCACCCCCACCGACGCGCCGTCCCTATGCCGCCCGGCCGCCGAACTGCGCGCCGAAGCGGCCGGCATCCTGGCCACGCTCACGCAAGCGATGATCGGCCCAGCCCCGGCCGGCCAGGCCGCGCCAAGCACCATCAGCGCCCGCCTCGCCCTCGCCTGGCGGCGCCCCGCGTCCGAAGACCTGCTGCGCCGCGCCCTGGTCCTGATGGCCGACCACGAACTGAACGCCTCCACCTTCGCCACCCGCGTCGCCGTCTCGACCGGCGCCTCGCTGTCGGCCGGCGTGCTGGCCGGCTTCACCACGCTGACCGGCCCGCTGCACGGCGGCGCCTCGGCCGAATTCGCGCAGCTGATCGCCGCCGCCCGCCTGCACGGCGCCGACCAGGCAGTCGCGCATTGGCTGGCCAGCGGCCGCCCGCTGCCCGCCTTCGGCCACAAGCTCTACGCGGAAGGCGACCCGCGCGCCCGCGCCCTGCTGAAGTTATTGCCGGAATTGCAGCCGCACGCCGCCCTGGCCGCCGCGGCCGAAGCGCAGGCGGGGGAATTGCCCAACATTGATTTCGCGCTGACCGCGCTGGCCACCGCCCATGAGCTGCCGGACGACGCGCCCTTCATGCTGTTCGCCCTGGGCCGCTGCGTCGGCTGGCTGGCGCATGCACTCGAACAAGTGCAAGCCCAGCGCCCGATACGCCCCCGGGCCCGCTACGTCGGGCCTAGCGCAGGAATTTGTTGACCGCGCTGGAGGTGATGGAATCGAGATTGAGGAACTGGTAGCCGATCTTGAAATGATCGCCACTGAAGATGCAATACGTAACCTTGGAGCGGCAGGTCAGCACCTGCGGCTTGCCGTCGATGAACAGCTCGAACGACAACTGTCCCATATGCCCGACCGCCAGCTTATGCTCGAAATTGAGCGACAACCCATGGGCACTGATATCGATGGTGCGCCCCTGCAGCGGCGGCATGCCGTCCATAGCCACCACCGCCTTGGCGCGCACGATCTTGCGCGCGACCGACCTTTGATCAACTAACACTATCCTGTTCCTTTGTGCGTATTCAGTTACTAATTGTTCAGTATTAACGATTACAACACATAACAATACAACGTTATTGGATTTCGCGCAGCTTATTGAAGGCATCGTCGATGCGATCGACCGCGATGATGGTCATGCCCTCGATCGGCTGCTTGGGCGCGTTGGCGGTCGGGATCATCGCCGTCGAGAAGCCCAGCTTGGCCGCCTCGCGCAGCCGCTCCTGCCCGCGCGGCGCCGGGCGGATCTCGCCGGCCAGCCCCACCTCGCCGAACACTACGAAGCCGCGCGGCAGCGGCTTGCTGCGCATCGACGAATTAATCGCCAGCAGCACCGCCAGGTCGGCCGCCGGCTCGGTGATCTTCACGCCGCCCACCGCGTTGATGAAAACATCCTGGTCGAAGGCCGCGATGCCGGCGTGCCGGTGCAGCACCGCCAGCAGCATCGCCAGCCTATTCTGCTCCAGACCCACCGACAGCCGGCGCGCGTTAGGCAGGTGGCTGGCGTCCACCAGCGCCTGGATTTCGACCAGCAAGGGACGCGTGCCCTCCTGCGTCACCATCACGCAGGAACCGGGCACCTGGTTGTCATGCTGGGACAGGAACAGCGCCGACGGATTCGACACGCCCTTCAAGCCCTTTTCCGTCATCGCGAACACGCCCAGCTCGTTGACCGCGCCGAAACGGTTCTTGATGGCCCGCACCAGGCGGAAGCTCGAATGGTTGTCGCCCTCGAAATACAGCACCGTGTCGACGATGTGCTCCAGCACGCGCGGGCCGGCCAGCGCGCCCTCCTTGGTCACATGGCCGACCAGGATGATGGTGACGCCGGTCTGCTTGGCCATGCGCGTCAGCTGGGCCGCGCATTCGCGCACCTGCGCCACCGAACCGGGCGCCGAACTGAGCGCGTCCGAATACACGGTCTGGATCGAGTCGATCACCGCCACTTCCGGCTTCAGGTCGGCCAGCGTGCCGAGGATCTTCTCCAGCTGGATCTCGGCCTGCAGCTTGAGGTCGCGGGCGTCGATGTTGAGCCGCTTGGCGCGCAGCGCGATCTGCGCGCCGGATTCCTCGCCGCTGACGTACAGCACCTTTTTCAGGTGCGACACATTGGCCAGCGCCTGCAACAGCAGGGTCGACTTGCCGATGCCGGGATCGCCGCCGATCAGCACCACGCCGCCCGCCACCAGGCCGCCGCCCAGCACGCGGTCGAACTCCTCGATGCCGGTGCCGAAGCGCGGCACGTCGATGGCGTCGATGTCGGCCAGCGACAGCACCGGCGCGGTCTGCGCCAGCGACAAATGCTGCGGCTGCGAGTAACGGTTGTTGCCGCCCGCCTCGATGACGGTCTCCACCATCGTGTTCCACTGCTGGCAGGAGGCGCACTGGCCGGTCCACTTGGTGGCCGTGCCGCCGCATTCGCTGCAGGTGTAGTTGGTTTTAGCCTTGGCCATCCGCTCAGCCTTCCAGCACCGGCACGCGCGGCGCCAGCGCGCACATCAGCTCGTAGCCGATGGTGCCGGCCGCCTCGGCCACCTCGTCGATGGGCATGCCGCGGCCCCACAGCGTGACCTTGCTGCCCACCCGCGCCGACGGCACATCGGTCAGGTCCACGGTCAGCATGTCCATCGACACCCGGCCCACCAGGCGGGTGCGCACGCCGTCCACCAGCGCCGGCGTGCCCATCGGCGCGCTGCGCGGATAGCCGTCCGCATAGCCGCAGGCGACCACGCCGATGGTCATCGGCCCCTCGGCCTGGAAGCGGCTGCCGTAGCCGACCACGTCGCCGGCCACGATGTGCTGGATGCCGATGATCTCGCTGCTCAGGGTCATGGTCGGCTCCAGGCCGAACGATGCGGCCGTGGCGCCGCCCGGCGAGCCGCCGTACAGCATGATGCCCGGACGGATCCAGTCGTTGCGCAGCGTTTTCTGGTGCATCAGCACGCCGGCCGAATTCGACAGGCTGCGCGCCCCGGCCAGCCCGGCCGTGCCCAGCTCGAAGCGGCGCACCTGCTCGGCGATCGGCAGCAATGGATGCTCGGCGTCGTCAGCGTTGGCGAAGTGGGTGATCATGGTGATGCTGCGCACGCAGGCCATCGCGCTCAGGCGCGCATGCGCGGCGGCGTAGGCGTCCGGCATGAAGCCGAGCCGGTTCATGCCGCTGTTCATTTTCAGATGCAGGTCAAATTTGACGCCGCGCTGCGCCAGCCCGGCCTGCGCCGCCTCCAGCCAGGCCAGCTGCTCGTTGCAATGCACGGCGGCCTGCAAATCGTAGCCGGCCATCGTGTGCAAGTCGGCCGGATCGAAGAAACCCTCCAATAACAGGATGGGCTTTTTCCAGCCCAGCTCGCGCAGCCGCACGGCGTAGTCGACCTCCACCAGCGCCAGCCCGTCGGCGTCGGCGAAGCCGCGCATCGCCCGCTCCAGCCCGTGGCCGTAGCCGTTGGCCTTGACCACGCCCCAGGCCTTGGCGCCCGGCGCCTGGGCCTTGGCGCAGGCCAGGTTATGCTTCATGGAATCAACATGGATGGTTGCAACGATCGGCCTAGGCATATGCAATGTGAGCGAAATATGGGAAGGCCGTATTTTACCGTGCGGCGGCTGATCCGCACGGCTCAATTCTTGGGGATACGAACAAAGCATGGTATAAAGCAAGCCAGATAAGTTTTCAGGCATCCCAGAATGAATCGTGGTTTCTATACCATCATGGCAGCGCAATTCTTTTCGTCATTGGCGGACAATGCGCTGCTCTTTGTCGCGATCGACCTGCTAGTCACCATGAAGTCCCCGGCGTGGATCACGCCGCTCCTGAAGCTCTCCTTTACGCTGTTTTACGTGCTGTTGGCTGCATTTGTCGGCGCTTTCGCCGATTCCATGCCCAAAGGCAAGGTCATGTTCATCTCCAACCTGATCAAGGTTGCCGGCTGTCTGCTGATCTTCGCCCACGTCCATCCGCTGCTCGCGTACGCGCTGGTGGGCTTCGGCGCCGCCGTGTATTCGCCCGCCAAATACGGCATCCTGACCGAATTACTTCCCGCAGAGAAACTTGTCGCCGCCAATGGCTGGGTTGAAGGCTTGACCGTGATGTCGATCATCTTCGGCACCGTCATGGGCGGCAAGCTGGTCGGCGGCCAGGTGTCGTCCTTCCTGCTGGGCTTTGACTTCCCGCTGATCGACACCGGCATCAACACCCCGCCCCAGGCGGCGCTGTGCGTGGTGGTCGGCATCTACATGCTGGCGGCGCTGTTCAACACCCGCATCCCGGACACCGGCTGCGTCTACGGCCACCAGGAACGCAACCCGGTCAAGCTGATCACCGACTTCGCCAACTGCTACGGCCTGCTGTGGAAAGACAAGCTGGGCCAGATTTCGCTGGCGGTCACCACGCTGTTCTGGGGCGCCGCGCAGACGCTGCAATTCATCGTGCTGGAGTGGGCCAACCGCACCCTCAAGCTGAGCTACGAGCAATCGACCAGCCTGGTCGGCGTGGTCGCCATCGGCGTGGCGCTGGGCGCGGTGCTGTCGGCGCGCTTCATCTCGCTGCGCAAGTCGCTGAACGTGATCCCGATGGGCATCGCCATGGGCGTCATCGTCATGAGCATGACCTTGGTGAAATCGGTGGCGCTGGCCTATCCGCTGCTGATCCTGGTCGGCCTGCTGGGCGGCTTCTTCCTGGTGCCGATGAACGCGCTGCTGCAGCACCGCGGCCACGTCTTGATGAGCGCGGGCCATTCGATCGCGGTGCAGAACTTCAACGAGAACCTGTCCATCCTGACCATGCTGGCCATGTATTCGCTGATGCTGCGCGGCCACCTGAACCTGGACGTGATCATCGTGCTGTTCGGCCTGTTCCTGGCCGGGACCATGTTCTTCATCATGCGCAAGCATGCGGCCAACCAGCGCGAGTTCGATTCGGTCGCGCTGATCGGCGAGCTGAAACACTGACAGTCCGTTACGCCGGCAGCGCCCCGTCGTGGCGGCGCTGCGCGGCTTGCGCGCGCCAATCGTCGGGCACCACGAAGCCCCGGCGCCGCTCCACCAACCACTCCCCTTGCTGTTCCAGCTCCGCCACCATCACCGGCGCGGACACCTGCGCCATGTGATCGCGCAGCGCGGCCAGCAGCTCGTCCTTGCTCATCGCGGTGGAATCGAGCTGCGCCTTCAACGGCGCCAGCCAGTGCAGGCGCGGCATGATGGCGTAGCGCTCGTCTGGCAAGCTGGCGGCCTGCTGCAGCGTGATCCAGAAGCCACTGCAGTGCGGTTGCGAGATGCCCGGCATCGGCGCCGCATCCTCGCCGCCCGGATAGAACAGCCAGCCCTTGACCAGCGCCTGCGCCCGCGCCACCGGCTGCGGCAGCAAGGGCTGCGCGGCGGGATGGCTGGCCAGCGACAGCTGCTTGTCGAAGATCTTGCGCATCTTGGCGCCCAGCGTGTCGGCCAGGTTGGGGCCGATCAGGCCGTTGAAGTCGGCGCCGGCGTCGCTGGCGTCGAGCAGGTAGAACTTGGTGGCGAATTCCAGGTGGACCAGGTCGTCGCCTTCGCGCAGCAGGAAGTCGAATTCGCCGACGGTGTCGTTGCGGCTGGCGCGCACTTGCAGGCCGTGCGCGACCAGTCGGCCATGCTCGGCGAAGTAGAAGGCCATCAGCTTTTCGGCGTACAGGCCCAGGCGCGAGTAGTGGCGGGGGCCCAGGGCGGCTTCCAACGGGATGGGGTCCTGCTCCAGCGCGGCCAGCCAGTCGGCCGTCTCCGGCGACACGGCGCCCAGTGTGGCGATGCGGCCTTGCCAGTGCGGCGAGGCCGGGTCCAGCAGGTCCGGCGCGTCCAGCAGCCAGGCCAGCGCCCGCACATGTGGACGTGTCAGGTGCCCCCAGCGTTGTTCGAAGCGGAGTTGATAGCTGTCCGCCGGCGCGTGTCCGGCGAGCGCCCCGGACGGGGACGGACTCGCCGGCGAGACGGGCGGCTGGCTAGTCACGGGCCGCCTTGGCCAGGCACAGGTCGCCCCAGGCCTTGGCCTTGTCCTCCGGCCGGCGCAGCAGGTCGTCCGGATGATAGGTGGCCACCACCGGCAGTTCGGACGCGCCGTAGCGCATCACCTTGCCGCGCGCGGCCGGGCCCATCATCAGGCCCTTGGCGGCGTACTGGCCGAAGGTCATGGCCATCGCCGCGCCGGTCAGCGCCAGCTCGCGCTCCAGGAACGGACGGCAGGCCAGCAGTTCCTCGCCGCTCGGTGCGCGGTCGGCGCCTTCGGCGTCGGAGGGACGGCACTTGACCAGGTTGGTGACATAGACGTCCGCCTCCGGCTTGAGCGCGATGGCCTTCAGCATATTGTCCAGCAGTTGCCCCGCTTCGCCGGCGATGGACTGGTTTTCCTTCTCGTCCAGGCGGGTCGGCGCGGCGGCGATGGCCATCCATGTGGCGTTGGCGGCGCCGCGGCCGTTGACGGCGTTGCGGCGCGTCTCGCACAGGTCGCAGCGGGTGCAGGTGGCGACGGCGGCTTTCAATTCGGTCCAGCCCATGGCGGCGATGGCCTCGTCGCTGACCGGCTCCGCGCGGGCAGGCGCGGGCGCCTCGTCGAACCAGGCGGTGGAGTCGTCGTCGGGCGCGACGGCTGCGTCGTCCAGCGCGGGGGACGGTGCGGGCGATGGCGCCATCGCGGCTGCAGGTGCCGGCTGTGGGGCCGGAGCAGCAACTGCCGCGTGAGCGGCCGCGGGCTGCGGCACCGGGGCCGCAGCTTCGGCGTGAGCCGGTGCGCGCTCCGGGACGGGGGCCGCGACGGCCGCCTGCACCGGCTGCGGCTCGACACTGCGCGCGGGCGGCGCTTCAGCCGGCACCGGCATGGTCTCCCCGGCCGCCACATCCTGCTCCACAAGCTCTCCGGCCGCTGGCGGATTACGCAATTTCCATTGCACGCCCACGCCCATCTCGTCGAGGAACACGGCACTCCGGGCCATCATAAACTGAACCGCATAACGATTGCGTCCTCGCGTTGCTGATTGGCGGCCGGATAGTAGCCCTTGCGCCGACCGATATGTTTAAATCCGTAGCGCTCATAAATCTCCAGCGCCCGCGTGTTCGATGGCCGCACCTCCAGCAACACCGACTCCATGCCCAGCCCGCGCGCGCAGGCCACGGCCTGGTTCAGCAGGAAGCGCCCCAGGCCCTGCCCCTGCTTCTCCGCCGACACCGCCACGTTGAGCAAATGCGCCTCGTCGACGATCGCCATCAGCAGGAAATAGCCCAGCAAGTCGCCCTGCTGATCGCGCAGCACCCACGCCTCGTAATTGCTGTTGAGCGAATCGACGAAGTTGGCCATGCTCCAGGGATGCGGATAAACGCTCTCCTCCAGCGCCACCACATCGGGCAAATCGGCCTGCTGCATCGGTTCATAATTGAGCCGCGCCAGATCCCACACCTGCTTCATGCGCCACCTTCGGCAGCCTTGGCGGCCGCCATGTCGCGCCGTTCGGCCTGGGTGTAGGCGATCTTGTTCCGCAAATACAGCGGCTGCGCCTCGGCCGCCGTCACCGTCCGGCCGGCCGCCAGTGCGACGGCCGCCAGTTGTGCGACCTGCTCCGCATGCGGCATCACCTCGGCGAAGCCGCCGCCGGCGAACGCCCCGGCATAGGCCGACAAGCCATTGCCGCAAGCGACAGGCGCGCCCTGCGGCTGCACGCCCTCGGGCGCCGACAGCGCGGGCGGCAGCACCGGCACCGGCGCCGCGCCGTCCGCGAAGCGGTACTGCGCCCAGTACACCTCGCCCATGCGCGCATCGAGCACCGCCAGCACTTCACCGGCGCCGTGGCACTGATGGCAGGCCAGCGCCATCGCGTCGAGCGTGACCACCGGCACCACCGGCAGCTTGCCGCCGAAGGCCAGGCCCTGCGCGATCCCGCAGGCGGTACGCACGCCGGTGAACGAGCCGGGGCCGGAGCCGAAGGCGATGGCGTCGCAGTCTTTCAAGGCGATACCGGCTTCGGCCAGCAGCTCCTGTATCATCGGCAGCACCGATTGCGAATGGGTGCGCACGCCCGAGGACACGCGGCTGATGACGCTCTCGCCGCGCAGCAGCGCGACGGAGGCCAGTTCGGAGGAGGTTTCAATGGCAAGAATAATAGGCATGGCGTATTTTAACCCGCCGGGCTGGCAGGCGCGACCCCGCGCGGGGATGTAGAATACGCCCGTTAGGCGCAGAGGCCGCCGTCAGCCGACAATTACCATGCACAGTTTGACCCTGAATTCCGACAATCGCGAACAGATCGCCGCCGCCCTGGCCGGCGACCGCTGGATCGTGGCCTGCCTGTGCGCGGCCTGGTGCGGCACCTGCGCGTCCTACCGCGCCACGTTCGAGGAGGTGGCTGCGCGCCACCCGGACAAGCTGTTCATCTGGATCGACATCGAAGACCATGCCGACGTGGTGGGCGATCTCGACGTGGAGAACTTCCCCACCCTGCTGATCCAGCACCACGAACTGGTGGCCTTCTTCGGCACCATGCTGCCCGACGGCGCGCTGGCGCACCGGCTGGTGCTAGCCAAGTCCGCGCTCGGCGACGCCGAGCTGGCCGAACTGGCCGTCAGCAGCGAAGAACGCCGCCAATGGCAAGCCGACTGCAACCTGCGCACCTTGATGCGCAACGCGCTGGCCTGAGCCAGGGCTAGACCTTGGCCGCGAGGCGCTGGCATCCCTCCAGGCTGCGCTTCGGGTTAGGCCCCCACTTCGACGCGTCAACCTGCGGGCCCAATTCCTCCAGCAGCCTGCGCAACGTCTCCTGGTCCTTGGCCAAGCAAGCCATATAAGCGTAATAATTGCGGCGCGTGGGGCTGTCGGGGTAACGCGCCATCATGTCTTCATAACTGCGCTTCATGGTCGGCCAATCGGCCGCGCTGGCCTCAAACAGCGCGTGACCATACTGCTCTTCGGCCGCGTAGGAATACAGGCGCGCATACATGCCGGTGCCGTACGTGGCCTTGGTGCTTTCCGTCACCTTGCGGATATATTGGTCCAGCAGCTTTGCGCTGCCGCCCCACTTGGGTAGCAAGGTTTTCACTACCCGGAAGTACAAACCGACATCCTCGGGATTGCGCTTCAAGCCTTCCTCGGCGATGGCCCGCTGTTGCGCGGGACTCCAGTCCAGGCCCATGCCGATCTCCACCAGCGCTTCGTA
The DNA here is from genome assembly GCF_059422325.1 of Duganella sp. GW821-FHT01E12. NCBI lineage: Bacteria > Pseudomonadati > Pseudomonadota > Betaproteobacteria > Burkholderiales > Oxalobacteraceae > Duganella > Duganella sp. GW821-FHT01E12. The sequence continues at coordinate 470,275 of NZ_JBWKWR010000004.1, read as the reverse complement.
CGCATAACTGTCGGTCAGGGCAACATCGGCATGGTCCGCCAGATATTTGGCCGCGCGCTGCAGATACGACTGAAAATCCTCCCACGCCTGTGGCGGCACCTCATGGATAAAGCCGTTGCCGCGATACGACCATGCGTGGGACGTCAGCACCTCCGCGTGCAGCACATGCGCCAGCGCCGATCGCGGGTATTCGCCGGCCCATTGCAGGGTCAATGCCTCCAGCTCCCGCAGATACGCCTCGCGGTCGGCCTCGCCGGAGCCGATCACCCGGTTCAGTCCGGTGCGAAACAGCTCAATCTCCGACGTGCCATCGGAGGTAATGTGGCCGGGCTGCCTGAGCAAGGCGTTCTGTTTTTCCAGCGCGGCAAAATCGCCCCACCAGAACGTGTGCTCGGCCTCGACGGTGATCGGCGACACGGCGGTATCGGCCAAGGCCGGCGCGACAGCGCAGCAGGCCAGGGCCCAGATCGCCCACGGCATCACGCATCTTGACGAAAATTTCATTGCCCACCCCCAGTCGTCTTATCGGCCGCAGGATCGTTCGGCAAGGACCACACCAGCTGGAACACGAACGGCTCGGCGCCGCGCCGTTGGTCATAACGGTAGCCGCCCAGCGCATATTTCACGGCCGCCGCGTCGAAGACGTTTTCGAAGGCCACGGGGCGCACGCCACGGACGCCTGGCACGTCGATCTTGCGGCCGGCGACACTGGCCTGCACGGGCTTGCCGGTGGAATCCAGCCGCGCGCGCATGATGGTCGTGCCAGTGACAGAGAAACGGGCGGCGATGGTCGGATAGGCGCCCGCTCCCGGCGCCGGCTTGCCATCCGGCGGCGCGCGCTCGGCGTCATTGCCGAAACGGTCGGCGGCGTTGATCAATGTGCCGTAGCGAAAAGCGTTCAGCGCCGCCGCTGGCGTCGCGCCCTGCCGCAGGCTCACCTGCAACCACCACTGCTGCAGCGCGCACTTCAACTGCGGATGCAGCTCCTCGAAGCTCTTCTTTTCGACCAGTATGGCCTGCGCCAGCACCGGTGACAACGCCTGCACAGGACGCTCGCCGGCCAATGCAACCCGCTTGCGCCACTGCGCACCGGCGTCCTGCGGCAGCGGATCGGGCCAGGCCGGGACATCCGCCCTCGCCTGCCCCCAACGGCCAAGCAAGCCCCGCTCCGTCGCCAGCGCCGCCGCGCGCTGGCCAGCCGGCATCGCCTGGATACGCACGATGCGCGCGGCGAAATCGGTGTAGCGGTAGTCGCCGGCGACAAAACATACACGCGGCGATAATCGCAGCACCGCCAAGGTCGCGCGCTCGTAGTCGGCATCGCCCGGATCGATCTGCCACAATGCCAGTTCATTCAGCATCCGGGCCCATACGGCGAAGGGCACCTGGGAGTATCCGGCGGCCTTGCCCGCCGCGGCCGTGGTTTGGGCCTGGCGCTCCTCCGCCAGCCAGAGCGGGAACAATTGGTCGATGCGGGCTATGTGGGCCGCGCTGATCTCGTCGGCCGCCGAGCGCAATGCCGGGTCGAGCTTCAAGTCCTTGTCCAGCGCAAACGAACGCAGCAAAGCGGAATGCAGTCCCTTGATAATTTCCGCATTCTCCGCCTCGTCTGTCGTGGCGGCGGAGGCAAGCGTCGAAACCAAGGCAACAATCAAGAGGGGAAACCGGCGCACGCTGAGCATGGACTTAAGCTGGTAATAAAAATGGCAACTATACGCGCTTCAACTGTCCGACATCTACGCAGATTGTCACAACCGGCGTATCCATGAGCGCCGCCACCGTGTCCCGGTCCACGCCCATGCCCATGCCGCATCGTCAGACGCTGTCGGACGCCACCGGCAGCGCCTCGGCCTTCCAGCGCAGCATGCCGCCGGCCAGATTGGCGACCTGCGTGAAGCCAGCCTTGGCCAGCAGCACGCTGGCCTGCGCCGAGCGCACGCCCGAGCGGCACACCGCCACCACCGGCCGGCTCTTATCCAGTTCGTCCACGCGGTCCATCAACTGCGACAGCGGCACCAGCCGCGCGCCTTGCAGATGCCCCAGCTGATCGATGAACTCCGGCGCCTCGCGCACATCGACGATCTGCACCTCGGCCGCGTGCTCCAGCAGCGCCATCGGCTCGATCTCCCACACGCCGCTGAAGCGCAGCGTCAACGGCGCCCAGGCCGGCGTGTCCGGCGGCGGCACGTTGCCCTCCGGCTGGCCGCAGCGCATATTGGCCGGCACCGCCACCGCGATCAGCTTCGGATGCGGCAGGTGCAGGTTGTTCATATGCCCGGCGAAGTCGCCCTCGTCGACGTCGCCGCCCAGGCGCGGATTGAAGCGGCGCTCCTCGGCCACGCTGGTCACGGTGATGCCGCGATAATCATGCGCCGGATACAGCAGGCAGGTCTCGGGCAGCGACAGGATCTGCCCGCGCACCGAGGCGAACAACTGCTGCGGACTGCCCTGCTGGAAATCGGTGCGGCCGCAGCCGCGTATCAGCAGGCTGTCGCCGGTGAAGGCCATGCTCTCGTCGTCCAGCACAAAGGTCAGGCAGCCGTTGGTGTGGCCGGGCGTGGCGCGCACGGTCAGGTGGCGGCTGCCGAAGTCGATGCGGTCGCCATGGCGCAGCGGCCGGTCGACCAGCTGCGCGCCCGCCGCTTCCGCCAGCGCGATGCGGCTGCCGCAGCACTGATGCAGGCGCCAGGCGCCGGTGACGTGGTCGGCGTGGACGTGGGTGTCGAGCGTGGCCAGCAGGCGCAAGCCCAACTCCTTCAGCAACGCCAGGTCGCGCGGTACCTGCTCGTAGACCGGATCGATCAGCAGCGCCTCGCCGCCGTCGCCCAGCAGGTAGGTGTAGGTGGAGGAAGTCGGATCGAAAAGTTGGCGAAAAATCATAATGACTGAGCTCTAAAAAGGTGATTCAAGCCGTCGCCGGGGTCAGACTTGCCCCCACGGCACCGTCGAGGGGTTGCGCGGCGTGGCGTCTTCGTGGAACAGGTCGGCCAGGTATTCGCATAACTCATGCTCCTCCAGCTCCCCGGGAACGATAAAGTCGGCCGGACGGCGCTTGCCCTCCGTGCCCAGATAGTATGCGCGCCACGCGCCCTTGGCGCCAGCGATGGCGACCAGCGTCCCGAACACGTTGAAGCGGAACTGCCTCATAGCGTCAGCGGCAGGCTGCGCAGGCGCTTGCCGGTCAGTTTGAACACGGCGTTGGCGACCGCCGGCGCGATCGGCGGCGTGGCCGGCTCGCCCATGCCTTCGGGATGTTCGGCGCTCGGCATGATGATGGTCTCCACCTCGGGCGCCTGGTTGATGCGCACCACCGGATAGTCGTGGAAGCTGGTCTGCTCGACCTTGCCGTCCTTGATCGTCACCGCGCCGAACAGGGCCGCCGACAGCCCGAACACCACCGCCGATTCCGCCTGCTGGGCGATGATGTTGGGATTGACGGCGATGCCGCAATCGACCGCGCACACCACGCGATGCACGCGGATCTCCGTGCCCTCCACCGACACTTCGGCCACCTGGGCGACGATGGTGCCGAACGACTGGTGCAGCGCCACGCCATGCGCGCGCCCCGCCGGCGCGGCGCCGGCCCGGGCCACCGCCGCATCCAGCACCGCCAGATGGCGCGGGTGGCGCTTGAGCAGGCCACGGCGGAACTCCACGCCGTCCTTGCCGGCCGCGTGCGCCAGCTCGTCGATGAAGCTCTCTTTGAAAAACGCGTTGTGCGAATGCCCGACCGAACGCCAATACCCCAGCGGCACCGGGCTGTCGACGATCACGTGCCGGATGCGCTGGTTCGGGAATTCATACTGCATATCGAACTCGCCCTCGACCGTGGTCTTGTCAGGCCCGCCGGCCGGCAGGCCGAGGTTACGCTTGAAGAACTGCTGCGACACCGAACCGCTGGCCGACTTGTTGTCGTAGCCCAGCACATTGCCCGCCGCGTCCAGGCTGGCGCTGAAGCGCGCCAGCGCCGCCGGGCGGTACACGTCGTGGGTGGTGTCGTCCTCGCGCGACCAGATCATCTGCACCGGCAGGCCGCCGGTCTGCCTGGCCACCGCCACCACCTGCGCCACCATGTCCACATCCAGCCGGCGCCCGAAGCCGCCGCCCAGCATCGTCACTTCCAGCACCACCTTGTCCGCCGGGACGCCGGCCGCTTTCGCCGCCGCCTCCACCGCGAAACCGGGCGACTGCGTCGGCGCCCACAGGTACACATAGCCGTCCTTGACCTGCGCCGTGCAGTTGACCGGCTCCATCGCCGCGTGCGCCAGGTAGGGCGCGCGATATTCCGCCGTCACGGTGCGGGCGGCGCCGGCGGCCTTGCCCTCCACCGCATCCATGTCGCCGGACTTGTAGTAGGCATGGCCGGACTCCGTGTCCAGCTTGGCCGCGAACTCCGCGTAGATGGCGGCGCTCGACAGCTTGGCGTGATCGCCCTCGGACCACTGCACCGGCAGCGCCAGCGCGGCCTGCCTGGCCTGCCACCAGCTCCTGGCCACCACCGCCACACCGGCGCCGGCGCCGGTCCTGCCCGGCAGCGCGCCGGAAAAATCGACCACGCGCAGCACGCCGGGCATCTTCAGCACCGCGTCGGCGTTGACGCTGGCGACCCTGCCGCCGATCTCCGGCGACATCCGCACGGCCGCATACACCATGCCCTTGGGCCGCACGTCCAGGCCATACACCGCCGCGCCGTTCACCTTGGACGGCGTGTCGCGGCGCGGCTGCGGACGGCCGATCAGCTTGAAATCCCGGGGCGACTTCAGGCGGATCTCGCCCGGCTTGGAGGTGGCGGCGGCCACCGCCAGCGCGCCATACGCCAGGCGCCGGCCGTCCGCATGGATGACGAAACCTTCCTCGGTGCGGCAATCCTCCACGCGCGCCTTCCACTGCGCGGCAGCGGCGGCGACCAGCATCGCGCGCGCGGCGGCGCCGGCTTCGCGCATCGGCTGCCACGCGTCCTTCACACTGGACGAGCCGCCGGTGATGATCAGCCCCAGCTCGCGCGCCACCTTGCCGACGGTCCAGCTGACCACTGCCTTCAAGTCGCCGTTGTCGTCCGGGTGGAAGGGCAGGCCGTCCTTGAGCATGGCGATGTTGCCGTAGATTTTATCGGCCGGCGCCTGCACCAGCCGCACCGCCGACAGCGGCACGTCCATCTCCTCGGCCACCAGCATCGGCAGGGCCGTGTGCACGCCCTGCCCCATCTCGCTGCGCGCCATGACCACGTTCACCATGCCGTCCGGCGCCACCGCCACCCAGCCGTTGAGCTCCACCGCGTTGCCGACCACCGGCATCGGATGCGACGCGTGCAGGCGCTGCCTCGGCGGCAACGCGCCCCAGCCGACCACCAGCGCGCCGGCCGCGGCCACGCCGCCAAGAATAAAGCGTCGGCGTCGTTTGGACTGTGGCTGCATTGCGGTCTCCCTCGGTTTGATTATTGGTGCCAGCGCGCCAGCATGTCGTCGGCGGCGACCGGCTTGCTGTAGAAATAGCCCTGCGCCAGATGGCAGCCGTGCCGCAGCAGGAAGGCCGCCTGCTCCTCGGTTTCGACGCCCTCGGCGATCACGGACAGGTTCATGCTCTTGCCCAGCTGGATGATGGCGATGGCGATCGCCTCGTCGTTGACGTCGGTCGAGATGTCCTTGATGAAGGAGCGGTCGATCTTCAGCGTCTGCACCGGCAGCTGCTTCAGGTAGGCCAGCGACGAGTAGCCGGTGCCGAAATCGTCGATCGCCAGGCCCACGCCGATCGAGTGCAGGTCGTTGATGAAGACCATGGCGTCGCCGGTGTTCATGATCACCGATTCCGTCACCTCCAGCTGCAGGCGCTCCGGCGCCAGGCCGGTTTCCTGCAGGATGTCGGCCACCATGTTGACGATGCTGCCGCGCTCGAACTGCTTGGCCGACAGGTTGACCGCGATCTTCGGCACATGCAGGCCGGCTTCCTGCCAGCGCATCATCTGCCGGCAGGCCTCGTGCAGCACCCACTTGCCCAGCTGGTTGATGAAGCCCGTGTCCTCGGCCAGCGGGATGAAGCGGATCGGCGGCACCAGGCCCAATTCCGGATGGTTCCAGCGCACCAGCGCCTCGACGCCGACCAGGCGGCCGGTGTCGATCTCCACCTGCGGCTGATAATTGAGGAAGATCTCGTCCTTCTCGATCGAGCGGCGCAGGAAGGTCTCCAGCCGCAGGCGCTCGACGCCCTCGCCCGTCATCGACGGCGTGTAGAAGCTGTAGCCGTTGCGCCCGCGCGCCTTGGCCTGGTACATCGCCACGTCGGCGTTCCGGATCAGCATGTTCAGGTCGGCCGCGTCCTCCGGGAACACACTGATGCCGACGCTGCAGGTGACGAACAGCTCGTGCCCGGCCACCATGAAGGGCTGCTCGAACATCTGCACCAGCTTCTCGGCCACCAGGCTGGCGCCGAACTGGTTCTCGATATTCTCCAGCAGCACGATGAATTCGTCGCCGCCCAGGCGCGCCAGCGTGTCGCCCTCGCGCAGTCGCTCGTGCAGCGCCTTGGCGACCTGCTTGAGCAGCTCGTCGCCGATGTGGTGGCCCAGCGTGTCGTTGACGTTCTTGAAGCGGTCCAGGTCGATGAACAGCAGCGCCAGCTGCTCGCCGTCGCGCGAGGCGCGCTGCAGCGCGTGCTGCAGGCGGTCGTGGAACAGCAGCCGGTTCGGCAGCGCCGTCAGCGGGTCGTGGTGGGCCAGGTGGTCCAGCTTTTCCTGCGATTCCTTGGCCTTGGTGATGTCGCTGAACACGCCGACGTAGTGGGTGGCCTCGCCGCGCGTGTCGCGCACCGCGCTCACCGTCAGCCACTCCAGATACAGCTCGCCGTTCTTGCGCTGGTTCCAGATCTCGCCGCGCCAGAAGCCCTTCTCCACCTGCTCCTGCCACATGTCCGCGTAGAACTCGGTGGTGTGGCGGCCGGAGCGCGTCAGCGTGTGGTCGCGGCCGACCGCCTCGGCCTCGGTGTAGCCGGTGATCTGGGTGAAGGCCGGGTTGACGGCGACGATGGTGCCGTGCGCGTCGAGCACCACCACGCCGTCGGCGATGTGCTCGATCACGGTGGCCGACAGGCGCAGCTTCTCCTCGGCCTCCTTGCGCGCGGTGATGTCGGCGTACACCCAGATGCTGCCCTCGTTGGCGCGCTTGCTGTCGAGCGCGCAGCCGCTGACCATGCACCAGAACAGGCTGCCGTCCTTGCGGCGGTAGTGGCGCTCCTCGTTGAAGTAGTCGCCCTCCGACAGCGACGGGTACTGGCGCGCGCCGGCCGATTCGAAGTCGAAGGAATTGGGGAACACGATCGCGGTCGAGGCGCCGGTCATCGCGCCCGGCTCGTAGCCGAACAGCTCCTCGCAGCGGCGGTTGACCGAGACGATCTGGCGGTTGCGCACGAACATCACGCCGAACATCACGTTGTCCAGGATGGCGCTCTGCTCGGCCAGCAGCGCCTCGATGCGCATCTCGTTGTGCTTGCGCAGGCTGATGTCGGAGATGATGCCGTCCACCCAGGGCGCGTTGCCCTCGCCGTCGTGCGGCTGCGGCTGGCCGTTCTCGGCCACCCAGCGCTCGGTGCCGGAGGCGTCCAGGATGCGGTACTCGACCTCGTACGGCTGGGCGCCGCGGATCGCCTCGGAGACGGCGCGGCGCTGCTTCTTGCGGTCTTCCGGCGCGATCAGGTTGGTCCACGAGTGGGTGGTGCTGCGCATGAACTGGGCGGCGGAATAGCCGGAGATTTCCTCGATGGCGTCGGAGACGAAATCGATCGGGCCGTCGGGGCGGAAGCGGAACACCGCGCCCGGCACCTGGGTGACGATGGTGCGGAAGCGCTCCTCGCGCTGGCCGATGTCCTCGAACAGGCGCTTGATCGCCACCCGCATCTGCTCCAGCTGGCTGGCCAGGCGGCCCAGCTCGTCGCTGCCGGCCAGGTCGAGCCGGGTCTCGAAGTCGCCGTGCGACAGGCGGTCGGAGAAGCGCATCAGCTTGCGCAGCGGCTTGATCAAACGGGAATTGAGGAACAACACGATCAGCAGCAGCGACACCATCAGCTGCCCGGCCAGCACGAACACGTAGGACAGCTGCTTCTCGCGCAGCTCCTGCTGGCTGCGGGCGTCGTCCATCTCGACCGTGATGCGGCCGATGCGCTCGCCGCGCACCAGGATCTCGCGCTCGGCGCGGAACACGTTGCCGGCCGCCTGGCGCGGCGAATGCACGCTCATGAACTGGGTGTCGGCCTGGCCGACCACCTCGACCTGCAGCACCGAGCGGTCGCGCATCACCGATTCGACCAGCGAATGGGCCGACTCGGCGTTCATATTCCACAGCGATTCCTGCATGCCCAGCGCCAGGATGTCGGCGTTGCGCTGCAGCGATTCGTTCAGCGCCACGCGCGCCGACTGCTGCTCGTGCACGCCGATCAGCAGATAGCTGCCGATGATGGCCGGGATCACCAGGCCGCCGAACACCACCAGCAACAGCGCACCATAGATCGAGAGACCGTACAGGGCGCTGAGCCGGGTACGCAGCCGTTGATAAAGGGTGCTAATCATGCACCGGTACGCCGTCTTGATAAGTTTGCATCATGTGTGTAATTGGGTGGTCGCGCAAACTTTAGGGTTACTTACTGGAATTATGCACGGAAACTGGCGAAAAAGTCATGCTCCCAGCAAAAATCCCACAGGCAGGCTATCATCGCGACTCCATTCAACAGAGGGCTCCGCCATGACCACATTCTCCATGTACTCCGCCTCCATCCCCGTGTTCAAACAGATCCTGAACAGTCTGCTGGCCATCCTCGACAAAGCCGAAACCCACGCGGCCGAGAAAAAGATCGATCCCAACGCGCTGCTGCAGTACCGCCTGTTCCCGGACATGCTGCCGTTCACCCGCCAGATCCAGATCGCCTGCGACTTCTCGAAAGGCGCCGCCGCGCGCCTGGGCGGCCTGGACGTGCCGTCGTACGAGGACAGCGAAACCAGCTTCGCCGAACTGAAGGCGCGCATCGCCAAGACCCTGGCCTACATCGACAGCGTGCCGGCCAGCGCCATCGAAGGCAGCGAAACGCGCGCCATCACCACCGGCAGCGGCGAGAAGACCAAGCACTTCACCGGCCAGACCTATCTGTTCCACTATGCGCTGCCGCACTTCTTCTTCCACGCCACCACCGCCTACGACATCCTGCGCCACAACGGCCTGGAGATCGGCAAGAAGGACTTCATCGGCAGCTTTTAATCAGCTGTTGCGGCGCGGGTAGCCCTGCGCCAGGATGCGCTGCCACACCAGCTCCTTCTGCTCGGCGCTCATCGACACCCAGTGCGCCACCTCGACCACCGACCTGCCGCAGCCGCGGCAGATCTCGTCGAAGGTGGTCGAGCACACCGCCACGCAGGGCGTGTCCGGCCGTACCGGCAGGTCGGCCATCATTTCACCTGCATCAGCTTGTCCCAGCCGTCGTGGCCCAGGGCGCGCAGCGTCTCGATGTTCTTTTCAAAGATGTCGCCCGCCTCGGGGAAGGCTTCCACCGCGCGCTCCACGCTGTCCTCGCGCAGCAGGTGCAGCGTCGGATACGGCGAGCGGTTGGTGTAGTTCTCGATGTCGTTCGGGTGGGTGTCGGCGAACTGGTAGTCCGGGTGGAAGCTGGCCACCTGCAGGATGCCGTCCAGCTCCACGTCCTCCAGCGCGGCGTCGGCCACGTCCAGGAACTCGTTGAAGTCCTCGAAGTCGGCCAGCACGTTCGGATGGATCAGCATGGTCGTGTCGACCTTGTCCGGCGAGGCCTCGGCCAGGTATTCCAGCTCTTCCAGCAGCTGGGCCAGCAGCGCCTCCGGGGTGTCGGCGTCGCTGACCACGTAGCGGATCTGCTGTTTCACATGCACGGCCTTGGCAAACGGACACAGGTTCAGGCCGATGACGGCCTTCTCCACCCAATTGACGGTCTCGGCGACGACGGCGTCGTGATCGATGGCGGGGCTACTCATAATTCAATTCCTTGATGACTGCTTAAATACAGAATTGTACGCACTCTTTGCGCGAACTCATACTTCCGCGATTTTGCCGCCATCTGCCGCCTATTTACCCGGAACGATTGCATAAAAGAATTCGTCATCCTGCTGACATATTTCTTGACTCGACCCGGCGACCTTCGTACACTCCACGTTTATTCATAGTCCGCTCGATGTTGCTCGTCGATAACAATGGAAAACTATGCAAGCACGTATTTCTAAATCCGCCGCCTTGGCGACGCTGCTGGCGCTGATGGCGCCGGCGATGGTCCAGGCTCACGATGAAGCGCCGGGCCTGCCGCCGGCGGCGTCGATGCCGCTGTCCGCCCTGCCAAAATCCCCCGCCCTCGATGTCTCCTCCCTGAAAATCGCCAAACCGGCCAAAGCGGCCGAGGATGATGCTTTCCGCGAAAAAGACGTCTGGGGCCGCATCCGCAGCGGCTACGCCATCCCGGACATCAACAACGAGCTGGTGGCCAAGCACGTCAACTGGTACGCCACCCGTCCCGACTATATCAGCCGCACCACGGCGCGCGCCTCGCGCTACCTGTTCCACGTGGTCACCGAGCTGGAAAAACGCGGCATGCCGACCGAGCTGGCGCTGCTGCCCTTCATCGAGTCCGCGTTCAACCCGCAGGCGCTGTCGAGCGCCAACGCCGCCGGCATGTGGCAGTTCGTGCCGGGCACCGGGCGCGACTTCAACCTCAAGCAGGACGCCTTCAAGGACGAACGGCGCGGCATCCTGGCCTCGACCGACGCCGCCCTGACCTATCTGCAGCGCCTGTACGACATGTTCGGCGACTGGCAACTGGCGCTGGCCGCCTACAACTGGGGCGAAGGCTCGGTGCAGAAGGCCATCAAGCGCAACCAGGCGGCCGGCAAGCCGACCGACTTCGAAAGCCTGGCCGAGCTGATGCCGGCCGAGACCCGCAACTACGTGCCCAAGCTGCAGGCGGTCAAGAACATCATCGCCAATCCGGCCCAGTACGGCCTGAACCTGCCGGCCATCGACAACACGCCGTATTTCACCGCGGTCGACAAGACCAGCGACATCGACCTGACCATCGCCGCCCACCTGGCGGAGCTGTCGGTCGACGAGTTCAAGGCGCTCAACCCGCAGTTCAAGCGCCCGGTCATCACCGGCGATGAGCAGACCAAGATACTGCTGCCCAAGGAAAACGCCGACAAGTTCCACCTGAACCTGGCGCAGTGGGGCAAGGAACTGTCGACCTGGACCACGCACAAGATCACCACCGCCCGCGAAAGCATCGGCACCTTGGCCTCGCGCTTCCACACCACGCCGGAAGTGATACGCCAGGCCAACAACATTCCGCAGAAGACGCTGCTCAAGGCCGGCTCCACCATCCTGGTGCCGAAGATCTCGACCTCGGCCAGCGTGGATATCTCGCCGGAAGTGGAGCGCAACGCCACCGTCGCCTTCGAGGCCGAGCGCGAGCGCACCACCGGCAAGTCCGGCTACAAGCTGGCCAAGGGCGGCAAGGCCGCCAAATCGAGCCCGGTGGCGCTGGTCAAGGCGCGCGTGCCGCGCGACGCCGTCAAGGGCAAGTCCCGCCACCGCAGCAGCAACTAAACGGCCAAACCGGCCCGCCCAGCCCCGGTTTGCGCGCATGCCGCCGGGGCTGCCGCAGCGATCAAAGGTTGCAGTCGCGGCCCAGTCGCCCTACAATCTTGGTCTTGCGGCGGCCGGCAACGGGCCTCTCAACAAATAACAACCCCACTGACGTCGCCAGCCAGCTTATCAAGGCAAGCCCAGGCGCGCAGTTGCAATCGGAGTCACTATGGCGTTCTTGCAAGGCAAAAAAATCCTCATCACCGGTCTGCTGTCGAACCGTTCCATCGCTTACGGTATCGCCAAGGCCTGCCACCGCGAAGGCGCCGAACTGGCGTTCACCTACGTCGGCGAACGCTTCAAGGACCGCATCACCGAATTCGCCGCCGAGTTCGGCAGCAACATGGTCTACGACTGCGACGTGTCGAGCGACGAGCAGATCGCCGCCCTGTTTGCCGACCTGGGCAAGAGCTGGTCGCAGCTGGACGGCCTGGTGCACGCGATCGGCTTCGCGCCGCGCGAGGCGATCGCCGGCGAGTTCCTGGACGGCCTGACCCGCGAGAACTTCCGCATCGCCCACGACATCTCGGCCTACAGCTTCCCGGCCATGGCCAAGGCCGCGCTGCCGCTGCTGAAGGACGGCTCGTCGCTGCTGACCCTGTCGTACCTGGGCGCGGTGCGCGCCATCCCCTACTACAACACCATGGGCCTGGCCAAGGCCTCGCTGGAGGCGTCGGTGCGCTACCTGGCGGAAAACCTGGGCAAGCTGGGCATCCGCGCCAACGGCATCTCTGCCGGCCCGATCAAAACCCTGGCCGCGTCCGGCATCAAGGACTTCGGCAAGCTGCTGGGCTTTGCCTCGTCGCACGCGCCGCTGCGCCGCAACGTCACCATCGAGGAAGTGGGCAACACCGCCGCCTTCATGTTGTCCGACCTGGCCTCCGGCATCACCGGCGAGATCACCTACGTCGACGGCGGCTTCTCGCACGTCATGGGCTTGAACGCGGAAGACTACACCTAAGCCGCAGCCCGCGCCGCCCAAACAAAACGCCCTGCATGCAGGGCGTTTTTCATTATTGCGAGATCTTCCACAGCTGCACCGGCGCCGCCCAGCCGGTGCCGGCGTACAGCCTGCCGTCCCCGCCTATCGCCAGCGCCGTGGTGTACGGCAGCCCGCCCATCAGGTTCAGCAGCGTGACGCTGCCGTCCTGCTTCACCCGGCGCAGCTCGCCGTCGCCGGCGAGGTAGGCGTTGCCGGCGGCGTCCACCGCGATCGGGCCGTCCGGCGGGATGATGCGCTTGGGGATGCGCGCCACGGTTTTCACCGTGCCGTCCGGCAGCACCCGGCGCAGCGCGTCGCTGTCGTTGACCAGCAGGGCGCCCGAGGCGTCGAACGCCAGCGCGGACGGGCCGTGGAAGGCCGCCTGCGCGCCCACGCCGTCATTGCCGTCGCCGCTGCCGCCGCCGGCCAGCACGCTGCGCACGCCGGCCGCGCTGAACTTCAGGATGCGCTTGCCGGCGTAATCGGCCAGGTAGACATTGCCGGCGCCGTCGACCGCCAGCCGCACGCTGGTCTGCGGCTTGACGCCGCCATTCCAGCCGCTGAACCAGGGCTTGACCGCGCCGTCGGGCGTGCGGCGATAGATGGTGTCGTCGTTGCTGCCGGCGCCGTAGAAGTTGCCGGCCGCGTCCAGGGCCAAACCGTCGAAGCTTGCCGCCGGCGTGCTGGACAGGGTCGTCACCGTGCCCAGGGGCGTGATCTGGCGGATGCCGTTGCGATCCGACGCAAAGAAATTGCCGGCCCGGTCGACCACCAGCTGATGGATGCCGCCGAACCGGGCCTGGCTGCCGACGCCGTCCACCGGCGTCTCGCCGCCTATCATGCCGCCGCCGGCGATCGGCTCGGACACCAGTATCGCCGCGGCCGGCGCGGCCCTGGCGACCACCTGGTTGCTGGCCGCGCCGGTCGCGGTCGCCGGCACCGTCACCACCGCTCCGGCCAGCACGTTGATGGTGTTGGACTGCCCGTTGATGGTGATAACCGAACCATCCGGCCCGCTGACGACGGCGCCGGCCGGCACCAGCACGGTCTCGTTGGCCGCCATGGTGTGCACCGCGCCCGGGGCAACGGCCACCGGAGCGCCCGGCACCGCCGTCACCGGCTGCGCCGCCGTTTGCGACGCGCCCCCGCTGCCCGCCCCGCCGCCACCGCAAGCCGACAGGCCCGCCCCCACCATCACCGCCACCACCAGATAAGCTGTACGCATTTTTAAGTTTATTAAATAGATAACACGCAGCAATATACCGCAGAGCTTGCTTCTCCGATATCGACAAAGTCGTGGGCCACCTCTAATCATCTTGCGCGGCACTGCACAATAGCCGGGGATTGACCTATACAGACTGGCCTAAACGCTGTATAGTGTCGCCTGTGCGCTGCAATGAGCGCGCTGCAACAAACAGCAGCGCCGATTGATCAGCCAGGTATTACTAGCAGCTTCGCAAGCCTTAGCGCATCATCCTGATGTCGCTTATAAAGCCCTCCCGCCTTTGGTGTCGCACCTGACACCGTCCCGGCGCAAAGCTTTTGTGCCGAAATTTCTTTCGATTTTGATTGAGTCATTTCGTTTTGGTAGGCGTAGCTATTTCGCGTTCGGCTTTTGCACGAACGCCGGTTTTTTACGAAAGAACAGCATGACATTTGAAGCACTTGGTCTCAACACGTCCATCATCAAAGCCCTGACCGACGCCGGCTACACCGCGCCGACCCCGGTACAGCAGCAGGCTATCCCTGCGGCGATCGCAGGCAAGGACTTGTTGGTTTCCTCGCAAACCGGTTCCGGCAAGACTGCAGCGTTCATGCTGCCGTCGCTGCACCGTTTGTCCGAGATCGACCCGGCAGCCGCCGGCAAGACTCCGAATCAAGAAATGCAAGCCGCCCGTGCGCGCGGCGAGCGCCCACGTTTCAAAGCTGCACAGCCAAAGATGCTGGTGTTGACCCCGACCCGCGAACTGGCCCTGCAAGTGACCACCAATACCGACAAGTACAGCGTCAACCTGCGCCGCATCAAGGCCGTGTCGATCCTGGGCGGTATGCCTTATCCAAAACAGATGCAACTGCTGGCCAAGAATCCTGAGATTCTGGTGGCAACCCCAGGCCGCCTGATCGACCACATGGAATCGGGCAAGATCGACTTCTCGCAGCTGGAAATCCTGGTGCTGGACGAGGCCGACCGCATGCTGGACATGGGCTTCATCGACGACATCGAAAAAATCGTCGACGCCACCCCGTCGACCCGCCAGACCATGCTGTTCTCGGCCACGCTGGACGGCGTGGTCGGCAACATGGCGCGCCGCATCACCAAGGATCCGCAGATCATCCAGATCGTCAGCGCCGCCAACAAGCACGAGAACATCACCCAGCGCGTGCACTTCGTCGACGACCTGTCGCACAAGAACCGCCTGCTGGACCACCTGCTGCGCGACGACTCGCTGGACCAGGCCGTGGTCTTCACCGCCACCAAGCGTGACGCCGACACCATCGCCGACCGCCTGAACATCGCCGGTTTCTCGGCCGCCGCGCTGCATGGCGACATGCACCAGGGCGCCCGCAACCGCACGCTCGACAGCCTACGCCGCGGCCAGGTCAAGATCCTGATCGCCACCGACGTTGCCGCCCGCGGCATCGACGTGCCGACCATCACCCACGTGTTCAACTACGACCTGCCGAAGTTCCCTGAGGACTATGTGCACCGCATCGGCCGCACCGGCCGCGCGGGCCGCAACGGCCTGGCGATCTCGCTGGTGAACCACGCCGAAGGCATGAACGTCAAGCGCATCGAGCGCTTCACCAAGCAGCTGATTCCGGTCAACGTCATCGAAGGCTACGAGCCAAAGAAGACCGCGTCGGCATCGCGTTCGTCGCCGCGTCCAGGCGGCTGGAAGCCGGGCGACAACCGCGGCGGCGCCAAGCCTGGCCAGCGCACGTTCAGCAAGCCGGGCGCACCGCGCAAGGAAGGCAGCACCGGCGGCGGCTACAAGGGCAGCAACCCACGCAGCACCGACGGCGCACGCCGCAGCTACGGCGACCGTTAATCGCTAGTCCGCTGAACTAAAAAAGCCCCCGCCTGCCTGGACGCGCTCAAGATCGCGCCCAGTGCCGGCGGGGGCTTTTTACTTTGCGCGCCACACATTTCAAAAATCCCTGCGCGGTGAGCTAGAATTCCTCCTGGACCGAACGCTGGCGCCCCTTGCAAGCCAAGTCGGCAACATACAATCAAGGAGAAATCATGCGAAAAATCGTTTCGTTTGCACACCTGTCACTGGATGGTTTTGTTGCCTCTGCCGATGAGGGCGTCGCTAGCCTGAACTGGATCAGTTTGAGCGACGAATTGTTTGAATATGTGGAGCAGCGGATATTGCAGACCGACACTGCATTGTACGGCCGGGTCACCTACCAGATGATGGAGTCGTATTGGCCAACCGCCGCCGAGCAACCCCACGCCAGCCCGCATGACCACACGCATTCACGGTGGTATAAGAGCGCCCGCAAAATTGTGCTGTCGAAAACCCTGCAGGAAAGAGATCATTCCCATACCCAAATCATCAGCCACAATTTAAGCGAGGAAATCAACAAGCTCAAGCACAGCGAGGGCAGCGAGATTTTAGTGTTTGGCAGTCCCTCCGCCACTCACGCGCTGATGGCGGAAAACCTCGTCGACGAATATTGGCTGTTCATCAATCCAGTTCTGCTGGGGCGGGGTATTCCCTTATTCAAAAACATTCAGGACAGAACCGCGCTCACGCAGGTGAAGAGCAAGGTTTTTGCGTCAGGTGTGGTGTGCCTGCACAATGAGGTAAAACGGCACCCTACTTTCGCGACGTGATCCGCAAGATCCGTCGGAACGTCGGGCACTCCATGTGGCTGGCGGCCTTGCACACCGCCGCGTGCCGCAGGCCGTCGCGCATGGTGGTGAGTTTCTTGATGGTGCGGTCCAGGTCGTCCGCCTTGGCGCTCAGCAGATGGCGGTCGATGCGCAGCTCGCCGTCGGCGCCGAACATGCCCGCGATCTCGTCCAGCGAAAAACCCGAGGCGCGGCCCAGCGCGATCAAGGCCAGCCGCTCGACCACGCCGGCGTCGAATATGCGGCGCAAGCCCTGCCGCCCGATCGAACAGATCAGCCCCTTTTCCTCGTAAAATCGCAAGGTGGACGCGGGCATGCCCGAGATCCGCACCACTTCGGCTATGTCCATGCCCGCCATCGCTTGACCTCAAGTTGACTTGAAGTGGCACAGTAGCACTTCCGCATTTCCACGACAAGCGAAAGGACCAACCATGAACCAGCAGCAAAGCTCACTATGGCAAGGCGCGGGCGGCAACACCTGGGTCGCGGCGCAAGCCCTGCTCGACCACATGTTCCAGCCCATCGAAGATCTGCTGATGCAAGCCATCCCGCCCGCCACGCAAAACCTGCTGGACGTGGGCTGCGGCACCGGCGCCACCACGCTGGCCGCCGCCCGCCGGCTGGGCGCGGACAGCCGCTGCACCGGCGTCGACATCTCCGGCCCGATGATCGCCGCCGCCCGCGCCCGCGCCGCGCAATCCGGCTCCAGCGCCACCTTCATCGAGGCCGACGCCCAGCGCCACGCCTTCGAGCCGGCCAGCTTCGACGCCGTCATCTCCCGCTTCGGCGTGATGTTCTTCGACGATCCCGTGGCCGCGTTCAGCGCGCTGCGGCTGGCCACGCGCGACGGCGGCACGCTGCGCTGCATCGCCTGGCGCGGCCCGGAAGACAATCCCTTCATGACCGCCGCCGAGCAAAGCGCGGCCGCCCTGCTGCCCCAGCTGCCCGTGCGCGTGCCGGACGAGCCGGGCCAGTTCGGTTTCGCCAGCCGCCACCACGTGCAGGCAATACTGGAACAAAGCGGCTGGCACAACATCGACATCGCGCCGCTCGACGTCGACTGCAGCTTCCCCAAGCAGGACCTGCTGCACTACATCACCCACATGGGCCCGGTAGGCAGGCTGCTGCAAACGGCGGACGAGTCCACCCGCCACCAAGTGGCCGGGGTCGCCCGCGCCGCCTTCGAACCCTACGTGCACGGCGACCGGGTGCGCTACACTGCCGCCCTATGGGACATCCGCGCCGACGCGCGCTGATGTGCGGCGTTGCTGTATAACGTCCGCAGCGAAATAATTTGCAATTTGCCACAATAAGCGCAGCCGTGGGCCGTCTACAAAGGCATGACACCACCGAATTCAACCACCGAACAGGACATCGCTGCGACCGTGCTGCGGGAGCGCTCACGCCTCGGGAATTTTATCCGGCGCCGCGTCAGCGACCCGACCGATGCCGACGATATCCTGCAAGACGTGTTCTACGAATTCGTCCAGGCCTACCGCCTGCCGGAGCCGATCGAGCAGGCCAGCGCCTGGCTGTTCCGGGTGGCGCGCAACCGCATCATCGACCGCTTCCGCAAGAAGAAGGAAGTGCGCCTCGACGACCTGGGCTGCGACGACGAGGGCGAGGACTGCCGCCTGGACCTGCTGCTGCCCTCGGTGGACGGCAGCCCGGAAGACGCCTACGCCCGCGCCACGCTGCTGGAGGAACTGCAAACGGCGCTGGAGGAATTGCCGGCCAATCAGCGCGAGGTGTTCGTCGCGCACGAACTGGACGGCGCCAGCTTCAAGGAAATGGCCGCGCAAAGCGGCGTATCGATCAACACCCTGTTGGCGCGCAAACGCTACGCGGTCCTGTACCTGCGCACGCGCTTGCAAACCCTGTACGACAACGAATGAAACGAAAGGAGAATCTGAAATGAAAAGAAAGCTGCTGTTCCTGCCCATGATCCTGCTGGGGGTGGCCTTGCTGGCCTGGGTCGTGATGATGTTATGGAACTGGGTCATGCCCGGGGTGTTCGCCAACAGCATGCAAATCGATTACTGGCGCGCGCTCGGTCTGCTGGTACTATGCCGGATTCTGTTCGGCGGTTTCCGCGGCCGCCACGGCGGCGGCTTCCACGGCCGCGAACGCTGGCAGCGCTGGCAGGCCATGACGCCCGAAGAGCGCGCACAATTCCACAAAGACCGCAGCGCCTATTGCCGTCCGCACAAAGAACCGACACATGACTAAACCCGTACCAACGCCGTTCACCGGCTATCAAAAAACCGTGGTGGCGATGCTGGCCTTCCTGCAGTTCGCCGTCATCCTCGATTTCATGCTGATGTCGCCGCTGGGCGCGGTCATCATGCCGGCCCTGCACATCGGCCCCAAACAATTCGGGCTGGTGGTCTCGGCCTACGCCTTCAGCGCCGCCGCGTCCGGCCTGCTGACGGCCGGTTTCGCCGACCGTTTCGACCGCAAGAAGCTGCTGCTGTTCTTCTACGCCGGCTTCATCCTGGGCACGCTGTGGTGCGGCCTGGCGCAAAGTTTCGAGTCGCTGCTGGCGGCGCGCATCGTCACCGGCCTGTTCGGCGGCGTGATCGGCTCGGTCGTGCTGGCCATCGCCACCGACCTGTTCCTGCCGCAGCAGCGCGGCCGCGTCATGGGCCTGATCCAGACCGCGTTCGCCGCCAGCCAGGTGCTGGGCATCCCGGCCGGCATCTACCTGTCCAACCAGTGGAACTGGCATGTGCCCTTCACCGCCATGGCCGCCTTCGGCCTGGCCGGCGGCCTGCTGGTCGCGTGGCGGCTGCAGCCGGTCGACGCCCACCTCGGCAAGCCGCAGGAGCACGGCGCCTGGATGCACCTGTTCCATACCGTGAACGAGCGGCGCCACCTGCTGGCCTTCGCCACCACCGCGCTGCTGACCACCGGCGGCTTCATGCTGATGCCGTTCAGCAGCGCCTACGTGGTCAACAACCTGGGCATCGACCTGCACCACCTGCCGACGGTCTACCTGGTCACCGGCCTGTGCACCATCTTCATCGGCCCGCTGATCGGCAGGGTGGCCGACGCGGTCGGCAAGTTCCGCGTGTTCATGTTCGGCACCGCGCTGACCGTCACCATGGTGCTGATCTACACCAACCTGGGCCCGACCTCGCTGCCGGTGCTCATCGTCATCAACACCATCATGTTCATCGGGATCTTCTCGCGCATGATCCCGTTCCAGGCCATCGTCTCGACGGTGCCGCCGCAGACCCAGCGCGGCTCGTTCAACGCCATCAGCGCCTCGGTGCAGCAGCTGTCGGGCGGCCTGGCCTCGGTGGTGGCCGGCCACATCGTCACGCAGAGCGCCGGCGGCCAGCTGCAGCACTTCAATCACATCGGCTACGTGATGGTCGGCACCTCGCTGGTCGGCCTGGCCCTGCTGTGGCGCCTGAGCCGCGCCCCGGCAGCGGCGCCCGTGCCGCAGGCCGCGACCTGATCCCTCCAGGGTGGAGGGGTGTCATAGCAAATTGCTTTCGGAAATTAAGAAAATCCAATATAGTTGCCACACAGCACTATTTTGGACATATAATTGCGCTGGTACCACCCCTCCAACCATACCAATTCGAAAGGGAATCAGCGCATGAACGCCAGGAATATGGACGCAGCCTGCTTACGCGCACTGCGCCGCCGCGGCCACTCGGACGCCAGCATCACCGCCATGAGTCCGGAAGAAGCATTTTGTGAATACTGCGCCTACCACGGCATCATGAACCTGCTGCCTACGACCCTGCAAATGCTAGACAAGTTGCGCGGCGATCAGCGGGCGCAATAAGCGCCGGAGGGGCCTGTCGCTCTACCCGCCTCACAAGCCCCCCTCCTTGCGCAGCAACGCCAACCCGCGTTGCCAGCCCTCGCCCAGCAGGCTCCGGCGTTCGCCCTGCAGGCGCGCCACGCCGGCCATTTCACGCGCCGGCGCTTCCCCGCTGTCGCAGTCGTCTAGCCGCACGCGGAACAGGGCCGACAATGGCACCAGCCCCCGCTCACGCGCCTCGACCGCCAGCGGGCCGCCATGGACCGACGCCAGCAAGGGTTGATCGAGCAGCGGCAGATTCAAATCGTCGATCGCCCTGACCCGGCATTGCACCGTCCTGTGCTGGCCGCCATCAGCCACGAAACGCGCCGTCACACCGCCCTTCAGCATGGCCAACTGCGCCTCGCCGACAAAGGCTTCGCCGCGCGCGCCGCGCGGCCCCAGCACGTCCAGCAGATGCTCCCCTTCCGCGATCACCGTGCCGGCACGCAGCGCCTCGCTCAACTCCGCCACGCGGCCGGCGAACGGCGCCTGCAGCGTCAGCCGGGCTTGCTGCTGACGCAGGCTGTCGACCTGCTCGCGCGCGGCCAGCCACTGCTGCTGCAAGACCGCGCCCTGCTGCTGCAGGTCGCTGTGGAAGGCCTGCTGCTGCGCCATCCAGCCCAATTGGCGCTCGCGCGCCTCGGCCTGCGCCAGCTGCGTCGCCAGCACGGGCGAGCGCAGGCGGGCCAGCACCTGCCCGGCCCGCACCTGCTGGCCGGCGCGCACCCAGACCGCTTCCACCTCGGCCACGGCGGGCGCGTACAAGCCCTGCGACTGGCGCGCGCCCAGCACGGCGGGCGCCGCCACCTCGGCCTGCCACGGCAGGACCAGCCAACCCGTCAGCAAGGCCAGCAACAGCGCGCTGCGGCGGCTGGCGCGGCACCAGCGCAGTTCGGCGCGTCGGCGCCACCACAGCATCAGCTCGCCCACGACGGGACGCGCGATGAACCAGCCCAGTTCCACGAACAGCATCAGGATGCCGAGCGCCTTGAAGAACAGGTGGTAGACCAGCAGCGCGATGGACAGGAACAGCACCAGCCGGTACAGCCAGGTGGCCCAGGCAAACAGGATCAGCTTGCGCCGGGTCGCCGCCGGGAAGTGTTCCGGCGCGGGATCGTCCAGGCCCAGCATCCACTGCCGCAGCCGCCACAGCGCCAGCGCGAAGGCGCGGCTGTGCAGGTTGGGCAAGCCCACGTAGTCGGCCAGCAGGAAGTAGCCGTCGAAGCGCATGAAGGGACTGGCGTTGACCGCCAGCGTCGCCAGCCAGGTGGTGGACGCGAGCAGGAAGGCGCCGGCCCGCAGCGGCCCGTCCGGCAGCACGCACCACAGCAGCGTGGCGCACACCGCCAGCACCAGCTCGGCCAGCATGCCGGCGCCGCCGATCAGCAGGCGCTGGCGGCGCGAACGCAGCTTCCACGCGTCGTTGGTGTCGGTGTACAGGACCGGCATCATCACCAGGAAGGCCACGCCCATGGCCGGCACGCGGCAGCCGTAGCGACGCGCCGTCAACGCATGCCCGAGTTCATGCAGCACCTTGGCCAGGCTGAGCGCGGCGCCCACGCCGAGCGCGGCGGTCCAGCCGCCGTAGTTGGAAAACGTGTGGGTGAATTCGTCCCAGCGGCGCGACAGCAGGCCCAGCGCCAGCAGCAGCGCGCCGCCCATCGCCCACCAGAAGCGCGGCCGGAACAGCCAGGCGCAGTACGGCAGCAGGGCTTGCAGCAGCGCCTCCGGCCGCAGCAGCGGGACGCGGAAGAACAGGTAGTTTTTCAGCAGCCACATGGCGCGGCTTGGCCGGCCCGCCTGGCGACGGCGCCACAGCTGCGCGCCCTGTTCAGCCGTGGCGGCCACCAGCAGCTCGTGCCGTCCGAGGAAGGCCAGCACCGCGTCGATGTCGTCCAACTCCAGCTGCAAGGTGGTCTCGGCGCGCAGCGCCGCCAGGATGCGCTCGGCGCTGCCCAGGTGCCAGCGCTGCAGGATCTCGAAGCTGGCCCAGCCCAGCTGGTAGAAGCGGTTGACGCTGGGATCGTGCAAGGTCCAGCTGGGCGAACCATCGGCCTGCACCGGCCCCGGATGCAGGCTCAGCTCCTGGCGCAGGACGG
The DNA here is from genome assembly GCF_059422325.1 of Duganella sp. GW821-FHT01E12. Taxonomy (NCBI): domain Bacteria; kingdom Pseudomonadati; phylum Pseudomonadota; class Betaproteobacteria; order Burkholderiales; family Oxalobacteraceae; genus Duganella; species Duganella sp. GW821-FHT01E12. The sequence continues at coordinate 447,879 of NZ_JBWKWR010000004.1, read as the reverse complement.
GCAAGGCGCGGGCTTCCACGCCTACCATCCCAGCCACTGGCGCGCCGCCGTCAGCGGCCGGCGCAGCACGTAGTACGCCAGCGGCACCCAGTCGCCATACACCTTGGCCGTGCCCATCTGTCCGAGGCGCGGCGGCACGCGCTCGACAAAGCGCGCCTGCAGGCGGTAGGCCAGCAGGCCACCCTCGGCCACTTCCGCCTTGTACGCCACGCGCAGCACTTCGGCCTCGTGGGTGGCGGTGGGGTCGCCGTTCGGATACAGCACGATGCGCGCGCCCGGCGCCACGTCGATCGCCTCGGCGGCCGGCAGCCATGCGGCCAGCTCCACCTGGGCCGGATCGGCCAGCGTCATCACCTTCTCGCCCACCGCCACGGCCTTGCCCTGCCAGTCGTTACGGTCGGAGAACACCACCACGCCGGCCTGCGGCGCCGTCACCTGCAGGCGCTGCAGCTCGCGGCCGCTGTAGTCGGCGGCGATGCTTTTTTCTTCGAGGCGGGCGCGTTCCTGCGCCATCGCCAGCCTGCCCTTGTCGTCGGTCACGGCCAGCTGGGCGCTGACCCGGTAGCTTTCCTGGGCCGCGTCGCGCTCGCGGCTGGCCAGCGCGTACTGGCCGGAGAGCTGGGTCGCGTCCAGCGCGAACAGCGGCGCGCCCTTGGCCACGCGCTGGTTCGGCTGCACGGCGATGCTGGCGATCACGCCCGACAACGGCGCCCGCAACAGCAAGGGATCGCGTGGCACCACCTCGCCGCGCGCCAGCACGCTCAGGCGCACCGGCACGCAGGCCAGCAGTGCCAAGGCCAGCAGCAGCCTGCGCTGGCGCGGTCCCGGCTTGAGCCAGTCCCAGGCCAGCTGGCGCAGGTCGCGGCGCGGTGCGAACAGCGTCAGCGCGTGGCCGTAGCAGTGCGCCAGTTCCTGCGCCAGCTTTTGTTCGTACGCGCTCCAGGCCTCGGCGCGCGCCAGCAGCAGCGCGCCCTGGTCGCCCAGGCGCAGCCACAGCACCTGCTCCGGCAGCCAGGATGCCCAGTCGTCGGCCAAGGCGGCTGGCAGTTGATCGGGGCTCAACAGCCGGCAGTCCGGCCCCGGCTGCGCGGCCAGGTGGCGAAACAGCCCGCCCAGCCATTGCACATAGGGCGCGGTCGGCTCCAGCTCGGACAGGCCGGACAGCGCACCCACCTGCCGTTGCAGGCCTTCGCGCCACAGTGCCGCCTGGCGGTAGGCCAGCATCTGCTGGCTTTCGTTGACGATCACAAAGCCCAGCTCGGCCGCGTCGCCTGCCGCCCGCGCCCGATGCATGAGGGCGATCAGCGCCGCCAGTTCGCGGCTTCCATCGGCATGCGCCATGAGGTCTCCTATTTGAAGCTGGCCCAGCCGCTCATGCCGGGCAGCAGCGCGGCAGCGCCGCCGTCGATCACGCCCACCGCCGGAATCGACTGGCTGACCGGATCGATCTGCGCGCCCAGGCGCTCGATGCGGGCCGGGAAGCTGGCGCCAAGCTCGTCGACCACCACCGTGAAGCGGCTGCCCGGCTTCATGCTGGCCAGCCACTTGGACGGCAGCAGCATGCGCAATTCCAGCGGCCCGGCGTCGACGATGTCGAGCACCGGATTGCCCGGATTGACGTACTGGTGCACGGCCGCCACGCGGCGCGCCACCCGTCCCGCGAACGGCGCGGCGATGCTGCATTTGCCGACCACGGTCTGCATGTAGTTCGCTTCGGCCGCCGCCTCCTTGGCGCGGCCCTGGGCCTGCGCCACCTCCAGGCTGCCGGCCGAATTCAGCTTGGCCAGCTGGCTGTTCACCTCGGCCAGGCGGTTGGCTGCCTCCAGCGTGGCCTGTGCCTTGTTGAGCTGGGCGCGGTAGGTGCCGCAATCGAATTCCACCAGCGTCTGGCCGCGCTTGAAGCTGCCGCCCTCGGCCACCGGCAAGGCGGCGATGCGCGCCGCCACCTCGCCCGACAGCGTGACCGCCTGGCGCGACATCATCTGCACGCGCACGCGGCCGTCGCCGGGCGCCGCCGGTGCCGGTGCCGACGCCTGTACCGACGCCGGTACCGATGCTGGTGCCGATGCACGTGCCGCTGCCGGCGCCTGAGAGCCCGCCGACGCGGCCAGCGCGGGCCCCGCCAGCGCGCAGGCCAGCGCCATCAACGCAGGCCGCATCATTGCGCCACCCTCGCCGCCGACACCTTGGCCTGCCACTGGGTTTCCGCGCCTGCGAACGCGGCGGTCAAGGCCGGCAGCTCGTGGCTGGCGGCGCTTTCCGGCAAGGGATCGATGCCCAGGCTGGCGCCCAGCGAACCGTAGGCGTTCTGCAGATCGCCATAGCTCTGATACAGGCGCAGCGAGGAGAACACGGCATTGGCGTCGGCCAGGATGGCGGGCAAACGGCCCTGGGCGCCGCTGGCGCTGGCATTGCGGTTCTGTTCGAAGATGCGCTGCTCGACGTCGCTCAATTCCTGCTCCAGCGCGAACTGGCGGCTGCGTCCCTGCAGATCGAGGTAGGCCACATGCACCTGGGTCAGCACCGCCATGTTCAGGGCCAGGCGCTGGGCCTTGGCCAGGTCGAGCTGGGCCTGCGCGCTGCCCTTGATGGCGCCGGCGTTGAACAGGTTGAGCAGGTTCCAGCTCACGCGCAGGCCGGCGTCGCTCCACGAATGGTTGACCAGGAACTTGTTGCTGTCATAGTGCTGGCCGACGCTGAACTCCAGGCCCGGCAGCAGCTTGGCCATGGCCTTGCGTATCTCCAGCGCGCCGATGCGCTCCATGTAGCGCGCCTCGGCCAGCTCGGGACGGTTCAGCAGGGCCATGTCCTCCATCCGCTCCAGGTCCAGGCCCAGGGCGGGCACCGGCATGCCATCCGGCACCGCCACCTGGAAGTCCTGGCCGGCGGGCAGGTTCATCAGCGCGGCCAGGCGCGGCTTGGCCTGGGCCAGGTTGTTGCGGGCGATGCCCATCTGGCGGATCACGTCCAGCAGCTGGCGACGGTAGTTCAGCGCTTCCAGCGGCGAGCGCAGTTTCTGCTGCTCCACCTGGCGCGCATCGGCCAGCGCCGCCTCGGTTTCCTTGAGCAGCGCGTCGATGCGATCCTGCAGGCGCTGCGCGCCCACCGCCTGCCACCACACCTCGCGCACCTGCTGCATCAGCTGCTGCGCCACCTTGCGCTGGCGCTGCTGCAGGATCAGCACGCGGTCGGACTGCTGCTGCGCGCTGTAATAGCTGACGCCGAAGTCCAGCACGTTCCAGCTCAGGCTCAAGTCGCCCATGTGCTGCTGCTTCTCGGTCGAGATGGACGGCACCAGCGACTGTGCGCCGGTGGCCACGTTCTGCGACGACGAGGCCAGGTCGCGGCTGCGCGCCGTGAAGCCGGCGCCGGCGGCCAGCTTGGGCAGCATGTCGAGGCGCGACAGGTCGAGCTGGCGCTGCGCCAGCGCTTCTTCCATCATCTTGACGCGGTAGTCGAGGTTGTACTTGAGGGCGCGCGCCATGGCTTCCTGCAGGCTGACAGGGCCGCTCAACGCTTCCTGGCCGCCCAGCATCGCCGCGCGATCGGCGCCCAGCGTGGCCTGGCGCTCGCCGACGGTCAGCGGGGCGGACGTCACGGCGCAGCCGCTCAACACGAGCGCGGCGGCCACCGCTGCCCAACGGTTACGGCCAGCGGCCGGCGAAAGTATAGCTTGTTGATCCATGCGGTTTTCCTGATAGTGGGTCTGATTCCTGGTCTGTTGATCGGTCATGCCTGGTCCTCGCTGGCCAGCCAGGCCGCCAGTTGCTGCTCGAAGCCGTCCTTGCCGTAATGGCGCATCTGATCGTTGAAGGCCGCCTTGGCCGGCGCCGGTTTCGCCGGTTTGGCGGGGGCCGCTTTGGCCTCCTTGGCGGGGGCCGGCTTGCCGCTGGCGGCTTTCGCCTCGCTCACGTCGGCGGCGCGCAGATGCAGGTGGCTGATGTGCTCGCGGCCGGCCGCATCCCTGGTCCGTACTTCCAGCGTCAAATCGTCCTTCCAATCCGCGGGCACGGCGCCGCTGATGGCGCCCGTCTCGCGATCGAAGCGTATCCAGGCGGGCAAAGGACGGCCGTCGCTGAGCCGCACCTGGAGCTGCTGGCCGTATTGGGCTGGCAGGCGCAGTGCGAACGGACGGCCCGCTTCCAGCATGCGCGCACCCACGTCCTGGACGTCGCGTCCGCTGTTGCTGGCGAAGACGTCGGCCGCTCCGTTGCCGGCAAAGCGGTCCTGCCCCCATGCGGGCAGCGCCAGGACAGGCAACGGCGACTGTCCGGCAGCCGCAAGGTGGTTGCTCCCAGCAGGCCCGGCGGCCACGGTACTGAGCACCGGAGCCGAAGCGCCCGGCAGGGCCGGCGAGGCCCCGCCGTCTCCCACGGTCGGGATGTCGACGGTCGGCATAGCGTCAAGCGCCGGCGATGGCGAAGCCGGCATTGGCGCCGGCATCGGTACCGGCAACGGCGCCGGCGTTGGTGTCGGGGTCGGCGTTGGGGTTGGTGCTGGCGTCGGCGTCGGCGTTGGCGTCGGCGTCGGCGCCTGCAACTGGTACGCACTACCGCTGCCGCCCTGCGCCAACGCATTGCCAGCCAGATCGCTGGCGCCGCCCGCACGCAAGGTCAAGGCCACGCTGCCTACGCCGCTGGCGTTGAGCTGCACGATATAGCGCCCCTCCCCGCTCGCCACGACGGACGCGACGCTGGCCTGCGCACCGCCGCCGAGCGCGATGCCAAACGCATCGGCCGCCAGCTGCACCGGCTCGGAAAACTGCACCTCATAACGCAAGCTGCCCGCCTGGGCCGTCGCCGCATCGAGCGCCTTGATCGCCACCAATTGCGGCGCGCCGCTGTCGATGGTGATCAGCAACGGCGCCGAGGCCGCACTGCTCACGCCCGCTCCATTGGCCGCCACCGCCGTCACGCGGTGCTGGCCGTCCGCCAACGCTGCGCCGGGACGCCAACTCCACGTTCCCTGCGCGTCGGCCACGGCGCTGCCCAACGCAACGCCGTCTACGCTGACGGTCACGCGGCTGCCCGCCCTGGCCGTGCCCTGGATCAGCGGCTGGCGCGAGGCGGTCACGCCGTCGGTGGCGCTGCCGCCCGTGTCCGAGCCGGCCGCCAGCGACAGGCCGGCCGGCACGACCGGCGGCGCCGTGTCGACGGTCCAGCTGCGCGCCGCCGACGACGCGCCGGTATTGCCGGCCGCATCGCTGGCCGTGGCGCGCACGGCATGCACGCCGTCGGCCAGCTTGCCGGACAGGCGATAAGTCCAGTTGCCAGCGGCATCAGTCTGGACCGCGCCGGCCTGCACATTGTCCACGTACACGATCACCGTGCTGTTGGCTTCCGCGCTGCCGCTGATTTGCGGCTGGGCCACATCGCCCCCCACGACGGCGACCACCGGCGCGCCGGGCGCAGCCGTGTCGATGGTCAAGTTCAACGCCGCCGATGGCGCGCTGGCCCCGCCCGCGTTGGCGGCCACGGCGGTGACGCTGTGCGCGCCGTCGGCCAGGCCGCCGTCCAGCGTATAGCGCCAGCCGCCGTCGGCGCCGACGCCGGCCGTGCCGGCCACCACGCCATCGACCGACACCGTCACCGTGCTGCCGGCCTGCGCCGTGCCGCTGACGGTGGGACGGTTCTCCTTGGTCAGGCCGTCACTGGCGCTGCTGCCGCTATCCGAGCCGGGCGCCAGGCCCAGCGTGGGTACCGGTGGCGGCGGCACCCTGGTGTCCACCACAAAACCAAGCACCGGCGAGGCCGCGCTGGCATTGCCGGCCAGGTCGGTCGAGACCGCGCGCACGCTGTGCTGCCCGTCGGCCAATGACGTGCCGGCCTGCCAGGTCCAGGCGCCGTGGCCGTCGGCCTGCGCCGTGCCGGCTTGCACGCCGTCGAGGAACACGGCGACGGTGCTGCCTGCCTCGGCCGTGCCGCTGACGGCGGGCCGCGGCCCGGCGCCGCTGGCGAGGCGGACATCGGCCGGGCTGGCCGGCGCCTGCGTATCGATCACCAGCGTCAGCAGCGCCGACGCCGGGCTGTTGACGCCGCCGCTGCCGATGGTGGCGCTCACCTGGTGGGTGCCGTCGACCAGCGCGTTGGCAAGCGCGTAGTTCCACACGCCGCCGCCGTCGGCCACGACGGTGCCGTCCAGCGTGCCGTCCACCGTGACCGTGACCAGCGCGCCGGCCAAGGCCGTGCCGCTGACGGTGGGCCGGGTATGCGCGGTGACGCCGTCGCTGGCGCTGGCGCCGCTGTCGCTGCCGGCGGCCAGGCCGGCGATCTGCGGCGCCGGCAAGGCCAGTTGCACATTGCGCGAGGCCAGTTGGCTGCTGCGGCCGCCATCGTTGACGGTGAAGCTGACCGTGCGCGCCGCCATGTCCGGCACGCCGGCGCTGTTGGCGTAGCTCACCGCCCGCAGCGCCGCCTGCCATTGCGCCACGGTGGCCGTGGCGCCGCTGGAACCGAGGCTCAGCACGCCTGTGCCGCTGTTGTAGCTGGCCGCGATATTGCCGTAGCGCGTGGCGTCGTTGTTGGTGAAGGCCAGCACATCCTGGCCCGCATGGAAGTTGCCGCTGACGGCGACGGTGGCGCCAGCCAGCGTGGCGCTGTCGCGGTCGGACACTTGCAGGCCGGCGTCCACCACCGCCGCGCCGGCGCCCACGAGGAACTGGGCCTGGCCGCCGCTGGCGCCCACCACCGGCGTGTAGTCCGGCAGCGCCAGCGCCACGCCGCGCGCGACGGTGGTGCTGCTCTTGCTGCCGTCCGACACCGTCACGCTCACCGTGCGGTTGGCCAGGTTGGGCGTGTCGGCGCTGTCGGTGTAGGTGACCGCGCGCAGGGCCGCCTGCCACTGCGCCAAGGTGGCCGTGGCGCCGGACGAGGCCAGCGTCAGCACGCCGGTGGCCGGCGCGTAGCTGGCCGTGATGTTGCCGAACGTGGCGGCGCTGTTGTTGGTGAACGCCAGCACATCCTCGCCCGCGTGGAAATTACCGGTGATGGCCACGGTGGCGCCGGCCAGCGTCGTGTTGTCGCGGTCGCCGACCGTCAGGCCCGCGTCCACCGCCACCGGCGTGGCCGGCACGCCGTCGCCCGCCGTGAAGTGCGCGCTGCCGGACGAAGCGGCCAGCTCCGGCGTCTGGTCCGGTGCCGTCACCGTCACGGCATGCGTGGCGGCGGCGCTGGTCTTGCTGCCGTCGTTGACGGCGAAACTCACCGTGCGCGTGACCGTGTTCGGCACGACGGCGCTGTCGCCGTAGCTGACCGTCCGCAGCGCGGCCTGCCATTGCGCCAGCGTGGCCGTGGCGCCGGCCGAGCTCATCGTCAGCACGCCGGTCGCGCCGTTGTAGCTGCCGACGATATTGCCGAACAGCGCGGCGTTGCCGTTGCTGAAGGCCAGCACATCCTCGCCGGCCTGGAAGTTGCCGGTGACCGCCACCGTGGCGCTGGCCAGCGTCGTGTTGTCCAGGTCGGACAGCGTGAGGCCGCCATCCACCACCACCGGCGTGCCGACAACGCCGTCGCCGCCCGCGTAGGCCGTGCTGCCGCCGCCGCCCACGACGATCGGGGTCTGGTCGGTGGCGCCGACGGTCACGGTCCTGGTCACGCCGGCGCTGGTCTTGCCGCCGTCGCTGACGGCCAGGCTCACCGTGCGCGTCGAGCTGTCGGGCGTCACCGCGCTGTCGCTGTACGTCACCGCGCGCAAGGCCGTCTGCCATTGCGCCAGCGTGGCCGTGGCGCCGGACGAGCTCATCGTCAACACGCCGGTCGCGCTGTTGTAGCTGGCGCCGATATTGCCGTACAGCGTGGCGTTGCCGTTGCTGAAGGCCAGGCTGTCCTCGCCCGAACGGAAATTGCCCGTGATGGCCACGGTGGCGCTGGCCAGCGTCGCGCTGTCGAGGTCGGACAGCGTCAAGCCGCCGTCCACCGCCACCGGCGTGGCCGGCGCGTTGTCGCCGGCGGTGAAGGCGGCGCTGCCGCCGCTGACGGTCAGGACCGGCGTCTGCGCGGCGGCGGCCACCGTCACCGCACGGGTCGCGGCGGCGCTGGACTTGCTGCCGTCGTTGACGGCGAAGCTCACCGTGCGCGTGGCCGTGTTCGGCACGACGGCGCTGTCGCCGTAACTCACCGCCCGCAACGCGGCCTGCCATTGCGCCAGCGTGGCCGTGGCGCCGGACGATGTCATCGTCAACACGCCGCTGCCGCCGTTGTAGCTGGCGACAATATTGCCGTACAGCGCGGCGTTGTTGTTGCTGAAGGCCAGCACATCCTCGCCGGCGCGGAAATTGCCGGTGACCGCAACCGTGGCGCTGGCCAGCGTCGTGTTGTCCAGGTCGGACAGCGTGAGGCCGCCGTCCACCACCACCGGCGTGCCGATGGCACCGTCGCCGCCGCTGTAGCCCGTGCTGCCGCCGCTGGCGGTGGCGATCGGCGTCTGGTCGGTGGCCGCCACCGTGACCGTGCGCGCGACCGCGCCGCTGCTCTGGCCGTTGCCATCGGTGGCCTGGATGCTGATGGTGCGCGTGGCCGTGTTCGGCGTGACCGCGGTGTCGGTGTATTTCACCGCGCGCAGCGCCGCCTGCCACTGCGCCAGCGTGGCCGTGGCGCCGCTGGAGGTGAGCGTCAGCACGCCGCTGCCGCTGTTGTAGCTGCCGGCGATGTTGCCCATGCTGCCGCCATCGTTGGCGAACGCCAGCACGTCCTCGCCGCTGCGGAAGTTGCCGGTGATCGCCACCGAGGCGCTGGCCAGCGTGGCGCTGCCCGGATCGGCCACGGTGATGCCGCCATCGATGGCGACCGGCGTCGACGCGACATTGTCGCCGGCGCTGAAGGCCGCGCTGCCGCCGCTCGGAGTCAGCACGGGCGCGTTGATCACCGCCACCGTGATGCTCGCGGCTGCGCTGCTCTGGCCATGGCCGTCGTTGACCACCACCTGCACGGTGCGGGTGGCGGTGTTGGGGGAGCCGGCGATGTCGTTGTAGGTCAGCGCGTCCACCAGCGTCGAGACCCGCGCCGCGCTGGCGTTGCTGTTGAACGTCACGATCAGGTCATGGCCGCCCGCACCGTCGCCGTTGCTGGCGATGGCGCCGATGGCGACGCCGCCCACCGAGACCGTGCTGCCGACGGCGGTGCCGGCGCTGAGCGAGACGGCGCCGCTGCCGTCGATGCCCAGCACGTCCTCGGCGCTGTGGGCATTGGCCACGATGCGCGCCGCGACCCAGCCGCCATTGAAGTTGGGCGTGTCGCTGTCGCTGACGATGGCCGCCGCGCCGCTGTCCAGGTGCACGGCGCCGCCGCCGGCGGTGAAGCTGACATTGTCGCCATGGAGATTGCCGATCGCCGGCGCCACGTCGGGGCTCACCGTCACCGCCTTGATCACCGTGCTGCTGGTCACACCGCCATTGTCGGTGATGGCGAAGCTGACGGTGCGCGTATCGCTGAGCGGGGTAAGCGAGCTGTTGCGATAGGTGACCGCCTCCAGCGCCGCCTGCCACTGCGCGTTGGTGGCGCTGGCGCCGCTCGAGGTCAGCGTCAGTGCGCCGGTGGCGTTGTTGTAGCTGCCGGCGATATTGCCGAACTGCGCGCCGTCGCTGTTGGTGAACGCTAACAGATCCTCGGCGCTGTGGAAGTTGCCGGTGATCGCCACGGTGGCGCTGGCCTGGTTGTCGCCGCCCGTGCTCGACAGCGTGATGCCGCCATCGACGACGACGGCATTGCCATCGCCGGCCCGGTAGGCGGCGCTGCCGCCGCTACCGGCCAGCACCGGCCCCGGATGAAAGAAGTCCGTCGCCACGATATTGTCGACACCGATCGCGCCGGTCACCTGGAAGCTGCTGTCGGACTGCACGCGGAACGCGTCTATGCCCTGGAAATTGCTGTTGTTGCTGACATTGAAGGTGATCAGCTGGCCGCCCAAATTCGCGTCGGTGACCATCAGGCTCATGGTCGCGCCCGAGACGGCGGCGCCATTGCGATAGCCCTGCAGCCGCATGACGCCGTTGCTCCCGACCGATGGGCCGCTCATCGCGATATCCACCGAGGCCAGCGTGAAGCGGGTGTTGTTGTCGCTGCTCACCTGAAGATAACTCAAGGGCGATCCGTCGTTGGTAACGCCGTTGATGACGATGGTCTGCCCCGTCAGCGTTTCCGCGCCGATATAGCAGTTGGTGGCCGAACTGCTCTTCAAGAGGAAATCCCAACCGTCGACGTTCAAGACCGAGAGTCCGTCGCCGGCGGACGAGCCCGACGCGATGACGGGGCCACCGACCTGGTTGAAATCGCTGACGCCCGTCACCGGCTGCGCCGTCACGCCCACGGAGTTGGCCTGCGGCGCCGCGCCTTGCTGGAAGCGCTCCACCGGCGCCTCGACGCCGGCCGCATGCGGCGCGTCGGCATGCAGGGCCGCGATGGCCGACTGCACCGCCGCGCCATCGAACATCAGGCGCGGTTCCAGCGCCTGCAACAACAGCCGCGCCGGCTGGTTTGCGCGCGCCGCTACGGGCGCCGCTTGTTTAAACTTCCACCACACCATGCCAGTCCCCTCGTCAAGAACGCCATCGGCATCCGGCAACATGAGAAACGGCACAGCTCTGCTGCCTCCGCGCCGCAACGTGCGCGCAGATGCCTTGCCCTAAATGGCAACAATATCCTTATATTATGTCTTGCCATGCGTAAATAGACATCAGTCCAAACGGACTGATTGACAGGCCGGCTATGCCGATTTAGTTATCAATCCCCTCGATTCCGTCATTGATCGGCTATGTCTGCTCCCCTATACTTTTTTTCACAACTATAAGGGAGATACCATGACGAAATCGAATAGCTACGCGCCGGCATGAACGCGCCGAATCCCAACTGGTTCCTGCGCGCGCGGCTCAAAACCCGCCAGTTGCTGCTGCTGATCGCGCTCGACGACGAGCGCACGCTCAGCCGCGCCTCCGAGGTGCTGTGCATGACCCAGCCGGCCGCCTCCAAGCAGCTCAGGGAGCTGGAGGACATGCTGGGTATCGCGCTGTTCGAGCGCCTGCCGCGCGGCATGGAGCCCACCATCTACGGCGAAAGCATGATACGCCACGCGCGCATGGCGCTCACCAGCCTGGCGCGCGCGCACGAGGACATCGTCGCGCTGCGTTCCGGCCTGGCCGGCCAGGTCGACGTCGGCAGCATCATGACGCCGGCCATGCGGCTGCTGCCCCTGGCCATCACGCGCATCAAGCGGCAGGCGCCGCAGCTGCGCATCGGCGTGCAGATCGAATCGAGCACCGTGCTGCTGGACCGCCTGCTGCGCGGCGCCTTCGATTTCCTGCTGGCGCGCATGACCAGCCTGCCCGACAGCGCCGACCTGCAATACGAGGAGCTGGGAGCCGAGCCGGTGGTGGGGGGGACGCGCACCGCCCGCCTACGGCCTGGTCGCTCGCAGCTGTCCCTGCGCGAGCTGGCGCAGGCGCCGTGGATCATGCCGCCGCCCGGCAGCATCCTGCGCCTGCGCTTCGACCAGCTGTTCCACAACGCCGGCCTGGAGCCGCCCAGCGACGTGGTCGACACCAGCGAGATCGTGCTGATCACCAGCATGCTGCAGATGAGCGACGCGCTCAACGTGATGTCGGCCGACGTCGCGCAGCACTACCGGGAGCTGGGCCTGCTGGTGGTGCTGCCGATCGAACTGGCGTGTCAGATGGACCCTTTCGGCATCATCCGCCGGCGCGACCGCCTGCTCTCGCCCGGCGCGGAACTGCTGCTGCAGGCGATACGGCGCCAGGCCGCGCCAGCCATACCGTGTTTGACATAGCAGCCGCTTAAAAGGTGAATGGACCGCCATCGTCCCGCGCGTTTAGCATGGCCAAAACACCTACGGAGACCTGCCTTGAACCATCCATCCCTCGCGCGCCGCCTGGCCGGCGCGCTGCTGTTGATCGCGCCGCTGGCCGGCCATGCCGCCGCCCCGCTGGAACTGAGCTCGCCCGACCGCCAGCTGCGCGTCGTCATCGACACCGGCGAACAACTCACGCTCGCCGTCAGCCTGGGCGACACCCAGCTGGTGCTGCCCACGCCGATCGGCCTGAAATTAAGCGGCATCGGCACGCTGGGTGAGCGCCCGCGCCTGACCGGCCAGCAGCGCGTGAGCATCGACACCTCGGTGCGTCCGGTGGTGGCGCAGAAGTCGCGCCAGGTGCGCGACCACTACAACGCGCTGCGGCTGGACTTCGCCGGCGGCTACGCGCTGGAGGTGCGCGCCTACGACGAAGGCGTCGCCTACCGCTTCCGCACCGAGCTGCCCGGCCAGGTGACGGTGGAGGACGAACTGGCGGGCGTCCACATGCGCGCACAGGACACGCTGTACTGGCCGCAGGAGAAGTCCATGCAGTCGCATAACGAGCACTATTACCAGGCGCTGGCCGTGAGCGATGCGGCCGGAAAGCTGGTCGGCGTGCCGGCGCTGGTGCGCGGCGGCGGCGCGCATCTGGTGCTCACCGAGTCCGGGCTGCGCGACTATCCGGGCATGTACCTGCACGGCGAGGCGGATGGCCTGCGCGCCGTGTTCCCGAAAGTGGCGCTGGCCGACACCGCGCGCGACGACCGCAACGTGCCGGTGACGCAGGAGGCGCCCTACATCGCGCGCACCGCCGGCACGCGCGCCTACCCGTGGCGCATCCTGGGCATCGCCGCCGACGCCGGCGGCCTGCTGCTCAACCAGATGCCCTACCTGCTGGCCGACGCCCAGGAGTTGAAGCAGACCGACTGGATCAAGCCGGGCAAGGTGGCGTGGGACTGGTACAACGGCAACCACCTGTACAACGTGCCGTTCAAGTCCGGCATCGACACGCGCACCTATCGCCACTACATCGACTTCGCGGCGGAGAACGGCCTCGAATACATCATCATGGACGAAGGCTGGTATGAGCTGGGCAACCTGCTGGCGGTGAAGCCGGCCATCGACATGCCGGCGCTGATGGCGCATGCGAAGGAGCGCGGCGTGGGCATCATCCTGTGGGTGTCGTGGAAGACGCTGGACACGCAGATGACGGCGGCGCTGGACCAGTTCGCGCATTGGGGCGCGGCCGGCATCAAGGTCGACTTCATGCAGCGCGCCGACCAGTGGATGGTGAACTACTACGAGCGCGTGGCGCGCGAAGCGGCGGCGCGCCATCTGCTGGTGGACTTCCACGGCAGCTTCAAGCCCAGCGGGCTGCAACGCACCTGGCCCAACGTGCTCACCTTCGAAGGCGTGAAAGGGCTGGAGAACGACAAGTGGACCGACAAGCAGACGCCGGAACACGACGTGACCGTTCCCTTCATCCGCATGTTCGCCGGGCCGATGGACTACACCCCGGGAGCCATGAGCAACGCCCACCGCAAGGACTTCGTGGCCAGCTTCGACCGTCCGATGAGCCAGGGCACGCGCGCCCACCAGCTGGCGATGTACGTGGTGTACGAAAGCCCGCTGCAGATGCTGGCCGACAGCCCGTCGCAATACCGCGCCAATCCATCGTCGCTGGCCTTCATCCGCCAGGTGCCGGTGGAGTGGGACGAAAGCCGCGTGCTGCACGCGGACCTGGGCCGCTACGTGGCCATGGCGCGCCGCCACGGCGACACCTGGTACGTCGGCGCGATGACCGGCGCCGATGGCCGCGAACTGGCGCTCGACCTGTCCTTCCTGGGCGAAGGCAGCTACCAGATGAACAGCATGGAGGACGGCCCGAACGCGGCCATCTTCGCCACCGACGTGCAGGCGGGCAGCGCCAGCGTCACCCGCGCCAGCCGCCTGACCATGCAGCTGGCGCCAGGCGGCGGCTGGGCCGCGATTATCCGCCCCGCCAAGCCTGCGAAATAAGGAGAACCGCATGCACATGACATTACGCACGCGCGCCGTCGCCATGGCCGCGGCGCTATTCGCAGCCAGCCTGGCGCAGGCCGCGCCGCCGGCCTTCACGCCGCGCTGGCAGATCGACGGCAACGCCATCCGCTGGCAGGTCGGCGACACCCATCGCGACCAGTTGGAGATGAGCGGCCGGCAGGTGTCGGCGGTGATCGACTACGGCAGCCAGGCCGACGGCACGCTGCTGCTGTCGCGCACCGTGGTGTGGCCGATGCTGCGCACCATCCCCGACGACACGCACGCCAGCCTGATACGCAAGTTCGGCCCGGAAGCCACGCCCGCCATCGCGATCGACGGCGCGCCGACCGCCGCCGAGCACCTGCGGCAGGTGCGCTTCGACGGCCGCCTCGCGCTGCAATCCCAGCTGGCGCCTGGGCTGCTTTTGACCCGTACACTGACGCCGTCGCCGGACGAACCGGCGCTGGTGGAGCGTCTGGAACTGGTCAACAACGGCAAGACCGCCCGCCGCTACAGCTTCGCCGCGCTGGACGCCAGCGAGACCACGCCCGCCGACAAAGGCACGCACGGCGCCTATGTGATCGCCGTGCAGTCCCCCGCACGCGAAGGCACGCTGGCGCCGGGCGCGCGCGTGCACGTGGACGTGATCATCAGCGGCCGCCTGCAAAACGAAATGGTCTACGTTGACGGCGAAGAAGCCCTGCAAGCGCGCGCCCGTAAGGTGGCGCAATGGCGCGGTGAGCTGGTACTGGAAACGCCGGACCCGGTGCTCGACGCCATGTTCGCCTTCTCCAAGGTGCGCGCCGCCGAAAGCGTGTTCGCCACGCGCGGCGGCCTGCTGCACGGGCCGGGCGGCACGCGCTACTACGCAGCCGTGTGGGCCAACGACCAGGCGGAGTACGTCAATCCCTTCTTCCCCTACCTGGGCGACCGCGCCGCCGTGCAGAGCGCGGTCACCAGCTTCGGCCTGTTCGCCCGCTACATGAATCCCGAATACAAGCCGCTGCCCTCCTCCATCGTCGCCGAGGGCCGCAGCTACTGGAACGGCGCCGGCGACCGCGGCGACTGCGCCATGATCTCCTACGGTGCCAGCCAGTTCGCGCTGGCGCAGGGCGACGCCGGCACTGCGCGCCAGCTGCTGCCGCTGATCGACTGGTGTCTTGAATTCACGCGCCGCCAGCGCGACGCCGACGGCATCGTCCATTCCGACAGCGATGAACTGGAAGGCCGCTTCCCGGCAGGCAAAGCCAACCTCTCGACCAACGTGCTGGCCTACGGCGGCCTGTCCGGCGCCGCGCGCCTGAACGCCGCGCTGGGCGAGCCGCAGCGCGCCGCAGTGCTACAGCACGAGGCGCAGGAACAGCGCGCCGCCATCGAGCGCTACTTCGGCACCAACATCGGCGGCTACGACACCTACCGCTACTACGCCGGCAACGACAAGCTGCGCGCGTGGATCGCGCTGCCGCTGGCGCTCGGCATCACGGAACGCCAGCGCGGCACCATCGATGCGCTGCTGTCGCCGCAACTGTGGTCGGAGAACGGCGTGCTGACCGAGGCCGGCGACAAGACCTTCTGGGACCGCGCCACGCTGTACACCTTGCGCGGCCTGCTGAAGGCGGGCGAACTGGAACGCACCATGCCCTACCTGCGCTACTACTCCGGCCGCCGCCTGCTGGGCGAGCATGTGCCATACGCAGTGGAGGCATGGCCGGAAGGCCAGCAGCGCCACCTGTCGGCGGAAAGCGGCCTGTATGCGCGGGTGATGACCGAGGGCCTGTTCGGCATCGAGCCGACCGGTTTGCGCAGCTTCAGTTTCGCGCCACGCCTGCCCAAGGGCTGGCCGCGCATGGCCTTGCGGCGCATACGCGCTTTCGGCGCGGGCGAACAGGGCGAAGGACTGGAACTGTCCACCACGCGCCTGAAACCGGGACAGCCGGAACAACGCGTGCTGGTGCGCCTGGACGGCAAGACCCTGCTCAACCGCGCCTGGGACGGCAAGGCGCCGTTGCAGGTCACGCTGCCCGATTGACGCATATCGTTTTCAGCAACGGTAGTCGTTAAAGATTCATTAGATTGCGATCCGCGCCTTGCCTAGTATGTCTCCGTCGGCTGTCTTCGGCAGCCGGCCATCAACATAAAAACGATAAGGAGACATCATGAACAACAATACTCGGATGACAGTGGTAGCCCACGCCCTCGCGCTGGCATTTGGCGGCGTCCTGCTATCGGGCAGCCTGCCCGCACCAGCCTACGCGCAATCTAACGCCACCGGCACCATCTTCGGCCAGATCGCCAACGCCAACGGCGCCAGCGTGGTGCTGGAGAACGTCGCCACCGGCGCGCGCCGCACCGTCCATCCCGACGCCGCCGGACGCTATCAGGCCACCTCCATGCAGCCCGGCGCCTATAAGGTCATGCTGATGCGCGGCGACGAAATCGAACGCACGCTGGAAGTGGAAGCCCTGATCGGCCAGGGCGTCGAGGCTTCGTTCGACAGCGTGCAGGCGGTCACCGTCTCGACACGGCGCCGCACCATCGACGTCAGCAACACCAACAACGGCGCCGTGTTCACCGCGCGCCAACTGGAGGCGCTGCCGGTGGCGCAAAGCCTGTCGGGCATCATCCAGCTGGCGCCCGGCACCTCGCGCGGCAATCCGCGCATCGGCGGCGACAGCTTCGGCGGCGCCGGCGTGTCGGAGAACTCGTACTACATCAATGGCTTCCCGGTCACCAATGTGTACAAGCAGATCGGCTCGACCACGCTGCCGTTCTTCGCCATCGCGCAGGCGCAGATCCTGCAGGGCGGTTACAGCGCGGAATTCGGCCGCTCCACCGGCGGCGTGGTCAACATCACGACCAAGAGCGGCACCAACCGCTGGGAAGCCGGCGCGGTGCTGCAGTACACGCCCAACAAGCTGCGCGCGAAACCGGAGGACACCTACTATCCGCAAACCGGCGCCAACCCGGCCACCGACGGCAAGTTGCTGACCTACCGCGCCGCCAACAACGCCAACGACGTCTTCGGCAGCGCGTATGTCGGCGGCCCGCTGATCAAGGACAAGCTGTTCGTGTTCGCCAACGTGGAACAGGACCGCTTCACCTCCGGCTACATCAGCAAGGACTCCGATTCGACCAACAAGACCAACGGCTGGACCGAGCGCGAGACCCGCACGCCGCGCTACCTGGTCAAACTCGATTACAACATCAACGACAACCACCGCCTGGAGTTCACCCAGATCCACGACGAGTACAAGAAGACGCAGCAGAACTACGGCTTCGACTACGCCACGCTACAGCGCAACAACGTGCGCGCCGACGGCGTGACCGGCGACGGCGCCATCACCAACGACTCTATCCTGAAGTACACCGGCTTCCTGACCGACCGCCTGACCGTGACCGCGCTGGCGGGCCGCTTCAAGTCGACCTATCCGCAA
Source organism: Duganella sp. GW821-FHT01E12 (assembly GCF_059422325.1). Lineage (NCBI taxonomy): Bacteria > Pseudomonadati > Pseudomonadota > Betaproteobacteria > Burkholderiales > Oxalobacteraceae > Duganella > Duganella sp. GW821-FHT01E12. Next base: position 430,624 of record NZ_JBWKWR010000004.1, on the reverse strand, counting down.
AGCGTGGAAGGCTACGTGCCGGGCGTGTACCAGGTCAGCGCGCCGGCGCGCGCGCAGGTGCCGGGGCTCACCTACAACAACCCGCAACCCATAGGCGGCACCATGCAGGTGGAGAACGCGGAGGACAAGCAGTCCACGCTGCGCCTGGACGTCGAGTACAAGCTGGGCGACCATGCGCTGCGCGCTGGCCTCGACCGCAATAACGTCTCGTCCATCAACGGTTCCTCGCTGGCCGGCGGTGGCACCTGGTACTACTCCCGCTCCTCCAATCCGAATGCGCCGGTGCCGGGCGGACGCTCGCCCGCATCCGGCGGCGGCTACGGCACCCTGGGCTACTACGTGGATGAATACCACCAGAGCGATTCGGCCTCGCCCAAGACCGACCAGAGCGCTCAGTACCTGCAGGACCGCTGGCAGATCACGGAGCGGCTGCTGCTGGACCTGGGCCTGCGCAACGAGCAGTTCACCAACAAGAACAGCTTCGGCGTGCCGTACGCCGAGCAGCGCCACATGCTGGCGCCGCGCCTGGGCGCGGCCTGGGACGTGCGCGGCGACAGCAGCCTGAAACTGTTCGCCAACGCCGGCCGCTACCACCTGCAGATTCCCACCAGCGTGGCGCTGCGCCTGGCGGGCAACCCGGTGCACATCGACCACTACTTCACCTACACCGGCGTCGATCCCAAGACCGGCGTGCCGACCGGCCTGACCGAAATCAGCCCGCCCTTCTCCGCCGGGAATGAGTACGGCCAGGCCAAGGACCCGCACCAGGTGGCGGCCAGCAATCTGGGCGCCACCTACCAGGACGAACTGGCGCTGGGCTTCGAGGCGGCGCTGACGCCGAACTACTCGGTTGGCACCAAGTTCACCTACCGCACGCTGCGCAACACCATCGAAGACTGGTGCGACCAGCGTCCGGTGGATGCCTGGGCGCGCCGCAACAACGTCAATGCCAGCAAGTACAGCATGCCCTGCCTGCTGATCAATCCAGGACGCGGCAATACGCTGGAGCTGGACCTGCGCGGCGACGGCAAGCTGGTGACGGTGCCGCTGTCGGCAGAGGACATGGGCCTGCCGAAAGTGGAGCGCATCTACACGGCGCTGGACTTCTTCGTCGAGCACCCGCTGCGCAACGGCTGGTACGGCAAGGTCAATTACACCTGGTCGCGCAGCCGGGGCAATATGGAGGGCCAGGTGGCGTCGGACATCGGCCAGGCCGACTTGGCCGCCACTACCGCCTTCGATTATCCGGAGCTGATGACCGGCGCGAACGGCCTGCTGCCCAACAACCACTCGCACGTGCTTAAGGCGTTCGGCTTCTATGACCTGACTGCCGAATGGCGGCTGGGCGCCAATGTAAACATCGCCACCGGCGCGCCGAAGTCCTGCATCGGCAACCTGCCCAAGGCGCTCAACGTCAACAACAATCCGGCCGGCTGGTACGGCGCCGCGACCTTCTATTGCGACGAGAAACTGACGCCGCGCGGCACGGCCGGCACGCTGCCGACCGACGTGCGCCTGGCTCTCAACGTGACCTACATGCCGCTCTGGCTCAAGGGCCTGAGCCTGAAGGCCGACGTCTTCAACCTGTTGAACCAGCAGACCGACCTGGCCACGCAGCCGGTCTACAACTCGGGCGCGGACACCATCAGTCCTTACTACAACCAGGTGCTGGGCCGCTCACCGGAACGGCAGGTGCGCTTCACGGCGCAGTACAACTACAAGTTCTGACCGTAACCTCAAAAAAAAACCACCCGACGGGTGGTTTTTGTAGTGCTGCGATTGAATTAACGGTAAAACGCTTCGACTTTGCCCTTGAGCTTGATCAGCATCGGGTTGCCCTTGCGGTCCAGGCTCTTGCCCGCCGGGACCTTGATCCAGCCTTCGCTGATGCAGTACTCATCGACGTCCAGGCGTTCTTTATCGTTAAAACGGATGCCCACATCGTGTTCGAACACGGCGGCAACGTGGAATTTGCTGCGCGGGTCGATCGACAGACGATCCGGCAGCGGAGGGAGTTGAGTAGTATCGTTCATCCCGCAATTATATCAGCTGGTTTTGAAGATCAGCTGCGCGACCCGTTGCAATTTCGGGTACACCATCGGCACCGTCAGCATCGTGCTGCCGATGGCCATCAGCAGCAGCGCGGTGAAGGTCTCGCTGGTGATGATCTGCTTGTCGAGCAAAATGTTGACAAAAATGATCATGATCAGCGCCTTGGTCTGCAGCAGCCAGCCGATGATGGACGCCTCGCCCGGCCCCCACTTGAGGATCTTGCCGGCGAGGTGGATGCCGGCCAGCTTGCCGCTGACCGAGGCCACCAGCAGCACCGCCGCCACGATGAACACGGCCGAACCGCCCACCGCCCAGTTGGTGCGCAGGCCGGTGCTGAGGAAGAACACCGGCATCACGGCCATCAGCACGTTGGCGCGCAGGAAGTCCATCTTCTCCTGGTTGAACCATGCGGCATCCATCACCGCGCCGGCCAGGAAGGCGCCGACCATGTAGTGCAGGCCGGCCCAGTCGGCCGCGAAGGCGCACACCGCCAGCCAGATGAAGGAAACGTACCAGCGGTCGCGCTCTTCCAGGCGCGCCATCATCCTGCGGAACAGCCAGGTCGCCACGGCGAACGCCAGCAAAAAGCCGACCTGGCGGCCGACGCGGTCCCAGTCCAGCAGGATCACCGCCAGCACGCCCCATATCGCGATGTCGTCCAGGCTGGCATAGCGCAGGATGCGCTGGCCGATCGGCTGGCGCAGGATCTCCAGCTTTTCCATCAGCAGGATCAGGATGGGCAGCGCGGTGACGGCGCAGGCCATGCCCACGCCCAGCACGAACTGCCAGCTGTGCGCCTTCGGCCCCATCCAGCCGGCGTAGCCGAGCAGCCCCAGCGCGGCAACGCAGCCGAACGCCAGTGGCGTGCCCAGCGCCAGGCCGGCGGTGATGGTGCTTTCGCGGCGGTGTTCCCAGGCTTTTTTCAGGTCCAGCTCGATGCCGGCGATCATCACGAAGATCATCACCGCCCACCAGGCGATGCCGTTGAGCGACTGCACCACCTGCGGGTTGAACACGAAACTGTAGTACTCGGGATAGGCGCGCCCCATGATGCCCGGCCCCAGCAAAATGCCGGCGATGATCTGCACCACCACCAGCGGCGCATAGTAGTCCGTATTGCCAAGGCGCCAGATCAGATATGGCACGCTAAAGATGATCAGCATCGCGATCAGGAAGATTTCGGTGGTCCCCATGTGCATCTTGTCTCCAATTATTTTTCGCCGCTGGAAACGATACCACGTTTAATTGGCAAAAACTACTTGCGCAGTCAATCAATTCGTATATACTTGCGCAATCAAGCATTTATCAAGAATTAATTGACAATGGAGCACACCATGAACGACAACATCAACGACACCCCGGCCGAGATCAGCCCCAGCCTGGAATTCGCGCTGCGGCTGGCGCGCGCGCAGGCCACGCTGGTGCGCCGGCTCGACCAGGTGCTGGGCGGCTACCACGGCATCAGCTTCGGCGACTTCATGCTGCTGCACTACCTGAACCGCGCCCCCGGCGGCCGCCTGCGCCGCGTCGACCTGGCCGAGCGCCAGGGGCTGACCGCGTCCGGCGTCACGCGCACCCTGCTGCCGCTGGAGAAAATCGGCCTGGTCGAACGCCAGCAGGACCCGCGCGACGCCCGTGTGGCCTATGCCGCCATCACCGCCACCGGCCGCGAACTGCTCAACAACGCCGTCTCCGTGGCGGAGCAGATCAGCAAGGAACTGCTGCGCAACTGCCCCACCGCGCATTTCGATGAACTGAGCACGGCGCTCGGCCTGATCGCCGGCATGAACGCCACCAACTCCTGAGAGACCGCCATCATGGACGATCCCAAAAAACTGCAACGCGCGGCCCTGATGCGCGACCATAACTTCAAGTGGCTGCTGCGCGGCGGCGTGATCTCCATGCTGGGCGATCAGCTGACCATGGTGGCCCTGCCCTGGCTGGTGCTCAAGCTCACCGGCGACACGCTGGCGCTGGGCTTCGTCATCGCGCTGATGAGCATACCGCGCGCGGTCTTCATCCTGATCGGCGGCGCGGTGGTGGACCGCTACTCGCCCAAGCGCGTACTCATGTTGAGCAAGTACGCCAACGCCCTGCTGCTTGGCGTGCTCACGCTGCTGGTGCTGAACAACCAGCCCACGCTGACGCTGTCGCTCAGCGACTCGCTGACGCTGACCGTCGACATGAACGCCCACCTGACGCTGATGGTGATCTACGTGCTGGCCTTCGGCATCGGCCTGGCGCAGGCGTTCGGCATCCCGTCGGGCACCTCGATCATGCCGCAGGCGATAGCCGCCGAGCACCTGCAGGCCGCCAACGGCGTGTTGATGGGATTGCGCCAGGTGTCGATGCTGATCGGCCCCCTGCTGGCGGCCGGCCTGCTGGCCATCTCCGGCGGTGGCGATGGCGTGGTGGCCGACGCGCGCGGCCTGGCCTTTGCGTTCGGCTTCGACTGCTTCAGCTTCCTGATCTCCGCGTGGACCCTGTCCAAGGTCGGCATGCTGAAGGCGCCGGAGCACACGGAAGCGCCGCAATCGGTGCTGCGCTCCGTCGGCGCCGGCCTGGCGATGGTGTGGAACGACGTGCCGCTGCGCCTGTGCTTCATCTACTGGGGCACGGTGTCGCTGTTCATCGGCGGCGCGATGCAGGTGGCGCTGCCGGTGCTGGCCAGCGAGAAGCTGCACGGCGCCTCCGCCTTCGGCCTGCTGATGGGCGCCAACGGCGCCGGCATGCTGCTCGGGATGGCCGTGGCGGCGGTGGCGGGCGCGCGCCTGCGCTTCGCCAGCTTCGGCACCGTGCTGCTGGCGGGCGACGCCATCGCCGGCCTGCTGGTGATGCCGCTCGGCGCCGTGCAGGCGCCGTGGCAGGCCTGCGCGCTGATGCTGGCCCTCGGCCTGCTGTCGGGCTACATGCAGATCAAGGTCTTCACCTGGATCCAGCGCCGCGTGCCGCCGCACATGATGGGCCGCGCCATGAGCATCTTCATGTTCATCTTCATGGGACTGGCGCCGTTGTCGGCCGCCGGCGCCGGCTGGGTGCTGACCAAGATCTCGCTGTCGCAATTGTTCCTCGGCGGTGGCATCATACTGGTGGTGTTCGCAACGCTGGCCTATCTGCTCACGCCGATCCGCAGCATCAGCAGCGACAACACCGCGAACACCCCGCAACCGCAGTAAAAGGAAAAGCGCATGGAAACCAAATGGCTGGAAGACTTCATCTCGCTGGTCGAGACCAATAATTTCAGCCGCTCGGCGGCGCTGCGGCACGTGACGCAGCCCGCCTTTTCGCGCCGCATCCAGTCGCTGGAAAACTGGCTGGGGACGGACCTGATCGACCGCACGTCCTACCCCACGCGTTTGACGCCGGCCGGCATCGTGTTCTACGAGCAGGCGCTGGAGATGCTGGCGCAGATCAACGGCGCGCGCGACATGCTGCGCTCCAAGCGCGCCGCCGCGCAGACCAGCATCGACCTGGCGGTGCCGCACACGCTGTCGCTGACCTTCGTGCCGAAATGGCTAACCGCATTGGAGCAGGACTTCGCGCCGATCAGCAGCCGCCTGATGGCGCTCAACGTGCACGACGCGGTGATGCAGCTGGTCGAAGGCGGTTGCGACCTGCTGCTGTGCTACCACCATCCGCGCCAGCCGGTGCAGCTCGATCCGGGCCGCTACGACATGCTGGTGATGGGCCGCGAATCGCTGTGCGCCTACGCGCGCTGCGACAAGAACAAGGCGCCGGAATTCACGCTGCCCGGCACCAAGAAGGAGCCGTTGCCGTTTTTATCGTACACCAACAACGCCTACCTGGGCCGCATGGTGGAGCTGATCCTGACCGACGCAAAAACGCCGCTGCACCTGGACCCGCACTACGAGACCGACATGGCCGAAGGCCTGAAGATGATGGCGCTGGAGGGCCGCGGCGTGGCCTTCCTGCCCGAATCGGCGGTCACCCGGGAGCTCAAGCAAAAGCAGCTGGCGCGCGCCGACGGCGGCGCATCGGAGTGGGAAATCGAGATGGAGATCCGCCTGTACCGCGAGCGGCCGTCGGTGCACCGGCGCGGCAAGGCCATCGTCGAGCGGCTGTGGGAATTCCTCGAACAGCAGCAGAAAAACAGCGGCCGCAAACGCCGCGTCGCCGTGTCGGAAAGATAAGCCCCGCCATAACTATGCATTTTTTGCATAGCCGAATGCGCATACAGCATTGGCCCGTTTTCAGTCTCCCGTCCTATGATTCGACCCACTTGAAGAGCGCCACGAGCGGACTTCAGCCACGAATTCAACGGAGACTTGAGCATGACCACTGTACAAGCACACGCACTGCCTTCCTACCTCAATCCAGAAGACCTGGGCCCTTGGGGCGTCTACCTGCAGCAGATCGACCGCGTCACCCCGCACCTGGGCAGCCTGTCGCGCTGGGTCGAAACCCTGAAGCGCCCGAAGCGCATCCTGACCGTCGACGTGCCGATCGAGCGCGATGACGGCTCCATCGCCCACTACGAAGGCTACCGCGTCCAGCACAACATGTCGCGCGGCCCCGGCAAAGGCGGTGTGCGCTTCCACCAGGACGTGACCCTGTCCGAAGTGATGGCCCTGTCGGCATGGATGACCGTGAAAAACGCGGCCGTCAACGTGCCATACGGCGGCGCCAAGGGCGGCATCCGTGTCGATCCGAAGACCCTGTCGCGCGGCGAGCTGCAACGCCTGACCCGCCGCTACACCAGCGAAATCTCGCTGATCATCGGACCAAACAAGGACATCCCGGCACCGGACGTCAACACCAACGAACAGGTGATGGCATGGATGATGGACTCCTACGCCATGATCGAAGGTAACCTGTCGACCGGCGTCGTGACCGGCAAACCAATCTCGCTGGGCGGCTCGCTGGGCCGCCGCGAAGCGACCGGCCGCGGCGTGTTCGTGGTGGGCCGCGAAGCCGCCGCCAAGCGCGGCGTGGCGATCGAAGGCGCTCGTGTGGCGATCCAAGGCTTCGGCAACGTCGGCGGCGTGGCAGCGACCATGTTCGCGGAAGCCGGCTCCAAAGTCATCGCCGTGCAGGATCACACCGGCACCGTGGTCAATCAAGGTGGCCTGGATGTGGCACGTCTGCACCAGCACGTGGCCGAATGCGGCAGCGTGACAGGTTTCGCCGGCGCCGAAGCCTTCCTGGACCGCGACGCGTTCTGGGGCATCGAGTCCGACATCCTGATTCCGGCAGCGCTGGAACAGCAGATCACCGCCGCCAACGCGCCGCTGATCCGCACCAAGATCATCCTGGAAGGCGCCAACGGCCCGACCACCCCGGAAGCGGACGACATCCTGACCGACAAGGACGTGCTGATCGTGCCGGACGTGCTGGCCAACGCCGGCGGCGTGACCGTGTCGTACTTCGAATGGGTGCAGGACTTCTCCAGCTTCTTCTGGAGCGAGGACGAGATCAACGCCCGCCTGACCCGCATCATGCAGGACGCCTTCAACGCCGTATGGACGGTGTCGCAGGAGAAGAAGGTAACGCTGCGCACCGCCACCTTCATCCTGGCGTGCACCCGCGTGCTGCAGGCCCGCGAAGTACGCGGCCTGTATCCATGATCGACTGATCCCCAGCAGTTTGCGCCTGCACCGGCTTCGGCCCGTGCGGGCGTTTTTCGCATTCAGAGCCCAACAAAATAACGAGGACACCATGAGCACCATCGAACAAAAAGCGCTGGCTTACCACCGCGCCGGCAGCGCCGGCAAGATCGCCATCGAAGTGACCAAGAGCGTCGCCACCCAGGAAGACCTGGCGCTGGCGTATTCGCCTGGCGTGGCCGCGCCGTGCGTGGAAATCCAGCGCGAGCCGGCCAAGGCCTACGAGTACACCGCCAAGGGCAACCTGGTCGGCGTGATCACCAACGGCACGGCGGTGCTCGGCCTGGGCAACATCGGCGCGCTGGCCGGCAAGCCTGTGATGGAAGGCAAAGTGGTGCTGTTCAAAAAATTCGCCGGCATCGACGCCTTCGACATCGAGATCGACGAAACCGATCCCGATAAGCTGATCGACATCGTCGCCGCGCTGCATCCGACCTTCGGCGGCATCAACCTGGAAGACATCAAGGCGCCGGAATGCTTCTACATCGAGCGCAAGCTGCGCGAGCGCCTGTCGATACCGGTGTTCCATGACGACCAGCACGGCACCGCCATCGTGGTGGGCGCCGGCATGCTGAACGCGATCGAGATGACCGGCCGCGATATCGCCAGCGTGAAGATCGTCTGCTCCGGCGCCGGCGCGGCGGCCATCGCCTGCCTGGAACTGCTGGTGGACCTGGGCGCGAGCCGCAAGAACATCTACGTCTGCGACAGCAAAGGCGTGCTGACCACTGCCCGCGCACTGGACGGCGAAAAAGCCGCGTGGGCGCAGGACACCAGCGCCAGCAAGCTGTCCGAGGTGATGGACGGCGCCGACGTGTTCCTCGGCGTGTCCGGTCCCGGCGTGCTGTCGCCGATGGACATCGAGCGCATGAAGCCCCACCCTATCGTCTTCACGCTGGCCAACCCGGAGCCGGAGCTGCGTCCGGAACTGGTGCGCGAAGTGGCGCCGGACGCCATCATCGCCACCGGCCGCTCGGACTATCCTAACCAGATCAACAACGCGCTGTGCTTCCCTTACCTGTTCCGCGCGGCGCTGGACTGCGGCGCCTCGACCATCAACCAGGAAATGAAGCGCGCCTGCGTGGTGGCGCTGGCCGACATCGCCCGCAGCGACGCCCGTTTCGGCAAGGACTACGTGGTTCCGGGTCTGCTGGACCCGCGCCTGCTGAGCGGCGTCACGCCGAAGGTCGCCACTGCGGCCTGGCGCAGCGGCGTCGCCCGCAAGGAGCTGATCGAGCTGGAATACGCCGAAGACCTGCGCGACCTGGCCGAATCGCTGATCTGATCAGGCGCAGCTTAGGAGCACATCGAGCCTGAAGCGCCGGCGCTTGCCCTTCTCGACCAGGACGGCGGCGGCGCGCTCCTTGATGGTGTAGGTAATGTCCTTGACGGTTTCGGTCTTCTCGTCGCTGAGCGGCTTGATATCGAAACTCAGCCCGCCGCCTTCGTAGCGGCGCGGCTGGCCGTCGCCCACATCGTGGCTGCTGGCCGAGGGCACAGTGGTCAGGCGGCCGCCGGACGAAACGAGCAGATCGCCGCCCAGTTCATAGCCTACCAGCTTGCCCTTGTACTTCAACACCGCGTAACAGGTCCTGGATTCAAGCCGCCCGGCCGCCAGCCCGGCGTCCATCGGAATATCGACCGCCAGCGCCTGCCCCATGGCGCAACAAGCTCCCAAGACCACCGCGCCGACTTTCATATCCCGCCCTTTCAAGAGATTTTTACGTTGAAGCCTTCCGCATCCGTGGGCGGAACGAAGTACTGGGTAATCAAATCGAACTCCGCCTCGCTCGTGCTGAACTGGTGGACACCTTCTTCATTGCGGAGCCTCAGGCGCCGCTTGCATTCCTCATCGCTGACATCCAGAAAATGCAGGCAGTGCGCGGCCTGCGTACCGGCCAGCAGGGACTTCATCCAGGTTCGCGTCGCAATCGTATTCGCCGGGAAGTCCAAGACCACCGAACTGCCCGCGGACAGGATATCCCGGATCAGGCCATGCAAAGCGCTGCGCAACTTGGCCGTGCAGCGCACGTAGTCGGCCAGCGACTTTATCTCGCCGGGATAAAGCGTCGCCAGCATCTTGTCCTCGCTGATCAACACCGTATTCGGCTGACTCGCCAGCGCGCCGGTCAGCGTGGATTTGCCAGCGGCGATTTTCCCGCACACGAGATGCAGGGTCGGGACATCGGCTACCTCAGGCACTGCTGTTTTCATGGGACTCTCCTTGGTTTAAAACCCCGGAGACCAGGCTCCCAAAAAAGAAACCCGCCTCCAGGGCGGGCTTCCTCGTTGCTGCAAAAAGCTAACCCGCCATCGGAAAAATGGCGGTAATAATCGCAAGCTTCGAGTATTGGCGGGCAATCAGCATCATGGCCCAAGCATTGCATAGCTTTTCGACCATGTCAACAAAAGCTCAAACGCCAGCCGAAGGCGGTTCAGCTGCGGTTAATCCGCATCATCACCAGGCGGTGCTCATCGCCGACCAGCAGCACGGCGTGGTCGGCAAACACCATCTGCCGCATCACTGCGGTGCCGCCAAACTCGGTGTCCGTGCCGGTCAGCTTGATGCGCAGGACAGTCGACTTCTGCGCCGACAGCGCCGCCGTGCCGACGCCGTAATCGGCCAGCACCAGCACATCGCCCACCGGATCGCCGACTTTATAGGAGCCGACCACCACATCGGCCAGCAGCAGGCTACCCTTGTACAGATGCGCGTCGAGGTCGGGAGAACGGCCGCTGCCCGCCCATCCCTTGGACAGGGTTTCCTGACCCAGGTCGGTACGGCCGGCCGGCAGCACCGCGATGCCGGATTTGTCGAGCGCCACGCCCATTACGCCGCCAGGGCTGGAGAGTGAGGCCTTGCCGTTCCAAAGCACGCCCATTTTGCCGCTGGTGTCCAGCGCGACCGGATAAGGCAGCGCACCACTGGTGCCCAGCGAATGCAGGATCGGCGCGCCCAGCCCCTTGGGCCACATGCCGACCATGGCGCCGCCGCCTTCGAGCCAAGTGGCGAGCACCACGCCGGCCGCCGCCGCCACGCGCGGATGCAGCGCCGACGTCGATATCTCGAACGGTGGCGTCAACTGCCGGCCGTCGAAATCGAATTTGCACAGCTTGAGCATGTACTGGGTCTTGTCCGTGACCGGCAGCAGCGAGAAGGTGGTGACCAGCCAGAAGCCGTTGCCGTCCACCGCACCGCTGCTTTCGGCGGCGGCCAGTTCGGTGGTCGACGTGGGCGCGACCGCCGGATACAGGTCAATGGCGCCGCCGATCTGCTTCGCCTGCGCGTCGAAGTGCAGCAACTTGGCGCCGGGACCTGACTGCACCATCACAAAGCCGTCCGGCGACGGCAGCATCTGCCACTCGCCCAGGTAGCCGGCGGCCAGCGTGAAGCCGTAGTCGATGGAGGACACCAGAGCGCCGTCCTTGTCCAGCACACTCAATCGCGTTCGGGGATGCACCTGATTGCCGTTCTGGATAACGGTCGTATCGGAGAAGGAGCGCACCACGATATGGTCGCCGATGATCAGCGCATCGCCCATGCCTTTCAACGCGGCGCCGCCCGGCAGCGTAACCGTCTGCCGGACGCCGTCGATGGCGATCGTGCCGGAGGTGTCGGGCGCGGTGCCGACGAAGGTGGCGGACGTGGCGTCAGGTTGCGCCGTGGCGCCAGGCGAACCGCCGCCACCGCAGGCGCTCAACGCGGAGGCCAGCACCAGCAAGGCCAGATGGCGGGGTAAGGCTTGAAAACGCATACTGGCTCACAGTGCACTGTCTGAAAGCGAAAAGTATATAGAAAAACAATCCCCTCCCCATACCATCCGCGCCACAACAGCATGGCCCCGCGAGCCAGCGGGATGACCTGATCGGCCAGCGGCCGGGTCTCGCCGATCAGGACCTCAATAGACCCCGGCAATCATCTCCTGGAAAAACCTGTCATAGCTGCCATCGCTCTTGAGTTCCAGCAGACCCGCGTTGAATTTCCCCACCAGATAAGGCGTGCGCGCCTGATTCCTGGGGAAGCGCAGATAGCCCGGGGTAGAGCGCAAGGGGGGCGATCCGGTTGCAAACAAATCCTTGGTCCCGGGCGGAAAAAGTTCGGGGTTCGCCAGCAGCAGCCATCCGCTCACCTCATCCAGGGGAAAGGCATCAATCCGGCCGGCCAGCATCTTTTTCAGGTTCAGTACATCGCGGGTGGCCACCTCCACGCGAAGCTTGCCGGAACGCGCCATCGCCCAGAAATCGCCGGTGTAGGTATAGCCAAGGGTGGCGCCCAGTTTTACGCCGCGCAGATCGGACAGGCTTGCCCAATGAGGAAACGGCTTGGACTTCAAATGAAAAAACACTTCCTTGTGGTTGGAGATCGGCTCGCTCAGGACAAAATCGGCTTCGCTGGCCTGGCTGGCAAACCAGACCGCGCTGGCATCGTAGTGTCCCAGCCTGGTCTCGGTTTCGGCACGCTTCCACGGCATATAGGTGAATTGGACATCGAGCCCGCTGCGGGCAAACGCCGCAGCGACGACACGGTTCACGAAACCGCCATACTTCGCGCTGCCGGTGGTCCACGGCGGGAATTCGCCGGTGGCGATGGTGACCGTTTCCGCCCGAGCCATCCCGGCAAAACTCAGGCCGAGCATCAAACACAGGGCCGCCGCCATCGAGCGCATCATGCCATCTCCATAGGCTGTCAACCGGGTGTGGGAAGAACTAAAAATAGTAGCCCGCCTGCAGATTGACGCGATGGGTAACACCATCATACTTGGTGGAGGTCGAACCCAGGCCGCCAAAATCCGGTCCCATATACGGCTGGTGCCTGCCCGCCATGAAGTCGGCGTAGAAGTACCATTTTCCGGCGGCGAAGCTCAGCCCTGTCACGTTCTGCTGCGAGTCCTTGTAATTGCCGATGCGCTTACTCAGGACGCTGTAGTCATTGTATATCTTAAACCCGGTGAACGGCCCGATGGTCCCGGGGATGTCATAGCTGATGTTGGCGACATAGATATCGCCCTTGGCCGCGACCGGATACGGATAACCGAACGCACCCAGCATCACGAAGCTGTTCGGGTCCAGGCCGGCGTAGGTCTGGTTCGGCGCGTGCCTGGTTTGGTAGCTGTAACGCAGCGCTTCCAGCATCACGCCCACCGGCCCAAACGCGCCTTTGTAGTGGACCGCGAGCGCGTTGCGGCGAGAGTTCTGGCCGGCGCCGTTGCGTATTTCGCCGGTCAGGCCGGACAGGCCGACCTCCTGCTTTTCGCCGGCGCCAAGATGCCACGCGGCGCGCGCGACCAAGGTATTGCGCTCGCTGTCCCTTTGACCGGTGGCGTAACCCTGCGCGTTATCGTCCGGGACGATGTTGAACGAGTAGCGATTCGACGCGCCGGCGGTGTTGGAACTGCCGCCATACGATCCGCCATCGCGCGGATAGAAACCGAGCTGCCATTCCAGCGGGCCGGGCTTACTGGCGTAGGTCACGCCCAGGTCATACATGTCCTCAAACCCGGTGTAAAACGCGATCGATTCGTAGAAATTATTGGAGGCAAACGGCTGCAGGCCAAACGGGATTTTATCCAGCCCGACATGCACGGTGCTCTTGTCGGCAAAGCGCATGCCTATCCAGCCATGATGCAGGAAATGCTCGGTGTAGTCGCCCTGCCCTTGCGGAAAATCGTTGTAGCGATATTGGCCCGAACCGATCCACCGGCCGTCGTCGTAGTTGACGTCCAGGCGCGCGGTATCCAGTCCGAAGAAGCCGTGCGGATGGTCGGGCTGCCAGTTCTTGTAGACGTAATTAAACCGTATCGCGCCGCCGATGCTCAAGGGCGAAGGGATCGAGTCCCCGCCGCGCGCCGCGCCGCAAGCCAATGTCGCCGCACACAACGCACCGCCCCAAAAACCCTTGGTTAAATTCATGCGCATGATTTTTCCTTGAATAGACGCGCACTATTTGGCGCCCGCTTCCAGGCGTTTCAGATAAGCCGCTTCCAGTTTGGCGCCATCGACTTTTTTCAGTTCGGCGTCGAAAGCCTCCTGCAGCGCCTTGCCGGCGGGGGAGCGGCGGAAGCAGACATGCAGCGTGTTTTCAGTCAGCAGATGGTCGCTGAACATCACGCTGTCCTTGACTGCGGTATGCATCGTCAGGTAACGCAGCACCAGCTTGTCGACGACGATGCCGGGCACTTTCTTGCCGACCAGCTTACGCACATTATTCGTATCGCTGCTGCCCACATCCACCGCCTGCTTCCCCTGCTTGACGGCAGCGTCAAACTCGGCGCTGTTGGCATAGCCCTCCACCACGCCGATCTTGAATGCCGCCAGATCGCTGGTTTTTTTCCAGAGCACCGGGGTGTCTTTCAAATAGCCGATACCGGTTTCACTCTTCCCTATCGGCTGCGACAGGTAGCATTTGGTCTCCGCCCTCTCCGCCGTGTAATACACCGGAAAATATCCGGCATATTCGGGGTCGGTTTCGCCTTTGGCGACCGTGTCCTTCCATTCAAAGTATTTGACCTTGATGTTGTTGCCCAGCCGCTTTTCCACTTCCGCGACGACGGTGCTGGACAATCCGTCGCCCGGCAAAGTCGACCCGCTAAATGGCATCCACTCCAGACTGGCCAGCTGCAGGGTTTTGGGCGGCTCCGCGGCAGCCGCTTGCAGCGAAACAGCGATCGCTGATAACGCAATGATGTTTTTCATTCCCCGCCCCCGTCCACGTTGACTAAATTCATCAACTTCAAGGTACGTTGCGGCGGCGGGTTTAGCAAGCGCCGAGGCCCGGATTTCCATCTACGTTGACAGTTTGCAACAGAACCATCGGCTCAGAACACGCCATGGCGGCCGCCGGCAAGCGCTTATTTTCGGATGACCTCGCCACCCTTCATGACGAAGGTCACCTTGGTCAGCTCCGTCGCGTTTTCCGTGGGATCGCCCTTGACCGCGATGATGTCGGCGAACTTGCCGGCGGTGAGGGAACCCACGCGGTCCTTCCAGCCCAGCAGGTCGGCCGCGTTGATGGTGGCCGCCTGGATCGCCTGCATCGACGTCATGCCGTACTTGATCATGTAGGCGAACTGCTTGGCGTTGTCGCCGTGCGGATAAACGCCGGCGTCGGTGCCGAAGGCCATCTTCGCGCCGCCGGTGAAGGCCTTGCGGAAGTTGTCGCGCTGGAGCTGGCCGATCACCTTTTCCTTGGCGATCGACTCGGGCAGCATGCCGGCCTTCTCGCCCTCCTGCAGGATGAAGTCGTCGTTGTAGATGTCCATCACGAGATAAGTGCCCTTCTCGCGCGCCAGCCTGATGCCCTCGTCGTCGATCAGGCTTGCGTGTTCGATCGAATCGACGCCGGCCAGGATCGCATCGCGGATGCTGCTGGTGCCGTGCGCGTGCGCCGCCACCTTGCGGCCCAGCTTATGCGCCTCGCCGACGATGGCCTGCATCTCCTCCAGCGTGTACTGCTGCGCACCCGGCTCGTCGCCCTTGGACAGCACGCCGCCCGAGGCGCAGATCTTGATCACGTCGGCGCCGTACTTGGCCATCTCGCGCACCTTGGCGCGCGCCTCCCACGGCCCGTCGGCCACGCCGCGGCTGGTGAACTTCATATCGGCCGGCAGCAGGTTCTCGTCGCAGTGGCCGCCCTGGATGCCGATGGCGTAACCAGCGGTGCGCATGCGCGGGCCGACGAAATCGCCGTCGTTGATGGCGTCGCGCAGCGCGACGTCGCCGAAACCGCCGGCGCCCACATTGCGCACGGTGGTGAAGCCCGCCTCCAGCGTCTTGCGCGCGGCGCGCACGCCGTACAGCGCGGCCCGCGTGTCCGACACGCCCAGCGCGTTGTAGCCGCCCAGGTAAGGGTCGCCGGTCAGATGGGTGTGCATGTCGATCAGGCCTGGCAGCACGGTCTGCGACGACAGGTCGATCAGCTGCGCGCCCGCCGGCACCTTGGCCGAGGCGCTGGGGCCGACCGAGGTAATGCGCTCGCCGGTGATGACGATGGTCTGGTCCTTGAGCACCGTGCCGGCGACCACGTCGACCAGCCGGCCGGCGCGTATCGCCACCACTTTGCCGGCGTCGGCGAACGATGGCGCGGCCGCGCCCAGGGTGGCCGCAACGGTGGCGGAAATCAGGAGATGCTTGAGTTTCATCGGGACGCCCTTTTCTAGGAAAAGAAAAGAATAGCAGAGCGCCCGCAAAAAAACGTTCTTATTGTTGAATTATCCGGGCCATGCGCAGGTGCGGAAGCCGGCAAAGATGTCGTCGCGTTCAGGCAGGAAGAAGTTGCGGAACCTGGCCGAGACAAAGCGCTGCGGCGTGGCGAACGACGCGCCGCGCAAGGTCTGGTGCGTGGAGAACCACGGCTCCGAATATTCGCGGTAGCGATCCGCCGCGAAGCCAGGGTAAGCCTCGAACGGGGTCGATGTCCACTCCCACAACTGGCCCCAGCGGAACGCCGGATGGCCCGACAGCGCTGCATATTCCCATTCCGCCTCGGTGGGCAGGCGGCGTCCGGCCCAGGCGCAATAGGCCTGCGCTTCGTACAGGTTCAGATGGCGCACAGGCTCGGCGCCGGCCAGCGTCGCCGGCTGGCCGAAGCGCACGGTGCGCCACTGGCCGCCGTCGCGCTGCCAGTAACGCGGCGCCGAACGCTCCTGCCGCATCAGCCAGTCGGCGCCGGCGCCGCTCCAGAACTGCCGGTTGTCGTAGCCGCCGTCGCCGATGAAATCGGCATACTGCGCGTTGGTCACCAGCGCGCTGTCGATGGTGAACGGCGCCACGCGGAAGGCGTGCGCCTGGCGCTCGTTGTCGAAGGTGAAGCCATTGCCCTCGGCGCTGCCCAGCTGGATGGTCCCGCCGGGGAAGCCGATTTCCGACGGCGCGAACAGCGGCTGGCCGTTGTGCGCGGCCTGCTCCGGCGCGGCAAGGCCCAGCGTCTGCAAGGTGTAGAGCAGCGCCTCGCCATGCATGTCCTCGTGCGCCAGCGCCAGCCGATAGGGATAAAGCGCCGCGTTGTCGTTCGGTTCGCGCGAGAGCTTGTCGAGCACCCGGTCCAGCACTTCGTGGCAGTAGGTCTTCAACGCGCCGGTGCTGGGCAGGTCCAGCGACCAGCGGCTGCGGTGCGGCACCCGCGCAGAGTCGAACCAGTCGTCGCCCTTGCTGAGCAGGCAGTGGCCGTGGGCGTCGGCCGGATGGCTGGAGTCGGCCGCGCGCAGGATGAACCATTCGGCGAACCACGCGGTGTGGCCCAGTTCCCACAGCGGCGGATTGACGATGCGCAGTTGCGGCACGCGCTCGGCCACGTCCATGCCGGCGGCGGCGAAGCAGTCGAACAGCGACAGCGTATAATCCCGCGCATGCCGCAGTGCCAGCGCCATCTGCTGCGGCGAGGCGGTCCTGAACGAAGTTGGGTTGGAAGTCATGGGCCGATTGTAACGATTTTTAGCCAAAACACCAGTGAGCGCACCCCACATCTGGATCGTCAGCCCGGCCTCGGCACGGGCCAACAACGGCAACTGGCAGAGCGCCAGCCGCTGGGCGCGTTTTCTGCGCACGCGCTATCGGGTATCGATTTCGCAACAGTGGCCCGAAGCCGGCGGCGCCGCGCCCGACCTGCTGATCGCACTGCATGCGCGCCGCTCCGCGCCGTCGCTCGACGCCTACGTCCATGCGCATCCGCAGCGGCCATCGATCCTGCTGCTGACCGGGACCGACCTGTATCGCGACATCCAGACCGACGCCAGCGCGCAGCAGGCGCTGCGCCAGGCCAGCGCGCTGGTGCTGCTGCAACCCGCGGGCATGGACGCCCTGCCCGCGCCGCTGCGCGCCAAGGCCAGCGTGATCTTCCAGTCGGCGGCCACGCTGCGGCCCGCGCACGCATCGCACGCGACGCGGCGGCACCTGGACGTCACCATGGTCGGCCACCTGCGCTCCGAAAAAGATCCGCTGACCTTCATGCGCGCCGCCGCGCTGGTCACCGCACCCAAGGCGCGCATGGTCCACATCGGCGGCGCGCTGGAGCCGGCGCTGGAACAGGCCGCGCTGACCACGGCCGCCACCTAT
The DNA here is from genome assembly GCF_059422325.1 of Duganella sp. GW821-FHT01E12. Lineage (NCBI taxonomy): Bacteria > Pseudomonadati > Pseudomonadota > Betaproteobacteria > Burkholderiales > Oxalobacteraceae > Duganella > Duganella sp. GW821-FHT01E12. The sequence goes on along the minus strand of NZ_JBWKWR010000004.1, from coordinate 412,898 downwards.
CCGCGCTACCAGTGGCTGGGCGCCCTGCCGCATGCGGCCACACGGCAGCGCCTCAAGCGCAGCTGCCTGATGGCGATCACCTCGCACATGGAGGGCGGCGCCAACGTCATCATCGAAGCCGTTTGCAGCGGCGTGCCGGTGCTGGCGAGCGACATTTCAGGAAATCGCGGCATGCTGGGCGACGGCTACGCCGGCTACTTCCCGCCCGGCGACGCCGCCGCGCTGGCCCGGCTGATCGACCGCGCGCTGGCCGAACCGGACTTCCTCGCCCTGCTGCGCGCCCAGTGCGACGCGCGGGCTCCCCTCTTCGCTCCGGCGGCCGAGCAGGCAGCTTTGCTGGAGTTGGTGGATAATCTGCTGCACAAGTCTAAACAAGGAACGACATCATGAGCAATGACCCAATCAAACTGACCTCCTTCTCCCACGGTGGCGGCTGCGGCTGCAAGATCGCGCCGGGCGTGCTGTCCGAGATCCTGAAGAATTCATCCGGCTTCCCGGTGCCGAAGGAGCTGATGGTCGGCATCGAGACCGCCGACGACGCCGCCGTCTACAAGCTCAATGACGAGCAGGCGCTGATCGCCACCACCGACTTCTTCATGCCCATCGTCGACGATCCGTTCGACTTCGGCCGCATCGCCGCCACCAACGCCATCTCCGACGTCTACGCCATGGGCGGCACGCCGATCATGGCGCTGGCCCTGGTCGGCATGCCGATCAACAAACTGCCGCTGGAGACCATCGGCCAGATCATCAAGGGCGGCGAATCGATCTGCGCCGAAGCCGGCATCCCCATCGCCGGCGGCCACACCATCGACTCGGTCGAACCGATCTACGGCCTGGTGGTGCTGGGCCTCGTGCACCCATCGAAGGTCAAGCGCAACGCCGACGCCAAGGCCGGCGACGTGCTGGTGCTGGGCAAACCGCTGGGCGTGGGCGTGCTGTCGGCCGCGCTGAAGAAGGACAAGCTGGACGCCGCCGGCTACCAGGCCATGATCGCCAACACCACCAAGCTCAATAAACCGGGCAAGGCGCTGTCGGAGATGGCCGGCGTGCACGCGCTGACCGACGTCACCGGCTTCGGCCTGCTGGGCCACCTGCTGGAACTGGCGCGCGGCGCCAAGCTCACGGCGCATCTCGACATGGCCAAGATTCCGCTGCTGCCGGGCGTCGAGCAGCTGGCGCACGACGGCTACTTCACCGGCGCCTCGGGCCGCAACTGGGAAGCGTACGGCAAGGATGTCGAGCTGTCGCCGTCGGTGTCGCAGGCGCAGCACATGCTGCTGACCGACCCGCAGACCTCGGGCGGCCTGCTGGTGTCGTGCGACGCCGGCAGCGTCGACGAAGTGCTGGCGTTGTTCCGCCGCGAAGGCTTCGGCGAGGCCGCCGTCATCGGCCGCATGGCCGACGGCGCGGCGCGCGTGACTGTAGCCTGATATGCGCCCGATGCGCTATCGGGTCATCCTGCCTGCCTTGTTCTGCGCCCTGGCCGCCGGCGCGCAAGCGGCCGAACCGGAAGTTGTCCGCTTCGCCGGCAAGTCAGGCACGTTGGGCGGCGAGTTATACCGGCCGTCCGGCGAGGGCCCCTTCCCTGTGCTGCTGTATAACCACGGCAGCGCGGCGGGCATGTTGAACAGCCAGGCCGCAAAAATCATCGGACCTCTGTTCGCCGCGCGGGGATGGTTATTCTTCATGCCGTACCGGCGCGGCCAGGGCTACAGCGCCGACGCCGGCCCTTACATCGGCGACGAGATCAATGCGGCGAAAGAGCGCGGCGGCATGCAAGAGGCTTCGCGCACGATGACCCGCTTGCTCAGCACCGAACATCTCGACGACCAGCTGGCCGCGCTGGCATGGATACAATCGCAGCCCTACGCGCGCGGGAAGACCGTGGCTGTTGCCGGCAACTCCTTCGGCGGGGTGGAGGCGGTGCTGGGCGCCGCCAAGGCGCCCTACTGCGCGGCCGTTGTCGCATCCGGCGGCGCCGAGAGCTGGTCGCAATCGCCCGAGCTTCAGCAGACGATGAAGGCCGCCGTCCGCAGCGCCGCCAGTCCGATGATGTTCTTCCAGGCCGCGAACGATTTCAATCTGGAGCCCAGCCAGGTGCTGTCCGCCGAACGGACGCAGGCCGGAAAAATCACCGTGGTAAAAACCTACGATGCCTTCGGCAAAAGCGCCGCCGATGGCCACAGCTTCGCCTATCGCGGCGCGGAGATATGGTTCGCCGACGTGTTCAGCTTCATCGACCAAAACTGCAGGTAGCAGCCTACTTGGTCCTGTACACTACATCGACCGATTTGGCGAACTTCATGACCGTAATGCCGGTCAGGTCAGCCGCCGGCTCACTTTCCGGTGAAAGCCACAAGCGATTGCCGTGGCATCGGCCATGGCATGCGTTAAAGTAGATCTGTTATCAACCACCGAAAGAAAGTCATGCTGGTCACCACCACAGAAAACGTCGCAGGCTACCGGGTAGTGGAAGTGAAGGGTCAGGTATTCGGCGTGGTCGTGCGCAGCCGCGGGCTGGCGGGCAACCTGATGGCCGGGCTGCGCTCCATCTTCGGCGGCGAGATCCTGGAATACACCGCCCTGCTGGAAGAGACGCGCCGCCATGCCCTCGACCGCATGGTCAAGAACGCGCAGCAAATGGGCGGCAACGCGGTCGTCATGATGCGCTTCGACTCTTCCGAGATCGGCCAGACCATGAGCGAGATCGTCGCTTACGGCACGGTCGTCGTGGTCGAGAAAGCCTGACATGCTGCGCAACGCCTTACTCGCCATCGCACTGCTGGTCGCCATCGGCGCGGGGATCGCCGTGCTGAGCGGCCACCCGGAGGCGACGCCGGGCGCCGTCTGGAGCGTCATGATCGCGCTGGCGGTGCTTTTCGAACGTTGGCGCTATCAAAAGCCGCCAGCCCCCGGCGGCAACTGGCAGGCCACCGGCGAACAGTTCATCGACCCCGAATCCGGCGCGGCGATGGAAGTCCTGTACGATCCCGGCACCGGCGAGCGACGCTATGTCGCCAAGGACGGCAAGCCGTAGTGCTTATCGCAGCGGCTTGCCCAGCAGCGCCCGGCAAGCGGACCTCGATCCGCCCGCCAGCTCAATTGATGTTCAAACTGAGTACGCCGTCCTTGGACGTGCGCGGCACCTCGGGTCCGGCGTTGGCCGCCGCAAGCAGCACGATTTCCTGTTTCGAAACGTCGAAGCTTCGGACGTAGGCCATCGATGGCAGCAGCCCGCCAACGAGGATGCTGCCCTGGTAGCCAGCCGATGACTTCCAGCGCAGCGCAGCGGCCGGCGCCGACGACTTCGCAAACACCACCGTCGTGCCAGCGTCGACCGCGACGGCGGCCGCGCTGCCATCGCTACTATCCAGCAGCACCGAACTGTTGACCGTCGGATCGGCTTCCGGCCGCTCATCCTCCACATGCAGCACATTCAGAAACCATTGATATTTGGCCGACGCGCCCTGATCGGGTCCGGCCGCGATCTCCAGCCGCCACCCGCCGAAGTCCGTCCGGCCGACCTTGTCGAAGCCAGCCTTCGGGGCGTAGTTGTACCAGGCGAATTGACCGTTCCCAATGGCCTGCCGGACGGTGAAACGGCAATCGTACGGACTGGCGGCCGGCACGTTATCGGTCGTCACCTGCATGCACTTGTTGCCGGACTCGCCACCGACCATGCTGATGCTGGCGTTTTTCGGCAGCAGCGGCTCAATCGTCATCATGCCGCTGCCGTTACGCACCAGCAGCGGGAAGTTGTCCGGCGCTGCGGCCAGGTTGACGCGACCCGCGTCGCCGGCGGTCGAGGCGACGTGCACTGTTGGCTTGTCGACCGTGTGCAACAGCGACGTCGCCGGCAGGCCCGCCGTGTGAACGCGATCGAAAACAAGGATGGATGTTTTGCCGCCGGCGACCTTCGGACGCAGATAGAAAATACTGCGCAAGAAGCCATCCCTCTGATCCAGCTTGCTCGAATATGCCTTGCTGGCATTGCCGGTGACGAAGGCGTAAGCGCCGCCCTCTTCATACTGCGTCACGCCGTCGAGCGCGTTGACCGCACCCGGCTTGATCTCGTCCATCGTCGGATAGCGGGACTGGCCGTTCTTGAACCACTGGCCGCCGTCGTTGCTGAAAGTCTTGCTGCCGTCGGAGAATACCTCGTTGGCATCGAACACGATCAGGCTGTTGTGCGCGATGGTCCGGTAGTAATAGTTGTTCCAATGGGCGCTGGCGTAGGCATCGTAGATACCCGAATCGACCAGCAGCGGCGCGTGCCGGAACACCGAGAAACTGTTCTGGTCCAGATGCTGGTGGTTCTCGCTGATGAAGGAGGTCGACTTGAAATCGAGCAGGGTCGAGTTGGCGTAATCCCAGCTGTCGCGCATGAAGACGTTGCCAGCGACGCTGAAGTGGCGCGACAGGGGCAAGGTCGATAACTCGACCGCGTTCGACCGCGCGCCAGGGAAGTACAGCGTATCCCACAGCAGTTGCCCTGCGCCCCATGTCCTCGCGGACTTCACGTACTGCTGATAAAAACTGGTGCCCGTCCCTACGCCGTTGGCGGCCGCGGCCAGGCTCATGTAGCCGACGAACGGCATGCCGACCGTCAGATCAAAATTATCGCTGCCGGCGGGGAAAGAGCCATCGCCGCGCAAGGCGTAGATAAAGGGCTCGATCACCTTGGACTCGAACCGGGTGGGGGCGATCGCCGCGTCCGTCGGCGGCGCCAGCACCCGCCGCCACATGATCAGCCGTTCTATCATCTCGCCGACCGTGGAGTTATAGGCGGACATCGTCTGGTGGCCGCCATCGACCGAGATATAGTCGCGCGCCGGGATCAGTCCCTTCTCCAGGTGGGTGTAGATGCGGTCTATCATCGGCCGTACGTCTACACCGTCGGCGGCGCTTTCGTCCACGATCGCCAGCAGACCGAGCGCGGCGCCGGTCATCGCGCTGGCATTGTGGCCCATGATATAAAAGCGGGAGATATCGGGTTCGCCGTCGCAATCGAGCGTCGCGGTCGACGTCTTCAGCTTCACGGCGCTGCCGCAAATCATCGCGATCAGGTCATCATTGCTTGCCTTCTCCGTCTGGTTATCCGCGCTGATCGTGTTGCGGATATAGCTACGGATATCGGCGCGGGTTTTGTCATCGAGCTCCGGGAAGAACCAGTCGTAGATCACTCCCAGCGCCGCGACACGCGGGTTCATCGACCACTCTCCACCGACCAGATAGTCCTGGATGCCAAAGATGACGCTGACATACTTGCGGGCGGCCTCCAGGTACAGCGGATCGCCGCTCAGTTTGTAGGCCAGGCCCAGGGTCTTGGCTGCTTCGAGGATGACGTTGCGGCCTCCGGTCGCGACATCGCATTCCGGCGCATCAGGATTCTTGACCGGACTGGCGGACACCGCGCACGTATTCTTGATGCGGCCGGCGATCATACTGGCATTGGCGAGGAACGAGACGCGCGCATTCCCCAATTCATAGTCTACGCGATCCATACCCCAAACCGTTATGCCGGCGCCATCCTGCACCACCAGATCGCTGACGACGTCGCCCCGGCGCCCCTGAAAATCGAACCGCTGATTAGCCGGCTGCCAGATGTAGGCGGGATCATAAGCCGGATATTTGACGACGTCCACGGAAATGGCCTTGTCCGCCGACACATCGAAATGCCGGGCGACGCTATCGTAGCTCAACCTGATTCTGGTCGGCTCGCCGGGCTTGACGTAGACATTGGAGAACGCAAAGTAGCCCGCTCCGGCTTTGATGAGCGCAACCTGTATCCTCAATTTATGCTCGCCCGATTCTGCTACGGCGTTGTCCACGTGACGGATCATGATGGCGTTTGTGGCCGTGGTGCCGGTCCCCAGCAGCATGGCGTCTTGCGGATCACCGTCCGCCTTTAGCGCGGCAGTCAGCGTAAATTCTATCGTGCCCTTATTCTGGGGGAACGGGCCGCCATGGGGCAGCGACTGCCTGAGTTGTTCGATATCGGCTTGCGTGGCATACAAACGCGGGTGGACCGGCTTGATGCTGCCGGGGATGGCAAGCGCGTGGCATGACAGTCCAAGACCGGCAAGCAAGGCAAGGCAGCTGAGTGGGGCAAAGCGCATGACTGACTCCTGAAGGAACGGAGCTGGATAATATCAAAAAAATATCATTGCAAATCTCGCAAAAATACACGCGCGGACCTCATCCGGGCCGACAAGGCCGCGCCGCGCTTCAACAGGAAGGCGCGCAACAGGTCCGGGTAAGCCGCCGAAACAGCCTGCCGCACAGATGGCCGCTCGGCGAGCGCGGTGCGCCACGCGGCGGTGCGCGGCAGTCCGGCCAGCATGCCGAAATCCGCAATCGTGTCGAACACGTCGAAATAGCGGAACACCGGGCCGAAGACCGCGTCGACCATGCCGAAATGCCCGCCCATGAAGTACGGCCCCTCCCCCAGCGCCGCCTCCACCTGCTCGAAGCGCGCGTGGATCTCGGCGGCCTTGGCGGCCAGCGCCTGCTGATCCGCGGCGTTATAAAATCCGCCGATCAGATTCAATAGCGCCGATCCGAACTCCATCCAGGAACGCTGCCGCGCGCGCTCCAGGGCGTCCGGCGGATGCAGGCGCGGGGCATGCGTCTCGTCCAGATACTCGCAGATCACCGCCGATTCGAACAGCGCCGCGCCGCCGGTGAGCAGCACCGGCGTCTTCCCCAACGGCGAAACGGCCAGGAACCAATCCGGCTTTGCCGCCAGGTCGATATCGCGCCGTTCGTAGGGCACGCCCTTCTCGGCCAGCACGATCGCCGCGCGCTGCACATAAGGGCACAAGGGATGGCTGACCAGGACCGTATCCATTTTTTACTCCGCACTGAATGTCGATGGCGTTAATATACGATTTCGAACATGCAATGAAAATAGGCGATCACGCAGATGGGCTATGCAAAACCGCAATACAAACTGAACTCGCAGGATCTGGAAATCATCCTCGCGCTGGTACGCGGCGGCACGCTGGCGGAAGCCGGCGAGCGGCTGGCTGTCGATCCCTCCACCGTGTTCCGTTCGGTGCAGCGGATGGAGCAAGGCTTGGGCACACGCCTGTTCGAACGTTCGCGCCTGGGGTATCGGCCGTCGGAGCTGGCGCAATCGCTGGCGCGGCACGGCGAACTGGTGGAAGCGCAGCTGGACGCGGCGCGTTCGGCTGCGCTGCAAAGCCCCGATCAGGTGGAGGGCACGGTACGCATCACCAGCACCGACACGATATTGCACGCACTGGTCGCACCGGCGCTGCGCGATCTGCAGGCCAGCCATCCTCTGCTCTCCTACGAGCTGGATGCCGGCAACAGACTGGCGGACCTGAGCCGCCACGAGGCCGACATCGCGGTGCGCGCCACCAACCGGCCGCCGGCGCACCTGGTCGGAAAACATATCGGCCCGATCCGCGTGGCGCTGTTCGCCGCGCGCGGCGGGAAATGGAAGAAGTCCAACGCCGGCAAGGCGCCATGGATCGCGCCGGACGACGCGCTGCCGGAACATCCTTCAGTCATCTGGCGCAAAAAACATCATCCGAAGGTGACGCCGCAATTCCGCGTCAACAGCATTCTGAGCGTGGCCGAGATGGTGGCGCTGGAACTGGGCGTCGGCATACTGCCGCTGTTCCTGGCGCGCCAGCGCAAGGATCTGGCGCAACTGGGCGGTGTGCTGGACGAGGCGCAAACCGAGCTATGGCTGATGAGCCATGCGGAATCGCGCCATCTACGGCGCGTGTCGACGGTGTTCGGCCATCTGGCCCAGACGCTGGCGCTGGATTGACGGGATGCAGCGCGATTCGGGCGACGGAGCCAAGCAGTCAGTCCGCAGCGGGCCTTAGCGACGGATCGCCGTTCAGCACAATCGGCATGGACCGGGACCAGCGGTTCGAGGACAGCGAAAACGTCAGCGCCCGCACCTGGTGATACCAGCCGGCCGGCACATACAGCATGTCGCCCGGATTGACGATGACTTCGACCGTGGCGGCCTGGCGCGCCAGCGGGAACCTCTCGTAGTCTGGCGCCTCGGGATCGAACGGAGAGCCGAACAGGATGGCGTTGGCCTCGTTCGGGTACAGGAATTCGTCGTGATGCGGCGGCGCCAGGAAGATGCGCTTGGTGCCCCATATCTGCGCGAAGATGTTGTCGTCGTAGTCGCAATGCAGCGGCGTCACCGTGCCTGCGGGGCCGAGCCAGAAGCGCGGCGGGCCCATTTTGTCGAAGTAGGTCGGCCAGTGACAGAGCCGGTTCAGCTCACGCAGTTCCAGATTGCCCAGGTACGGCGGCAGGTCGTGCGCGCCGGCGGCCACCAGCTCCAGATACTCCAGCATCGACATGTCCTGCATCGCGCGGTCTGGCGCGAACGCGGTGTTGATGTAGTCGCCCACCCGCGCGCGCACCGGCAGGTGGCTGTACTGCGCGCGCAGCGATTCCGGCGTCAGGGCGCACAGCGGCCAGCGGTCGACCATTCCCGTCATCAGGAACGGCAGCCCTTCGGCGGCGCGCTGGCGGAACGCGGCGGCGTCGAGCGCCCGCAAGCGCGGCACCTCGGAAACCGCCGGCAGGCCGCGCGAGACGCGCTTGATCGCCTCGCGCATCGCCGGTATCGACGTGACGCCGCGAACCTGCGCGTCCTTGCGCTCGCGCGCCTGCTTCTGGGCGGCAGGATCGGAGGCCCATGCGGACTCCGATTCCTGCCTGGTTGGCGGCAGGCGCGGCGCGCGCGCCAGCTTCTTCTCTTTCGACATATCCCGAACTTAAATTTTTGCAGGGCGACAGTATAACTGCTGCGCCGACCATGCAGTTCGGATGCCAAAAAAGACACGATGGCCTTTAATCACCGCCGGGAATCCAAATTCCCTTGACAGCCACGCCGCCCATCTCGTACATTTAAGGCCATGACCTCGCATCTGCACCTATCCGCTTTCCTGCTGCCGTCTGCTAGCGCCCTATCGCTAGCAGCGCGCCTACTAGCACGCGCTTAATCCGCGTTCCAGCTGTACCCCTGTGCCGGCCATAAGCCGCACACGTCTTCAAACCCCAGGAAAGTTTGCACCGATGTTCCCAGCCTTGTCGCTACTGCTAAAACTACCGATCGGTTGCCGCGCCTAGTATCCCGTGGCCGCACGGCAGCCCTTCGCCACAACAGAGCGCCAACACCCGATTCGTCGGCCCATGGCATCAGCATTTCCCCATTTGAGACCCAGGAGTACCCCATGATGTTGCAGAACCCAGCAGCGAAGTACCGCGCCTTCCCACCTGTCCAATTGTCCGACCGCCAGTGGCCGAACAACGTCATCTCCAAACCGCCGATCTGGATGAGCACCGATCTGCGCGACGGCAACCAGGCCCTGATCGAACCAATGAGCGCCGAAAAGAAGCTGCGCTTCTTCGAACTGCTGGTGAAGATCGGCCTCAAGGAAATCGAAGTGGGCTTCCCTTCGGCCTCGCAGACCGACTTCGATTTCGTGCGCAAGCTGGTCGAGGAAAACCGCATCCCCGACGACGTCACCATCATCGTGCTGACCCAGTCGCGCGATGAACTGATCCGCCGCACCGTGGAATCGGCGGCCGGCGCCAAACGCGCCATCGTCCACCTGTATAACTCGGTGGCGCCGGTGTTCCGCAAAGTGGTGTTCGGCATGTCGCGCGAAGAGATCACCAATATCGCCACCACCGGCACCAAGCTGGTGAAGGAATTGATCAAGCAGCACCCGCAGACCGAATGGGGCTTCGAGTACACGCCTGAATCGTTCTCCACCACCGAACTCGATTTCTCCAAGCATATCTGCGACGCCGTCACGGCGATCTGGGAACCGACCCCGAACAACAAGATGATCATCAACCTGCCGTCGACGGTGGAATGCAGCACGCCCAACGTCTACGCCGACCAGATCGAATGGATGTCGCGCAAGCTGGCGCGCCGCGATTCGCTGATCATCAGCGTCCACCCGCACAACGACCGCGGCACCGCCGTCGCCTCGGCCGAGATGGCCGTGATGGCCGGCGCCGACCGCGTCGAGGGCTGCCTGTTCGGCAACGGTGAGCGCACCGGCAACGTCGACCTGGTCACGCTGGCCTTGAACCTGTACACGCAAGGCGTGCATCCGGGCCTGGACTTCTCCGACATCGACGAGGTGCGCAAGTGCGTCGAAGAGTGCAACCAGCTGCCTGTGCATCCGCGCCATCCGTACGTGGGCGACCTGGTGTTCACCGCCTTCTCCGGCTCGCACCAGGACGCGATCAAGAAGGGCTTCGCCCAGCAGCAGGAAGGCGCGCTGTGGGAGATCCCTTACTTGCCGATCGACCCGCAGGACCTGGGCCGCAGCTACGACGCCGTCATCCGCGTCAACAGCCAGTCCGGCAAGGGCGGCATGGCTTACCTGCTGGAGCAGGACTACGGCCTGGTGCTCCCGCGCCGCCTGCAGATTGAGTTCAGCCGCGCGGTGCAGGCGGTGGCCGATTCCACTGGCCTGGAGATCACCGCCGAAGGCATCTACGACATCTTCAGCAAGGAGTACTTCGAGCAGCTTACGCCGTACGCCTACAACGCACACAAGATGGTGGAAGACACCAGCAGCGACGAGCCGGTGCAGATCGATATCGCCCTCACCCACCGCAAGGCGCCACTGGCGCTGCAGGGCGGCGGCAACGGACCTATCGACGCCTTCGTCAACGCGCTGGGCCTCGACATCAAACTGATGGACTACCATGAGCATTCGATCGGCTCGGGCGCCAATGCCAAGGCGGCCTGCTACGTCGAACTGCGCCTGGCCAACGGCCCGACCTTGTTCGGCGCCGCCATCGACAGCAACATCGTCACGGCCTCGTTCAAGGCTGTGCTGAGCGCCGTCAACCGCCAGCTCTCGCAGCGTGAAAACGCGGCAGCACCAGCGGGCGCCGACGCCACCGCATAAACCCATCTGGCGGAGGATGCCAGGCGCCGCGTTCGCGCGGCGCCGTCACCGGCCTGGCCAAGCAACCGCGCTATTCCGGCCCGGTCTGCAGACACGCCATGGAAGCGGCACCGTGCCAGGAAGAGTCGCCTTCAGGCCGGCGCGTAGACGTTCCGGCATGCTTACTCCATTGATAAAAGTGTCGCGATACTATGCACCGTCCATCCGGCGCAACAGTCGCCTTCCGCCGATATCTCCGCATCGCACCATTGTCGCTATACTTGGCTTTCGCTCGGTGTTCTCATGGAGTCATGCATGAATATCTCGAATCTGAAAATCGGCATGCGGCTGGCGATTGCCTTCGGTGCGGTGCTGGTGTTGATGGCGGCGCTGATCGGCGTCGGCCTGCAAAGGCTGAGCAGCATCAGCCGCCTCAATGCGGTCATCCTCGACAAGGACTGGGTGAAAGCCGAAGCGGCGGCCGTCGTCGGCAGCACCACCCGCGCCAATGCGGCACTGACGCTGGAACTGTTCACCACCGGCGATCCTGCCCGCACGGCGGAAATCTACCGCGAGATAGACGTCAATAAAAAAACCATCAGCACCGCGCTCGAAACGCTCGACTCGCTGCTCTATACGGACGAAGGCAAGGCGGTGATGGCCGGCATCCGCGAACTGCGCAAGGCCTACGTCGTATCGTTTACACGCATCGCCAAGATGCTGGCCGATGGCCAGCGCGACGACGCCCTGGCCGCGCTGCGCACCGACATGCAACCCAAGCTGGCCAAGGTGCAGGCCAGCATACGCCATCTGTCGGAGCTGCAAAAGTCCGTCGCCTCCCTCAACGGTGAACTGGTCAGGCATGATATCTCCATGGCCAGCCAGATCATGGGCTGGTTGGGCTTCGTGGCGCTGGCCCTGGGCCTGGCCTTCGCGTGGCGCGTCACGCGCTCGATTACCGATCCGATCGGCCACGCGCTCAAGATGGCGCGCGCCGTGGCGTCAGGCGACCTGACCTGCCGCGTCACCAACGAGCAGCGCGACGAAATGGGCCAGCTGCTGGAGGAACTGGGCAAGATGAACGACAACCTCGCCCACATCGTCGGCCGCGTGCGCAATGGCACCGGCGCCATCACCACCGCCTCGGCGGAAATCGCCAGCGGGAATTTGGACCTGTCCTCGCGCACCGAGCAGCAAGCCAGCTCGCTGGAGGAAACCGCCGCGTCGATGGAGGAACTGACCAGCACCGTCAAGCAGAACGCAGCCAACGCCCAGCAGGCCAACGAGCTGGCGCAATCGGCGTCGCAGGTGGCGCAACGCGGCGGCGACGTGGTGGCGCAGGTGGTGGGCACCATGAACTCGATCAATGATTCGTCGCGTAAGATCGTCGACATCATCGGCGTCATCGACGGCATCGCTTTCCAGACCAATATCCTCGCGCTGAATGCGGCGGTGGAGGCGGCACGTGCCGGAGAACAGGGGCGCGGCTTTGCGGTGGTGGCGTCGGAAGTGCGCAACCTTGCGCAGCGTTCGGCCAGCGCGGCCAAGGAAATCAAGACGCTGATCGACGACTCGGTGGACAAGGTGGCGGCCGGCGCGCGCCTGGTCGGCCTGGCCGGCACCACCATGAGCGAAGTGCAGGAAAGCGTGCGCAAGGTGACCGACATCGTCGGCGAGATCACGCTGGCCAATCACGAGCAGACCGGCGGCATCGAACAAATCAATATCGCGATCAGCCAGATGGACCAGGTGACGCAGCAGAACGCCGCACTGGTCGAACAGGCGGCTGCCGCGGCGGCGGCGATGCAGGACCAGGCCGGGGCGCTGAATCAGGTGGTTAGTCAGTTCCGGTTGGCGGCATAGCGGCCGACATCATGATCTCGTCGTAGAACCGGCCGTCGACGATCATCGAATCCGGTTCGCGGCCGAACTCCCTGAAGCCCAGCGATTCATACAGGGCAGTCGCCTCCGCATTGCCGGCGGTGACCGAGATAGTCATGCGCTGCACGCCCTCCAGCGTGGCGGCATGTGCCAGTACCTGTTCCATCAAACGCCGGCCCACGCCCCTGCCACGGTGCGATTCGGCCACGTACATGGCGTACACAAAGGCTTTGTGGCGGACCTTGAGCGCTGTCTCGCGCGCCAGACCGACAATGCCAACCAGCTGGCCGTCGTCGAAAGCACCGAACACGTAACGGCCCGAATCCGGCGCCAGCCGCGCCTCGGTGGCGGCGAGCGGCATGTCGCACTCCTCCTCGTAGCTGGAACCGAAAGCGGAGGCCGACGCACGCAAGCCCGTCAGCCGCAGGGAGCGGAACGCGGCAGCATCGGATGGATCAAGACGACGAATTGACATGGCTCTCCCAGGCAGGCTGTAAGCGGCCAATTATAGCGGCAACTCGAAGCGATAACCCACGCCATAAACGGATTGCAGGCACTCGGCGTCCGGCAGTTTGCGGCGGATGTTTTTGATGTGCGAATCGACGGTGCGGTCGCTGATGTCGCGCTGGTCCTGATGCGCAAAATCGAGCAGCTGCTGGCGGGTGTAGACCCGGCTCGGATTGTCGATAAACTCCGCCAGCAGGCGGAATTCCAGCGGCGTCAACGCCAGCGCGGCGCCCTTGTGCAGCACGCGCATGCCGGCGCGGTCGATCTGGAACGGCGAGCCGGGAGCGGCAGCCCCGCTGCGGCGCAAGTGCACCCGCACGCGGGCCACCACTTCTCGCGGGCTGAATGGCTTGCAGACGTAGTCGTCGGCACCACTTTCCAACCCCAGCAGACGGTCGATCTCGTCCACGCGGGCGGTCAGCATGATGATGGGGACCTGCGAAAAGCCACGCACTTCGCGGCAGACGCCGATCCCGTCCAGCTCCGGCAGCATCAGGTCGAGCAGCATCAGGTCCACGCCGCCGCTGCGGACAATATCGACCGCGCCGCGGCCATCGGCAGCCTGCCGCGTGGTCCAGCCGGCGGCGCTCATGTAGTCCGCCAGCAGCGCGGCGATCTTGGTGTCGTCTTCAACGATCAGGATATTGGGCACGTCTTCGCTTCCTATGTTTTCAACGGCAGGCGCACCAGGATTTTGACACCACCCAGCACCGACGGCGTGGCGACTATACTTCCGCCATGCGCCTCCACCAGCGCTTTGCAGATCGCCAGTCCCAGTCCGCTGCCGCCACGTTCTCGCGTGCGGGCGCCGTCCACGCGATACAGCCGCTCGAAGATGCTGCCAAGGACGGCGGACGGCACGCCGGGTGCGCTGTCCTCCACCGTGATTTCCGCATGGCCGCCGGCGCTGCCCAGCGCCACCACCACCTGGCCGCCGCTGTCAGTGTAGCGCAGGCTGTTTTCCAGCAGGTTGGTGAACACCTGCTGCAAACGGCCTGCGTCGCCCTGCAGCAGCAAGGGCGCGGACGGCAGGCTCCAACTCAAGTCCAAACCGCACTTCTGCGCGCGCGGCTGGTAGCGCTCCAGCGTGGGCCGCAGCAGCTCGGCCAGATTCAGTTCGTGCCAATGGTAGTGCAGGTCGCCCGCATCGGCCATCGTCAGCTGGTGCAGGTCGTCGACCAGCTTATTCAAACGCAGCACCTCGGCATGAAGCGATTGCAGCGCGTTGGTGTCCGCCTGGCGGATGCCGTCCAGCAGCGCTTCGATCTCGCCGCGTATCACCGTCAGCGGCGTGCGCAGTTCGTGCGAAACGTCGGCCAGCATCTTGCGGCGTCGGCGTTCGCTGTCCTCCAGCGCTTCGGCCATGGCGTTGACGTGCAGCGCTAGTTCCGCCACCTCGTCGCGGGACAGCAAGGGCGCGCGGGCGCTCAATTCGCCCAATGCCAGTCGCGCCGTCACGTCGCGCAGCGCGGCCACGGGCCGCAGCAAATGGCGGGCAAGCCATACCGCCGCCAGCACCGCGAGCCCGATCAATACGGCCGACAGCATCAGGATGGACTGCAACTGCCCGCGCAGGAAAACCGTGGCGCTGGAGTCCTCGCCGCCGGTCTGCCGCAAGGGCATCAGCCGCATATGGCCGACCACCACGCCATCGACCTTGATGGCGCGCTCCGTCCCCTGCGGCAGGTCGGGAGGGCCGATCAGCCGGTGGCCCTGGGCATCCGTGATTGTTATGCGGGAGGCGAAGTCCAGCGGGTCGTTGCGGCGCGGCGGTCCTTCCGCCGGCGGCGGATCGGCTGGACGCGGCGGCTCCTCTCGCGGTGCCCCATAGCCGCGTGGCGGCGGGTCGGCGAGGCGCGACGGCGGATCGCCGAGGCGCGGCGGCTCGTCTCGTCTCGGCCCGTAGCCGCGTGGCGGCGCGCCGTCCGGCGGCGGTGGCGGACGGCGGCCGTGGCGCGGGCGGCGCGGATCGCCGTCCGGCTCGAACACCTGGCTGCGCGGCGTCATCCGCGCCAGCACGTCGCCGAGCGCGCGCGGCTGCCCCCGCAGCCATTCGAAATTGCCCTCGGTGCGATAGCGGTCCTCCAGCAGCTCGCGCAGTTGGTCGAAATCCTGGACCTGAAGTTCGTTGAGGTAGGCGACGAAGCCGCGCTTGAGGTTACTGCTGGCCACCCACGCCATCGTACCCACGCACAGGATGACGATAGCGGTCACCGCCAGCGCGATCTTGCGGGCGATGGTCAACCGCATGGCTGGCTCCTTGGCTTCATGCCTCCATCATAACCGCCAAATGTGGAGAAATTATGAGGCACTGGCAAAAACGCGACATCGCCTGCCGTCTTCATTTTTTCTACACATTTGCGCGGCAATCTCGCACCGTCATCACACCAGACGGAGAACACCATGTATCAACGCGCGCTTTACCTCACACCGGCCATCGCCGCAGCCCTGCTGGCTGCCTGCGGCGGCAGCGATCCAACGGCGGACAACACGAGCAGCGCCACCCAGCGCCTGTTGCAAGGCGGCGCCCCCGCCGCCACCACGCTGGCCTCGCTCACCGTGCAGGGCGCGCCCGCGCCTGCGGCCGCGCCGCCGGTGGTCCTCGCGCCGGTGGCCAACGACGAAGGCACCTCGCTCACTTTCAGTACCGCAGGCGCCGTTGACGCGACCAATCCCTTCTTCAAACCCTTCGGCAACGGCCGCTCCTGCGCCACCTGCCACCAGCCGGACAACGGCTGGAGCATAGGCCCGGACAAGCTGGCCGAGCGCTTCACCAACAGCGGCGGCACCGATCCGGTGTTCCGCCTGGTGGACGGCGCCGTCTCGCCGCTGGCGGCCACCGCCACGCTGGACCA
Organism: Duganella sp. GW821-FHT01E12; assembly: GCF_059422325.1. NCBI lineage: Bacteria > Pseudomonadati > Pseudomonadota > Betaproteobacteria > Burkholderiales > Oxalobacteraceae > Duganella > Duganella sp. GW821-FHT01E12. The sequence goes on along the minus strand of NZ_JBWKWR010000004.1, from coordinate 396,736 downwards.
GAAGCGCGTCGCCTACAGCATGCTGCTGACCAAAGGCCTGATACGCGTCGGCCTGCCGATGCCCGCCGGAGCCGAATTCACGCTGGTCAAAACCGAAGACCCCTACAACTACGCCAGCGCCAAGGAGCTTTCGCTGTTCCGCCGTCCGCTGCCCACCACCAATCTCAAATTCACCAGCAGCGTGATGTGGGACAGCCGCGAAACCGCCAGCGACGCCACTTCCGCCCTGTGCCTGAAGGACCTGCGGCCAGCGCAATGCTTCGCCAGCGCCGACGCCAGCCTGCTGCATCAGGCGAATGACGCCGTGCGCGGCCACGCCGAAGCCGCGCAGGACCTGACCGCCACCGAGCAACGCGCCATCGTCGATTTCGAAAAAACCCTGTTCACCACCCAGGTCGGCTCCATCGACGCCGGCAGCCTGACCGACGCCGGCGCGCTGGGCGGCCCGTCGCGGCTGGCCTCCGCCGCCTTCTACTTCGGCATCAACGACCTCGAATCCGGCGACTACCAGACCGGCGTGCCGTTCAACCGCAACGTGATGGCGATCTTCGGCGCCTGGCGCAATCTGGACCGCCCTGCGCCGCCTCCGCCACCGCCTGCGCGCGGACGCCCCGCCCCGCCGCCGCCAGCCGCGCCAAGCCCGCAGAACCTGGCCCGCGCCTCGATCGCGCGCGGCGAACAAATCTTCAACAACAAGCCGTTCAACATCACCAACGTGGCCGGCTTCAACGACGAACTGCGGCGTCCTTTGCAGCGCGGCACCTGCGCCAGCTGCCACGACACGCCAGCCTCCGGCACCCATTCGGTGGTCCGCATGTTCAACACCGGCGTCTCCGATGGCTCGCGCCGCACGGCCGACATGCCGCTCTACACGCTGCGCAACAACCTCACCGGCGATACGGTGACCACCACCGATCCCGGCGCCGCCATGCAAACGGGGAAATGGAAGGACATCGGCCGCGTCAAGGTTCCGGGCTTGCGCGGCATCGAATCGCGCTCGCCCTACTTCCACAATGGCTCGGTGCATACGATCGAGGATGTCGTGGCCTTCTACGACAAGCGCTTCAACATCGGCTTCACCGCCCAGGAGGCGGCCGACCTGGCGGCCTTCATGAAGGCGCTGTAAGGCTTACGGCGCCAGCCTCGCCAGCCGGATGCCCGTGAACTGCCAGCGGGCGCCGGCAGGGAAGAAATTGCGGTAGCTGGTGCGCGCATGGCCGTCCGGCGTGGCGCAGGACGAGCCGCGCAGAACATACTGGTTCAGCATGAATTTGCCGTTGTATTCGCCCAGCGCACCGGGCGCGCTCTGGAAGCCGGGATAGGCGGCGTAGCTGCTGCTAGTCCATTGCCAGCAGTGGCCGAACATCTGCGACAGGCCATGCGCACCGGCGGCGCCGGCCGGATGCAGCGATCCGGTTTCCACCACCGCCTGCGCGGCGGCGAATTCCCATTCCGCCTCGGTCGGCAAACGGGCGCCGGCCCAATGGGCATAAGCATCCGCTTCGTACAGCGACAGATGCGTGACGGGCCGCGACAGGTCCAGCGCCTGCGCGCCGTGCAGCGTGAATTCCTGCCACTGCCCCTTGCCGTCCTGATGCCAGTACATCGGACAACCCAGGTTCTGGCTGCGCACCCAATCCCAACCCTCGGCCAGCCACAGCGCGGCGTTGAAGTAGCCGCCGGCGGCGATGAATTCCAGGTACTCGCCGTTCGTCACCAGCCGCGAGGCCAGTTCGAACGGCGCCACGTACTGCTTGTGGCGCGGCAGCTCGTTGTCGAAGCAAAAGCCGCCGCCTTGATGGCCGATGTCGGTCAGGCCGCCCGCGAACGGCAACCACGCCATCGCCGGCGCAGCCTTGGCCCGCGCCAGCGGCACGTCCATGTACCCGGGCAGCAGCGCGCTTTGCGCCAGCAGGTGTTTGACGTCGGTGAGCATCAGTTCCTGGTGCTGCTGTTCGTGCTCCAGCCCCAGCGTGACCAGCGCCGTCAACTGCACTCGCCGCTCGGCATCGAGACCGGCGGCCAGCAGGCGGCCGATGCGGGCGTCGACGTCGGCGCGGTAGGCGCGCACCTGCGCCATCGCCGGCCGCGTCAGCAGGCCCCTTTGCGCACGCGGGTGCTTCTCGCCGATGCCGTTGTAGTAGGAATTGAACAGCACCCGGAACGCCGGATGGAACGGCGCGAAATCCGCCTCCATGCGCTCAAGGATGAAGGTCTCGAAGAACCACGTGGTGTGCGCCAGATGCCATTTGACCGGACTCGCGTCCGGCATCGACTGCGCGCCGCAATCCTCGTCGGTCAGCGGCTCGGCCAGCGCCAGCGAACGGCGGCGCACCTTGTCGTAGCGGGCATTGAGTTCCAGTTGCGGTGGGCGCATGTCCATAGGCGTGATCGGCTTTCAGGAAGGAGTGACCCTGGCGTGGATCACGGCGAACCAGTTCGATGGATCGGTCCAGACCTGGGCCGACGAGAAGCCGGCCCGCTCCAGCAGGCCGACGAAGGACTGCTGCGTGTACTTGTAGCTGTCCTCGGTGTGAATACGGTCGCCGCATGCGAATTCGCGTTCGCCGCCGCTCCAGCGCACGGTCAGCGCGGCGCGCGCCTCCAGGTGCATCTCGATGCGGCTATCGGCCTCGTTGAAAAAGGCGCGGTGCTGCCACTGGCCCACATCGAAGTCGGCGCCGGCCAGATGGTTCAGATGGCGCAGCATGTTCAGGTTGAAGGCCGCCGTGACGCCCAGCGCATCGTCGTAGGCCGCATCCAGCACGGCCTTGTCCTTGATCAGGTCCACGCCGATCAGCAGGCCGCCGTCGGCGCCGGCGTTGTCGCGCAGGCCGCGCAGGAAGCCGACCGCCTGCTCCGGCGAGAAATTGCCGATCGACGAACCGGGATAGAAGAACAGCCGCCGGCTGCGCCGCACGCTGTCCGGCAGCTCGAAGCCGTTGGAAAAGTCCAGTCCCAGCGCGGTCATCTCGATGTCCGGGAAGCGCTGCCGCAAACGGCTGACCGCTTCGGTGAGGAAGTCGCGCGAGATATCGACCGGCACATACTGCGCCGGCTGCAGCAGCGGGAACAGGCTGGCGGCCTTGGCGCAATTGCCCGCGCCCAGGTCGATCAGCACGGCGCCGGCGCCGACGGCACGCGCCATGTCCGCGCCATGCAGCGCGAAGATGCCCGCCTCGGTGCGGGTCGGATAATATTCGGGCAGCTCGCAGATGGCCTCGAACAGCTTGGAACCCAGGCCGTCGTACAGGTACTTGGGCGAAATGTGCGGACGGCCGGCCAGCAGGCCGTCGCTGATTTCCGCGACCACCTCCGCGCTGCCGTGCGCGTGCTGCCGCCGCTGCGGCGCCGGCGTGTTGCTGTCGTCGGGCGAAACAACACGGATCGCCGAGGAGCGGGACATCTGCATATATGCTCTGCCTTTAAAGGTGGTCATCCCTGCTGCGGATAACATTTTTGTTATGATAGCCGAATATCCATTTTGCAGTACCCGACCGATAAATCCGTGCGGTCTTTCACATTCGTCGTAACGAACATATAAATCTTACAAAATAAGGGCTCCCGAACATGAAATTTTCCGCCATGCGCACGATCAAATCCCTGTTTGCCGCCGGCTTGATGCTGGCAGCCGCGCACTCGCAGGCGCAGTCGGCCGACCACGTGTTCCGCGTGTCCGCCATCCCGGACGAAGCGCCGACCGAATTGCAGCGCAAGTTCAAGCCGCTGGGCGAGTACCTGGAGAAGAAGATCGGCATGAAGGTCGAGTTCACTCCCGTCACCGATTACGCCGCTTCGGTCGAAGCGCTGATAAACAAGAAGGTCGACATGGTCTGGTTCGGCGGCTTCACCTTCGTGCAGGCCAAGGACCGCAGCAAGAACCAGATCACGCCGCTGGTGCAGCGCGCCGAAGACGAAAAATTCAAGTCCGTCTTCATCACCACCAACAAGGACATCCACAAGCTGGAAGACCTGAAGGGCCACACGCTGAGCTTTGGTTCGGAATCGTCGACCTCGGGCCACCTGATGCCGCGCTCCTACCTGCTGGCCGCGAAGATCAATCCGGACACCGACCTGAAACGCATCGCCTTCTCCGGCGCGCATGACGCCACCGTGGCCGCAGTCGCCGGCGGCAAGGTCGATGCCGGCGCGCTGAACATCTCGGTGTGGGAAAAAATGGTCGCCGAGAAGAAGGTCGATCCTGCCGTGGTCCGCGTGTTCTACACCACGCCAGGCTACTACGACTACAACTGGAGCGTGCGCACCGACATGAACGCGGACCTGAAGAAAAAGCTGACCGACGCCTTCCTGGCGCTGGACGCCAAGAACCCGCAGGACAAGGCCATCATGGACCTGCAGCGCGCCTCCAAGTTCATCCCGACCAAGGCTGAGAACTACACGGCGATCGAAGCCGCGGCGCAAAACGCGGGCCTGCTGAAGAAGTAATCGATGTCCACTTACGACCTGCGGAACCTGACGGTGCGCCACCTCGGCGCATCGCAGGCGGCCGCACTGCATGCGATCTCGCTGACGATACAACAGGGCGAGCAACTGGCCCTGATCGGCCCCTCCGGCGCCGGCAAGACCACCTTGCTGGCGACGCTAGCCTGCGCCCACCAGCCGGCCGACGGCAGCTTCCAGGCCTTCGGCGTCGATCCGTGGGCGCTGGGCCACGCCGAGCGCCACCGCCTGCGCGCGCAGCTGTTCCTGGCGCCGCAGACGCCGCCACTGCCGCCGCGCCAGCGCGTGGTGACGGCGGTGCTGGCCGCGCGCCTGCCGCAATGGAGCTTGTGGCGCGCGCTGGTCTCGCTGTTCAAGCCTGCCGACCCGGAAGCGGCGTGGCAGGCGCTGTCGCGCTTTAGCCTCGGCGACAAGCTGTATTCCCGCGTCGACCGCCTGTCCGGCGGCGAGCGCCAGCGCTGCGGCCTGGCGCGGCTGCTGCTGTCGCCGGCCAAGGCGCTGCTGGTGGACGAGCCGCTGTCCGCGCTCGACCCGGTGCTGTCCGAGCTGACGCTGGCCACCCTGCGCGAGGAGGCCAAGGCCCGCAACGCCACCCTGATCTGCAGCCTGCACCAGGTCGACCTGGCGCTGAGCCACTTCCCGCGCATCGTCGGCCTGCGCGACGGCCGCATCGAATTCGACCTGCCGCGCGCCCAGGTCACGCCCGACATGATCGCCGCGCTGTATCAGGGCGAGCCGCCCGCCGCCAGCGCCAAGCCGCAGGACCATGAGGCGATGGCGATCAAACTCGGCGTAGGCGCCTGCCTGTGATGGCGACGTTGTCCTCCCATCCCGACCCGGCCTGGCGCGGGCGCGTCGCCGCCACCGCGGTCTGCCTGCTGATCCTGTGGCCCGCGCTGGTGATCACCGAATTCAAGCCGTGGATACTGTTCGACTGGCAGAGCCTCACGGCCACCGGCCGCTTCCTGGCCGACTTCCTGGTGCCCGCGCACAGCACCGAATTCCTCGCCATGCTGCTGGAGCAGACCTGGCTGACCATCGCCATCGCCACCTCCGGCCTGGCCCTGGCGCTGCTGGGCGCCATCCCCGCCACGCTGATCGTCAACGAGCAGCTGTCGATCTCGCGCCTGGGCACGGGCCGCATGCGGCCCCTGGCCACGCTGGTGCGCCAGGCGGTGCGCTGGACGCTGGTGCTGCTGCGCAGCGTGCCGGAGCTGGTGTGGGCGCTGCTGTTCGTGCGCATCATCGGCCTGGGGCCGACCGCCGGCGTGCTGGCCATCGCCCTCACCTACTGCGGCATGCTGGGCAAGGTGTACGCCGAGATCCTCGAATCGTCCGACGCCCACGCCAGCGACACGCTGCTGGCCAATGGCAGCGGGCGGCTGGCCGCGCTGTTGTACGGCACCTTGCCGGAAGCGGCGTCGGAACTGATGTCCTACACCTTCTACCGCTGGGAATGCGCGGTGCGCGGCTCGGTGGTGATGGGCTTCGTGGGCGCCGGCGGCCTCGGTCAGCGCATGGACGAATCGATGAAGATGCTGGCCGGCGCCGAAGTGTCGTCCATGCTGCTGGTGTTCGTGCTGCTGGTGGCGCTGGCCGACCAGTTCTCCAAAATCCTGCGGAGGCGCCTCGGATGAACCACCTGATGCCCAAACCGCCGCGCCGCGACTGGACCGTGCTGGCCATGCTGGCCATGCTGGCGGTGCTGGTCGTGGCCAGCTTCGCCTCGCTGCCGCTGAAGTGGCGCGAGTTCTTCACGCTGGAAGCGGTCAACAGCGCGCTGGAACTGCTAGCCGGCTTCGCGCCGCCCGACCTGTCCGCGCCCTTCCTGGCCCGCACCGGCTGGGCCGCGCTGGAAACGATGGCCATGTCCGCGCTCGGCACGCTGCTGGCGGTGATGGCCGGCCTGGCGTTCTCGCTGTCCGCGTCCGGCCGCTTCGGCGCCGTGGCGCGCGCGCTGATGCGCGGGCTGCTCAACGTGCTGCGCTCCATTCCGGAACTGGTGTGGGCCTCCATCCTGCTGATCGCCTGCGGCCTGGGGCCGTTCGGCGGCACGCTGGCGCTGGGCGCGCACACCGCCGGCGTACTCGGTCGCCTGTTCGCCGACTCGCTGGAGAACGCCGCGCCGCTGCCGGAGCAAAGCCTGCGCACCAACGGCGCCTCCGCCGCTGCGGCCTTCTTCTACGCCACGCTGCCGCAAACGCTGCCGCAGATGCTGTCCTACACGCTGTACCGCTGGGAGAACAACATCCGCGCCGCCGCCATCCTCGGCGTGGTCGGCGCCGGCGGGCTGGGGCAGATGCTCAAGTACCACCTGTCGCTGTTCCAGATGGAGAAGGCGGCCACCGTCATCATCGCCATGCTGCTGCTGGTCGCGCTAGTCGACGGCATCAGCTTCGCGCTGCGCCGCGTCCTCACCCGCTAATTATCGCCAAGGCCAACATGCTCGAACTGCGCAACCTGTCCAAATCCTATGCCAGCGGCCATCCCGTGCTGTCCAACCTGTCGTGGCGGTTCAAGGCCGGCGAATTCGTCTCCATCATGGGCGACTCGGGCGTCGGCAAATCGACGCTGCTCAACCTCATCGCCGGCCTCGATACGCCCGACGCGGCGGCGGGCGACTCGCCCATCGTGGTCGACGGCGTGCCGATGTCCGGCCTGGACGACGACGCCGCCACCAAGCTGCGGCGCGCGCGCATGGGCTTCATCTTCCAGGCCTTCCACGTGCTGCCGCACCTGACGCTGCTGCAGAACGTGGCGCTGCCGCTGCTGCTGAACGGCCTGCCGACGCAGCGCGCGGCGGAGATGCTGGAGGCCGTGGGCCTGGGCGGGCGCGGCGGCGACTTCCCGCATCAACTGTCCGGCGGCGAGATGCAGCGGGTGGCCATCGCCCGCGCGCTGGTGCACCGCCCCGCCCTGGTGCTGGCCGACGAACCGACCGGCAACCTCGACCCCGATACCGCCCACAGCATCCTGACTTTGTTGCGGCGGGAGATCAAATCCACCGGCGCATGTGCGATCATGGTCACGCATTCGCAGGCGGCGGCGGAAATGACAGACAAAGTCCTACAACTTTCAAAATCAGGCATACAAGAAACAACAATCGTCAACACGTTTAAGCAATAAACAAGATAATTTTTTTATCAAACCCTCCTATTCTTGCGTCCGCGTAGTATTATTGAAATTAACTTGCATGGTTATCAAGAATGTTGAGTTGCGTACCACATTCAGACCAAAAAAGTGTGGACGCTAGCCTTGCCGGGAAACGTAATTTCTTTTCACGTTTTGAGCAAAGGAGGAGCAATCATGAACGTACGGCAAAAAAAGCTGGAACTGATCGAAGCCATGAATCGCGCTCGGGCACTGGAGCCATCCAGTTTTGTTCCGAACAAGCTTCTTGATACTTTGATCGAAAAAATGAACCTGAAAAACGATGCGGAACTTTGCAGAGTTTTAGAGGTGCAACCTCCCATCATCAGCAAAATCCGGCACCGTAAGTTGGCCGTCGGGGCTACCATTTTGCTGCGTATGCATGAAAAGTCAGATATCAGCATACGGGAACTGAAGGATCTGTCGACCGCGTCTATGCATTGAACAGCCCAGCTGATCAAGCCATGCCAGGCGCCGGCATGCGGTATCCGGCGCCCTCAAATGCGCACTGCGTACAGCCCAAACCCCGCTGAACGCCGCATTACCTCCCACCTGTCTCACCCCTTCCACACCTTGCAGTTCGATACCCATCGACAATAAATCAGGCTTATACTGATTTTTGCCGCTTCCCTATTCCCGCGCCTCTGGTTCCTGCAATCACGTTGTTCCCGAAAGGAAAACATCATGAAATGGTTCTACGATTTGAATATCGCCACCAAGCTGGTCGCCTCCTTCCTGGTGGTCCTGGGCCTGATGCTCGCCAACGGCGTGATCTCGATCGTCAACATGGGGACCATCAACGGCTCCACCGTGGACCTGGCCAGCAACTGGCTGCCCAGCGTGCGTGCGGTGATGACCGTCAAATCCGACCTGCTTGAGGTGCGCCGCTGGGAGCTGTCGTCCTTCCTCTACAGCGACGGCCCGGGTCGCGCCAAGGTCAATACGCGCCTGGCGGCGGCCCTCTCCGCGCTCAACAAGGACGCCGCCGTCTACGCGGCACAGGTATCGGAACCCGAGGAGAAGCGCGTCTACGCGGAGATGACCAGGTCCATGGCCGGCTATCTGTCCGCCCACGAAAAAATCATGGCCCTGCTGGCGGCCGGCCCGGACAAGTCCGACGACGCCAAGGCACTGCTGTCCGGCGATTCCGCGCAGCGGTTGACTGAGCTGAGCGCGCAGATCGACCAGCTGGTCAAGATCAACCTCGACGGCGCCGACCAGTCGGGAGCGACGGCGGCCAGTATCTTCGCCAGCTCGCGCATGTGGACCATCGCGCTGCTGACCGCCGCCATCCTGGGCGGACTGGCGCTGGCGGTGTGGGTGGCGCGCGTCATCGCGCGGCCGTTGCGCACAGCGCTGGACGTGGCGCAGCAGGTGGCCAAGGGCGACCTGACCTCCTCGATCGAAGTCAAATCCGCCGACGAAACCGGGCAGCTGATGCAGGCGCTGCGCGACATGAACGACAACCTGCTCAACATCGTCGGCCAGGTGCGCCACAGCACCGACGAAATCGCCACGGCCTGCGGCGAGATCGCCACCGGTAACCTGGACCTGTCCGCGCGCACCGAGCAGCAAGCCAGTTCGCTCGAAGAGACGGCCAGCTCGATGGAGGAGCTGACATCCACCGTCAAGCACAATGCCGACAACGCCCGCCAGGCCAACCAGCTGGCGGCCACCGCCACCAGCGTCGCGGCCAAGGGCGGCGACGTGGTGTCGCAGGTGGTCGACACCATGAACTCGATCAACGACTCGTCGCGCAAGATCGTCGACATCATCGCCGTCATCGACGGCATCGCCTTCCAGACCAACATCCTGGCGCTCAACGCCGCCGTCGAAGCGGCGCGCGCCGGCGAACAGGGACGCGGCTTCGCGGTGGTGGCCAGCGAAGTGCGCAACCTCGCGCAGCGCTCGGCCAGCGCCGCCAAGGAGATCAAAACGTTGATCGACAACTCGGTGGGCCAGGTCACCATCGGCAACCGGCTGGTGGGCGAAGCCGGCAGCACGATGACGGAGATCGTCGAAAGCGTGCGGCGCGTCAGCGACATCATGGGCGAGATCAGTTCCGCCACGCGCGAGCAGACGCAGGGCATAGAGCAGATCAACCAGGCGGTGTCGCAGATGGACGCGGTCACGCAGCAGAACGCCGCGCTGGTGGAAGAAGCGGCAGCGGCGGCGGGCAGCCTGCAACAGCAGGCCGAACACCTGACCGCAGCGGTGCAGGTGTTCAAGCTGCACGCGGAACCGGCTGCGCGGCCAGGCCTTGCGCACAGCGGCCGCAAGCCCGTGTTGCAGGCGCGTGCCGCGGCCCGGCTAAGCAGCTCGGGCTAACACTTCTCGTACTTCCAGTTGCGTGCCTTGCCTTCGGCGATCCACTCGACGGCCTGCTCGCGCCTGCGCGTGCGGGTCGCCTCGGTCTTGGCCTCGGCGATCCATTCCGCGTATTCGCGCTTCTTGCCCGGGCTGAAGGCTTCGAAGTGCCGGTATGCCGCAGGCACTTCCTTCAACGCGGCGGTCAGGTCGTCGGGGATGACCAGCGGGCGCGGTTCGGCGGGCTTGGCGCGCGCCGGCGCGGGGACGCCGTCGTCATTCAGCTTCATCGCCTTCTTGACGTAGCCCGCCAGGATTTTTTTGGACGGCAGGTCCTTGACCGATTCGATGCGGCCGAACTGGCCCATCGCCTCGCGGTTGGCCGCATCGGCCATCAGCAGCTCGCCCTTCCAGAAGCCCAGCGCGCAGTGGGCCTTAAAGGCGGACATCCCGCACATCATGCCCTTGTACATAAAGTGCGGGAAGCTCCACTTCATGGTCTCTTCCACTTCCGGGCAGGCCTCGTGGACGATGGCGCGCAGATGGGTGAGGATGGGCTGCGCAAACTCGGCGGACTTGGCGATGTAAGCGTCAACGCGCGGGTCGATGGTGGGCATGACGATGCTCGGCTGGTTGTTGTTTGCCTCAATATACCAAATACTCGGGATGGCGCTTGGCCATTTCCTCTTCGAGCTGGTTCACCGCGGCGAAATTGGGCAGCTTGGGCGCGATGCGGCGGCCGATGTCCCAGCTACGCCACGCGGCGGGCATGTCGAAGCGCATGGCCATCAGGTCGCCCATGTCCTTCCAGGCGCCGCCCAGCACCGGATTGGCCGCCAGCACATCGGCAAACAGCAGGCGGGATTCATCGAACTGTCCCAGCCTGGCGCGGTTGTTCGCTTCGAAGAGCTTCAGCACATAGGCCTTGCGCGGCGCCTGGCTGCGCAGGCCGGACAAGGTCTTCACCGCCGCCACATATTCCTCCTGCTTGGTGACCTTGGTGGCGCTGAAGGCCAGGCTGACCGGGACGCTGGCACGCATCTGCTCCAGCTGCGCCGGCGTGAACTCCAGCATCGGCGCGCCGTTGGCCAGCGTGCATTCGACGCGTCCTAACATCGTGTCGAGCAGCTGGTCCTCGCGGTAGGCGGCCTCCGTATCGCAGGGATGGGCGGCGCGCAGGGCGTCCAGTTGTTCTGGGGTCTGCGCCGCCATGTGGTCGAGCAGCGCGTCCAGCGTTCCCGGCGCGGCCTCGCGGCGCGCATAACCTTGCAGCGTAAGGGCCGGCGGCGACGCGCTCTGCACCTTCTCCACCGCCAGGCGCACCGTCACGGCGGTGAGCGGCGTATTGGTGGTGAAGGTCAGCGTATCCGGAATCACGCTGCTTTCGGCCAGCCTGGCCAGCAATTGCGGATGGACGGCCTGCGTGTAACGCAGCAGCTGCGCAAAGTGGGCCGCATCGCGCGCGCCGGCCTTGGCGCCATGCTTGCTCCATGCCGCCAGGGGACTGCCTTCGCTGGACAACTTCAGCATGTCGCCGCTGGTGGCGGCGTCAATGACGGTGGCATTGTCTTCGGCCAGCGCCAACTCCTGCTCAAGGTCCACCTTGCGGACTGGCTTGTGGTCAGGCTTGATCTTGGCCATCGCCGCGTTCAGGGCCGCGCGGTTGCGTATCTCGAAGACCCGGGCGCCCAGGGTATCGTACAGCGAGTAGTCGACATAGGTTTTGTTCGCGTCATCGAGCACCACGCGGCGCCGGTTCCTGAAGTCGTAAATCGTCGTCGCATTGTCCGACTTGGCGGCGATGTAATCGTCCGCCAGCGTGACGAACGATGTGCTCTTGCTGTCCGGCGGCAGGTTGGTCGCGCCTGGCGACGGCTCGAAATGCACGAACGTGGTCACTTGCAGCGTGATGGCCGCCTGGCAGCCGGCGCTGGCGGTCAACGCCAATGCGGCCAACAATGGAATGCGATTCATGGGTGCGGATCCGGTGAGATGAAAAGACCACTCTAGAGGGGACTGGCATTTAAGACAACACTTATCTATTACGTAGTTTGTAACATTTTGTTATGCGCGCCGCCCGGCGCAATTCGCGAACTATACTCAGCTCATGAGACATCCATCACTATCCCTGTCCGCCTGCGGCGCGCTGCTGATGCTCGCGGGATGCGCCACGACCGGCGGCGCCGGTTCGTCCGTCGTCAAGCCCGAGCAGCTCAGTGGAGCGCTGAACCGCGTCAGCTGGGGCGTCAACCTGGGCACCTACCAGCAGGCCGAAAAGCTCGGCTACGACGCCTGGCTGGATCAACAGCTGCATCCGGCCGCCGCGCGTCTGCCGGCCGCCGCGCAGGCGCAGATCGACGCCATGACCATCACCCGCAAGCCGCTGGCGCAGCTGAACCAGGACCTGGACCAGCAGCGCAAGGACGCCGACAAGATCGCCGACGACGACCAGAAAAAAGCCGCGCAGCAGGCCTACCAGCAGGAGTTGAACCGCATCGCCAAGGAGGCCGCCACGCGCTCGCTGCTGCGCGATCTGTACTCGTCCAACCAGCTGCAGGAGCAGATGACATGGTTCTGGATGAACCACTTCAACGTCCATCAAGGCAAGAGCAACCTGCGCGTGCTGGTCGGCGACTACGAGGACACGGCGGTGCGCGCCCACGCGCTGGGCAAGTTCCGCGACCTGCTGGCGGCCACGCTGCGCCATCCGGCCATGATCCGCTACCTGGACAACGAGCAGAACGCCGCCGGCCATATCAACGAAAACTACGCGCGCGAACTGATGGAGCTGCACACGCTGGGCGTGGACGGCGGCTACAGCCAGCGCGACGTGCAGGAACTGGCGCGCATCCTCACCGGGGTCGGCGTCAACATGGGCACCACGACGCCGAACGTGAAGAAGGAACTGCAAGCGCAGTATGTGCGGCAAGGGCTGTTCGAGTTCAACCCGAACCGCCACGACTACGGCAACAAGGAATTCCTCGGCCAGACCGTCAAGGGACGCGGCCTGGCCGAAGTGGACGAAGCGCTCGACCGCCTGTGCCGCCACCCGGCCACCGCGCGCTTTGTCAGCCGCAAGCTGGCGCTCTACTTCGTCGCCGACGAGGCGCCGCCGGCGCTGGTGGAACGCATGGCCGCCACTTTCCAGTCCAGCGACGGCGACATCGCCGCCGTGCTGCGCACCATGTTCACGTCAGCCGAATTCGCGCAGTCGCTGGGCCGCAAGTTCAAGGACCCCGCGCATTACGTGGTGTCCGCCGTGCGCCTGGCCTACGACGACAAGGTGGTCCTCAACACCGGGCCGATGCTGTACTGGCTCACGCGCATGGCCGAACCGCTGTACGGCCGCCAGACGCCGGACGGCTACCAGCTCACGCAGTCCGGCTGGGCCAGTCCGGGCCAGATGACCACCCGCTTCGAAATCGCCAAGGCCATCGGCTCCGGCAACGCGGGCCTGTTCAAGACCGACGGCCCGCAGGCGCAGGAACGCGCCGCCTTCCCGCAACTGGCCAACGCGCTGTACTACCAGTCGCTGCAAAAGACCATCGGCCCCGCCACCCGCCAGGTGCTGGACCAGGCCACGTCGCCGCAGGAATGGAACACCTTCCTGCTGTCGTCGCCCGAACTGATGCACCGCTAAGGAACCGCACCATGCAACGCCGTACCCTGCTCAAGTCCCTGTCCGCGCTGGCGCTGCCCGCGATGGCGGGCAATCTGTGGGCCGCACCGGCCGGCAAGTCCCGGCTGCTGTTCGTCTTCATGCGCGGCGGCTACGACGCCGCCAGCCTGCTGGTGCCGATCTCCAGCCAGTTCTACTACCAGGCGCGGCCCAACATCGCCGTGCCCAAGCCCAGCGCCGAACTCAATTCCGCCCTGCCCATCGACAGCGACTGGGGCCTGCATCCGGCCCTGCGCGACAGCATCTACCCGCTGTTCACGGCCGGCCAGGCGGCGTTCGTGCCGTTCGCCGGCACCGAGGACATCTCGCGCAGCCACTTCGAAACCCAGGACAGTATCGAGCTCGGACAGGCGCTGGACCGCACGCGCGACTACCGCTCCGGCTTCCTGAACCGGCTGGCGCAGATGCTGACCGCCGACCGTGCCAGCGCCATCTCCTTCACCGACCAGCTGCCGCTGGTGATGCAGGGCGGCGTGCAGCTGCCGAACATGGCGCTGCGTTCCATCGCCAAGCCCTCGGTCGACGCGCGCCAGGCCAAGCTGATCGCCGCCATGTACGACGGCACGCCGCTGTCGCAGCCGGTGCGCGACGGCTTCGCGGTGCGCGAGGACGTGATGAAGGAAATGATCGGCGAGATGGACGCGGCCAACCGCAACGCCATCACGGCCAAGGGCTTCGAACTGGAGGCGCGCCGCATCGCCAAGCTGATGAAGGACAAGTACAACATCGGCTTCGTCGACGTCGGCGGCTGGGACACCCACGTCGGCCAGGGCGGCGCCACCGGCTACCTGGCCGGCCGGCTGGACGAACTGGGACGCGGCCTGGCCGGCTTCGCGCAGGAGATGGGGCCGGACTGGAAGGACACGGTGGTGATCGTGGTCAGCGAGTTCGGACGCACCTTCCGCGAGAACGGCAACCGCGGCACCGACCACGGACACGGCTCCGTGTACTGGGTGCTGGGCGGCGGCGTCCAGGGCGGCAAGGTGCGCGGCGAACAGATACGCGTGGAGCAGGCCACGCTGTTCCAGAACCGCGACTACCCGGTGCTCAACGAATACCGCGCCATGTTCGGCGGCCTGCTCGCGCGCATGTACGGCCTCAATGCGGGACAGGTCGAACATATCTTCGGCACCAGGGGGCGCGACATCGGGCTGGTATGATGGAGGCTTCACGCAGGACGCTGCGATCACGAAGGTAAAAATTGAACGACCAAGCCGCACCGTCACAAGCCAACTACTTCCTCCGGCACTGGCGGGGCGAACTCACCCTCCCCGTCTCTTATTGGCTCAACGGCTCGCTGCTCCTCACCGGCGCCACGCTGCTTTCCTCGGCCATCCTCGCGGCCATGGGCAATGCGTCGCTGCAGTCCATCGCGATCGCCAGCATCGTCCAGCATCTGTTTGCGCTGTCGTTATGGGTGTGGTCCTCGGTCGGGATCTGGCGCTCCGCCGGCAGGCACGCCACGCGCGGGGGCTCCAGGGGCTGGGCGATCGCGGCGCGCGTCGTGGTCGTACTCGGCACCATCGCCACCGTCTCAAGGCTGTTCGGCTCCATCGCCCCGCAGCTGCACGAACTCGGGCTGATCGCGACAGGCCAGGACCCGCTTGGCGTCATCCAGGTCAGTGCTTCGCCCGACGGCAAGGCGATCATCCTGCAGGGCACCTTGGGAGAAGGCTCCGCCGCCGTCGCGATCAAGGCCATGGACGCCGCACCGAACGCCAAAATCCTCGTGCTCAATTCGAACGGCGGCAGGTTGCGCGAAGCGCGATTGCTGATGGAGGCGGTCGGCGAACGGCACCTGAACACCTACGTCGAGAACCGCTGCGTCAGCGCCTGCACCTATATTTTCCTGGCCGGCCAGGACCGCGCGGCGACACCGAACGCGCAGATCGGCTTTCACCAGCCCAGCTTTGCGGGCGGCGATCCGCAGGCACAGACGCTCGCCACCGAAGCGATGACCGCGGTCTACCGCAAGGCGGGGCTGCCCGAGGACTTCCTGCGCCACATCGCGCGCACGCCGGCCGAAAGCATGTGGTATCCGAGCCGCGACGAAATGATCGCCGCCAACGTCCTGACCCGCGTGTCGCTGGGCGGCGAAGGCGGCTACGCGCTGGCCGGCCTGAAGACCAGGGCCGAGCTGCTGCTGACATTGAAGGAGATGCCGCTGCTGCAGGCATACGACCGTCGTTTCCCGGGCATCCTCAACGAGATGGCCGACAAGGCCTGGGCCGTCAAGACAGCCGGCGGCACCGACAAGGACATACAGAACGCCACGCGGGCGGTGGCGTCGCAAACCATCCCGCGCCTGCTGCAAAGCGCGGACGACACCACCCTGCTCGATTTCGGGAAGCTGATGCTCGATGAATTGAACGCCGCGCGCGACGTCAGCGATGAGGCCTGCGCGCGTCTGCTGAACGGCAAGCTCGATATCACGGCGACGCTGCCGGCCGCCGTGATCGCGCACGAAAAATCGTTCCTGATGAATGCCCTGTCCGCGCCGCCCGGCACGCAGGCCGGCAAGCCGGTTTCCGCCGAGGCGCGCCAGGTGCTGGCCGGCGTCGCGTCCCGATTGACGCCGGAACAGCTCAAGGTCATGTCGGATATCGAGGCCCACAAAGACCAGGCCACGGTTTACTGCGACGCGGTGCAGTCGCTGAACCGCGGCGTGATGTCGCTGCCGCCGGCGCAGCGCGCGATGGCCCTGCAAGCCATGTATCAGGACACTACGCCGCGCTGACCAGGCGCCGCTGCAGACGCTCCAGTGCGCGCATGAACAGCGCCGGCTCGCCGGCGGCGCGCGCCAGCACCAGCGCGCCCTGGATGGCGCCGACCGTGTCTTCCGCCAGCGCCTGCGCGGTGTCGGCGTCGCGGCCGGCGCGCTCCAGCGCATCGGCCAGCGCGGCCACCCACTCGGCAAAGTAGCCCTGCACCTTGAGGGTGAAGCGGTCGCGCTCATGCCCCAGCGCGAACACCCCCACCAGGCACACCTTGCGGCCCGACTCGAAGTAACGGCCGACCGCGACGAACATCCGCTCTATCCCCTGCGCCGCGTTGTCGGCGGTGCGCAGCGGCTGGAACACCTGATCGCGGAACCAGCCGTCGATCTCGGCCAGCACGGCGTCCGCCATCTCGTCTTTACCGCCGGGGAAAAAGTTATAGATGCTGCCCTTGCCAAGCTTGGTGCCCTCGGAAATACGGGTCAGGCTTGCGCCCTCGAAGCCGTAAGTCCGGAACACTTCCGCCAGCAGCGGGATCACATCGCCGCGTTCAACCGTCGTTCTTGCCATAGCTGCTTTCTTAAAAAACGCCCATTCAGAATCCGAACTCGCTCAAGCCCGGATGGTCTGCCGGACGCGGGCCGTTCAGGTCCCAATGGAACTTGCGGTCGGCCGCCGCGATCGGCGCTTCGTTGATGCTGGCCAGGCGGTGGCGCATCAAGCCGTCTTCGGCAAATTCCCAGTTCTCGTTGCCGTAGGCGCGATACCACTGGCCGGAATCGTCATGGTATTCGTACGCGAAGCGAACTGCAATGCGGTTGCCCTCATACGCCCACAATTCCTTGATCAGGCGGTATTCGAGTTCGCGCGTCCATTTGCGCGTCAGCAGGCCGACGATGGCGGCGCGGCCGGTGACGAATTCGGCGCGGTTGCGCCAGCGGCAGTCCTCGGTGTAGGCCAGCGAGACCTTTTCCGGGTTGCGCGTGTTCCAGCCGTCTTCTGCCAGGCGGACCTTCAGGACTGCGGTTTCAAGGGTGAACGGAGGGAGGGGTGGACGTGTCATTTTGATTACCTTTTCATGTAGTTTGTACCGAACGGTACAAACGAAGTGTAGTCCCCGCCCTCAACGATTGCAAGCGGATTTTCCGGAGCACCTCTTTGTCGTGGGCCGGTCATAAAATAGGGTTAGCATAACTGCATTCCAATTTGATAATGGAGCAGATCATGCGCATTCCCACCCTGCTGGCCCTGGCGTTGAGCGCTGCGGCGCTCGTCCCGGCCCACGCGGCCGATAGCTGGAAACTCGCCGGCGTCGACAACTTCTACATGCACACGCCGACGCCCGATTCCTTCACCGGCCTGTATCGCAGCCAGGGCATGGCCACCGACGGCAAGCAATGGTTCTTCTCGTGGCAGTACGGCCTGGAACGCGCCAACGACAACTTCGACTCCCTGCAGCGCAATTCCTCGCTCACGCTGGCCGGGGGCCTCAAGCCCGGCATCCCGGCCGCGCTGCTGGCGCAGGGCCTGAACCACATCGGCGATATCGACTACCACAATGGCATCATCTACGCCTCGCTCGATTCCACCGCCGGCTACACCAAGCCGCACGTGGCGCTGTTCAACGCCTCGGACCTGAGCTACACCGGCCAGACCTATGAACTGGGCGGCACGCCGGCCAATCCGAACAAGGACCTGGCCAGCTGGGTCGCGGTGGACGCCAAACACGGCGTCGGCTACGGCAAGGAGTGGCAGAACGGGAATACCATCAACGTCTACAACCTGGGCGACTGGAGCTTCAGCCACACGATCACGCTGGACGCCCCGCTGTCGCGCATCCAGGGCGCCAAGGTGATCGGCGACTGGCTGTACATGGCCTCGGACAACGACACGCAGTCGATCTACCGCAGCAACCTGCTGACCGGCGCGGTGGAGGAAGTGCTGCGCCTGCCGCAGCCCCTGGGCGATCTGGAAATGGAAGGACTGGCGCTGCGCGAAGGCGCCAACGGTGCGCTGGACATGTACATCGAACAGGTGGTCGACCCGGACCACAGCGACCAGTCGCTGACCAATCCCAACCTGCACCTGGCGCTGTATCACTACCAGCTGGCGCCCGTGCCGGAACCTGCCACCTACGCGATGCTGCTGACCGGCGCCGGCCTGCTGGCCATGCGCCGCCGGCGCGCGCAGCAGGTTTAGGCGAACAACTCCCGGCCCAACTGCCGGCCGCTATCGGTCAGCAGCACGGTGCCGGCGACGCCGCCCTCCTCCAGCTCCACCTCGACCCAGCCGGCATCGGCCAACAGCGTGAGCTGGCGGCGCAGCACCGACATCGGGCGCTCCGATTGCTTGCTCAATTTGGCCAGCGTGCAGGGCTTGTCCGGCCACTCCGCATTGATGCGCCACAGCGCCTCCAGCACGCCGACCAGCGCGGCCATCACCTCTTCATCCATACGACACACCCGTCAAGCGCAAAGGCGCAATTCTGCACTATACTCCGCTCAACAAGATAGACTGGATCAAGGCATGCAAAAGACGAAACCCGAAGGACGCATCGAACGCTATCAACACGCAGCCGCAGGCTGGGGCGCGGTGAAACAGGTGGCGATCAACCTGGTGCGCGAGAAGGTCGCCGGCGGCAATTACAAAACACTGCTCAAGCAAAACCAGCCGGACGGTTTCGACTGTCCCGGCTGCGCCTGGCCGGATCGCGAACACGCCTCCACCTTCGAGTTCTGCGAGAACGGCGTCAAGGCCGTGGCGGCCGAAGCCACCAGCAAGCGCGTGCGGCCCGACTTCTTCGCCGCCCACACCGTCACCGAACTGCTGGCGCAATCGGACTACCAGCTCGAACAGCACGGCCGCCTGACCGACCCGATGGTCTACGACAGCGCCAGCGACAAATACCTGCCCATCGACTGGGACGACGCCTTCGCGCTGATCGCCCGCCACCTGCGCGCCCTGCCCGATCCGAACCAGGCCACGTTCTACGTCTCCGGCCGCACCGGCAACGAGGCGGCCTTCCTGTTCCAGCTGTTCGTGCGCATGTACGGCACCAACAACTTCCCCGACTGCTCGAACATGTGCCACGAGCCGACCAGCCGCGGCCTGCCGGGCACCGTCGGCGTCGGCAAGGGCACGGTCACGCTGGAGGATTTCGAGCACGCCGACACGCTGCTGATCTTCGGCCAGAATCCGGCCACCAACCACCCGCGCATGCTGGGCGAGCTGCGCGACTGCGCCAGGCGCGGCGCCACCATCGTCTCCATCAACCCGCTGCGAGAGCGCGGGCTGGAACGCTTCACCAGCCCCTCGCATCCGGTGGAAATGCTGACCAATTCCAGCACCGACATCAGCAGCATGTTCGTGCAGCCCAGGCTGGGCGGCGACTTCGCGCTGATCAAGGCGATCGCCAAGCGCCTGGTGGAACGCGACGACGCGGCGCTGGCCGCCGGCCAGGCCAGCCTGCTGGACCGCGACTTCATCGCCGCCCACACCAGCGGCTACGAGGCCTTCGAGCAGGACCTGCGCGCCCAGGACTGGGGCCAGCTGCTGGCCGAATCGGGCGTGCCGCGCGCGCAGATCGAGGCGCTGACGGAGGTCTACATCCAGGGTAAAAAAGTTATCAGTACCTGGGGCATGGGCCTGACCCAGCACAAGGGCGCGGTGGCGACGATCCAGATGCTGTCCAACCTGATGATGATGCGCGGGAATATCGGCCGCCTCGGCGCCGGTCTGTGCCCGGTGCGCGGCCACTCCAACGTGCAGGGCGACCGCACCATGGGCATCGAGGAGAAGCCGGCCAAGGCCTTCCTCGACCGCATGCGGCAGGTGTTCGGCTTCGAGCCGCCGCGCGCGCACGGCTACGACACGGTGGAGAGCATCCAGGCCATGCTGGACGGGAAGGTCAAAGTCTTCTTCGGCATGGGCGGCAACTTCGCCATGGCCACGCCGGACACGCCGCTCACCTTCGACGCCCTGCGCGCCTGCGAGCTGACGGTGCACGTGGCCACCAAGCTCAATCGCAGCCATCTGGTGCACGGCAAGGACGCGCTGATCCTGCCGACGCTGGGCCGCACCGAGATCGACATGCAGGCCGGAGTGCCGCAGGGCGTGACGGTGGAGGATTCGATGAGCATGGTCCACCTGTCCTACGGCATGAACACGCCGGCCTCCAACAACCTGCTGTCCGAGACCATGATCACGGCCCGCATGGCGCACGCCACGCTGGGCAGCGGCAAGGTGGACTGGATCGGCTACGGCAGCGACTACGCCCGCATCCGCGACGCCATCGAAAAAGTGTTCGACGACTTCCACGACTTCAACGCGCGCGTGGCCAAGCCGGGCGGCTTCCACCTGCGCGTGGCCTCGCGCGAGCGCGAGTGGCGCACCGCCAGCGGCAAGGCGCAGTTCGTGCCGCACGCGGTCGACACCGACACGCCCATCCACCGCGCCCGCGCGCTGCACGGCGAGCGCCTGATGACGCTGATGACGGCGCGTTCGCACGACCAGTACAACACCACCATCTACGGCATGGACGACCGCTATCGCGGGGTGTTCGGCCTGCGCCGCGTGGTGTTCATCCACCGCGACGACCTGGCGATGCTGGGCATGCGCAACGGCCAGTGGGTGGACCTGGTCAGCGTGTGGGACGACGGCGTGGAGCGCCGCGCCGAGCGTTTCCTGCTGGTGGAATACGACATCCCGCGCGGCTGCCTGGGTTCCTACTTCCCGGAGACGAACGGCTTGGTCCCGCTGCACAGCACCGCCGACGGCGCCGGCACGCCGACCTCGAAATCGATTCCGGTTCTGCTGCAGCTGTCGGCCGAGCAATCGTCAGCCGAATAACCACCCAAGCGATTAGCGATACGCCTGGCCGTGCGGGGTAAAAGCTAGGTATATTCGACGCAACCGTCCTGGCGGCAGAAGCTCACCAGCTTCACGCCCGCTTCGACGGCGACATCGATCGCCAGCGTGCTGGGAGCGGAGATGGTGGCCAGCATCGGGATGTGCATGCGCGCAGCCTTGCGCACCAGTTCATAACTGGCCCGGCTGGACATGAAGACGAAACCGCGCCGCATGTCCACGCCGTCGCGCGCCAGGTGGCCAATCAGCTTGTCGAGCGCGTTGTGGCGGCCCACGTCCTCGCACACCCGCAGCACGGCGCCGGCGGCGTCGCACCACGCGGCGGCATGCACGCCGCCGGTGGCCTGCATCAGCTCCTGGTGCTTGCCCAGTTCCGCCGCCGCGCGGGCGATGGCGGGCGGCAGCGCATCCGCATCGTGCAGCGCCGCCGCGCCGATGGGCGCCGGCTGCAGATCGAGCTGCGCCAGGCTCTCGACGCCGCACACGCCGCAACCGCTGCGCCCCGCCATCGAGCGGCGCTGCTGCTTGAGCTGCATGAATTCTTCCTGGGCGATGGTGAGCGCGACCTCGAAGCTGCGCGCATGTTCGCGCAGCTCGATATCGAAGACGTCGGCGGCCTTGCCGACCAGGCCCTCGGTGAGCGCGAAGCCGAGCGCGAACGCTTCCAGCTCGCGCGGCGTGACCATCATGACGGCATGCGAGATGCCATTGAAGACCAGCGCCACCGGCATTTCCTCGGCGACGCGGTCGGTGCCGCGGGCGGCGTCCTGCGGCGCCGTGCCGCGCCGGCGCAACACGGCGCGCTCCTGCAATCCAGACCGTTCCGCCTCTGTTTCAAACTTCATCCCAGCCCCGCTGAATAAGCACAACGGCTTATTCTACACGGGGTGGGAGCACATCACGCAGCGAGCTGTTCGCCGGCCACGCCGTAGTGGCGGGCGTAGCGGCCGTCCAGGTTCGCCAGCGGCAGCAGCAGGAACAGGTCGGCGCTTTCGAAATCAGGATCCCAGGCCGGTTCGCCGCAGATCCAGGCGCCCGAACGCATATAGCCCTTCAACAGCGGCGGCACTTGCGGCTTCTGCGCCGCTTCCAGCTTCGAGAACGGGAACGGCAGGTGCGGGGTGACGCGGTATTCGGACGGGGCCAGGTGGGCGCCGGCCAGCGACTGGTAGACCGCGACCGCATTGTGGCCGCCATCGGCCAGGCTGATACTGGCGCAGCCGGCCAGGTAGTCGCAGTTCTCGCGGCGCATGTATTCGGCCAGGCCGGACCACAGCAGCATGATGACGCTGCCGCCACGGTAGTCGGGATGGATGCAGGCGCGGCCAGCTTCCACCATGCGGCCACGCAGATTGTTCAGGCGGCCCAGATCGAACTCGCCCTCGGAGTAGACGCGGCCCAGCTTGCGGGCGCGCGCGGCGCTCAGCAGGCGGTAGGTGCCCACCACCTTGAGCGTGCTGGTATCGCGCACGATCAGGTGATCGCAGTGCTCGTCGAATTCGTCGCTGTCCAGGCCATCCTCGCGGACCAGCGAACTCAATCCCATCGTTTCGATGAACACCTTGTAGCGCAAGCGCTGCACTTCGCGCAGCTCTTCCGGTGTGCTTGCCATACTGAGTACCAGCTTACCGGACGCTGCTCGGACGTCGGCTTGTATGATCGAAGTTTGCATGCTTC
Organism: Duganella sp. GW821-FHT01E12; assembly: GCF_059422325.1. NCBI lineage: Bacteria > Pseudomonadati > Pseudomonadota > Betaproteobacteria > Burkholderiales > Oxalobacteraceae > Duganella > Duganella sp. GW821-FHT01E12. The sequence goes on along the minus strand of NZ_JBWKWR010000004.1, from coordinate 373,879 downwards.
ATCCTTTCTGTGGGAGACGAAGCAAGCGTAACGGTCGAATACTTCAGGAAAATGACAAGGTGGTGTCAGTTCCGTGACATGGGCCGAAGTGTTGTTTTTTATTTAGGCTTTCTTTGGGCGGCCGGTCTTCAGTTGCGGCAGGCCGGACAACACATTTTGCAGGGTAGCAAGATCGATCTGGCTGATCAGGGCCACGCCGATGCGCAGCAGTTCGCTCTTTTTGATCTCGAAACCGGCTTTCAGGCAGGCTTTCTTGACCTGGCCGAGCACCGCGTATTCCGCTTCCGGCATGGTGAAGCTGTCGCGCACCAGTTTTTCCTTACGGGTTTTGTCCTTGGCTGCGTCCAGCGGGGCCGGCTTGGCGACGACCGCCTTCGGCGCTGCCTTGACGACGGCTTTAGCTGCAGGCTTGGCGGCGGCCTTAGGGGCTGCCTTTGCTGCGGCCTTAGGTGCGGCCTTGGGTGCTGCCTTAGGTGCTGCCTTAGCTGCCGCCTTGGGCGCGGCTTTCGGCGCGGCCTTAACGGCCGGCTTGGCGACGGCTTTCGGCGCGGCCGGCTTGGCTGCGGCCTTGGTCGCCGCAGGCTTGACGGCGGCCTTGACCACCGGCTTGGCGGCAGCCTTGCTTGCGGGTTTCACGGCCGGTTTTTTCGGCAGCGCTGGGGCTTTTCCATTCAGGAGGCCATTGACAGTTTTGTTCATACCAACTCCATTTTTTATTCAACAATATAAACAATATATATCATTTATGATGTTTTTGCTTGTCTTAACGCAAATGCAAGGCGACACGGGCAAACAAAACATCGGGATTGACGGGCTTGCGCAGGAAATCCACAGCGCCCAGGCTGAGGCCCATGGCCTCGTCCTCGGCCAGGCTTTTGGCGGTCAGGAACAGCACCGGGATGGCGCTGCTGCGGGCATCGGCCTTCAGGCGGCGGCAGGTCTCGAAGCCGTCCATGTCCGGCATCATGATGTCGAGCAGAATCAGGTCCACCGGCGAGGCGGCGACGATCTGCAGCGCCGTCGCGCCGCTGGTGGCGACCTTGGTGTTGTACTTGTCCTTCAGCAGATTGGCCAGCAGCGTGATATTGTCGGGCGTGTCGTCGACGATCAGTATCGTGGGCCGGTTGGCTTTGACGTTCATGAGTCCTCCTGTTCCTGTGCGACCGCCGCCAGCAGCTTCCCGGCGGCCTCGAATTCATAGTGCGCCATGTGATTGGCCAGGCGGGTCATCGCCGCCGCCGGCAGCAGCGTCGCCAGCGAGGCGCGCACGCTGCCGAAATAATCCACGCTGTCGCCGCTGAACTCCGCCAGCAGCGCGCGCAACTCCGTCATCGCCTGGCGGGCGTCGACCAGGCCGGAATCGGCGCGCGGCGGCACCGGCGGCAGCGCCTTCATCGACAATCCCAGCCAGCGCGACAGCGCCCCGTACAGGCGCTGCGGATCGACCGGCTTGGTGATGTAGTCCTGCATGCCCTCGTCCATGCACTGCGCCTGCACGCCGGCCAGCGCGTGCGAGGTCACCGCGATCACCGGCAGTTCGTTGAAGCGGGCGTCCTGGCGCAGCAGGCGCGTGGCCTCGTGGCCGTCCATCAGCGGCATGCCCAGGTCCATCAGCACCAGGTCGTAGACGTCCGGGCCGGCGGCCTGCAGCAAGTCCAGCGCCTCGCGGCCGTTGCCCGCCACGTCGACCTCGATGCCCTGCAGCTCCAGCAGCTCCACCATCACGTCCTGGTTGTCCGCGCTGTCCTCGGCCAGCAGCACGCGCGCCGCGCGGCGCGGCGAGGCAAGCAGCGTCAGGTCGCCCACCGGCCCCTGATGCACCGCCGCCTGCACCGACACCGCCGCCGCGTCGGACAGCGGGAAGCGCAGCTCGAAATGGAAGGTCGAGCCAAAGTCCGGCTCACTCTCGACGTCGATGCGCCCGCCCATCAGCCGCACCAGCTGCTGCGAGATCGACAGCCCCAGGCCGGTGCCGCCGTAGTGCCGCGTGGTCGAGCCGTTGGCCTGGCTGAAGGCGCGGAACAGCTTGGCCTTCTGCTGCTGCGTCATGCCGATGCCGGTGTCGCGCACCGAGAAGCGCAGCGTGGCCTGGCCGTCCGCCGCGGCGTCCGCGCCCAGCTCGCAGCGCAGTTCCAGCTCGCCCTCGGCGGTAAACTTGACCGCGTTGTTGACCAGGTTGACCAGCACCTGCCCCAGTCGCAGCGGATCGCCCACCAGGTAGCGCGGCACGCCGGGCGCGGTCGAGACCAGGTAGCGCAGGCGCTTGTCCTCGGCGCGCTGCGCGGTCACGCTGGAGACGTGGGCCAGCACGTCCTCCAGCGCGAACGGGATGGCTTCCACGTCCAGCCGCCCGGCCTCGATCTTCGAGAAATCCAGGATGTCGTTGATGATCCCCAGCAGCGACAAGGCGGCGCGGTGGATCTTGCTGATGTAGTCGAACTGCCTGGGCGTCATCTCGGTGCGCAGCGCCAGGTAGGCCATGCCGATCACGGCGCTCATCGGCGTGCGGATCTCGTGGCTCATATTGGCCAGGAACTCGGACTTGGCGACGTTGGCCGCTTCCGCCGCGATGTTGGCGTTGACCAGCTTCTGTTCGCGCTCGCGCCGGTCGCTGATGTCGCGGATGAAGGCGCAGAATTCGAAGCTATCCTGCCCTTCCGACTTGACCTGGGTGATGGCCAGCTCGATCGGGAACTCGCTGCCGTCGCGGCGCAGCCCCACCACTTCGATGCGCGCGTCGAGCACCTTGGCGGGGCCGCTGCCGGCCATGTAGCGCTGCATGCCGCGCCGGTGGTCGTAGCGGTAGCGCGCCGGGATGATGGTCTTGTCCAGCGCCAGCCCCAGCGCCTCGTCGCGGTTCCAGCCGAAGATGCGCTCGGCCTGCGCGTTCCAGCCGACGATGCGGCCGGCCAGGTCCATGCGCACCACCGCGTCGAGCGCCGTGTCCAGGATGGTTTGCAGCTTGGCCTGGCTGTCGCCCAGCTGCCGCATGGAGCTGGTCAACTCGCCGGTGCGGGCGGCGATGCGCAGTTCCAGCTCGCCGTTCAACTCGCGCAGCTCGGATTCGGCGTCGCGCAGGCGCGTGAGCGTGTCGCGGAAGCGCAGCACGGCGCCGGACAGGCGGCCCACCTGGTCCTCGCGGTCGATGCCGGACAGCTTGATGTCGGTCTCGCCGCGCGTCAGCTTCTCAAGGCCGGACTGGATGTCGGCGAACGGCCGCGCGGCGCGCCGCCCCACCACGAAGATCGACAGCACGATGCCCAGCGCCAGCAGCAAATTGGCCGCCACCGTGTTGAACAGCTGGCGCCGCAGGTCCTGGTCGATCTGCTGGCGCGAGAAGGCCAGCTCGATGGAGCCGACCGCATAGCTGCGCCGCACGTCGGTGAAGCGGATGTCGCGGTGAACCTTGATCGCCGCCACCGGCTCGCGCAGCGGCGAGACGTAGCTGGCCAGTTCCGCGCCGTTGGGCGCCAGCACGCGCAGCACCAGCACTTCCGGCGTGGCGCCCGACGCGTCCACCACGCTGGAGACGGCCGCGCTGTTGATGTCGAACAGCGGCCGCGCCAGCGCCTGCGACAGCACGGCCGTCAGCCGCTCGGCGCGTTCGCGCAGGTTTTGTTCGGCCTCGCTTTTGAGCGCCTGCAGCACGTAGGTGGTGTAGATGGCGGTGGACAGCGCCACCGAGACGAAGATGCCGAACCCCAGCCGCAGCAGGATGTTGCGGCGCCATGCGCCGCGCAGGCGCGCCAGCGGGCCGCCGCCGCTCAATGGCGGGCCGCGCGTATCAATGACGGACTCCTTCGGCCGCTTCCAGTTTGCGGTAGGCCGCGCTGTTGCGGGCTTCCTCGATGGCGTGCCAGATGCGTTCCGCCAGTTGCGGGCGCGCCGCCAGCATGCCGTGCGAGAGGATCAGGAAGTACGGCTTTTCGATGATGGGGATGGGCAGCTCCTCCAGCTGCGGCGCCAGCGGGCCGTGCATCAAGCCGTTGGCGTCGCTGCCGCCGATGGCCGCCGCCGCCACGCGGCCGGCGATCAGCTTGCGCGCCAGTTCGTCGGCGCGCTGGCTGCCCTCGTCCACCTCCACGTTCTGCGCGCGCAGCACGTCGCCCACCGAATATCCGAGCTGGAAGCCGATGGCGCCGTCGAGGTTGTGGAAGCTCTTGCCGTCCCATTCCACCTTGCTGCCTTTTCTGCGCACCACCACGTAGCTATCGATGTGCATGCGTTTGCCGGCGTCGATCTGCAGGCCGCCGGGATATTCGCCCAGCTCGCGCCGGTCAGGCTTGTAGCTGACGGCGAAGGCGCCGTCGACGGCATTGGCTTTGAGCTCGGCCAGGCAGCGCTTCCACGGGATGCTCTGGTAGTCGAAGCGGATGTCGAGCCGCTGCTCGACCATCTTCAGCAGCGCGAAATTGAGGCCGCCGCCCTGCCTGGTGCGCCACGGCAGCACGTCCTGCTGCTCGAAGCACAGGGCGACCGTCTCCTTCGCGCCGGCCGCGTGGGCGGCGGGCGACAGCAACGACAACGCCAACAGCGCGCCGGAGCAGCTGCGATGTATGCCGTCCTTGCTCATAGACCTCCCTGGCGATCAGCCGATAGTGCGTATGCTGAAGTCTACCCCAACTTCATCCCACTGCTCCTGCTCCTTCTCCAGCCAATAGGACAGGGTCGGATGGTCGCCTATCCATTCGCGGCGGATTTCCAGTTCGATGCGGCTCTTCATGCGCAGCTTGATGAGGGTGAAGTCGATGTCCAGGCGCGAGTGCATGAACAGCACCGCCAGCCGCAGCGCCACCACCGCCCTGGTGAAGTCCGGCTCCGCCAGCGCGTCGACCACCTTGCGCAGATTGCCCTTGTGGGCGGCGATCAGCCGGGCCATGGTCTTCTGCTCGCGCGAGGTGAAGCCCGGCAGGTCGGCGTTCTCGATCATGTAGGCGGCGTGCTTGTGGTAGCCGGTGTGCGACACCACCATGCCCATCTCGTGCAGCAGGGCGCTCCAGTACAGGTGGCGGGTGTACTGGTCGCTGGCCGGCTTGGTCTGCGCGTACAGCGCCAGCGCGTCGTCGGCCACGCGGTTGGCGCGCCGTTCGTCGCAGTGGAACTTGAGCAGGCAGGCCTGCACCGACTGCTCGCGGCGGTCACGCTTGGTCGAGCGCAGATGCAGGTCCCACATCACGCCCATGCGCAGGCCGGCCTCGATCGGCTGCACCACCGGGATATCGAGCTCGCGCACCAGGCCGATCAGGATGGCCAGGCCGCCGATGATGGTGGCGGCGCGGTCGGGGCGCAGGCCGGCCATCTCGATCCGGCTGACGTGGCCGAATTCGATGAAGCGCTGTTTGAGGGCGCTGAGGGTTTCGGCGTTGACTTCGCGGCCGATGCCGTTCTTGACGATGATGTCGGCGATGGTGCGGGCGGTGCCGGAGGAGCCGTAGCACTGCTTCCAGAACTGCGGGTGATATGGCGGCGCGGCGTCCTCGAAATGGCTGCGCGCCGACAGGATGGCCGCCTCGAACGAGGGCGCGTCGACCCGGCCGCCGATGAAGAACGACAGGCTTTGCTTGACCGTGCCGACGCTGAACGATTCGACCTGCTCGATTTCCTGGCCGCGCCCCAGTATCAGTTCGGTGGAGCCGCCGCCGATGTCGATCACCAGCCGGCGCTCGCCCGGCAGCGCCAGCGCGTTGGCCACGCCCATGTAGATCAGGCGCCCCTCCTCCTCGCCGGAGATGATCTCGATCGGGTAGCCGATGGCCAGTTCGGCCTCGGGCAGGAAGGCGGCCGAATTGCGCGCCACGCGCATGGCCGACGTGGCCACCACGCGCACGCCGTCGAGGCGGTAGGCGGCCAGCACGGCGCGGAAGTTTTTCAGGCAGGCCAGCGCGGTCTGCATGGCGGCGGGGGTCAGGTTGCCCTGCTCGTCCAGCCCTGCGGCCAGGCGGATCGGCTCGCGCACGGACTTCAGGACGCGGATCGCCTCCCCGTCATGCTTGCCGATGTGGAGGCGAAAACTGTTGGAACCCAGATCTACTGCAGCGTACATATTTGGAAGCCTCTCTCGGCACACGGCAACGAAGGCTCGCGGGTGAATCAAACTAAACGATTTACATGATTATAATCACGATAAGCGCAGTTTGTTACCGGCTGATGACAGCGGTGTGGCAAATCAGGCGGGCAGCGTGCCGGCCTGCGCCTCGGCCACGCGGTTGCGGCCGGCCTGCTTGGCCGCCTGCAGCGCCTCGTCGGCGCGCTTGAACAGGCTGACGGTGGTGTCGTCGGCGCGGATGGTGGTCACGCCCAGGCTGGCGGTCATGTTGATGACGGCCTTCCCGGCCTTGACCGGCAGCGCGGCGACCGCGTTGCGGATACGCTCGGCCACCATCAGCGCGTCCTCCTGCGAGGTGCGCGGCAGCTGGATGGCGAATTCGGCGCCGCCCAGGCGGCCCATCAGGTCGCTGTCGCGCAGCTGTTTTTTGCAGACGTCGACCATGGCCTTGAGCACCTGGTCGCCCACCGGATGGCCGTAGCTGTCGTTGACGCGCTTGAAGTGGTCGAGGTTGAGGATGATCAGCGCGGTCGGCAGGCCGGGACGGCGCGCCAGCGCGATCCACGGCGTCAGCGTCTGGTAGAAGCCGCGCCGGTTGGGTACGTCGGTCAGCGCGTCCACCACCTCCAGCCGGGCCAGCTCGGCCTGCTGCTGCTCGCGGCCCAGCAGCAGCCAGGCGAAGGCGCTGTTGATCATCATCAGGTACAGCGCGCCTATGCCCACGCCCTGGACGATGGCCGGGCTGACCCAGCCCCAGCCGTCCGGCAGCAGCACGGTCAGCAGGCCGCGCGCCATCACGGCCAGCGCCAGCAGCAGCGAGGACAGCACCAGGTAGCGCCGCAGCAGCGTGCCGGCGCGCCAGCCGCGGCCCAGCGCGGCGGCGCCGGCCAGGCAGAACAGGCCGATCGCCAGCGAGCCGATGGCGATGCGGTCGGCGGCCGGCAGTTCCAGCAGCCAGGCGCCGGTGAACACGCCGATGGCCGCGCCCAGCGCCGGCAGCAGGTAGCGCCGCCACACGCGGCGGCCGGCCTGCTCCCACAGCGCGCAGGCGTCCAGCGCGAAGCCGGCGAACAGCAGGCCGTTGGCGACGGGGATGGTGAGGAAGTCCGGCAGCGTGCCGCGCAGGTACAGCAGCGCCCAGGCCACGGCCTGGCACTGCTTGGCCATGCCCCAGCTGGAACTGGCCGGCGCCAGGCCGGCGCGGCGGCGCTCTTGCTCATAAAAGAACAGCGCCGCGCACAGGCTCAGATTGCCCAGCGCCAGCGCCAGTACCAGGGTTTTTATATCCATGACCTGCGGCGGGTCAGACCTCGTGCTCGACGTTGGTGCTGCCGTCGCCCATCTTGCTGGCCCAGGCCTGGGCGAAATACGCTTTTTCGTCGTCGGTCGGCGCGTCGTGCCAGAACACGATCAGCGTGCCCTTGTGGTCGTGCAGCTGGCTGACCTTCTCGATAAAGGACTGCTTGCCGGCCATGTCGGCCAGCGCCACCACGTAGCCGTAGACCCGGGTCAGGCGCTCCAGGCGGTCTGGCTCGGTGAAGCTGTTGGTGGCGGTAAGCGTAGGGTGGTCTAAAAACATCGTGTCGGTCTCCAAGGGGGGCGCCGGAAGGGGCTGGCCTGTGCTATCGCCAATGTACCTACAATTGTTGCGTCTGTAAATGCAATGTGGCTTACTGGCCGGCATGCTACTATAAAACGCCCCGGTAAATCCACAATACGCCCTTGACCCAGTCCTCCCACCGGCCGCGCGTGCACACGCGCGGCGACAAACGTTCGCTGGAATTCCAGCCCGGCATGATCCAGAGCGAGATGCGGCTGTCGCGGCCGGACGACCTGGTGCTCAGCTATGCGCGCGCCATGATGTGCTTCGTGCTGTTCCATCCGCGCCCCGAGCACATCGTCATGGTCGGGCTGGGCGGCGGCTCGCTGGCCAAGTTCTGTTACCGCTACCTGCCGCACAGCCGCATCACCGTGCTGGAGCTGCGCGCCGACGTGATCGCGCTGCGCGAGCAGTTCGCCATCCCGCGCGACAATGCGCGCTTCCGCATCATCCAGGCCGACGCGGCCGCCTACATGGCCAACTTCAGCGGCGCGGCCGACGTGCTGCTGGTGGACGGCTTCGACGCCGACGGCCTGCCGCCGGCGCTGGGCAGCGCCGCCTTCTACGCCGACTGCCGGCGCGCGCTGCGGCCCGGCGGCGTGATGGTGGCCAATATCTTCAGCTACGACCCGCAGTACGGCCCCATGCTGCGGCGCCTGCGCGAGACCTTCCAGGGCCGCATCTGCTGGTTCCGCGGCATCGCCGGCAACAACCGCATCCTGTTCGCGGTCAAGGGCGGCAAGCCGTCGCCGGCGCTGGCCATGCAGCGCAAGGTGGCGCGCAGCCACGGCCTGGGCTTCGCCCTGCTCAACCGCCTGCTGGCGCACTGGATCGTGCTGCGCCTGCGCTGGAACCTGGCGCGCACAGAAGCGGGCTAGGCCGAAAGCGTGGCTTGCATAAGACAATCCGGGGGCCAAATGGCTGTCCCCGGGGCGGGAGTTATGCCACACTAGACTCATCCGCCAGCCCTGCCGTCCCCACCCAGAAAGCGCCGCATGCCGCTGTTTTCCAAGTCGCCGGTTTCACTGGCCGCCACGCTGACGCTGGTCACCGGACTGGCCGTGACCGGCATGCTGTTCGTGGCCGTCAGCGCGCTGGAATACGGCAAGATGGAGCTCAGCTTCCAGCAGCGCGCCCAGGCGCGCGCGGCCGCCATCCGGGGCGGCCTGGACGACACGCTGGAGCTGGTCACCATCCTCAACGATCTGTTCAAGACGGTGGGCCCGGTCAGCCGCGAACAGTTCGGCGACTTCACCCGGCCGCTGCTGGCGCGCTATCCCTTTGTGCAGGCGTTCAATTTCCACCGCGTGCTGACCGACGAGCAGGCGCGCCGCTACGAGGCCGCGCTGCGCGAGCGCTATCCCGGCTACGCCATGTTCGACGGCGGCCGGCTGCCGCTGTCGCCGCGGCCGCTGCACGCCATCGTCGATTATCTGGAACCGATGCAGGGCAACGAGGCGGCGTTCGGGCTGGACGTGATGTCGCTGGGGCCGATGTCCAACACCGTCAAGCAGGCGGTGGCGGCCGGCACCACGCTGGCCACGCCGCTGCTGCGGCTGGCGCAGGAACGGGGCAAGCAGAAAGGCTTCGTGCTGCTGATGCCGGTCTACCGGCCGGGCGCGCAGACCGCCACGGCCGAACAGCGGCGCGCGGCCTGGATAGGCAACACCGGCGCCGTCATCCGCTCCACCGACTTGATCCAGAAGATCCTGTACGGCGCCGACCTGCTGGACGACCGCTCGCTGGTGGTGCGCGTGTACGTGGGCGACGACCTCCGGCCGGACAACCTGATCTACAGCTACGGCCAGCCGGCCGGCCAGGCGGTGGCGGCCAAGCCGCTGCAGCGCTGGCTGGCGTTCGACTACCACGACGTCTACACCCGCACCTTCAGCGCGGCCGGCAAGGCCTGGCATGTGCAGGTGACGCCGCTGCCGCGCCCCTTCCTGGCCAGCCACCTGGGCTCGCTGTCGACGCTGATCGGCGGGCTGTTGTTCTCGCTGTTGACGGCGGCCTTGGTCAACTCGCTGGCGCGGCGCTCGGTGCGGGTGCAGCGGCTGGTGGACGAGCGCACCAGCGCGCTCCAGCTGAGCAACGAGCGCCTGAACGAGGACGTCGCCGCCCGCAAGCGCACCGAGCAGGCGCTGCAGGAGAGCGAGCTGCGCTTCCGCCGCCTGCTGGCGCTGTCGTCGGACTGGTACTGGGAGCAGGACGAGCAATTCCGCTTCACCAGCATCACCGGCGGCTTCTTCGACAAGGGCAAGCAGGACCCGGACTGCTTCATGGGCAAGACGCGCTGGGAGCACCATCCCGAGATGCGCCAGGCGCGCTGGGGCCAGGACCACATCGCGCTGCTGCAGGCCCACCTGCCCTTCCTCAACTTCGAATACGCGCTGGCCGGCACCGACGGCCAGCTGCACTGGTTCAGCATCAGCGGCGAGCCGCTGTTCGACCAGGAGGGCCGCTTCAAGGGCTATCGCGGCACCGGCACCGACATCACCGAGCGCAAGCTGTCCGAGCAGCGCATCCACCACATCGCCCACCACGACGTGCTGACCGGCCTGCCCAACCGCGTGCTGCTGCAGGACCGGCTGACGCAGGCGGCCGCCTTCGCCAACCGCAGCGGCAATCCGCTGTGGGTCATGCTGATCGACCTGGACCGCTTCAAGTTCGTCAACGACAGCCTGGGCCACAAGGCCGGCGACCTGCTGCTCAAGACCGTGGCCCAGCGCCTGCGGGACAGCGTGCGCGAGAGCGACACCGTGGCGCGGCTGTCGGGCGACGAGTTCGTCGCGATATTGACCGAATATCCGGACGAGGCGCTGTCGCTGGACGTCACGCAGCGCATCATGCGGGCGGTGGCGCAACCGGTGCTGCTGGAGGGGAAGGAGTTCTTCGTCACCTGCTCGATCGGCGTGGCGGTGTACGACCCGGACGGCACGCCGGCGCAGCGCCTGATCGAGCATGCGGACATCGCCATGTACCGCGCCAAGAAGCTGGGCCGCAACAACACGCAGTTCTACCAGCCGGCCATGAACGAGGAGGCGCTGGAGCGGGTACGCATCGAGACCGCGCTGCGCAGCGCGCTGGAGCGCGACGAGTTCGTGCTGCACTACCAGCCGCAGGTGGACCTGGGCAGCGGCCGCATCGTCGGCATGGAGGCGCTGATACGCTGGCGGCATCCCGAGCTGGGCATGGTGGCGCCCGACCGCTTCATCGGACTGGCGGAGGAGACCGGGCTGATCGTGCCGATCGGCGCCTGGGTGCTGCGGGCCGCCTGCGCGCAGGCCAAGGCGTGGCAGGACGCGGGCTACGGGGCGCTGCGGATCGCGGTCAACCTGTCGCCGCGCCAGTTCGGCGAGCCGAACCTGCTGGCCTCGATCGCGCAGGTGCTGGAGCAGACCGGCCTGCCGCCGGCCTGCCTGGACATCGAGCTGACCGAGGGGCTGTTCATGCACGACGTGGCGCTGGCGGTGGAGCTGCTGCACAAGCTGAAGGGGCTGGGGCTGGCGCTGTCGATCGACGATTTCGGCACCGGGTATTCGAGCTTCTCCTACCTGCGCAGGTTCCCTATCGATGTGCTGAAGATAGACCGCTCCTTCGTCAGCGACATCGGCGATGGCGACGAGGCGGCCATCGTGGTGTCCATCATCGCGCTGGCGCACAACCTCAAGCTGCGCGTGATCGCGGAAGGGGTGGAGACGGCCGCGCAGCTGGACTACCTGCGGCTGCACGGCTGCGATGAAATCCAGGGCTATTACTTCAGCCAGCCGGTGCCGGCGGCGGCGTTTGAGCGGATGCTGGCCGAGGGCAGGAATCTGCGGCCTGCACCGATATCATAAATTGTAATGGCAGCCGGAGTTGCTGTTGAACTAATAGGCGACGTCTTCCAGACGGTAGCGGAATTTTCTGCGCTCCGGTAAATCCCAGCCGGGCTCGCGGTCGGCGTTACGCGGTGGCGCGGTGGCCGCCGGCGCGGCCTGTGGCGTGGGCGATGCCGGTGCCGGTGCCGATGCAGCAGGTAATGGAGGAGCAGCGGCAGATGTTGCCGCAGGCGCCTTCGCGGCGGCGATCAGTTCGTCGCGCAGCCGATGTGCTGATTTGTAGGTCTTGTCGCCGGGGCGGCGGATAAATAAATCATGCCAAGCGTTGCGCGTCGAGCGCGCGAACGATTGCGCGAACTGGTTGGGCGAAACGGCGTGGCCGTTGTGGATGATCTGGTCGCCCTCGACGCGCGCGTAATTGTTCTCGCCGTAGCTCCATGATTTCAACACGGTGCCTTCCGGAAGAAACAAGGACTTCCATTGGTAGCCGTGCATGTCCGACAGGTCCGCGCCCGGCTCGAATCTGGCCGGGTCCGACAGCCAGCATTCGATGGCCTGGGCCATGGCTTCCGACAGGTCTTGCGAGCCGCCACGACGGCGCAGTTTTTCGATCAACTTGAGCAGGGTATCGGTGGGCAGTTGTACGCTCATTGTAGTATTCATTCGATTTTCTCCCCTATTTTCTTCGGCTTTCCCATATTTAGACCGGGAAGTCAGGGAATAGTTCAAAGCTTGAAAAAATCGAAGAAAATCGAACAGAAAATCGAAGCTCTGCTACAAGGAGCGCGGAGGAGCTCCCCCCTGTACATACTCCTAAGGCAGGCGAACGCGATGGCCAAGCGGGACAAGCGTCCCGGCTACGACGCAGAAGCAGGTGCGGGCTTGCGGCGCCGCTGCTTGGGCGCCAGCATGGTGCCGGTGCAGCCCGGCGCGCCGCAGTGGCAGGCGAACGAGCGCTTGATCGCCGGCGTGTGGCGGCCTTCGTAGATCAGCGGATAGGAGTAGCTCAGCTCCTCGCCACACTTGATGTCGTGCAGCGCGTAGATGTAGATGCGGCCCTCGTCCTCAATGGCCTGGCAGTTCGGCTCGCACGAGTGGTTGATGAAACGCGCCTCGTTGCCCTGGTCGCCGCCGTCGACCACATTGCCGTTGGCCAGGCTGAAGAAGAAGGTGTGGTTGTGCGGCAGGTCCTGCGCGGCGGCGCGCTCCAGCGCCTCGGGCCAGGTGATCTCGCGACCCGTGTATTCGATCACGCATTCGCTGACCGCGATGTCGCGGGCGGCGAACACGCCCCGCCCGTGCACCGGCGAGGTCTTGACCACGTATGCCGGCTGCTCGGACAGCACCGCCGGACTTTCCAATACATTTTCAGTCAACATAGGTGGGCTCAGTTGGGATCGCCGCCGGGCGGCTTGAACAGGTCTTCCAGCTCGGCGCGGCTGGTGGGCTTGCGCACCACGTCGCGCCGGCCGGCGAATTCGTCTTCGATATTGTCGCGATAATAGCTCCAAGCGGCGGCCGAGGTCGACAGCTTGCGCCACACCTCGTTGCCCACGCCCGAGTAGTCGATGGCGCTGCCGTCGTCGAACTCCACCCGCAGCATGCGCTCGCGCGCATCGTACCCGATGGCGCGCAGCTTGCCGGCGTTGATGCGTTTCATTTCCATACAGCCTCCTCAGCCCTTGCGCGCTCCGTGCACCATCTGGCGGGCCTGCTTGCGCAGCAATGCCTGGTCCCAGCGCTGTTTCTGCTCTTCGGTCTGCGGCACCAGCGTCGGCACCTCGACCGGCTTGCGGTGCTCGTCCACCGCCACCATCGTAAAGTAGCAGCTATTCGCGTGGCGCACCAGACGTTGCTGAATGTTTTCCGTCACCACGCGGATGCCCACCTCCATCGACGTGCGGCCGGTGTAGTTGATCGACGCCAGGAAGGTCACCAGCTCGCCCACGTGGATGGGCTGCAGGAACATCACCTGGTCCACCGACAGCGTCACCACATAGCTGCCCGAATAGCGGCTGGCGCAGGCGTAGGCCACGCTGTCGAGATATTTGAGGATGGTGCCCCCGTGGACGTTGCCGGAGAAGTTGGCCATGTCCGGCGTCATCAGCACGGTCATGCTCAGTTCGTGGGCGGTCCAGCTCATCGGTTTTTCCATTGCATACTCCATAGTTGTTTTCTCCATGCTATCCGCTAAGCTTGTCATTCGCAAATAGTTATCAAAAACCACTAGCTTTATCGTATGCTTTGCGCTTCACGAAAAAAGGAGCAACCATGAAATGGAAAGTCCTGGCCGCCAGCCTCATGTTCGGCGCGGCCGCCGCCGCCCACGCCGTGACGGCGGACGAGGTGCACACCTTCACGCTGGCCAACGGCATGAAGTTCATCGTGCTCGAATCGCACACCATCCCCAACGCCAATATGTACACGTTCTGGAAGGTCGGCTCGCGCAACGAGGCGCCCGGCATCACCGGCCTGTCGCACTTCTTCGAACACATGATGTTCAACGGCTCCAAGCACTACGGCCCGAAGATGTTCGACCGCACCATGGAAGCCAAGGGCGGCTCCAACAACGCCTACACCAGCAACGACCTGACCGTGTATCAGGACTGGTTCCCGGCGGCCTCGCTGGAGACCATCTTCACGCTGGAGAGCGACCGCATCGCCCACCTGTCGATCGACCCGAAAATGGTCGCCAGCGAGCGCGGCGTGGTGCTGTCCGAGCGCAGCACCGGGCTGGAGAATTCCAACATCCGCGCGCTGCACGAGGAGGTCAACGGCGTCGCCTTCCAGGCCCACCCGTATTCGTGGCCGGTGATCGGCCATGAGTCCGACATCAAGGCCTGGACCCAGGAGGACCTGCAGCGCTACTTCAACACCTACTACGCGCCCAACAACGCAGTGTCGGTGATCGTCGGCGACGTCAAGGCCGACGAGGTCAAGAAACTGGCCACCAAATATTTCGGCGGCATCCCCAAGCGCGCGCTGCCGCCGGCCGTGCGCACCGTGGAGCCCGAACAGAAGGGCGAACGCCGCGTGTTCGTGGCCAAGGAATCGGCCACCTCGGCCAACCTGGCGATCGCCTACAAGGTCCCGGCCGCCAACAGCCCGGACTTCTACGCGCTGGAAGTGCTGCAAAGCATACTGGGCGACGGCAAGACCTCGCGCCTGTACAAGGCGCTGGTCGAGCAGCAGCTGGCCACGCAGGTCAGCGCCAGCAGCATGGACGGCTTCGATCCGGGCCTGCTGTACCTGTCGGCCGTGGCCACCGCCAAGACGCCGCCGGCCCAGCTGGAACAGGCGCTGCTGGCCGAGGTCGACAAGCTGGTCAAGGACGGCGTGACGGCAGACGAGCTGCAAAAGGTGAAGAACCAGAAGCTGCTCAACCTGTACCGCGAACAGGAGACCATCAACGGCCGCGCCCAGCAGCTGGGCAACTACGAGGTGTTCTTCGGCGACTACAAAAAGATGTTCGACGCCCCGGCCGCCTACGAAAAACTGACGCCGGCCGATATCCAGGCCGTCGCCGCCAAATACCTGAAGAAATCGCAGCGCACCGTCGGCGTGCTGGCTGCGAAGGAGGATTGATCCGATGAGCATCAAAGCAACCGTAATGGCCGCCGCCGTGCTGGCCGCCGCGCCGCTGGCCGGCGCCGCCGCAGCTGAATTCCGCCTGCCGGCGTTCGACACCGTCACCCTGCCCAACGGCCTGACCGTGTACCTGATGGAGCGCCATGAAGTGCCGCTGATCTCGGTGCGCGCCGTGGTCAAGGCCGGCGCCGTCAACGACGAGAAGCAGCCCGGCCTGTCCAACCTGACCGGCGACGCCCTGCTGTTGGGCAGCAAAGCCCACAACAAGGCCGCCATCGACCAGGCCTTCGACTTCCGCGGCGCCCGCCTGGCCGGCGGCGCCGGCACGGAGGCAAGCACGGTGCAGGCCAACTTCGCCCGCGCCGACAGCGCCGCGCTGCTGCCGCTGTTTGCCGAGATCGTCCAGCAACCGAGCTTCGACGAGGCCGAGCTGGCCAAGCTGCGCGAGCGCAAGGTCAACGGCCTGAAGCAGGCCAAGGAGGCGCCGCGCAATGTGGTGGGCAACTACTACCGCGCCATGCTGTTCGGCCAGGCGCCGTATGCGAATCCGCCCGGCGGCACGGTCAGCAGCGTCGGCGCGCTCAAGCAGAGCGACGTGCAGGGCTACTACCAGCACTACTACCGTCCGGACAACGCCGCCATCATCGTGGTGGGCGATTTCCAGACGTCCGAGATGCGCAAGCAGATCGAGTCGCTGTTCGGCGCGTGGAAGGCCAGCGGCCCGGCGCTGCCGCAGCAGGACAACGGCAAGGTGCAGGCCGACAAGGCGCGCGTGTGGCTGGTCAACAAGCCGGACGCGATCGAGACCACCTTCCTGATCGGCGGCGTCGGCATCGCGCGCAACGATCCGGATTATGTGCCCATGCAGGTGCTCAACACCATCGTCGGCGGCCGCTTCACCTCGTGGCTGAACGACGAGCTGCGGGTGAACTCCGGCCTGACCTATGGCGCCCGCAGCGAGTTCGCCACCTTGGCGCAGACCGGCACCTTCGCCATCTCCAGCTTCACCGCGCTGCCCAAGACCGAGGCGGCGCTGGCGCTGGCGCACAAGACCTATCAGCGTTTGTGGGACAAGGGCATCGACCAGGCCACGCTGGAATCGGCCAAGGCCTACGTCAAGGGCCAGTTCCCGCCGCGCTACGAGACCGGCGAGCAGCTGGCCGGCTTGCTGGGCGATATGTACGCGTCCAAGGTGGGCCGCGAGCAGATCGACAACTTCATGCAGGATGTCGACAGCCTGACGCCGGAGCGCGCCAAGGCGCTGGTGGACAAGCATTTCCCGCGCACCAGGCTACAAACGGTGCTGGTGGGGAAAGCCGACGCCATCCGCGACATCGCCAAGACCTACGGCGAGGTGACCGAGCTGCAGATCAGCGCGGACGGTTTCCAGCCGCGCTAAACCGCGGGAAGTACGCTGGCCGGGTCCAGCTGGCGCACCAGGCGTTCGATCTCGTCCACCACGCCGGGGATGGCGTCGATCACCGGCGCCAGCTGCGCCCAGCCGGCGTCCGCCTTCAGCGCCTGCTCGGCGCGGTGTGCCAGGCCGGCCAGACGGTCGGCGCCCACGGTGCCGGCCAGGCCCTTGAGCGTATGCAGCAGCGGCAGCGCCACGCCGCCGTCCTGCGCCGCGCCAGCGGCCTGCAGTTCGGCCGACAACTTGCCCGCCTCCACCGCAAAACTGCGCAAGGCCATCAGATACACCGAATGCAGCCCGCCCAGCCGCTTCAGCGCGGCCGCGCTGGCTATGCCCGCCTCCGCCAGCGGCGCCGGGCCGGCCGCGTCGGCGACCGCTTCGGGCGGCGCCGCCGCCAGCGCCAACGGCGCGCCGGCGCGCCGCGCATGCCGCAGGATCACCGCGATCAACTGGCTCAGGTCGAAGGGCTTGCCGATGTGGTCGACCATGCCCGCGTCCAGCGCGGCGACGCGGTCGGCCGGCATGGCGTTGGCCGTCATCGCCACGATGGGCGGCGCCTGCGCGCCCAGCAGGCGCTGGATCGCCAGCGTCGCCTGGTAACCGTCCATCTCCGGCATCTGGATGTCCATCAGGATCAGGTCCGGCGGCGGGCCGGGGCGCGACGCGGCGGCGATCGCCATCGGCCCCGAGCTGGCCACCTCCACCTGCGCGCCCTCGTTGCCCAGCAGCTCGCTGGCCACCTGCTGGTTGGCCGGATTGTCGTCCACCAGCAGCAGCCGCAGGCCGGCCAGCCGCCGCAGCGAGGGCAGCGCCACCGCCGCCAGCGGCGCCCGCCTTTCCATGCGCGCGTCGGCCACCGCGTCGAACAGCATCGAGGCCGTGACCGGCTTGACCACGAAGCCGTCCAGCACCGGCTCCAGTTCCATGTGGCGCTGCGCCAGCAGCTCGCGGTCGTGCGCGGTCACCATGACGATCAGCGGCAGCTTGCCGTGCGGCGCCAGCTTGCGGATCTCGCAACTGGTCTCCCAGCCGTCGAAGACCGGCATGCGCCAGTCGATCAGCACCACGTCGTAGGCGCGCTGCGCGGCCATGTGGGCGGTGACGGCGGCCAGCGCCTCGTGGCCGCCGCCGGCCACGTCCACCTGCCAGCCAAACGATTGCGCCATCTCGCTCAGCACCATGCGCGCCACCGGATTGTCGTCCACCACCAGGCAGGTCAGGCCCTTGAGAAGCAGGCGCTCGGGCGCCGCCGCGGTGTCCGGCGCCTCGGCCGGCAGCGCCGCCACGTCGCATTCGACCGCGAATTCGAACACGCTGCCCTGGCCCAGCGTGCTGGTCACGCCCAGTTCGCCGCCCATCAGGCGCACCAGGCGCTGGCTGATGGCCAGGCCCAGGCCGGTGCCGCCGTAGCGGCGCGCGGTCGACGCCTCGGCCTGCGAGAAGCCGTCGAAGATGCGCAACCGCTGTTCTTCCGAGATGCCGATGCCGCTGTCGCGGATGGCGAAGCCTATGGTCAGCGTGTCGTCGGCGCGCGCCAGCAGCCGGGCCGACAGCACCACCTCGCCCTGCTCGGTGAACTTGATGGCGTTGCCCGCCAGGTTGAGCAGGATCTGCTGCAGGCGCAGGGCGTCGCCCACCACCAGCGCCGGCAGCTGCGGATCGATGCGGAACAGCACTTCGATGTTCTTGCTGCCGACGTTGGCCGACAGGATCACGGCCAGGTCGCGCCACAGCTTGTCGAGCCGGAACGGATGGGGGTCGAGCGCCAGCTTGCCGGCCTCCACCTTGGAAAAATCCAGGATGTCGTTGAGCAGGCCCAGCAGCGCGCTGGCGGCGGCGTGGGCCTTGGCCGCGTAGTCCTGCTGGCGCTCGCTCATCTCGGTCTGCTGCAGCAACTGCAGCATGCCCAGCACCGCGTTCATCGGCGAGCGGATCTCATGGCTCATGTTGGCCACGAACTCGGACTTGGCGCGGCCGGCCTGGTCGGCCGCCTCCTTGGCCTGCCGCAGCGCGTCGTGGGCCGCGCGCGCCTCGGTGGAATCGGTGCTGCTGCCCACCCAGCCGAGGACGCGGCCGTCGCCATCCTTCTGCGGCAGCGCGTGGTTGTCGAAGATGCGCCAGGCGCCGTCCAGGCGGCGCAGCCGGCAATCGCAGCGGAAGGCGTCGCCGGCGGCGGCGGCGCGCTGCCATTCGGCCAGCAAGGCCGGGCGGTCGTCCGGGTGCAGCACCGGCGCCCAGTCGCCCGCCCCGATCAGCAGCGCCGACGGCACGCCGCTGAAGCGCTCCCAGTGGTGGCTGATGAAATCGAGGCGCAGCGCCGGCGTGACGGTCCACACCATCTGCGGCAAGCCTTCGGTCAGCGAGCGCCAGCGCGATTCGGAGGCGGTCAGCCGCACCAGCGACGCCTGCAGCGCGCGGTCGGCTTCGACCAGCCGGTGCACCGCCTGCGATTGCTTGCGCATCGCGTACCACACGCCGGCCAGCAGCGCCGCCGCGAACGCCACCAGCACGCCGAGGAACAGCAGCGCATTGCGCACCTCCTTGCGCCACGGCGCCAGGAAATCCTCGCTGGCCAGCGCGACCGCCACATACAGCGGATAGCGGCCCACGCGCTGCAGGCTCAGCGTGCGCTCGAGCCGGTCGCGGTCGCTGAGGATGATATAGGTGTCGCCCTTTTGCCGCCCGTCCAGGATGGCCTGGGTCTGCGGCGAGACATTGATGGTGGCGCCGAGCGCCATGGTGTCGACGAAGGGATAGCGGTGCAGCACGCGGCGGCGGTCGTCCAGCAGCACGATGGAGCCGTGGGCGCCGGTGTTGAGCGACGAGAAAAGCTCGGTCAGGCGCGCGCTGTTCATCAGCGTGTAGGCGGTGCCGCCGAAACTGCCGTCCGGCATGGCCAGCGGATAGACCAGCGGCAGCACCCACTCGCCGCTGATGCGCGACTTGACCGGCAGGCCGATGATCAGCTCGTGCTCGACCTTGGCGCGCGGGAAGAATTCGCGCACGGTCAGGTCCTGCGGATGGGCCGGGTCGACCTGCTCGCCGTAGATCACGCGGCCGGCCGCGTCCGAGCCGCGCACCGCCTGGGCGTTCGGGATGCGTTCGCGCAGCGTGCGCAGGTAGGCGCTGAACCGGTCGGGGTCGAAGCGGCCGGACGTCTGCATGGCGCGGAACTCCACGCCGGCGCGGCGCATGGCCAGATCGACCTCCTCGAAATGCGACTGCAGGAAGTTTTCCAGCGAGACCGCCAGGTTGTGGGCGGTCTCGGCCGCGTTGGCGTAGTAGCGCGCCTGGCTGGCCTGCAGCACATGGGCCACGTACAGCGACACCAGCAGCAACACCGCGGCGACCGCCGCGACGAGCACGCCGAACAGTCTACGGAATTTCTGCAACGTGTCCGGTTTCATGGCGACAGGCGGTCTCTTCTTGTTTTGATATGCCTCTACATTACCGCAAAAAAAACGCCCCGGAGGAGCGTTTTTGTCTTACAGGCCTTGCTGGGCGATATCGGCCAGCGATGCCCGGCCCTTGTCGCTGAGTTCGAAGCCGCCTTCGGCGCGCGGCACGATGTGGGACTTCTTGCCGAGGAATAGGGCGACGTCGGCGTCGAGCGGGCTGGCCGGATCGGCCTCGACGGCGCGCATGCCCAGCACGCAGCGGCGCAGGAACAGCACTTCCTCGCCCTTGTCGGTGAGGGAGATGCGGCCGTTCCTGGCGATGCTGAACAGCTTGATGCCGGCCAGGCGCTTGGTGTTGCGGCCCACGCAGGCGCTGACACGCTCACCCTTGATGCCGCGCTTGACCTCATCGAGTGCGTTGTATTCGTCTTGCGTTAATTTCTCGTTCTTCATTGCCATTTTATCCATAAGAGACTGCTGCGGCCCTCATGGTACGCGCCCGGCGGAGCGACGGCAAGGTATACGCCCTCCCGGCGCCTGCGGCGGCGGTACGGGCGCATCGAAACGAAAATAAAGTGTGGATCAAAACGCTCGTATCGCCAGCCAGATCAGGCCGATGGTGGCAAATGCCGCTACACAAATCAAGGCTTGGACACGCTTCGCACTGAAGGCGACGCTACGACGGCCGAGGTAGATTTTGTTGTGTAAGGAATTGCCCATGATGCTCTCCGTGAGAGGAAAAACGATGACATGACTAAATTATAGAAACACTTTCATTACGCCGTTGTGACGGCCAACACAAAGTTTAAAATATGTATCCATTGAGCAACAACTATCACACTTTCTCACGGGACATCAGGTTTTGACGGGTGGTTGCTTGGGTTGAGGTTCCTCGATGGGGGCCTGGTCCGGCAGCGGCATATTGTCCGGAGGCGGATCTTTTTCCGGCTGGGGCGGCGGCATATCGGGTTCGGGCGTGGTGTGGGCACGGATATTCATGGGACGGTCCTCCTTGAAAAAATCGACCTAATCAAAGCTTAGAGGGCGGTCGCCGATAAACAAGCGCCGGATCGCCGCCCGGCGTGCGCCAGCGCACCCCCGTTGGGGTCAAGTCTGACATTCGGACACGGCCTCTGCCGTAGCGAGGGCGCTACGGCAGAGGCCGTGTCCGAATGTCAGACTTGACCCCAGCGAGCACATCGTCCAGCGCCATCAACTCGTCGCCGGTCGTTGTCGCGGTTGGAACCCCGGCTATGTGGCGCAGGCGTTTGGGGTCGATGAAGATCCGGCCATCCCTTACCGTCGCGATCGACCAGGATACCGAGCCCCCCTCTTCGCTGACGATGATCTGTTGTTCCGTCGCCGGAAAACGCGGCCCCCATTCGCCGATGCGGGACTTGAACTGCCGCGTCGCGCCACCGGCCTCGCCGCGGTACACATGATCCACCTTGACTTCCATGGTCTCGCAACCACCGCCGTTGTAGACGCAGACGGTACGCAAGCCATTGGACTGGACCGGCGCCTCGAGCGGGCAAGGCCGAGGGCAATTCTCCGTCCCCGATGGCTGCAGGATGACCTTTTGCACGTGACCGGCAAGCAGCACGTCCTGGGCCGATGCCACGGTGCCCGCGCCCGACAGGACGATGGCGATAACTTTGATCAGGGACATTCGTTCTCCTTTATCTTCGATTGCCCTGCCGCCGCCAATTCGGCGGCACCAGCTCGACGATCACGTCGCCGCCCAGCCCGAACAAGGCGTTGGCGCCTTGCGGGATGCGCTCCCATACGCCATCCGGCAAGCCGAATTCCCGTTGCAGATGGTTCAGCACCGGCAGCCAGGCCGTCAACGGCGCGCTGTGTATGAAGTCGTTGCACGCGAAATTGTCCAGCCCTTGCGGCAGGCAATCGAGGACGGCCCGCACGGCGCCGCTCACTTGATGCGGAAGATCACGTCCACGGTCTGCGACCATTGCAGCGACTGGATCGACAGGAAGTCCTTTTCCCCCGACGTGGCGCTGGTGCCGCGCCGGTTGTTGTAGAAGTCCACCGGCAGCAGGCCGACGGCGTTGGTCAGGTTGCGCAGCTGGCCCGACGAGATCGCCGTGACGGCGCCCACCTTCTTGCCGAAGCCGGCCGCCATGCCCTCGGCGCGGCGCTGCGCGTCCTTGATCGCGACGGCGGTCAGTTCCTGTTCGGTCTGCAGACGGTCGCTCTTGCCGAAGCCGGTGCTCATGTGGTCGATGTTCGGCTTGCTCAGCAGGCCCGTCATGATGGCGCGCCATTTAGTCAGGTCGCGCACCACGATGTGCACGGCGCTGCGTATCTCGTATTCGGGCGCGGCGTTCGGATCGGGATTGGCCGCCTTGCGCATTTCCTTGCGCATGTCGCGGAAGGACGCCTCGGCTTCGGTATCCTTGCCGGGATCGCCGCCCTGCTCGGCCAGCAAGGACTGGATTTCCGCCACGCGCGCCTGCACCACGGCCACGGCGGCGTTGGTGTCGGCGTCGAAGGCGCTGATGTCGAAGTCGATCTCGCCCATGTCGGGCATGACCCGCAGGAAGCCTTCGCCGCCGACGTGGATGAAGGGGTAGTCCGGCAAATTGGAGGCCTGCACGGCCAGCGGCAACAGGGCTAGGGCTACGGCGAGTTTCTTCAGCATCGAACTTCCTTCAGGAGTGAAAGTTGAAGTATCCAATACTTTTTACTATTTAACAACTTGCAAAATCCGCCGGCGCGCCCATTTGCGACTTCAACAACAATCACTCAGGGGAAGAAGATGCTGGTTCCAAGACGTCCACGCTCGGTGCATGACAGCCGCCCGGTCGCCGTGCAGGTGGTCAAGCAGGAAAAATCGGGCGCCGTCGACAAGCATGTGCTGATCGTCGAGACACCCAAACTCAAGCCCGTTCCGCCGAAGGCGAAATAGCTTACTTGCCCTTGTTGATCTCGCCGATCAGCAGGAAGGCTTCGTGGTGGATGGCCTGCTCGGCGGCCTTGAACTCCTGGTTGGCCTTGATGAAGGCCGGCTTCTTCAGTTCGGCCTTTTCCTTGGCGGTCGGGGTCGGATCGGCGGGATACAGGCGCGGCGGGCCGTTGTAGGTCTGGGTCAGCACCTTCTGGCCGTAGCTGGACTGGTAGTACCGGGTCATCTCGACCGCCGTCTCGGTGCTCAGCAGGCGCGCCACCGGCAGCGCCAGCCGGCTGTAGACGGTCTCATTGGGCAGCTTGTCGAGCTTGGTCATCATCAGTTCGCGCTGGGCCGGGCTGGGATACTTGCTCATGCCGGCGGTGGTGCGCACCATCTTCTCGGCCTGCATCGACACCAGCAGGTCGTGCGCGGCCTTGACCTGGGCGGCGTCCGGCGCGCCGCCGGGGGCCGATGCATGGGCCCACATCGCGCCCATCAGCAAACTGGCGGCGGCCAGCGTTTTTATCGGTTTCATGTCTGCTCCTTGGTTGTCGGTATTGTATGGTGCCGACACGCATCATATTGCCAAACTCGCAAACATGGCCACATGATTGGTGCGTAGAATGTCGGCTCAACAGACAACGAGGCCCACACCATGCAGCACACCCCACTGAACGACGACGAATACGATGCGCTGGACGCGCTGCAGGACGTATCCTGGCTGGAAGGCTTCCTGACCGCCGTCGTCATTGGCCCGGGAGCGCCGGCGCCGGAAAGCTGGCTGCCCGCCGCCCTGAAAAATCCGGCCGCCGAGCCGCTGCTGCTGCGCCACTACCACTACATGCGCACCTGGATGAGCAAAGACCCGTCCAGCTTCGAGCCCATCTACGAATGCGGCGGCAGCTGGGGGCCGGAACAATGGTGCGAGGGATTCACGGCCGGCATGCAGGCCGACGCGGCGGCGTGGGCGCCGTTGCGGGCGGCCCATCCGGAATGGCTGGCGCCGTTCCAGCGCGAAGGCGACGCCTGGGCCGACGCGGTGACGCCATCGGTCATCCAGATCAACGCCTACTGGCATCCGCCGAAAGGCCCGAAAGTTGGCCGCAACGATCCCTGCCCTTGCGGCAGCGGCAAGAAGTACAAGAAGTGCTGCGGCGACGCTTAACCGATCGTATCGGTCTGCTGCGATGCGATGAGGACGGCGCCGCAGGAAGTCTTCATCCCCTCCACCGCGGTGCTGATGCCCATGATGGTGTGCGTGACCGCGCCTTCGACGATGGTGTGCGTGCCCCGGCACTTGGGGCAGCTGACCTTGTGCCCCACACCTGCCACTGGCTTGCCCATCACGATCACGTCCTGATGACCCTCCAGTACCGTGCCGTGGTGCGAGGTCTTGTCGCCCAGTCTGATGATCGCCTTCCCGCCCATATCGCCTCGCATTGGTTCAATGCGGCGATGATAGCATTGCTATTTTCGCTACGTCGCACGGCAGCGAAAACGCGGACGAAAAAAAAGCTTCCTTCCGGAAGCTTTTTTCTCTACTGCTATTCGTGGCGGAGAGGGTGGGATTCGCCTACGTTTCGCAGGCCGCCCTCGCGCTAGTACGCGCGAGTCTTCGAATCCCACGCGCGAGCTGCGCTCGCTCCTTTCCGCAGTAGAAATAAAAAAGCTCCCTTGCGGGAGCTTTCTTATTTAATTATGGCGGAGAGGGT